>NZ_JBSZCV010000013.1:0-26561 GCF_054166705.1 Nitritalea sp.
AGCCTGAAATGAGTTTCCCACATTCCCACACCTTCTGAAAATCTAAAAAAAAATTTTCAGGTGTGGAAATATGGAAAACTCAACTGGCTTTTGTAAATTTAATCATAAATAAAAACTGTCCTAATAATTGGGGTAACCTCAGTAGAAAAGCAAAAGCAATCTAAAAATAGGTCTTTCCATTAAAACTGCTTGAAAATCATGAATTCACCTACAGAAATACAGGAAATAAAAGATTTCGAACTCATATTCGAAGGGCGTTACTCGAAAGCCTATAAAAACGATGAAAAGGGTATCATCATCTGTACCCTGCTGGCAGACTATGTGCCGATAGAGGATTTTAAAGAAACCTTTAATACCCTCAGCGAAACTATTAAAGAGGGGGGCTATAGCAAGTTTATCTTTGATAAGCGCGCGCTACGTGCCTTTCACCAGCCGAGCATGGAATGGTACTTCTTGCACTGGAAGAAAGATATGCTGGTCTATGGCCTCCAGCAGCATCGTAAAATTCTACCGGGAGAAAAGTGGTTCGAAAAAATGGTGCAGATCGCCAAAGCACAAATCATGGCCCAAAACCCGGAAAATATCATCGACCAACTAGACATCGCCTACTGCGAATCTATAGAGGAAGCTATCGCCCGATAAACCCATGCTACACTACACGAAAGACACCCTTTTATCTGGTCCCTCTGATTTTCGGAGGGACTTTATTAATGGCCTTTCCGGCTACAAAAGCCTGAACCTGATCGGAACGAAAAGTGATAAAGGCCTGACCAATCTCTCCCCTTTTTCCCAGGTCTTTCACATTGGGGCTTCGCCCCCACTGGTCGGCATCCTCTTCCGTCCGCATACAGTAGTTCGCCATACACTAGAGAACATTTTGGCTACTAAGGCCTTTACGCTAAATCATGTCACGCCCGCCTTCTACCAGGCCGCGCACCAGACTGCGGCCCGCTATGAAGGCTCCGAGTTCGCCGCCACGGGACTTACAGAAGCCTATAAAGCCGATTTCGAAGCGCCCTTTGTCGACCAAAGCCCCCTGCAAGTAGCCTGCCGCTACGTGGAACATCAGACCCTGGCCGTCAATGGCACCGTGCTCGTGGTGGGGGCCATCGAACATGTTTTTATCGCCGAAAAAGGGCTGCGTGAGGATGGCTCCATCGACCTCCAAGCGCTCGAAACCGTGACCGTGAGTGGGCTAGACGAGTACTACACCGGACAGCGCCTGGCGCGCCTGAGCTACCCGAAACCGGACCGCCCCCTTTCCGTTATCTAAACCATGCAGAGCCCGCTTCTCGAACTCCGCCCAGAAGGTTTATACTGCCCCCCCGCAGACCTCTACATCGACCCCTGGAGGCCCGTAGAGCGCGCCGTTATTACCCATGCCCATGCCGACCACGCTCGCTATGGCATGAAACACTACCTAGCGCATGAAGATAGCCGCGAAGTGATGAAATTGCGCCTCGGCGCGGAGATTACACTGGAAACACTCCCCTATGCCCAGTCCATCTACCGACAGGGCGTGGAGATCAGCTTGCATCCCGCGGGGCATATTCCGGGCTCCGCCCAAATCAGACTGAGCCATAAAGGTCGCGTGGCGGTGGTCAGTGGTGACTATAAAGTAGAAGCCGATGGACTGGCTACTCCCTTTACACCGGTGCCCTGCCACGAGTTCGTGTCCGAATGTACCTTCGGACTCCCGATCTATAAGTGGCCCCCTCAGGAGCAACTTATGCAGGAAATAAACAGTTGGTGGGCCACGCAGGCCGCTGCAGGCTATAATGTTCTGCTCTTCGCCTACTCCCTCGGCAAGGCCCAGCGCATCCTCAAACACCTGGACTCGAGTATAGGACCTATCTTCGTCCATGGAGCCATCCACCATACGAATGAGGCCCTCAAACAAAACGGCATACCACTTCCTGAGGCTACCCTCATCACCCGAGATACCCCGAAAACAGCCTTTAAAAGCGCCTGCATCATCGCCCCTCCCGCCGCCATGAACAGCCCCTGGGCGAAAAAATTCTCCCCCTACCGGACAGGCATCTGTTCAGGCTGGATGAACATCAGGGGGACGCGCAGGCGCAAAGCTGCCGATGCGGGCTTTGTGCTCTCCGATCATGCCGACTGGGAAGGTTTAAACCAAGCCATCGAGGCCACCGGCGCCGAAACCATTTACCTGACCCATGGAAGCACCCATGCATTCGCCCGCTACCTGAATGAAGTAAAAGGACGCCATGCCGTCCCGCTGGAAACCCTCTTCGAAGGAGAACAAGTAGACGCCAAAGAAGAAACTGAGCCAGAAGCAGAAGCCTGAGCGCTGGCAGCAGCCACCTCCCCCCCCCCACCTGATTAGGCATAGAGGAATCCCCTGGCAGAAACCAGGCTGCGAAAACAAAATATCCTCCCGTTTTTTAGCCCTTTCTTTTTCCCTTTCACTGGGCTTATGTACCTTTGCGCATGGCAGAACAAATTCTTATCCTCGACTTTGGATCCCAATACACCCAGCTCATCGCACGTCGCGTGCGAGAACTGAATGTGTACTGTGAAATTCACCCCTACACCGCGATCCCGGAGATCGGCCCCGAGACCAAAGGCATTATCCTTTCCGGTAGCCCCTGCTCCGTACGTGATGCTGATGCACCTTATGTCAACTTAGACCTTTTCCGTGGAAAACTCCCCCTGCTGGGCGTATGCTATGGCTCCCAACTTTTAGCGCAACAGTATGGTGGAGAAGTGCTCCCCTCAGAAATTCGTGAATATGGTCGTGCGACACTCGATCACTTGGATCAGCATCAGGAACTCCTAAAGGAAATGACGCATGGCTCTCAGGTGTGGATGTCGCATGGAGATACGATCAAGGCCCTGCCTGAAGGCTTCGAAATCATCGCCAGCACCAGCGCCGTAGCAGTAGCCGCCTTTAAAGTGAAAAACGAACAGACCTTTGGCATCCAGTTTCACCCAGAGGTAACACACTCCCTGGAAGGTAAAAATCTCCTCCGTAATTTCGTGGTAGGCATCTGCGGCTGCAGCCAAGACTGGACTTCAGACCTCTTCATCGAAACTACAGTAGCCGCCCTGAAGGAGCGCATCGGCAGTGATAAAGTGGTCATGGGCCTTTCCGGCGGGGTGGATTCCTCCGTGGCCGCTACCCTCATCCACCAAGCTATCGGCAGCCAGCTGACCTGCGTTTTCGTAGACAATGGCCTGCTGCGCAAAAATGAATTCGAAGAAGTCCTCGACTCTTATAAGGACATGGGGCTAAATGTGATCGGCGTGGACGCCAAAGACCGCTTCTATGCCGCTCTAAAAGATATTAGCGACCCTGAAACCAAACGTAAAGCCATCGGTAATGCCTTTATCGAGGTATTCGACGATGAGGCGAATAAAATTGAAGGTGTTAAATTCCTCGGCCAGGGTACCATCTATCCTGACGTCATCGAATCCGTTTCGGTTAAAGGTCCTTCTGCCACCATCAAGTCCCATCATAACGTGGGTGGCCTTCCCGATTTCATGAAACTAGAAGTGGTAGAACCTTTAAACACGCTCTTTAAAGACGAAGTCCGCGAAGTAGGTCGCGCCCTCGGCATCGCTGAAACGATCATCGGTCGCCACCCTTTCCCGGGTCCCGGACTGGCTATCCGCATCCTCGGTGACATCACCGCCGAAAAGGTAAAGACACTCCAAGAAGTGGACCGTATCTTTATCGATGGCCTAAAAAATCATGGCCTCTACGATCAGGTTTGGCAAGCAGGAGCAATCCTCCTTCCGATTCAGTCTGTAGGTGTGATGGGGGATGAACGTACCTACGAAAAAGTGGTGGCACTTCGCGCCGTTGGCTCTGTAGATGGCATGACCGCTGACTGGATCCACCTGCCTTACGAATTCCTCGGAAAAATCTCAAACGAAATCATCAACCGTGTAAAAGGCGTGAACCGCGTCGTCTACGACATTTCCTCGAAGCCGCCCGCGACGATCGAGTGGGAATAAGCCCCCCACATAGCCCGAACAGACACAGCAAGCGCCTCCCTCTTTTTTCTTTTGCAAGCCCCTCCTAGGAGAAGCCAACGGAAAAGGGGAGAGGCGCTTTCCCTTTGCCCTTCGGGCAAAAAAAACAGCCCCTATAGCCTTCACCCTACTGGTACCGGAACGTCAGCCAAAAGACCAAACCTAGCGCTACAGACAGGGCCGTCCCGTACAAAGTGCCCAGAACTATAAAACGCCATGTGGTGGCCCAAAAGCCCAGTCGGTACACTTTTTTTAACGAACGAAAGCCCAAGAGGCTCACCCATAAAAATGAAAAAAGCAAGGCATAGTCCGATCCGAGCCAACCTACATAGCTATAAATAAATGCCAAACCATAGTAGAAGTAAGCGAAAGCGTGGATATGGAATGCATGCACGATATGGTCGGCGAAGAAAAAGGGGCGCCTCCAAAGCATGAGCACGAGTAAAAAACCAAAGATGGGCAGGAGCGCAAACATCATCAGGGGCAAGTTGCGCAGAACATTTCCCACATAAGTACTGCTGTTAGCAAAAAAACGGCGCAAACCTTCAGCGGACACGTACGGCGTATAGCTGATTTCCCAGCCTATATTTTCTGCCAGGCTTTCCTGAAAGGCTTCCAGTGAAACATCTGGATCTATCGCTCGCTGTCGTAGATAAAAATACCGCTGCTGGGTAGAGCCGAAACCTGACCTCTCCTCTCCTGGAGCTGCGTCTGTAGCATCGTCTCCACCAATTTGAATTCCAAGTGCATCCGCACGCTGAAATGCAGTATCGATAACATCTGTGGGGATCAAGAGGCTCACCATAAAAAAATAAAAGAGTGAGGTAAATAAGTAAAGCCGCGCAGGATGAATGTAGCGCTTCCGACGTCCATATAGAAATGCGATGGTCAGCTGCCAGGGCCGAAAGAAAAGCAGCGGAAAGGTCTTCCACAACTTGCCTTCCCAGTTCATATAGCCTTCTAAAAAATCACTCAGCAGCAGACCTATTCGTAAGCGCCGTGGCTTATTTCCCTGGCCACAGTGGGCGCAGAATTTTGCCTGAGGCACAAAGCGATGCCCACAGTTTAAACAGTGCGCATGCTCAGCAGGAGCTGGTATAGGATCTGCAAAGAGGGGATAGTCTTCGGCTGGGGTCTCCATCTACAAACACATTTTTGGAAATATACACAAAAGGCTTTTAGAAAGCATATAAAACACGAGGAGACAGAGGAAATAACTACTTTTAAACGACAAGCTCTCGGGTACAGCGGGCTTTTCTTCTGGTGCTAAGCAGCCATTTCTGCTGCGCCAAAGCCAATTGGCAATGGCAAAGGAGTAGACCTGCACCGAACATTTCGGTGGCCAAAGCCGTTTTATTTAAGACTAACCAAAACTACACACATGACACTTAAAGTTTATGGAATAAAAAACTGTTCCACCATGAAAAAGACCTTTGACTTTTTAGCAGAAGAGGGTGTGGACTATGAGTTTATCGACTATAAAAAAGCTGCCCCTAGCGAAGACCTTCTCCGTGAATTTATCGGTAAAACAGGACTTGAGGCTGTCATCAACAAAAAAGGCATGACCTATCGAAAACTGGATGCTGCGGCTAAAGCCTCCGTGGAGGATGAGCTAGGTGCACTAAAAGTGCTGGCCGATAAAAGCAGCATGATAAAGCGTCCCATTATCGCTTATCCGGATGGTAGCATCACCCTAGGCTTCGACCCCGAGGCGATAAAAGCGAAGCTAGCGGAACAAAATTAGGTAAAAAATAAAGGCTACCTGCAGGCTTTCAAGCCGGAACGGTTAGACGAAAAAAAACCTTGGCGACTTACATCCGCCAAGGTTTTTTTCATTCTATTCTGCTATGCGTCATCCTTTCGCCGCAGCCGCTTCCTGTAGGCTGGGGTAATCGGTGAATCCTTTGGCCCCAGGAGTGTAAAACGTAGATTCATCCCATTCCGCTAAGGGCGCGTTTTGCGCGAAGCGCTCCACTAAATCCGGATTCGAAATAAAAGGCTTACCATAAGCTACTGCGTCTGCCAGTCCTTCTAAAATGTAGCGATTCCCTCTTTCCTGATCGAAATTAGCATTGATGATCAGCGTTCCCTTATAAACGGGGCGGTACCGCTGTGCGATCTGCGGCTCAGCGTGTGGCACCTCCGACACATCATTAAAAGGCTCTGAAAGGTGTAAATAAGCTAAGGTATAGCGATTTAAGGACTCGATGATATAGTCGAAAGTTGGAATCGTTTCCTCATCGAGTGTCATCCCGAAAATACCGTGCAGAGAGGGGTTTAGGCGTACGCCAATGCGCTCTTCCGGCATCACTTCTTTGATCGCATCGATCACCTCAAAAAGGATCCGCGCCCTGTTTTCGATCGAACCTCCGTACGCATCCACGCGGCTATTCGACGTACGACTGAAAAACTGATGCAGCAGGTATCCGTTAGAAGCATGAATTTCCACTCCATCGAATCCCGCCTCCATCGCACGCTTAGCCGCCTGCTGATAGTCAAAAACGGTCTGCTTGATTTCTTCCAGACTCATCTCCTTGGGTGTCACCGTATCCTTAAACCCTTCTGGGGTAAATGATTTAGCATTTGGATTTATAGCCGAAGGCGCATGAGGCAGCTCCCCGCCATGAAAATCAGGATGGGACATACGGCCTACATGCCACAGCTGGATAAAAATCTTGCCCCCCTCGGCATGTACCGCCTCCGTTACCTGCTTCCAGCCGGCCACTTGAGCGTCCGTGTGGATGCCGGGCGTGTTGATATAGCCCACCGCACGCTCCGAAATCTGGGCGCCCTCTGTTATCAGTAAACCGGCAGAAGCACGCTGCCGGTAATAGGTGGCATGTATATCAAAAGGTGCTTTCTCGGGATTAGCGGCGCGGCTACGCGTCATCGGAGCCATCACGACCCGGTTCGCTAACGCAATCGGCCCCATGTCTAGGGGCGCTAATAAGGCTTGCTGTTGTGCCATAATAATTGGTTTAGATCTTAATTCGTGTCTATACAACTATCCGGCCTTCCGATTTGTTCCTCCTCAGCTCTTGCGTTCTACTTCTTTTAGGTTTTCCATCTTTTTCGCGCGGAGGAAGCCATTGATGTCCTCGAAATGCTCGCGCACGCGCTTTTGTCCGAACTCAAAGACCTTTTCGACCAGGCCATCCAGAAAATCCCGATCATGGGAGACCACGATAAGCGTCCCATCGAAGGCTTTTAAGGCATCTTTTATGATATCCTTCGTCCGCATGTCCAGGTGATTCGTCGGCTCATCCAGTATCAGAAAGTTGACCGGTTCCAAAAGGAGCTTGATCATGGCCAAACGGGTTTTTTCACCCCCGGAAAGCACCTTCACCTTTTTATTTATGGCATCGCCCCGGAAAAGAAAAGCCCCTAAAATATCTTTTATCTTCGTTCGAATCTCACCTACTGCCAGCTGGTCGATCGTCTCGAAGACCGTCAAGCTTTCGTCTAACAGCGAGGCCTGATTCTGTGCAAAGTAGCCGATTTTCGCATTATGGCCCAGCTCACATTTGCCCTCAAAAGGGATTTCGCCCATAATGGCTTTAATCATGGTGGATTTTCCTTCCCCATTTCTCCCTACAAAAGCGATTTTCTGGCCCTGCTCGATGATCATGCTGGCCTGTTGGAAAACGACATGCGTACCATAGCTTTTACTGAGCTCTTCCACGATAAGCGGATACTTGCCTGAGCGCGGCGATGGGGGGAAGCGCAGGCGCAAAGCAGAACTATCCACCTCATCCACCTCCACAGGCACTAATTTTTCCAGCATCTTCACCCGAGACTGCACCTGAAGGGTCTTGGAGTAGGTCCCCTTAAAGCGCTCGATAAACTGCGTGGTTTCTGCGATGAACTTTTGCTGCTCCTCGAAATGCTTTTGCTGCTGCTCTCGGCGCTCCTGACGTAGCGTAAGATAATGGGAGTAATTCGCTTTATAGTCATATATTCTACCCAGCGTGACCTCGATCGTCCGATTTGTGATCGCATCCACGAAGGCACGGTCATGGGAAATCACGATGACCGCCTTAGCCCGTTCCTTTAAAAACTCCTCTAACCACTGTATCGATTCGATATCCAAGTGGTTTGTAGGCTCATCCAGCAAAATCAAGTCAGGCTTTTGCAGCAGGATTTTCGCCAGCTCGATCCGCATGCGCCAGCCTCCTGAAAAAGTATCTGTAGGCCGATCTAAATCCTCCCGAAGGAATCCCAGCCCAAGCAGCACTTTCTCTACCTCCGCTTCATAGTTGACTTCCTCGATGGCATAAAACTTTTCACTCAGCTCCGACACCTTCTCGATAATGGCATAATATTCCTCAGAATCGTAGTCAGTGCGCACGGTGAGCTCCTCATTCAGGCGGTCGATCTCCGCTTTCATGGCCAGGTACGAAGCGAAGGCCTTCGCCGCTTCATCGCGAACACTGCAGTCATCGGAGGTGAGCAGGTGCTGAGGTAAATAGGCGATTACAGCCTCTTTCGGAGCGGACACCTGCCCGCGCGTAGGCTTGGCGATGCCTGCAATGATTTTCATCATGGTGGACTTTCCCGCCCCATTTTTGCCCATCAGGGCGATTTTATCGTTCTCGTTTATCGAAAAAGAGACCTCACTAAAAAGTGCCTGGCCACCGTGCTCTACCGTAATCTGATCTACTGAAATCATGCCTGCCGATTTTTTTCCCAAAGGTACACAGAATGTCCGCCCTCTCCAATACAGCCCTCACTTTCCAATAGCCCACCCTCCTTCTTCCGGGCGATACAAAAAAAAGGAAGGCCACCCGGACATTCCTCTTTTTTTGGTTTTTTCAGCCTCCTTCCCTGCTTGGGTGGAAGTTGACGGTGCTTATTGCTTTGGCCCGCGGGCCAAAACCTCCTTTATATGTCCGAAGTTTCGAAACGCATGTGCGGCAGATGGGTTAAAATATCTTGCGTCATGGCTGCTAAATCATACTTTGGCGACCAGCCCCAGTCCCTACGTGCCACTGTATCGTCGATGCTATCCGGCCAGGAGTCGGCGATCGCTTGGCGAAAATCCGGTGCATAAGAAATCGTGAACTCAGGATGATGCGCCTTTATGGCGGCATAGATCTCCTCTGGCGTGAAGCTCATGGCGCCGACATTATAACTGGAACGCACGCGTACCTGCTCACGCGGCGCATGCATCAGGTCTAAGGTAGCCTTGATGGCATCGGGCATGTACATCATCGGCAGGGCGCTATCTGCCCGTAAAAATGATTCGAAATGTTGACCAGCGATAGCCTTATGGTAGATATCCACCGCATAGTCCGTGGTTCCACCTCCGGGTAGCGCCTTGTAGCCGATTAGTCCCGGGTAGCGCAAGCTACGCACGTCGACATGGTACTTTTGAAAGTAGTATTCACACCAGCGCTCGCCTGCCTGCTTAGAAATACCATATACCGTGTTCGGCTCCTTTACACAGTACTGTGGGGTCTGCTGCTTCGGGGTGTTCGGACCGAAGACAGCGATGGAAGAAGGCCAGTACACCTTATCCAGCTTCAGCTCGCGGGCCAGCTCTAAAATGTAAAGTAGGCTGTCCATATTCAGCTGCCAGGCGAAGAGTGGCTTTTTTTCTCCCACAGCAGAGAGTACCGCTGCTAGGTGGTAGATCTGACTCACTTTTTCCTGCACGATCAGCTCCCGAACGGCTCGCTGATCCATGACATCCAAGGTGCGAAATACGCAGAAATCAAATTTTGAGGCCGCTTGGGCATTAATGTCCGTAGCGATGACCTGCTCCGCGCCATAGGTGGCGGCCAGCGCCTGGGTGAGCTCAGAGCCTAGCTGCCCCCCCGCCCCGATAACCAAGATTTTATCCATTTCTCTCTTTTCTAGACCCTACTCCTAACGCAGATTATGAGCAGAATTTTTCGTATATTTGGGAATATTTTAGAACAAAATTAAAGATTTATCCTCAATTTTCATGCACTTCCGATGATTCTGTGGGAAATCTCTATGGAGCGGAACCCTGCTGGGAATAATCAGTTTATCTAAATAAGACTTAAAAAGCATCCTTTATGTTTGATACCCTAAAACCCAAATTACAACAAGAGTTAAAAGAAATCGAAGCAGCAGGCCTCTACAAGCGGGAACGTGTGATCGCCTCCCCTCAGGCTGCTCGCATCCGATTAGAAAGTGGCCAGGAAGTACTGAATTTTTGTGCTAATAATTACCTCGGACTCTCTTCTCACCCCGAGGTGATCGAGGCTGCTAAGCGTGCCATAGATACCCATGGCTTTGGCCTATCCTCCGTCCGATTTATTTGCGGTACGCAGGACATCCATAAAGCGTTAGAAGCGAAAATTTCGGAATTTTTAGGCACCGAAGACACTATTTTATATGCAGCCGCTTTCGATGCGAATGGAGGTGTGTTCGAACCCATCCTGGGCCCTGAAGATGCCATCATCTCAGATGCCCTGAACCATGCCTCCATCATCGACGGCGTGCGCCTGTGTAAGGCGATGCGTTTCCGGTATAAGCATAATGACATGGAGGACCTGGAGGCGCAGCTGCAGGCGGCCGAGGCCAAAGGCGCTCAAAACAAAATTATAGTCACAGACGGAGTCTTCTCTATGGATGGCACCATCGCCCAGCTAGATAAAATCGTAGCGCTCGCAGAAAAGTACCAGGCGCTCGTCATGTCTGATGAATGCCACTCCACTGGATTTATGGGCAAAACAGGTCGTGGAGTGCATGAACACTGTGGGGTCATGGGAAAAATCGACATCATTACGGGCACGCTAGGTAAAGCCCTTGGGGGTGCCTCAGGGGGTTTTACCTCCGGAAGAAAAGAAATAATCGACATGCTCCGTCAGCGCTCCCGTCCTTATCTGTTCTCCAACACGCTGGCACCCAGCATCACAGGCGCTTCCCTAAAGGTGTTTGACCTGCTGATGGAAAGCACATCGCTGCGCGACAAACTGGAAGCCAACACCCGCTATTTCCGCCAGAAAATGGAAGCGGCAGGATTTGATATCAAGCCTGGCGAGCACGCCATCGTCCCGATCATGCTGTACGATGCGAAGCTTTCCCAACAAATGGCGGAGAAGCTACTCGAAAAAGGCGTTTATGTCATCGGCTTCTACTATCCGGTCGTCCCTAAAGGAGAAGCACGTATTCGCGTACAATTATCCGCAGCTCACGAGCAGGAGCATTTGGATGCTGCCATCGCCGCCTTTATCGAAGCCGGACAAGAACTCGGAGTAATCGGGGAAAAAGCGAACACTGCGCAGGCATAAAAAATGGCTGGTTTTCACCAGATCACATACACGTTACGCATGATAAAAAAAGCAGGTTTGTTACAAGATCTGCTTTTTTTATAGGTGCACCTAACATTTTCGATTTAGAGTGTTTTCTGCTTTTTCCCTTCGAAGGCAGCGATGGGCTCGAACTTGTCATCCACATCCACTCCTGTCAAGTAGTCATTCAGCATTTCTCTTAGCTCCTGAAAAGAGAGGTTATGGAGAAGCTTGCCATTTTTCGTCAGCGACACCTGTCCCGTCTCTTCCGACACAATCAGTACGAGCGTTTCGGTGGCCTCCGACATGCCGATGGCCGCACGGTGACGCAGGCCAAACTGTGCGGGGACATCACGCTCGGTGACGGGCAAAATACAGCGGGCAGCCTTCACCTTTCCGTTATAGATGATGGCGGCCCCATCATGTAGAGGGGAATATTTATTGAAGATGGAAATCAAAAGGCGCTTCGAGACCACCGCATCGATTAAATCACCACTCTCAGCGTAAAATTTCAACTCAGAATTGCGGGAAAGAACGATGAGCGCGCCTGTATTAGAACCGGACAGGGATTTAGTCGCATCGATAATGGGACTGATATTAAAGGCCTGCGTCTCGCGCTTGCGCCAAAACAGCAGCTCCTTTAATATATTCTCATTCGAAAGGAAAGAAGTCCTTCCTACGATCATCAGGAATTTCCGAATCTCAGGGGCGAAGATGATGATCACTGCGATTACCCCTACCCCCATAAACTGTCCTAAAATGACGGATAGCAGCTCCATCCGTAGGGCATTTACCATCAGGTAGATTAAATACAGCGACAGGAAGCCTAAAAATATTTTTATGGCCACACTCCCCTTTAGAAGCTTGTATACCTGATACATCAAGGCACTCACAAGCAGTATGTCAATGACATTGACAAGGGAAATCTCTAAAAATCCTATTTTAAATAAAAGTGTCAAGAATATAGCGTCTTAAATAATTTTATCGTCTGTACTGCCTCTAAAACATCATGTACCCGAAGAACGTTCGCCCCCTGCTGTAGCGCCACCATGTGTAAAGCGGTCGTTCCAGCTAAAGCACCTTCAGCATCTGTATCTATAACCCTGTAAATCATAGACTTTCTTGAAATGCCAACTAAAATCGGGCCAAGGAGTTTCGGGAAAGTATTTAAATGTCTTAAAATTTCATAATTCTGTTCTAATGTTTTGGCGAAGCCAAAGCCTGGGTCAAAAATAACATCATGTATGCCGGCCTGCCCGCAGCGTTCCTGAACCTGTGCGAAATACAAGAGCATTTCTTGGAGCAAATCTTCATAGGAGGTGAGGCTTTGCATCGTTTGTGGATTCCCACGCATGTGCATCGCGATGTAGGGAACGCGAAAAGCCGCTACTGTCGACAGCATCCTCTCATCCAGGTGACCTGCTGACACGTCATTTACGAAGTGCGCTCCCTGCTCTAATGCCGCACGCGCCACCCCCGCACGAAAGGTATCGATGGACACCAAAGCCTCGGGATGGCGCTGCAAAATCGCTTGAATCAGCGGTGCCGTACGATCGATTTCCTCCTGCTCCGTCACCTCATCAGCGCCTGGACGGGTGGAATAGCCTCCGACATCCAAGATATCTGCACCCTCAGCGAGCATCTTCGTCGCCTGTGTGAGCCCCGCTTCCACACCACTAACCCGACTGCCCCCATAAAAGGAGTCCGGAGTGGCATTCAAGATCCCCATCACCCAAGGGCGATCGAGCATAAGGAGTTTTCCTCTGCTATTCAGTGTAAATTTACGTGGAAATAAAGTATCTTCGTTTCCCGAAGTTGTAGAAATGGAACCTAGCCGCGTCATTTAATAAAAAAACCTTGAGAACACATACGGAAAGCGAATATACGCAAGTTATCAGCCATTGTAAAACATTATTCGCGAACAAAACAAAAGATTATGGTACCGCCTGGCGCATCCTCCGGCTCCCCTCTATCACCGATCAGATTTTCATCAAAGCGCAGCGCATCCGAAGCATTCAGGAGAAGGGCAACCAGCAAGTAAATGAGCCGATTCAAGATGAATTTGTGGGCATCATCAACTACTGCCTAATCGCGCTTCTACAGCTGGACCTTCAGGAGGACACCCGCATCGAAATCCCTTACGAAGAGCTGGAAAAAAGGTACGATCACTGGGTAGATCGGACCTTGGCGCTGCTGCGCCAAAAAAACCATGACTACGGAGAGGCCTGGAGGGACATGCGCATCAGCTCCATCACCGACATTATCCTGATGAAACTCTACCGCGTAAAACAAATCGAAGACAATGCGGGTAAGACCCTCGTCTCCGAAGGGATCGTCGCGAACTATCAGGATATCTTAAATTATGCCGTTTTCTGCTTGATTAAACTAAACCCAAATGCTTAAGTACTTGCTCACCCTCATCCGCTTCTTTGTAGGCGGCCTCTTTATTTTCTCTGGCCTGATAAAGGTTAACGACCCGGTGGGGACAGCCATAAAAATGGAGGAATATTTCGACGTCTTCGCTGCTGATATCGCAGGCTTTTTCAGTGCTTTTAAACTCTTCTCGCTGGAAATCGCTGTCATCCTGGTGGTGGCAGAAGTAGTCCTGGGCGTCATGCTCTTAGTGGGTGCGCGCCTCCGATTTACCGTTTATGCGCTCGGCGCAATGGTCCTGTTTTTTACCTTCTTAACCTTCTACTCAGCCTATTTCAATAAAGTGACCGATTGCGGCTGCTTCGGAGATGCCATCAAACTCACCCCCTGGCAGTCCTTCTATAAGGACATCGTCCTGCTCGTACTCATCGGAGTCCTGTTTATATACCGCCATCAGCTCCCAAAGAACAGTCCGACCTGGGCCCTCTGGACCACACGGATTAGCACCCTGCTCAGCGTGATCATCGCCATCACAGCGATCAATACCCTACCTTTTATCGACTTCAGAGCCTATAAGGAAGGGGTTAATATCCCCGAGGCCATGCTTCCCTCAGCACCCCTACAGTATGCCTACATCATGGAAAAAGACGGCGAGCGATATACCTTCGAGCAGTACCCCGACGACGAGAGCTATACGTTCGTAGAAATGCTACTGACAAATGAGGAAGCGCTGCCTAAAATAGCTGATTTCGCCGTATGGAATCCAGAAGGAGACTACACCGCGGAAATCCTGAGTGGTAAGCAAGCGATCCTTATTATCACCGATATCGAAAAAATGGACCGTAAAATGCTGAATGAGATCCAAGAACTTTTCCTAAAAGCCGAGCAAGCCGGAATCCAGCCCGCTGTCCTGGCCGCTAACTCCGCCGAAAAGATCGAGCTTTTCCTCCAAAGCCAAAACTGGGATTTCACCTACTACCAAGGGGATGCTACCGTCCTAAAAACCATCATCCGCTCCAACCCGGGCCTTCTGCTGCTAAACGAAGGAACGGTCCTGAAGAAGTACCATTACCGAACACTTCCATCTTGGGCCGACTTACTCGAGGCCTTTACGCGCTGAAGTCCATGAAAAAAAAGATCCGCATCAGCTTGGTTGGCCTGCCGGGCTCCGGCAAAAGCACCTTTGGCAAGCGGCTTTCCCTAAGCTTTAAAGTGCCCTTTTTTGACCTAGACCAGCTCATCGAAGCAGCCTATGGACGGAGCATACCTACCCTTTTCTTGGAAGAAGGGGAGGCGGGCTTCCGCCAAAAGGAACACGATGTCCTTCGGCAGTTTCTGGAGCAAACCGACAGTTTCATACTCGCGACCGGAGGAGGGGCGCCCTGCTTTTATGATAATATGGAACGCTTAAATCAAGCATCTCAGACCCTTTATCTTGCAGTCGAACCAGACGAAATCGTCCAAAGACTCCATCAAGAGGCCCGTGATCAGCGCCCTATGTTCGCCGGGCTAAATAGCGCAGAAGCGCGCATGAAACTGAAAGATCTACTCTCCATCCGGGAACGCTTCTATGAAGAGGCCAAAATAAAACTCAGTGCCGATCAGATCCGCACTGAGTTTGTGATCGCCCAACTGTTAGGGACTTTATAATTCTCATAAACACTGCCAGACGGTACCGCTAAAACTTGCGGAACGTATGGGAGACCGAAGGTAGACCAAAAAGCCTCGGCACTTAGAAGTTAAAGCCTAGTGTTAACACGCCCTGATTGATGACATTACGTACTTCAGCTACAGCGCCCAGTTCTTGGCCCCCATCGATCAAAGAATAGGAGGTATAAAGATCTCTGAAATTATTGCTGATAAAGGCAAAGTCCACATAAAACTTCGATAAGCGAACACCTACGCCCCCCGTAAACTGCTGCTGCGTACGATCAAAATCGTCATTTACGAAGGGATCACCGTATAGGCCATATCCCCCACGGAAGCGAAAGATATCATAACGAAACTCTCCCCCAACTCGGAAATTAATCGCCTGACCGAAAAGTGTGTTGATCTGCTGATTGTCCAAACTCGGATTAAAATCACGTGAATTCAGCCGGTTCATGCTATAATCGATATAATCTACATCCGCGGTAATAAAGCCATTTTTCCCCACAAAGAAAGTACCCCCTGCAGATAGCCGCATCGGCGTATTTAAGTTGAAGGTACTGATCACAAAGGGAGTCAAGCCTTCCTCTCTGTTTAAACGAATACCCTCATCCTCGAAAAAGAAGTTGTCATAAAATGCGACGATACGGCCGTCGTACTCCTCGTTTAGACGGTACCAAGTAGGACTTTGGAAATTAAACCCTAAATTCACCTGATCGATAGGCTTATAAATAATACCTGCATTTAAATTCACGCCGAATCCATTGATACGTAGGTTCTCCTGAATAGACATATTATTTAAGGGCTCTCCGAAAAACTCTTCATTAAAGGTAGCTGTACGTAGATAATTAACCGAAGAAATCCCTAAACCCGCACCGATAAACAACTTATTGCCAAAATTGGCACCATAAGAAAAGGTTGTTTGCGTAATCCCCCCCTCTTGTTCCACGAATTCATCCTGAAAGGGCAAACCACCTACAAAAGAAAAGTATTGATTCGGATTATTTATCGGATTGCCTTGATTGTCGAAAGCAATAGGATTTATCAAGAAGGATTGATACGCTGCTCCGGTAAGCCCACGGTTTTCAATCTGGTTTTCAGGTATCCCCTGAGCATCGGCTAGGAAGAAATCAATGATAGAAGAATTACCCTCGATATCTGAGAAATACCCAAAGCGCTTATTAAAATTAGCCACGCGATTAATACTTATCCCAAAGGTTCCTCCACGAAAGCCAGAGTCTGTAAAGCCCTCACGCGGACGGCTGATGACCACACTTAAATTAGGCACGTTGAAAATGCCTCTACGCTCCTCTTGCGGCTGCTGTAAGAAAGTAGTTTCCGTATTCCAAGATCCTGCTCCAGCCGTGATCGAAAACTCCGACCGGCGAAAAAATCCAAGACCCGCAGGATTCATATGAATATTTGAAATATCCCCTCCGAGCGAAGTTTGTGCCCCACCGAGACCTAATATACGAGCAGATCCTGTACTTTGAAATTGACTAAAACGAAGCGCATCGTCAGCATATCCACTTTGCGCATGCGCCTGTTCAGATAGCACCAAGCCTACCAGGCAAGCTACTCCGATTATCCGCTTTATTCCCTTCATATTATCTTGATTTTTAAAAAAAACTTTCGACAAATACAATGCCTAAAAGCTTACCCATTTACTAAACGACATTAAGGGTGTAAAGATATGGAATTCTAAAAAAAACTAACGGAAACAAGAAAAAACCCATCCTTCTCCCCCAAAAACGCTACAACATACAAGCTAAAAGGAAGAGAATAACCTCTCTTCCTCCCCATTATGTAGAGAGAAAGCGACAGTACCCACACAGAAACTAAAGCGCTACAAATAAAAAGGCATTCCTGGAGTCTTGTAAATGGAGCGTCTCATTTACAGACCAAAAGGCGCTTCATAAAAAAAGGGCATCCGAAGATACCCCTGTATGAATAAAGACCGATGTACTTATTTAAATTATCTGCCGCCTCGACCGCCAGAGCTAGCGCCGCCGCCACCTCTAGAGCCACCGCCAGTGCTCATACCACCACCGCTGCTTCGCATAGATCCACCTCCAGAGCTAAATCCACTGGAGCTTCTGCTAGGCGCTGTAGAGCGCAATGCCGGAGCAGTGCTTCTGCTTGGCTGGCTGAAGTTGCTTCTGCTTGGCTGATTGAAACCACTTCTTGCTGGCTGCTGCGAAAATCCAGAACGAGAAGGAGCCGTTCTGTAGCTAGGAGCTGCCGTTCTGTTCGAATAAGAAGGGCTGGCAGATCGAGCAGCGGTACCACCTCTGACAGCACTACCTCTAGTAGCTGGAGCCGCACCTCTGTAGGCCGACTGGGTACGAGCCGCTGGAGCCGCTGAACGGTAAGAAGGAGCTGCTGCACTCTGTCTTCCTACAGCACCACCACGAGTAGCCGCTGCGGAACGTGTATTTCGAGTCGTGGGAGCTGCTGCCGTTCTACTGCTCGCACTGCTTCTGTAAAGGTCGTTTTGTGATCTGCTGAAGTCTCTACCCGCATTCGCTCTGCTGGCATTTGGTGAAGCGATACCTCCACGCTGCGCAGTCGCATCACGTCTAGCCGCTGCACGAGAGGTAGCAGGAGCACCTGCGGCCATGTTCGCGCGATTAGCTGCCGTAGCATATCCAGCACCACGTGTAGGACGTGCGCCACGGAGTGTTTGTCTTTGATTCAACTCGCCACCAGGCAATACAAAAATCGGTGCTCCGAATCCACCACCCCAGCCGAAGCCAGGACGCATCCATGGATTACCCCAGCCGAATCCGCCGCCCCAGCCAAAACCAGGACCGAAAGCCATAGGACCCCAGAAAGGATCCCACATAGGGCCAAATCCTCCCCAGCCGAAGCCTGGACCGAATGCCCATGGGTTGCCGAAACCTAAGGCTAGATTAAATCCTGGACGGAAGCCAAAACCACCCCCGAAGCCGAGGCCTAGTCCGAAGCGTGGGCCGAAGCCAAAGCCAGGACCAAATCCAGGGCCCCAGAAAGGATCCCAAAAGCCCATAGGTCCGAAACCACCCATCATAAAGGGAGAGAACCCAAAGCCACCTCCGAAATTATTGACCGGACCTGTGGCAAAATTATTATATACATTTACGTTTGCCGGCTGCTGCCGCGCATCGAAACGCTCATCATCGAAATAAACCGCACCCTCATCTTCTGCTGAATCAGCAGGAGCTGCATAACGCGCTAAATACTCTGGATTCACATTACGAGCAGAGAAATTCTCTTGCATCTCTGGAGCATCCGCTTGGCGCTTTAATGCTCTGAAATTGTCTGGATTGTTGTTTTGCACAGCAAACTGGGTAGCCACTCGGGCATCAGAGGCCATGAAATACAAATCATCCGTTTCCCCACCCCTCATCGCTGTGTAGCTACTGCTACACGAGGAAAGTGCCAAGGCAGCACCTACTCCAAGCGATACATACGTCATTAAATTTTTCATAATCGGTCAGATTTAACTCTTATATAATAGATACGCGCTTTTCACACTTCATGTTGCAGCCACGTACGAATAATTGCTTTATATTTGTCCTATCATAAGAATTCGAAAATAAGCATATTTTTACTTTCAAACAAACATCATGAGCAAAGGACTTCCAAAAAGAAGTGAGGATTACTCTCTGTGGTATAATGAATTGGTTAAAAAAGCGGATTTAGCTGAAAATTCGGCAGTTAGAGGCTGCATGGTCATCAAACCCTATGGCTATTCCATCTGGGAAAAAATGCAGGCAGAACTGGATCGCATGTTTAAAGAAACAGGACACACGAATGCCTACTTCCCCCTTTTCATTCCGAAATCTTACCTCTCGAAGGAAGCCAGTCATGTGGAGGGCTTCGCCAAAGAGTGCGCCGTCGTCACCCACTACCGCCTAAAAAATAGTGAAGATGGCAGCGGAGTAATCGTAGACCCGGATGCGAAACTGGAAGAGGAACTCATCGTCCGCCCTACCTCTGAAACCGTCATCTGGAGCACCTATAAAAACTGGATCCAGTCTTACCGCGACCTACCGCTTCTGGTGAATCAGTGGGCTAACGTCGTGCGCTGGGAAATGCGCACCCGCCTTTTCCTAAGGACCGCCGAATTCCTTTGGCAGGAAGGCCATACCGCACATGCCACTAAACAAGAAGCCATCGAAGAGACCGTACAAATGATGAACGTGTACGCGACCTTTGCAGAGCACTTTATGGCCCTGCCCGTAGTAAAAGGCGTAAAAACCGAAAGCGAACGCTTCGCAGGAGCAGAGGACACCTACTGCATAGAAGCCATGATGCAAGATGGAAAGGCCCTCCAAGCCGGCACCTCCCACTTCCTCGGCCAAAATTTCGCGAAAGCCTTCGACGTAAAATTTGCTACCAAAGAGGGGAAGCTGGACTTCGTCTGGGGCACCAGCTGGGGCGTAAGCACCCGCCTCATGGGGGCACTCATCATGGCGCACTCAGACGATAATGGCCTCGTCCTTCCTCCGAAACTGGCCCCCATCCAAGTGGTCATCGTGCCGATCTATAAGGGCGAAGAACAGCTCGAAGCCATCAGCCAGAAAGCGAAAGAACTGATGGCCGCGCTTCGCGCAAAGGGCATTAGCGTCAAATTCGATAACCGCGACACCCATAAGCCCGGATTTAAATTTGCCGAATACGAACTGAAAGGCGTGCCTGTACGTATCGCCATCGGCCCTAAAGACCTGGAAAATAATTCAATAGAAATAGCCCGACGCGACCTGCTCAGCAAGCATACCCTTTCCCTGGCAGACGTAGAAATCGGCACCTACATCGAACAGCTCCTGGCCGAAATCCAAGATAGCATCTACCAAAAAGCGAAAAGCTTCCAAACCGAACACATCACAGCAGTCAACAGCTGGGAGGAGTTTCAGGAAGTGCTCGAAAACAAGGGTGGATTCCTATCCGCACACTGGGATGGCACAGCCGAGACGGAGGAAAAAATCAAAACCCTCACCAAGGCCACCATCCGCTGCATCCCCCTCGATGCGAGAGAAGAAGCCGGCACTTGCATCCTGACAGGCCAGCCTTCCACACGCCGCGTTCTCTTCGCGAAAGCTTACTGATAATAAGCGCATTAGCACTCCTTTTTCGCGCCCCTTGCCCAAACAGGTGAGGGGCGCGCTGTTTTTATGTGCGCTACACCTAATAGAATTAAATCCTCTTTTCGCTAAGAATTTATCAAGAAATCCTTATATTAGTCCACCTAAACAAATTTAATTTTTCTGAACCTCATGTGGATCGTCCTCACCCTCATTTTAATTGGGTTACTGCTTGTACTCACCGAAATCATTTTCGTTCCAGGAACCACTATCGTTGGCGTCGTGGGCATGTTGTTTTCTGGCATCGGAGTGGGCTACGCGTTCCAAATTTATGAGAAAAACACCGCCTTCTGGATCCTCGGCATGGTCTTGCTTCTACATATAGGAGGTCTGATCTGGACCCTCCGGGTCAAAGCCTGGGACCGCTTTACCTTAAAAAGTACCGTAGAAGGTCGCTCTTATGATAACCGTCTAGAGGGTCTCTCCGTATTAGAGGAAGGAAAAGCACTTTCGGACTTAAAACCGATCGGCAAAGCCCGCTTTGGAGAAAGGGATTTCGAAGTGAAATCCACTACCGGACACATTGCCGCAGGCACCCCCATTACCATCACCCGCCTACAAGACAATCAAATACTCGTGAAACCTTTATAAATCCTCTTTTACTATGGAGTACGATAACTCAGCGTTAATTTTACTAGTGGCCTTCGCGTCACTGGTCGTCTTATTTATCTTTTTGTATTTCGTGCCAGTGAACCTCTGGATCACCGCTATCTTCGCAAATGTACGCGTGGGCATCGGAGAACTGATCGGGATGCGCATCCGTAAGGTGCCTCCAAGTGTCATCGTCAACTCACTAATTACGGCGACGAAAGCAGGCCTAGAACTAAGCACAAATGACCTGGAAACACATTATCTGGCCGGAGGGAATGTCCCTAATGTTATCCGAGCACTCATTTCTGCCGATAAAGCCAACATCCGCCTGAGCTTCAAACAGGCTACCGCCATCGACTTAGCTGGTAGAGATGTGTTCGAGGCAGTACAAATCTCTGTTAACCCCAAAGTGATTAATACCCCGAATGTGGCGGCCGTGGCAGCAGATGGGATTCAGCTCATCGCCAAAGCACGAGTAACCGTTCGGGCAAATATCGCCCAGCTCGTCGGAGGTGCCGGTGAGGATACCATCTTGGCCCGTGTCGGGGAAGGGATCGTCACCTCCATAGGCTCCGCCCAAAACCACAAGAGCGTGCTCGAAAACCCAGATAAAATTTCGAAGTTGGTACTAGAGCGCGGACTAGATGCGGGCACAGCCTTTGAAATCCTGTCGATCGACATCGCGGATATCGACGTAGGAACGAATATCGGTGCGAAATTACAAATCGATCAAGCTTCTGCCGACCTAAAAGTAGCCGAAGCAAAAGCCGAAGAAAGACGCGCCATGGCCGTGGCCTTAGAGCAGGAAATGAAAGCCAAAGCCGTAGAAATGCGTGCGAAAGTAATCGAGGCAGAAGCTGAAGTACCTAAAGCGCTCTCGGATGCATTCCGTAATGGCAAGTTAGGGGTGATGGATTATTACAAGATGGAAAACATCAAGTCAGATACAGAAATGCGCTCCTCCATAGCCGGAAATGATGGTAGCGGAGGAAGCAGTGGCAGTGGCGCCGGTAAAGGCGGTAGCGGCGATAAAAAATAAAGCGTTTGGCCGACAGCGCAAAGAAGTCCAGAAATACGAGGCCTTCGAAGCAGCGACCGACAGTTAAAAAAGGGCTTTTGCAGATACGCGAAAGCCCTTTTTTGGCTCCAGTGCTGAACGGTTAAGCTAATACGCCTAGATCAAGGTGCACATAGTTATGGATGTAGTCCTTACAGGGGGGAAGCTCCTCCGCCTGATGGGAGCTGAGCACCCCGATTACTTCCATCCCTGCGTGGCGCGCGGCCTGCACACCGGAGTAGGAATCTTCGAAAACAAGTGCCTCCGCTGGAGAAACATCTAAAGCTGCCGCCGCCTTTAAGTACACCTCTGGATCGGGCTTGTGCTTGCGTACGTTCTCACTGGCAAGGGCCACTTGGAAATAGGCCGTGATACCCAAGCTACCTAAAATCAACTCCATATTCGCTTTAGGGGCGGAAGTGGCTACGCCAAGTGCCACATGGCCACGTAGCCTGTCTAAGAAAGGTAAAAAGCCATCTATCGCGCGCACATGAGGCGCATAGAGCTCACGAAAACAAGCCTCTTTTTCCCCTTCCAGCGCCGCCAGCTCCTCTCCTTCTATCGGCCGCTGCAAAAAATGCGAAAAGATGTAGCCATTGTTTTTCCCGTACATATGGGCCTTAAATTCCTCCTCGCTAGGCCGCAGACCATAGCGGTGGAGTAGAAGCCGGAAAGCCTCCGCATGATAGGGGTTCGTATGGCAAATCACGCCGTCCATGTCAAAAATTACTGCTTGTTTCATGTATCAATAGGTTTAAGGATGTTTAGAAAGTAGTGGGGCATCATCGGGCTCCGCCAAAGGTTGGGCAGCGATCATGCCGCTACTTGCGTTCACTTCTATTTGCCGATAGGCGAAAGGCAAAAGCATCCTGCCCTCTCGGTCGGCCAAACCCCAATGCCCCTCTCGGAGCAGAAGGAGAAACTGGTCCTCCAGTAGCTGGGCGGTTTCCAGCTCCGCAGGCCACAAGCAACTGCCATCTGCACGCCAAATACCCCATTTGCCTTCCTTTTCGGCTAGATATAAATCGTCCGCAAAGCGTCGTAGGGCGGAAAAAGACTCCGATAGCACCTCTCCCTCCTTGTCGATAAGAAAATAGCTTCCCCCTTGGCCCACGGCCGCCACTCCTTTAGAAAAAGCACCGGCAGCCTCCAAGCCCTGCACCGGTAATCGCTCCCCCCGCGTATCCACATAGGTCCAGCCCGCTGCAAAACGAACAGCCGCGCGCTCCTCATAAAAAGGTCGCAGCTCGATCGCTTCCGGCACGGCGATCCACTGGCGGCTGGGGCTTAAAAAAGCTTTGGCGCCAGCCCACTCCCCCTGAAGCTGTCCATCCGCCAGCCAGCTCAGCCCTCGGATGTCCGAAGTAGGGGGCAAAAGCCAGCCAGAAGCGCCGTAGACGCCCGTCTTGCCATCGCGGAAATCCACCCGATACACCTTCGGGGCCAAAGCCTCTACGCGGGTCATGCCCACGGCATCGAGTAAAATGCCCTCCCCCTTCAGGATGCGCCGAAGCTTGCCATGGATATATTCCACGGGCGTGCCCGCATCCACCTGCATGCGATGGTAGGAGACATACTGCACCTGAATACCATTTGGGAGCGCTTTTAGGAGGCGGTACTCTTTGCCCTCACGGGCAAGGAAAAAGTCTTTTTCAAGGTGAGTAAGCGCATCCATCTGGGCAGGAAGAACCACCTTGCCGATGGCATTCACCAAGCCTTTCTTTTCCTTTAAAGTAAAGATGAGGAAGTTGTCTCCCGCCGCCTGCACGCTATCCAGGGGCTGATCCCGCAAAAAATTACTGATCGGCAAGTAAAACTGCCCGGATTTAGTAGCCAGCACCTGGCCGTTAGGAAGTAAATGGGCACTGTCAAAGTTTCCAATTGGGCTTAGGTGGCGGGTGCGGCGATCGTAATGTGCGAAGCCTTCCGTGTCGCGCACGAGCAGGGCCGTTTCGCTGGTTTCCACCGTAGCATATTTGGTTTCCAGCACTTGCTCGCCGTAGCGATGCCAGACGCCTAGTCCTTCAGTGCCGCGAACGAGGATCCAGGGCGACTGTAGGGCATCTATGGTGACAGGTCCTAGGCCGAGGTTCGGGCGAAAGGCGGCATTTAAAAAGAAAATATGCCCCTGACGCTGCATAAATTTTAATTGCTCATCGATGACCTGCAGGTTGTCTGCCCGCAGCAGGCCTTGAAAGGTGAGTTGCTTACCCTCAAGTTGATAGAGCTCATACGGCAGTAGTGGCGCTTGTGTCTGCGCGAATGCTCGCGGAAAAGAGCAGAGCAGCAGCGTAAAAGCGAGGAGAAAATGGGAGGCGGTAGGCTTCATGGGAATCATTCGATCCCAAAGCTACACGCTTCCAAGCGTTCATGCAAGTTCCTAGCGGGCGAAGCGCCTTTCTAGGGGGCTATTTATTAGGTTTTAGATGGACAGGCATCGGTCGAGCATTTGGGTTAGGTGCCTGTTTCTCTGGCTCTTCTGTGTGGGCCTAGGCAGTTTTGAAGGCGGCTGGATCACGAAACGCAGCCTAGGCAAAACGAAATCGCCATATAAGAGCAATAGTTAAAACTTTAATTTTGTAGTTGATGTTTTTTCATTTTTTTATTTGGTTTTTGAGCAGTTTATTCGATATTCGTAAAAACCAATTCTATTACTTATGAAAAAGAGATACGGCTTAAGCGTGGGCCTTGCGCTACTAGTAGCGGGCGCCTGCCAATCACCCGAAGAAATCACACCTGCACAGGAAGCGGACCTGCTGACGTCCGAAACAGAGACCATTTTTCAAGTGGCGGGTGCTGGAGAGATCATTCCAGGCAAGTTTATTATCAGCATGGAGCCCACTGCCATTAGTTTCCGTCGTGGCGATGATTATGCAGCAAATCAAGCGTTGATGCGGCAAGAAGTCGGTGCTTTCTTGCGTAAATTTAATATTCCTGCAGAACAAGCGGAAGAGGTATACGAAACAGCATTGGTAGGCTTTTCAGCCCGGTTAAGTCCGGAGCAGCTGGCGCAGATCGAAAAAGATCCTGCTATAGCCTCTATCGAGCCAGATCGCGTGGCCTATTTACTTCCTGACCTTTTAGGTCCTTTACTTCCCATTTTACGTCGTCCAGGCGGTGGAGGGGGTGGGAGCACCCAGCCTGCACAGGTAGTGCCTTTTGGCATTACCCGAGTAAACGGAGGGGTGACCTATCAGGGGACTAATGCGGTGTATGTGGTAGACACGGGCATCGAACTTACGCATCCAGACTTGAACGTAAATGCCCAGCGTGGGTTTAATGCTTTTACACGCGGTCGCGATGGCAATTCTCTGACAGATGAAAATGGACATGGTACCCATGTGGCGGGCACGGTGGGGGCGATCGACAATGAGATCGGCGTCATCGGGGTGGCAGCAGGAGCGGAAGTGATTCCCGTGAAGGTTTTAGGGTCGAATGGGTCAGGCAGTAATTCAGGTGTTATCGCTGGGGTTAATTTCATCGCGGCGAATGCACAGCCTGGCGACGTGGCCAATATGAGCCTAGGAGGAGGCATCTCCTCAGCCTTAGATCAGGCCGTTTTAAATGCCTCTAATGCGGGCATCTGGTTTGTGCTGGCGGCGGGCAATAGCAGTGCTGACGCGAACACGTCGAGTCCTGCGCGCGTGAATGGGGCTTTTATGCTCACGATTTCTGCTATGGACAGTAACGATCGATTTGCCTCCTTTTCGAATTTCGGGAATCCTCCGATCGATTGGTGTGCACCGGGGGTGCAAATCGCTTCCACTTGGATTGGCGGGGCTTACCGCAGCATCAGTGGCACTTCGATGGCAGCACCTCATGTGGCAGGCTTACGGCTGCTAGGGGACATTCAGCAGGACGGTTTCGTCCGCAATGACCCTGACGGTGTACCAGATCCTATTTCTGTTCGCTAAAGAGGTCTTCCAAGATTCATTTTTCAGGGTTAAAGGTTGAGGGTGTACACCTCGACCTTTACCCTTTTTTTCGCCCGACAGGAATTTGCGATTCCTACTACATGTTCATCCGAAAAAAATACGCATCCACATTTTCCGATGATCGCGGTATATGAAATCGTTCATGCCAGGAAATTCGGACGACTACAATACATGAAATCGTTGATGCCGGGAAACGTAGGGGCGGCTGCCCTATATGAAATTGTATATGCCCGATAATCAGGGCGACCGCAATATATGAAATTGTATATGCCCGAAAATCAGGGCGACCGCAAGGGTCGCCCCTACACGGCCGCCCTTTGCGACGATTACCCAAAACCATGATTACCCATTTCGACGATTGTCCTAATCCCCGAACACACCGTGATCAACAGATCTACAGAAATCCACCAAATTTCCGAATCCATAAAAAGAAACCAAACGATCATAAGCGAACATTAAAAAGAAACAAAACGAAACCAAACGAAAGCGAAAATCCCAAAAACAGAAAGAAAACGAAACCAAACGATCAAAAACGAACATATTCAGCCCGGTAGGGGCGGCCCTGGCG
>NZ_JBSZCV010000014.1:0-18695 GCF_054166705.1 Nitritalea sp.
ACCTCTTCCCATCCCGAACAGAGAAGTTAAGCCCTACTGCGCCGATGGTACTGGAGTTAAATCTGGGAGAGTAGGTCGCCGCCTCATCACTGAAGCCCTTTGGAGAAATCCGAAGGGCTTTTTTTTATGCCTAGGGTTTTTTGGAAAATCGTGGGTTTGGGTAACCATCGGTATGGACAATCGCCGAAATGGATAATCGTCGAAATGGGTATCCGGTAGGGGCGACCCTGGCGGTCGCCCTGATTTTCGGGCATATACAATTCCATATATTGCGGTCGCCTGTATTATCGGGCATATACAATTGGGATAAACCATTTCATTTACCGCGATAATCGAAAAATGTGGGTTCGTTTTTTTGGGATATTAATGTATATCGGTTTTTGTATGCATGTGGGTTTGGAAAATCGTGGGTATGGGTATTCGTCGAAACGGGTAACTGTCGAAACGGGTAACCGTCGAAATGGCCAATCGTCGAAATGGTTATTCGGTAGGGGCGACCCTTGCGGTCGCCCGTATTATCGGGCATATACAATTCCATATATTGCGGTCGCCCTGATTATCGGGCATATACAATTTCATATATGGCGACCGCCCCTACGTGTCTGGGCATATACAATTTAATACATCGCGGCGCCCGATTTTTCGGGCTGAATATGATCGTTTTTGATCGTTTGGTTTCGTTTTCTTTCTATTTTTGGGATTTTCGCTTTCGTTTTGTTTCGTTTTCTTTCTTTTTACTGTTCGATTATGATCGTTTTGTTTCTTTTTATGGATTCGGAAATTTGGGTAATTGTCGCAAAGGGCGGCCGCCAGGGCCGCCCCTACATGTCTGGGCATCGATGATTTCATGTATCGCGATGATCAGGAAATGTGGTTTTGTTATTTTTTCGGATGTCGATTTATCGCGGGTTTTATGAATGTGGGTTTGGATAATCGTCGTTATGGATAATTATCGGCATGGGTAATTGTCACAATGGACGGCCGCCAGGGCCGCCCCCACACATTTAATCGATGGTTTACGAATTAGCACCTAAACCAGGTGCCATTAACGCTAAAAAAACATAACTTTGTAGCATGTAAATAGTTGTTATACTAACTATTAAACAAAAGCATCTCATGAGCAAAAGCATCGTGGTGACGGGCGGCACAAAGGGCATAGGGCGCGCCATTATCCGGAAATTTGCGGCAGCAAAATTCACCATTTTTACCTGTGCGCGACACGCAGAAGACCTGAATACACTTCAAGAGGAAATCCAGCAGGATTTTCCTGAAGCGCAGCTATATACTTTCCAGGCGGATCTTTCCCAAAAAGAGCAAGTGACCGCATTTGCAGATTTCGTAAATGCCGCCGCCCAGCCAGATGTACTCGTGAATAATACCGGCGTCTTCTTGCCTGGCGCTATTCATGAAGAGCCGGAAGGCAACTTTGAACGAATGATGCATACCAATTTGTTCTCTGCTTACTACCTGAGCCGAGCTTTTGCATCAGAAATGAAAGCGCGCAGGTCGGGCTATATCTTTAGCATCGGCTCCATCGCCGGGATCACGGCTTACCCGAACGGAGGAAGCTATGCCGTTTCCAAATGGGCGATGCTGGGCTTAACCAAATGCCTGCGTGCCGAGTTAATGCCCTATGATGTGAAGGTGACTTCCATCCTGCCTGGCGCCACCTATACGTCCTCCTGGGAGGGGGTGGAGCTGCCTGTAGAGCGATTTATGAAGGCCGAAGACGTAGCCGATGCCGTTTGGGCGGCCTACGCCCTCTCTCCTTCTTCCGTCATAGAAGAAATGATTATTCGACCACAACTTGGAGACCTATAACATGAAAGCCTTACTGCAAAATCTGGATAGCTACTGTACGAGTAGGACGCGCTATAGCCGCCGAAAAACCATTCCTGTTCAGGTGGGGCCCGTGACCATCGGAGGGGATAACCCGATCGTAGTCCAGTCCATGACGACTGTGGACACCATGGACACGGAGGGTTCGATCGCACAGTGTATCCGCATGATCGAAAGTGGCTGCGAGCTTATTCGCATCACGGCTCCCTCCATGAAGGAGGCGGAAAACCTGGCTGCCATAAAGGAGGGCTTGCGCCAAAGAGGCTACCAAACCCCGCTAGTCGCAGATATTCACTTTACGCCGAACGCTGCCGAAATCGCTGCCAAAATCGTAGAAAAAGTGCGTATCAATCCAGGAAATTATGCCGACAAAAAGAAATTTGAGCTCATCACCTATACGGATGAGAGCTATCAGGAGGAGCTAGACCGGATTCGTGAGCGCTTCCTCCCGCTTGTGCGTATCTGCAAGGAACATGGGACAGCCATGCGAATCGGTACCAATCATGGCTCGCTTTCGGACCGTATTATGAGCCGCTATGGAGATACACCGCTCGGGATGGTGGAGTCCGCGCTGGAATTTTTACGCATCTGCGAAGAAGAGAATTTTCACCAAATCGTGATTTCCATGAAGTCCTCAAATACCCAGGTGATGGTGCAGGCCTACCGGCTGCTGGTCCAAAAGCTGGAGGAAGGGGGATTTCAACCCTATCCGCTGCACCTCGGTGTGACGGAGGCCGGAGATGGTGAGGATGGTCGCATCAAGTCTGCCGTCGGGATAGGCACCCTGCTGGAAGATGGGCTCGGCGATACTGTCCGCGTGTCTCTAACAGAGGATCCAGAGTTCGAGGCTCCCGTGGCCCAAGCACTGGTGGCCCGCTATGCAGAAAGGGCCCAGCATGCACCCATTGCGGCTCCAGCCGCGTATCCTTACGATCCTTTTAGCTATAAAAAGCGGGAAACGGTGGAAGTGGCTAACTTCGGGGGGGCGAATGTGCCGCGCGTGGTGGTGGACATGTCGCGCCTCGCGGACTTAGGTCCGAAAGAAATGAAGGCCGTGGGCCATTTTTACTTGCCGGAACTGGACAAGTGGAAAATGAATGACCTCGGCAGTGATTACATTTACACCGGTGAGCAGCCGATTCCCTTTATGCTGCCGAATGGGATGAAGCAAATTCAGTCCTGGGCAACCTGGAAGCAGAATGCCGACCGTAAAAATAGCTTTCCGGCTTTTACGGCGGCGGAGTGGTTGGCGCAAAAGGAGCTGCACCCGGAGCTGAACTTCGTAGAAGTGGATACGGAGCACCTGGCCGAGCTCTTGCCTAGCCTTAAAGGGCGGCAGGATGTGGTCCTGCTCCTAGAAACCAAAAATAGCCATGCGATGCCGGCATTGCGCGCAGCGCTGGCCACCCTCCTAGTGGAAGGCATCCAGGTGCCCGTGGTGCCTACGCTAAGCTATGGGGATCAAAGTGCCGACAAGACCATGCTCTATGCGGCTACCGATGTAGGTGGGCTCCTGATCGATGGGCTGGGTGAAGGTATCCTGCTACGCATGGCGGCGAAGGGGGAGCAGTCTCGTGAACAACTGCTGGACCTGGTGAAGCTCCATAACTCGGTAAGCTTCGGGGTGCTGCAGGCAGCGCGTACGCGAATGACCAAAACGGAATACATCTCTTGTCCTTCTTGTGGACGGACCCTGTTCGACCTGCAGGAAACGACGGCGATGATCCGGAAACGTACCGACCACCTAAAAGGGGTGAAAATCGGTATTATGGGTTGTATCGTGAATGGCCCAGGCGAGATGGCGGATGCGGATTACGGTTATGTGGGCTCTGGAAAGGGAAAAATTACTCTGTATAAGGGCCAAGAGGTGATCAAGCGCTCGGTGCCTTCGGAGCGGGCAGTGGATGAGCTGATCGAGATCATACGTCAAGATAATAAATGGATAGAGCCGGAATTTCATCCGGAACAGGAATAAGCGTTCCCTTTCCATGGAGAGGGGCAGAAGGGAAAGTTATGAAAGAGAAAAGTAAGTTCGAAAAGTTTTTCGAACTAGGTGAAGTGGGCAGGTATTTTATCCGCGTTTTCGGTAAGCCTGACCCGAATCAAAAAAGTAATTTCAACCTGCGCATGATGCACGGGATCAATAAAATCTCCATTTTGGTGTTTTTATTTGCGATCGTCGTGTGGCTGTTGAAGCGTTTTGTATTTTAATTCGTGTAAACAGACATGCTACACGTTCAAGGGCTCGCTAAGACCTATCCCGATGGGACAAAGGCCTTAGCAGGGCTTTCTTTTTCATTATCTTCACAGGTATATGGGCTGATCGGGGCTTCGGGCTCAGGAAAAAGTACTTTGCTCCGCATCTTGGCGGGCTTGGAAACCCATGATGCGGGCGGCTCCGTACACCTGGGAGAGGAACTTCTGCGTGGGCCAGATAAGCAGCTGGTGGCGGGACATCCTGCTATCCAGCTGGTTCATCAGGACTATCGCCTGTACCCAAATTCGACCGTAGAGGAAAATATTTTGCGGCCTTTGTTGCCGTATGAAAAGGCCTATCGGGAGGAGCGGCTAGCGCTCTTACTGGGACTTTTAGGGCTGGAAAAGTGGCGTCATCAGAAGCCCGCGGCACTCTCGGGGGGGCAGCAACAAAAAGTGGCGATCGCCAGGGCCATGAGCCTAGAGCCGGAGGTGCTGCTGCTGGATGAGCCCTTTACCGGCTTGGATGCCATTCAGAAGCGCGAGCTGATCGGGGAGTTGCGTGCGCTTTTTGCGCGGGAGCGCACCGTGGTCTTACTTGTCACCCATGATGTACTGGATGCACAGGCCCTGTGTGAGACGCTGTTCGTGCTGCGGCAGGGGCGGATTTTGGAAGAGGGCCCGCTCGCCACGCTGATGCAGCACCCTACATTCGCGTACACGGCACAGCTCTTCTCCCCTTTAAATGCACTGGGCGCTGGGCAGTATCTGCGGCCGCATGTTTTGCGTTACCGCAAAGTTGCCGCTGCGAGCTCTTCTTCTCCGGAGGATCGCCAGGCGCTGTCTGCACGGGTGCTCGACTGCCGGTGGGAACTGACCCATGATGTGGTCACCCTAGCGGTAGACTGCCAGGGCGAGGAGTTAAGGTGGGAGCTTTGGGATAGAGACCGAGACCTCGAAAAAGGGCAAGAGCTGCAGGTTTTTTGGGAGGCAGCGGATGTTTTACGCTTACAAGATACTCCTTAAGGGCGCTTTATCCCGGTATTGCTGGCATCATCAGGCAGGATGGGGGAAATCGGCCTGCAGGTGATGCTCTCGGTGGCCATTTAGTCCCAGCGTTCTTGTCGCCACTGCTTCTTTTGGCCCTGCTGTTTTTTTTCTTGCAGGCGTTTTTCGATAGCGCCTTTAGAGGGCTTGGTGGCCTTGCGGAGGGCTTTCGGCGTGCTCACTTTTCGGAGCAAGGCATAGAATTTTTTGATGCAGACCTGCTTGTTTTCGAGCTGGCTGCGTTTTTCTTGGGCGTGAAGCTGCAAAACCCCTTTTTGATCCAGCTGCTTGTGGAGTTTTTTCAGTAAAAAGGCTTTTTCTGCCTCCTCTAGAAGCGGGCAGGCTTCGGGCTCGAAGTGCAGGCTGACTCGGCTATTTACCTTGTTGACGTTTTGGCCCCCGGGCCCACTGCTCCGGGAGCTGGTAAAGCGTAGGCAGCCATCGAGTGCTTTTAGGCGAATTTTTTCTAGGAGCGATTGCATATAGCTGTAACTATTTTCAGACAAAAAGGATCATACAGCCTAGTTTTTTCCAGTGGCTGTTTCGGAGGGGCCTAGCTCTTTTCCGCATTGCTGCTGGCCCAGAGGTTGAGGGAAAAGTAGGCTTTTTGGTCGAGGAAGTGGGCTTTGGGCTGAAAGCCCGACGCCAAAGCCAGCTGCTCGAGCTGTTCCAGGCTATATTTCTGCGAGGTCTCGGTATGGATGGCTTCGAAGGCCTGAAAGTGGATGGTCTGGCCCTGCAGGTGGACGGTTTGTTTCCGAAGGCTCACCAAAAAGCTTTCCGCCGCCCCGCTCATGGGATGGTAGAGGGCCTCATGTAGGAACTGATCGAGCTGAAAGTCGGCCCCCAGCTCCCTGTTGATGCGCCGCAACAGGTTCAAGTTGAAGCGACTGGTGATGCCTGCGGGGTCTGCGTAGGCGGCTCGAATGGTTTTGGGATGTTTTTTTAGGTCCGCTCCGAGGAGCAAATGGTCTTTTGGGCCGCAGGCTGTCTGAAGGAGTCGGAGGAATTCTTGATCGCGTGGAGCGGCGAAATTTCCGATATTACTCCCCAGAAATAGGAATAGGCGTGGGTTTTCTGGAGGGGGGAGCTGGCGCAACGTTTGGAAGTAGTCGCCTGCGATGGGCTGCACCTGCAGGTCGGGAAATTTTTTCCGAAGGTTTTCGGTATTGCAGGTGAGGATATCTGCGGAGATGTCCAGGGGGGTATAGGTGAGGGGCCTGCCTAGGCGGAGGCCTGCTTCGAGTAGTAGGGCGGTTTTCGTGCCATCTCCGGCGCCTAGTTCGAGGACCTCGATGGGCCCGGGAGGGAGTTTTTCCCAGATGGCTTGGCTTTGGTGCTGGAGGATTTCGGTTTCGCAGCGGGGCAGGTAGTAGCTTTCCATGGCCATGATTTCCTGAAAAATGCGTGAGCCCACCTCATCGTAAAAGTATTTCGAGGAGAGTGATTTTTCAGGCTTGTTAAGGCCCTCGAGGACGTCTTGAAGAAAGGTTTGCGACATGATTTTAGCGAGTTAAGCGCAGGCCGCTAAAAAGCCAGCGGCTGCCGGTGGGAAAAAAGTTGCGGTAGCTGCTGCGGCTATGTCCTGGAGCGGTGGCGATGGAGCTGCCGCGGAGGACATGCTGGTTGCTCATAAACTTGCCATTGTATTCTCCGAGTGCTCCGGGTGCGATGGAGAAGCCTGGGTAGGGGAGGTAGGCGCTGTAGGTCCATTCCCAGACCTGCCCGCTTTTTAGCTGGGCTGCGGCAGCTTCCCATTCGAACTCAGTAGGCAGGCGGCATCCTTTCCAGGTGGCGAAGGCTTGGGCTTCGAAAAAGCTGACATGGCGGAGGGGTTCGTCGGGGTGGAGCTTTTGGAAGCCGCTGAGCTGGTAGCTGTACCAGTCTCCTCCCTGTTTTTTCCAGTAGAGGGGAGCTTGCCACTTTTCCTTTTGGAGCAGGTCCCAACCTTCTGCCAACCAGTAGCGAAAATTTTGGTAGCCACCTTCCTCGATAAATTCTAGGTATTCGGCATTACGGACCACTTCTCTGGCGATTTCAAATGCGGGTAAAAACACTTGGTGGGCGCCTTTTTCATTATCGAAGCAGAAGCCATCGCTGCGGTACCCGATAGGATAGAGGCCTTCCGGTAGGGTGATCCACGCCGATTCCGGAAGGGGTTTATAAGAAAATCCGGAGCCATAGGCCGGCATAGTGGGCTGGCTGCCTAGGATATACTGGATGTCATAGACGAGCAGTTCCTGATGCTGCTCTTCATGCTGGATGCCGATTTCCAAGGTGTCGAGGAGTTGGGACGGCAGGTCTTTTTGTTGGAGCAACAGGTCGACAGCATCGGTGATAGCTTTTCGGTAGGCGAATACTTCTGGCACAGTCGGGCGGCTTAGGTAGCCCCTTTTGTCCCGTGGGACGCGCTCCCCTTCATGGTTATAGTAGCTATTAAATAAGAAGGCATAAGCGGGGTTAAATGCTTCGTAAGCAGGTAAGTAGGTGCTTAAAATAAAGGTCTCGAAAAACCAGGTGGTATGGGCCAGGTGCCACTTGGGTGGCGACACGTCGAGGATGGGCTGAGGGACATAATCTTCTCGCTCTAGAGGTGCGCAAATCGTTTCTGTTCGCTGCCGTGCGCGGAGAAAGTGCGCACGCAGGTGGTTTTGTCTCATGGTCGTGGGCATTGGAACAGAGGTAATGTACTATAATTTTGAAGGGTGTCCAAGGGCTTTTTCCGAAAATTTCAGGCTGTCTTCTCTGCTTTCCTCTTGTCTATGTTGGCGATAGGCTCTATTTTAATAGAAAATTTTATAGTTTTAGCTTTAGGCTACTGCAGGAGGTTTATTTAGTCCGCTTGCATAAAGAAATCAAGACATGAAAGAAAACAGAAGAGATTTTTTACGTAAGTCGAGCTGGGCTGGGCTGGGTATTTTGGGTTTCCGCCAGCAGGAGGCTTGGGCTCGAGCAGAGGAGCAGGAGGCTCTCCCTGCGGCAGCGCGTCGTGTCCGCCGGCAGAGGTGTGTGCTGTCTATCGGGCATCTACGAGAAGTCTCCAGAGGGGCATGAAAAAAGCGGAGCCTCGAAGGAGACCCCGCGTGGTGTTTGCGGTTCGTTTGTTTATTCGGCCCAGTGGACCTGGATTTCTCCTATGCTACCGTCACGGGCGAATAGGGCTGCGGACCAAGTGGCCTCCAAAAGGAAATGCTCTTGGCGATGCAGCTCCCTGCCTTCGGGGTCGAGCACGAGCAGCCTGTTGTTAGCCGCGCCGCGCATGTAGCGAATGGGTACCTGACAGTAGGTGAAGGCCAAACTGTGGGCGGCTAATTCCAGTGCTTTCCCCTCTCCGTGAACCGTATAATAGTGGAAGGTCGTCGCCGCGGTGAGCCACTCTTCGGCGCTTACCTGCTTGGGGTTGAAGGCGAGGCAGGCGGCTTTTACCTGGAGTCCAAGCAGCTGCCAGCGGGCGAGAATATCTTCCTTCACCTGTCCTGTCATGCCGGGCTGTTGGGCGCCCCGATGTGCGGGGGTATGGCTGTAAGGATCCAGCGGAATGGCCCCATAGTTTTCGGGGCTTTTATGGCTTCCGATGCCAGCTTGCAGCGCCTGCTGATGCCGCCGGAGGCTTTGGCGTAAGCCCGGTTCTAAATCTTCCCGCTCCAGCAGCGTGCACACCGCCAGATGCAGTTTCGAAACCATGTGCCAGTAAATGCTGCCAAGGCCCTCATAGGCATAAAAGCAGCCTGAGCGACCCGTAAAGGCATGATGGCGGAAGGAATCTTCGTAGGCGGCGGCCAGTTGCTCTCGCTCCTCTTCGGGCAGGGAGAGTTCCTGCGCACGAGCAGCCAGGACGCGTCCGTGGTGCAGGTCAGGATGCCAGAAGAGCTCACCCTGCTGGGTGCGGGCGAGGATCTGCTGCTCTTTTCGTGCGGCTACTTTTTCTAAGGCCGGATATTTCGCGATCCACTCTGGCCCCAGCTTGCTTTTCTCCAGAAACGCTGGGAGGCTGCGGTTCGGGTAGAGCAGGTAGCTGTTTTGGTCCGCTCGGTACAGGGCGCTCTCGCGCAAGGTGTCCAACAGCTGCAGGGCTTCTTCCGGGCTGAGGAAGCCAGAGTCAAGGAGGGCCACCTGTCCTTCCAGCATCTCGTACAAGTAATCGATGTGTAGGCGATTTCCCTGAAAATGGAGGAGGTTATAGGCATGGTAGAGGCCATCTTTTCGGCGACTGTGGCGAAGGGACTGGCGCAGATAGCGAGCCGTTAGCGCGAGGAGCTCCTGCAGGCTGTCTGCGGGCAGGGCACGGGTCTTTCCGCTGAGTCCGGTATAGACCTGGTCGCGGTAGCTTTGGCCGATTCGGCCCATTTCGGCGACGAATTCCAGGCGTTTTTCTGGGCTGAAGCCGGTGAACAGCGCGGGTGCAAAGGAGCTGAGGCAGTCCCACTGTGCGTGCAAGAAACCGGCAAGTTCCTCCATAAACAGGAACTCCTTTCTGCTCATTTGAGCCAGATGACGCTGTAGAAATTCGGTGTAGCGGAGCATGTGGGCGAGTGTCACCACGGAGGCGCCATTACCCACTAGGGCATTATTCGCATCGTTCCACTCGGGCCGCTGCGTGTTCATCCAGATACCGGCGTCGGGCACGAAATTACTGAGTTTGGCTAGCCAGGGGAGGAAAAGTTTCTCTACCCAGCGGCTGCGCAGGAGGCTGCCATCCGCCTGTCGGCGCAATTTTCCATCGGCGCCGAGCTCCTGGTAGCGCTGCTGCAGGTAGGCTTCTGCTTCCTCATCGAAGGCAATCGTGTCGCGCGGGTTCGCTAAGATGGCTTCCCAGCTTTTCATGCGGTAGGGCACATGCGTGGAGACGAATAGGGCCCGCGCTTCCCATTCCTCTGCGGAGAGCACGTCATGTGCTTCGGCACGTTCAAGCAGGCGGAGGAGGTAAATAAGCTGATGATCGCCCCAGTAGCCGATGAAAGACCAGGGGTCTTCGGGCTCGATGACTTCCCAGTCGACGCCCAGCTGGCTGATGCGGTAGGGATTATAGCCATCGAGGGTGGAGGCGTTCAGGAACTTGTGGATCATGCCGGGCAGGAAGTCGGGGAAAGAGAGGGCGAGGGCTTCCCAGTTTTGGAAAATATCGCGCCAGTTTCCGGCGTAGGCTTTTCGGCTGCTGCCGTCTGCTTCGCGGAGCTCGATGGAAAATTTATTCCAGGGGCGGCTGGGGTCTCCGTGGCGGCGGCTGAAGCTGAGGGGTAAAAACTCCAGAAAGGCCCTTTCCAGGTCGATATTTTGGAGCTTTCGTACGCGCTGCCCCAGTTCCTGATAGCTGAGCTGCTCAGGAAGGGCACTTAGAAAGGCGGCCACCTCATCGGCGAGCACACGATTTAGCTGCTGGAGGTGGTGGCTAAAATCCCTGCGCTGCACCTGGTAGTTTTCTTCGAAAATACCCCCGCGCATGATGTTGAAGAGGACATTGGCATAGTGGCGGCCCGTGTGGAGCACATCGCCGGTGCACTGCAAGCCGTCGGCTTTGGCTACGCGTAACTGAAGCTGTTCGGTGCTAGCCTGGAGCTCTTCTTCCAGCGTTTGGAGCAGCTTTTCAGGGTGCAGGCGCAGGGATTCGTTTCGCGCGGCAACATGCGCTGCGGAGCGCTGCATTTCGAAGCAAAGGTGCCAGGTCACCTCTTGGTTTGCTTGCAAGTCGGGCTGCAGTTTTACAAAATAAGCCCCAGGCGTCCCTGTGATCAGGGCTTCCTTCTCCACTTGGCCGGTGTGCAGAAAGGTTTCCCACTGCAGGGCCGAGAGGAGGATGGATTTCGGTTGGCAGGCGAGTGGGTAAGCGATATGTGCCCACAAGGCTTCATGGGGCTCGGCGCGGTCTACGATGCCGGAGCTGAGCGAAAAAATGCCCATAGCGCTGAGTGGGGCCAGTTCCTGCTTGCGGTAGGCGTTTGCCAAATTACTTTTTTTTGCTTGCATATCCGAGGAGATGCCGGGTGGGAGTAGTCCCTGGACGCCGTCGAGAAGTTCGATGCTTCGGCTTGAGTCGAAACTGCTTAAGCGGGTAAGCGAACTGGATCTAACGAAGCCGAAGGAGCTGGAAAAACGCCAGGCATAGGAGAAACGCAAGCCGAGGTCATGGTTGACCTCTTCGAAATGCAATTCATTTCCCCAAAGGCTTTTGTATAGGTGCCTTTCGATGGTATAGAGCCCCGCGTAGCGATCGGAAAAGGGGGTCCAGAGCCGTACGGCCTCCCTGTCTTCTACGCGGATGCATGTTTTCGGCCCAACGGTCTCGGTGGAGGCCATGAGCTTATCGTCGGTAGTGTAGGGGAAGAGGGCTTGTTCTTCATTGCGCCAGCCGGCGCTAAGTCCCCCATTCGAGGCGATAAAAAGCCAGTGTTCGTCCGGGCTGACCAGGCTCATGAAGAAGGGGGGCATCTGGTCCACATGGGCGAGCCGATAGAAGGGGATGCCGGCGCGGGTGATGATGCTTCCCTGCACCGGCTTTTCCTGAGATCGGAAGGGGCTATTTCCGATGTAAACAGGCTTAATTTTAGCGTTTTTCATATACGCGTACGTAGTCTAGGATAAATTGCTCTACTTCCATGTTCGGGTCCAGCCCTTGGGCACCGCCCCAGCCTCCGCCGATAGCAAGGTTCAGGATGATGTCTTGTGGGGTGTGGAAGGGCCATTCGCGCTCATCGGCGATTTTATCATAGGTGTAGTAGGGGGTGTCATTTACCAGCATGGTGATGCTGGTGGGGGTCCACTCTACGGCATAAGTCTGGAATTCGTTCGCCATATCGGGCACCCGCTTTTCGGCGCCGATTTGATTGCCGATTTTAAAATAGTAGGCGGGGGTGTGGACGGTGGCGTGAGCGGTTCCTGCGCCTGTTTCTTGATCGATTTCATAGCCTACGCTTTCTAAAATGTCGATTTCACCGCAGTAAGGCCAGTCTTTTTCGTCTACATAGGTATTGCCTAGGGTCCAGCCGGCGGCCCAGTTGCCACGTGACTTCGGTACGATGGCGCGGAACTCTATTTTGCCGTATTTAAAGGCTACTTTTCCGCGGGTGGTCAGGCGGGCGGAGGTCCATGGATGTGGGCCATCGGCTTCTTTACGTGCTTCGATGATCAGGTGACCATTCAGTAGGCGTGCATTTTCGGGACGGTTGGCGGTGTAATACTGCAGCTCATTATTGCCCCAGCCCCAGTTGCCGATATCAAAGGTCCACTTGCTTGCATCGATTTCATCTCCATCGAATTCATCGGACCAGACCAGGGTCCATTCGCTACCGGATGTACGCTGTTCGAGCACATTTTCGGACTTTTTATGGGGCACCAAAAGCAAAAACTGCAGGTGCTCTAAGGCAATTTCTCCCTGGTCTACGTGTACTTTTATCTTATGCAGGCCAGCATTTAGGGGGCTCCCATCCACGGAAACTTCTTGCAGGCCAGTGCCAGGGGCTAGGCGCATCTTGCCGCTGATGTCATAGGTGCGGTCGTCGGGATTGTCGTAGTAGTCTTCTACCCAGATGCTGAGGCTATCTGTTCCGGAAACTTCTCCACTAAGTTTAAGCTGATAGCGACCTGCCTCTGGAACCTCTACGTCCAGGGCGATCCACTGGTCTTTTTTAAGTAGGATGGGGCCTTCTGCACGGGCTTGGGTACTAATTTCAGGATCCGAGGCTGCGTGCAACAGGTGTGCGGGCAGGTGGATAAGGGGAGCGGTAAGCTCTTTCTCTTCGCTGACCAGTAATTCAGTTTTCGTTTCGGGGCTACAAGCCCAAAGCATGGCGGCACTCAGCATTCCGAGGAGAGAACGGCTGAGAAGTTGGTTTTGAGTTCGTTTCATTTTTTTACAAATAGGTTTTCGAGTTCTTCTAAAGATTTGTTTTTGGTTTCCGGGACTACACTTGCTACAAAAACCAGACCGATAGCGGCGAAGGCTCCATAGATGAGAAAGGTGGTGCTGCTGCCGAAAGTGTCTAACTGCCAGGGGAAAAACTGTTGTACGAGGTAGCTGATCAGGGAGTTGATAAAGCCTACAAGTGAGATGGCCATGCCTTTAATTTGGAGGGGGAAGAGTTCAGAAAAGAGTACCCACATCACGGGGCCGATCGAAATGGCGAAGGAGGCGACGAAGCCTAAAATGCCGATAAGAATTAGGGCCGGGTTAATGGTGATGGCCGCAGTGAGTGCTTCGGATTCATAGGTGAGCGCAGTATTTTCTCCGAGGGTGGCGCGAAGGGCGCGCTTAAAGGCGACATCGTTTTCGTAGGCGACACCGATCATGGGGCTTATTTGTTCTTGGGAAACGCCTTCCGGCAAAGTCCTGGCCGTCTCAGCGGTAAGCTGGTAGCTGGCAGAGCCGAAGCCATAGGCCAAAAGCCCCATACAAAGTGTGATGCCACTAAGCCCGAGCACGAGAAGCGGTTTTCTTCCCCAGCGATCGATAAAGAGGATCGCCAGCACGGTGAAGATAAGGTTCGTGAGGCCGACGAGGATGGCTTGGATAAAGGCGGCATCTGTTCCGATGCCGGACTGTTCGAAAATCATCGGAGCGTAGAAAAACACGGCATTGATTCCGGTAATCTGTTGGAGAATGGCTACCACGATTCCGATGAGTAGCACATAGCGGTAGGCGGGTTTGAGGCAGGCGAGTAGGTTTGCTTTTTCTGCTTCTTTGGAAGAGTCACTGCCTTGAAGTGCTTGTTGGATTTGTAGTTTCGCGTTTTCTACATCTGTAAACTGCTTCATGACGATGAGCGCTTGGTCGGTTTCTCCTTTCATCACCAGCCATCGGGGACTTTTGGGGACGAAAAAAAGGCCGATAAAGTAGCAGGCAGCGGGCAGAAACTCCACCCCTAGCATCCAGCGCCAGTTCCATTTCTCAAATCCCAGCTGTAGGGCCCAGCTGCTGTCGGAGGCTCCTAGTCGGAGGATGAGGAAGTTAGAGAAGAAGGCGGCCGATATCCCGATGACGATATTCAGCTGGTTAAAGGAAACCAGTCTTCCACGCATGTCGGGAGGAGCTATTTCGGCGATATACATGGGGGCCAGGATAAGTGAGGCTCCTACGCCGAAGCCACCGAGCATCCGTGCGATCACCAGGGTAAGGAAGTCAGGTGCGAGAGCAGAGCCGATAGCGCTCAGCGCAAAAAGTACGGCGGACCACTGCAGGACGGTTCTTCTTCCATAGCGATCACTCAGTGGGCCTGCCACCATCATGGCGAGGGTGGCTGTGAGCGTGAGTGAGGCTACTGACCAGCCAAGCTGTAATTTGGACAGCTCAAATTCCGCTTCTATGAATTTAACTACACCGGAGATGACAGAGGCATCGAAGCCCATGAGAAAACCGCCGAGTGCTACGATGAGTGCTATCCTTATCGTGTACAGTTGTGTTTTGGTCATGCTATTTTGGGTTTAAGATACTAGCAAATTGATTTCAGCTGACTACTACAATGATTTTGTAAAACACGGCTTTTTTCTTGTAGGAAGCGATTTTTAGACTACTACAATACTACTACAGGTGCCTGTCTGTACTTTCACATAAGTACCACAAGGCTAGTTTGGGATGGCTTTTTTTAAATGTGGGAGCTTCTCCAGTGGAGGCTGCTTTTTTTTAGAGGTGGGCAAGGAAAAGCCTCTTTAGCGCCGGCTGGGATGCGCCGAGCTAAAGAGGCTAAGGAAAGTTTTGGGAGGTGGCCCGAGTGGCTGTGGCCTTTTAATAGGCCATTTCTTGATTATTTTTCGGTACTGTGGCGCTTTCTTCCTCTTTTTTTGGGGCATCCATTTTCTGGATCGCATTTTTTAGGATCGCATACCCGGTTAGTCCAGAGAGGAAGGAGGCGAGCAAGATTCCCATTTTAGCCTGCTCCATGTAAATCGGCGTGGTAAAAGCCAGCGAGTTGATGAAGAGTGACATGGTAAAGCCGATAGCAGCGAGGAAGGATACGCCAAGTAGCATTTGGGTCGTAAGACCCTCCGGCATTTTGTAGAGCTTCAGTTGAATACCCAGCATCGAAAGGCCGAAGATTCCGATGAGTTTTCCGATAAGCAATCCGCCGCCTACACCTAAGGCTACGGGGCTGCTGATCATCTCCATCCAGTTGCTGTCGATAACCACACCGGCATTGGCCAAGGCGAAGATCGGCATGACGATGTAGACGACTAAGCCATGCATATTGCGCTCTAGACGCTGCAGAGGGGATACGGAGGCTTTTGAAATTCGCTTGATTTCTGCGATTACATTTTCTTCGTCCGTGGAGAGGAGGTATTGGTCTTTTTCTGCCTGGTTAGCCGTTTGGAACTTGCGGGTGAGCTTTTGAATTTCGCTGAGATAGTGGGCTTTATCGATTTTACGATTTGCTGGAATAACGAAGGCGGCTAACACGGCGGCGATGGTGGCATGCACGCCGGAGAGAAGGAAGGCCAGCCAGACCCCGCCGATGCCTAATGCGGCATAGACGAGCACGTTACGGACACCTAAAAGATTTAGTGCGGCCATTAGCCCGAGGACTCCTGCGCCGATGGCTAAATTTCCCATCGAAATTTCCGAGGTATAGAATAAGGCGACGACCAGTACGGCGCCGATATCATCGATGATGGCGAGCGCAGTAAGAAAGACTTTCAGCTGGATAGGCACACGCGGGCCGAGTAGGTAGAGCACACCGAGTGCAAAGGCGATGTCGGTGGCCATCGGTATGCCCCAGCCGTTCAGACTTTCTGGGGTGTTTCCGGTGTTTAGTGCGATATAAATGGCTGCAGGAATGAGCATGCCACCTATCGCTCCGACGATGGGCATGAGGACATTTTTGGGGTTGGAAAGCTCCCCTGCTATGATTTCTCGTTTCAGTTCTAGGCCTACGACGAAGAAAAAGATGGACATCAGTCCGTCATTTATCCATAGCTGTAGCGATTTGTAAACACTGAAATCACCTACAGCAAAGCCTATTTTTTGGCTGAGGAGCCATTGGATGTAGCTATTTGCGGGGGAGTTCGCTAAAATAAGGGCCAAAAAGGCGGCACCGAATAAGAGGAATGAGCTGAAGGTACTTCTTTTGATAAAGCGAAGTAAGGGATTCAGCGCGGCGAATTGGATAGTACCTTTCGTCATGTCAATGCGGTTTATAGCAATAAATAGATAATATGTGTTGCATTACCGGTTAAATGCAAGTAGGCTGTTGCTAAAAGGCTGTTTGGGTGCGTTATTTAAAGGCTTCAGACTATACGGGATTTTTATGGAAATAGTTGTTAGACGAAATAGATTTTTGTGATTTTGAGTGGTTTATAAGGCGGATGGCAGGCGGGAGGCAGGCGGATGGCTGTAGCTGGCATGCTTGGTGCCGGCGGCGGCAATTAATAGGATTAACATGCGGCTTTTTGATTCCTTTTAGTAGCTTTGCTTATGGACCTTCTGAATGGGCTAGGTATGTGGAGTCGTCGTATTGGAGTAGTGGGTATACTTTTCCTGCTTTTTTTCGGCTGTGCCTCTAAAAAGGTCCTGCCTCCGCCGATGGCTTTTCAGGGCGAGTGTCTGCGAGGCTTGACTTTCCCTGAAAGCGATCGGCAATCTCTACAGGCAACACCCACACACTTGCAGCTGGCTGCACGGTATGATGAGCGTTTTTTGGCCATCGCCCAGGCTCTGGGGCTCGGTGATGAGTTGCTGCGGCTTAGTGCGGGGGATTTCTTAGGTTTTCAACAGCGAGCTGCCTGGGAGGCGAAGGTCAATCGTCGCATTTTAAAAATGACACTAGAGCTTCAGGCCTTGACGGCAGCGATCGATTGTGAAGAGGAGAAGGCAGAGCAGATCGCTTCCTTTTTAGAGCGCCGCTTGCGCAAAAATGAGCGGAACCTCACAGTGGGTGCCATCGTGACGGGGGCTTTGGTAGGCATAGGCTCTGGTTTGGCTTTGGCCAGTGGAGGTATTTCTAATGACTGGGCGGAGGTAATTGGCATTACGGGTGGGCTTATTGAGGTTTTTTTAGGAGTTTCGATTTTGCGATTGGAGCGGCAGATCGAGATTGAGCATCCTCGCAATTTACTCCGTGATATGCATGCTGCGGAAGAAAGGCCGGATTATGTGCCTCCGTCGATATGGTTTTATTTTAACTATGCGGGCGTGCAGGATGCGGGGAATAAATCACTTCGGGAGCAGTTAGTGGAGCGCTGGGAAACGTATAATTTAGCACTTTCAGGGGCGACGGTTTTGCTATCGGATGGGGGTCTATATACGCCGGCCTTGCTGCAGCAGCGTGCAGATATGTTGGATCAACTTGAATCTCAGTTGTCTTTAATTCACAAGGACCTCTTACATTTTTTAGGCGTGATGGAAGGGCTGCTACTCTCTGAAAATCAGAAGGCTTTCTGAGCTTGAAAAGAAATGTTTCCTGCTGCGATCATGGGCGGAAGCGAGGCGAATCCCCTTGGCAAGACATTATTGGCGAAGGCGCTATCGCAGACGCCATCCTGGACAGCTTCGTCAACACCTCCCGTCGAATAGATTTCAAGAGAGAATTTTTAAGAAAGGGAGTATTGTCAAATGAATAAAATTAATCTATTTTAGAGAAACTTTCAAGTTCGCATGGTTTGATCGAATTACCGAGACGTCACGACCAGATTCATGTTCCTTTAGCGCTTTGATAATCTGGCTCTCCGTAAATCTTGCTTTTCTCCTACTCTTCAAGGCTAACAATTTTGTCACTTTTTAAAGTGTCTAGTTTTTGGGGAAGGCTTCATATTCCCTTTTAACAGTACGCCAGAGCCTTTCTATAAAGGCATTGTCAGTGGCTCTGCCCTTACCATCCATGCTTACTTGTATACCCTGATCGTTCATCTTTTGAAGCCATGACTGGCAGGTAAACTGGCTGCCCTGATCAGAATTGATGATCTCAGGCTTACCATATCCTCGATAGCCTGATCCATGACCCAGTGCACACCCGATGCACTCAGCGTATTGGATAAGCTCCAGCCGACTACAAAACGGCTGTACACATCAATGATAGCTGTCAGATACATAAATCCCTTTTTCATAGGGGTATAAGTAATGTCTATCTGCCAGACTTGATTGGCTCTTTCGACGGTGAGATTACGCAACAGATATGGCATAATATACTTTGCCTGACCTAACTGGGAAAGGTTCTTCTTTGGATAAATCGCTTCAATAGCCATTTTTCTCAGCAGGCGTCTTACCCGCTTTTCATTTACATGATAACCGGAATCCGACAGAAAATCCTGCATCTGCAAGCCCCCTTTGGTAGGGTGGTCCAAATGATGCTCATCCATCAGGCGCATCAAGGTCATATTCTCCTCAGATTCAGGTCTGGCCACATAGTAAAAACTGCCTTTACTTATTTTCAGAAGCGATAACTGACGGTTTAAACTGATCTCGGAGTCCTTGTCTACCATTCTTTTGCGATCGATCAATGGAGTTTCTTCAAGCTTTTTTTTAAGAAATCATTCTCCATTTCCAATTGGCTTATCTTGGAATAAAGCTTTTCAACATCTAATTCCTCGGGCTTCGAACTCTTACCGTCCTCAAATACTGAAACGGATCTTTCCAAAAACTCCTGTTTCCATAAACTGATCTGGTTGGGGTGCAACTCGAAACGTTGTGCAAG
>NZ_JBSZCV010000015.1:0-516695 GCF_054166705.1 Nitritalea sp.
TATCTTGGAATAAAGCTTTTCAACATCTAATTCCTCGGGCTTCGAACTCTTACCGTCCTCAAATACTGAAACGGATCTTTCCAAAAACTCCTGTTTCCATAAACTGATCTGGTTGGGGTGCAACTCGAAACGTTGTGCAAGTTCCGACAGCGTGAGGTTACCCTTAATTGCTTCTAATGCTACTTTGGCCTTAAAGGCACCACTGAATTTTCTTCTTTTTTGTCCCATAATTCGATTTACTAAGTTATGAATTTTTCAATTTAGCACACGGTTCGAAGATTGGGGAGTATTACACCACTGAATTTTCTTCTTTTTTGTCCCATAATTCGATTTACTAAGTTATGAATTTTTCAACTTAGCACACGGTTCGAAGATTGGGGAGTATTACACGCCACTGAATAAAAATAAAAAATCCTAACCATCTTTTCTAGATAATTAGGATTCTTCTTGCAGAGGAGGAGGGATTCGAACCCCCGGTACCTCTCGGTACAACGGTTTTCAAGACCGCCGCGATCGACCACTCTGCCACTCCTCTGGATCAATTACGTTGTATTATGGCACAAATGTAAAGGGTTTTTTTAATTCCAACAAGCGCAGGACTCGAAAAAAAGCCTGTTTTTTGCGCGGTAGCGCAAACCTTCACAGAATCAAGGGCTTACTTTAGACCCTTTGCTCCCTTCCTGACGCATGGTTTCCCGTACACTGGCTCCGGATGAAGCGGCTGTTCCTTTACATTCCGGCTCCTGCTCGCTCAATTTAAAATTTTAAGATAAATTCCTGCAAGTTGTCGCTGCGCTCCAGATTTAGCTTCTTCCGTAGGCGATAGCGGGCGATTTCTACCCCTCGTGTGCTGATGTTCATCAGGTAGGCCATCTCCTTCGAAGAAAGGTTCATGCGCAAATAAGCCGTTAACTTGATCTCTTGAGGGCTTAGCGTGGGATAAACACCCTTAAAGCGCTGCATAAAGTCTCCATGCACCTGGTCGAAATAGAGCTCGAACTGCTCCCAGTCGTTGTCCTGCGCGATATTTTTATCGATGCTGGTGATGACCTTTTGCAGCTCCTGCTTGACCTCTTGGTTGCGGCTCTTTTTAATGATTTGGTTCAAATGATTTTTTGCATGGTCGATAAATTCGTTTTTGTTCAACAGCTGCATGGTGGCTGAGGCTAGCTTTTTATTCTTGCTTTGGATCTCCGCTTCTAACTTTTCTGTCCGGAGCTGTTCCAGCTCTTGCTGGGAGCGCTCGAGCTGGGAGGAGGTCTCGGCAATCACCTCATCCTGCTTGGCAGTAATGGCAGCCGTCTTTTCTTCATACGCGCGGTCTAAGCGTTTAAAGCCGATGAATAAAATGCCTAAAGCGCCTAAAAAGTAGCTGGCATAGGCCCAGGTATTTCGGTACCAGGGGGGCAACACACTAAAAGAAAAAGCTGCTACCTCGCTGATCTGGCCATACAGGTCCCTGCTTTGCACATAAAACGTGTATTTCCCTTCGCGTAAATTCGTGTAGGCCTTATCTCTTTTTTCGGTCCACTCCCCATAATTGTTTTCAAGCCCCTCCAAGTAAAAACGGAACTGCGTAGATAGCTCTTGATTCGGAATCGTATTCGTAAACTCAAAGCGCAGATCGCGCATGTCATAAGGAAACTGTGCCTGCGTATGTGCCTGCTGAACGAAATTCCGATCAAAAAGCGCTTTGCTTCCTCCGCGATACAAAAGGGAATCGGATAGCCCCGTTCGGTATATTCCCCGAATGAGCGTAGGATACTGAGGAGGAACCGCTTTGGCATCACGCAAGGTGTAGCGGATAAAGCCTTCATTCGCAGCGAACAGCACCTCGTTCGGCCCGATGAGGGAGACGTTCTGAAGATCATCGTTTAGCAGCGGTAGGATTTTATTAAACAGCTGGTAGTTTTTCTTGTAGCTACCATCATTTTGGGGCTCCAAAACGCCTACTTCCTTATTGCCGATGTAAAAAATATTGCCGAGAGGATCTTCTGTCAGGCTGGTGATGAGGATGTCATTATCAAAATAGGGACTGAAGGTGGGGTCTTTTTCGAAACGATCTTCTGTGGGCAGGTAACGGTAGATGCCATATTCTGTGGTGAAAATAGTTCGTCCGCCCACTTTCCAAACCGAGTTCATCAACTGGGTCGGCAGCCCCTCTCCCGTGCCATAGAGCCGTGCCTCCACACGTTTAAGGTCTTCGGATAGCGTAAGCTTATAGACTCCCTTGTAGCTATGGGACATCCATAAGGAGCCATCGCTCTCCCACTGGATCAGGCGGCAAGACTCCTTAAACCCTTCGATTTCATGAAGGAGCCGATAGGGACCATCCCCTTCTTTTTGATAGAGGGCAAGCCCATTATAGGTGCCCGCGATAAAGAGTTCCGGCTGCTCGCGCAAAGGTAAAAAGCCCCAAACGCCCATCTGTCCGCCAAGGGCCTCTAAGCCATTTTTTCCCAGCACAGCACCTCCCGCGTGGCGCGCTACGAGCAGGTCATTTCCTCGTTGTGAAAGCCCGTAGACTTGCCCCTCCCCATTGGGTATGGGAAAGGCATCCTTTGCCGCAGGCGGCAAAATAGCCAAATGTATGTTGGTAGCCAGATAGAGGGCGTTCTGATGCGTGCGTGCGGCGTAGCCTGTGCCAAGGACTCCCATGCGCTGGTCGATAAGCCGGAAAGGGAGGCTGAGCTCTACTAAGGTGATGCCGTTACTGTGCCCCAGCCAAAGGTTTCCCGCACGATCTTCGAAAATACTTAAGATGGTGCTGTTTTCCAGTCCTTTATTGCGGTCGAGATGCAGGGTGACGCTGCCTTTTTCGTCTAAGATGTAGAGTCCATCAAATTGTGTTCCAATGGCCATGTGCCCATTTTTCAGGGCGCTCACCACATTTATGCTGCGCAGATTAGGGAGGGCCTCTCCAGGCCAAAGGCGACGTTCGGTATCGTTTAGCTGTAAAATGCTGCCATTTTCCTGTAACAAGAGCAGCGCATCGGGGCTGATTTTTACCATCCCCCGGATTAAGTCCTCCGTCAGTGTCTCCCCCTGAGGGACGCCTTGCAGCCGGTCGCGCTCCAGACGCAAGAGACCCTTTTCACTGTCTTGAACGTATAATTGCTGCTGATGCTGATGAAAGCTTAAAAAACCGCTTTCGCTTTCGATGATGCGGATGAGGGTTTCATGTTCGTCGAAGACAAACAGGTGCTGAAAGGTGCAGAAGACCAGGTGCTCATGTAGGCGGAAAACCTTCCATACTTCTTCTAAGTCCCGATATCCCTCAGGTAGCTGCTGTAGAAGAGAATGATAAACGGGCTCAGGACCCGTCTGAAAATGAAAATACCCAATTTCTCCCTGGGCGGCTACATAGACCTTTTCATCCTGCTCTACCCATAGGTCTCTAATTTTGGTGCTGTTCGGTAGTCCGAAGCGCTGCCAGTCGGTGCCATCGTAGTGCAGTAGCCCGAAATTATTCGCCACAAAAAGGCTTCCATAGCTGTCCTGCGTGAAGGCATAGTTCTGAATGCCGCCCTTATACACCTTGCTGGAATAAAAGCGCGTGAAAGGAAGTCCTGTAGCAGTACTTGCCTGAATCAAGAAAAAGGTGAACACCAAAAAAAGTACGTAAAACCGCCGCATCTTGAAAGCATTTGTTTGGATATACTACCGAAGATAATGAGAAATACGGATGTATAAAAGCCCTTAACGGAACCTTCTTCGAAAGCAAATGAAAAAACCCATTTTTAGCCCAAAAACGAAGTTTTTCTAGTGGTTTGATGTAATTTTGAGAAAGTTCCAAATCCAGCCTGATGTAGTTTTAGCGCATCCCATTTTTTTGCTTTACGCGGGTAATTGCCCTCATTCGTCTCGGCAATAAATCCAAAACCCATGAAAAAACTTCTATTACTTAGCATGCTTTGCTGCTGGAGTATTTTTGCCTTCGCACAAAGCACACGCAGTGGCCGCGTCGTAGATGATCGCGGCGACCCCATACCGGGAGCTAGCATCTTGAAACTCGGGACCACCGTAGGTACTGTATCGGATCTGGATGGCAACTTCACCATCAGCGCCGCCGAAGGGGAGCGCTTGCAAATTAGTTTTATCGGCTTTACCAGTCAGGTGATCACTGTGGGCAGTCAGACGCAGCTGCGCATCACCCTGGCCGATGAATTGACCTCACTGAATGAGGTAGTGGTCGTCGGCTATGGCACCTCCACGAAAAAGGAACTCACAGGGGCGATCTCACAAGTTGACGGAGAATCTATTATGGCGATGAACATGCCCCGCGTGGATCAAGCGCTGCAGGGAAAAATAGCGGGGGTCACGATTACCACGAACTCGGGTGCGCCCGGTGCTACCTCTAACATCCGCATCCGCGGACTCAGTACCTTCGGAGATAATGATCCCCTCATTTTAGTGGATGGCATCATCTACGACGCGGCGGGACTAAATTCCCTTAATCCAAACGATATCGAGTCTGTCAATGTACTAAAAGACGGTACGGCAGGCATCTATGGGGTACGCGCCGCGAATGGTGTTATCCTGATCGAGACGAAAAAGGGGACGAAAAATACCCGTGCCTCTGTCGATTTTTCTGCCTGGAGAGGTGTCCAAGAAGCCGAAAGCAAGTTAAACCTATTGAACGCCACAGAATATGCGATCCTGAAAAACGAGGCCTTTGCCGCAGGCGGACTTACCCGGCCCTTCGCGAATACACAGTTAGGCCTGGGCACAGACTGGCAAGCAGAAGTTTTCCAGACAGCGCCCATCGAGGAGTATAACCTCACCATCACGGGGGGTACTGAGAAGACTTCCTACTCCATCGGAGGCTCCTACTTCGGGCAGCAGGGCATCGTGGGCGGTCCACGCTCCAACTTCGAGCGGTATAATGCCCGTCTGAACTTCACCACGGCGCTAGCGCCAAAAGTGACGCTGACCAGTGTGCTCTTGTACACCCATGAGCAGGCCAGCGGCATCCCACAGGGAGGGATCGGCTCGGTACTTTTTAACACCATCAACGCCTACCCCACAGAGCCAGTGCGCATCGGAGATCGGTTTTCTTTTTTGGAAGATGTCCAAGATATCATCAACCCGCTCGCACAAATCGAAAATACCTTTAATGAAACCTATGTCAATAAAATCGTAGGCAAAGAGGAAGTTGCCTATAAGATCAATGATTATTTTAGCCTCAATGGACGTGCAGGCTATAATTTCGCCCTGGTAGATACGCGCGTTTTTAATCCTCTGGTCTGGTATGGGCCTGGAAAGTTCGCGAACACAGCGCGAAATGAGAACCTAGATCCGGTGCTTGTTGATATCGGAGGTGTACAGATCGAGCGCGGCGCCAGCGCCTTCGAGAGTCGGAATTCCTTTTTAGACTACAATTTAGAAGCATTCTTGAACTATGAGCAGCAGCTGACAGAGCTCCATCGGGTAAAAGGGACTGCCGGCGTTTCCTATTTCGGTAACCGCAGCATGGGACTTAATGGGATAGGCTTTAACATCCCCAACAATGACCCCGCCTTCGCCGCGATAGCTGCCAACCAGGCGCCTGGAGGTTTTTTAAACAATGCGGGCTCCTTCCGCGCACGGCAGCGCCTGCTTTCTGCTTTCGTTCGCGGGGAATATGATTACAAGCGCCGCTACCTGTTTTCTGCTATTCTCCGCCGTGATGGCTCCTCGAATTTCGGCCCTAACAATCGCTTCGGGTACTTCCCGGCAGTTTCTGGCGCTTGGGTAATTTCCGAGGAGGGCTTCTTCGGCACGGGTGGCCCCATCGACTTCCTAAAGCTGCGTACCAGTTTCGGGATCTCGGGCAATGACCAGATCGGACTCTTTCGCTTCCGTGGCTTGATGGATGGCCTCGCCCGCTATGTCTTCGATGACCTCATCGTAAATGGTGCCGCGGTAGGTACTTTCAGCAATCCGGATTTGCGCTGGGAGACCACCTATCAGACGAATTTCGGCTTAGATTTCACCTTGCTGCGCAATGTGGACTTCACCGCGAACTACTTCATCAAAGAAACCCGCGATCTTTTATTCCAACCGGCCGTTTCTGCGCTTTTGGGCTCCTACGGGCCGGGTGGCTTTCCTCCAGTTATTAATGCAGGAAACGTGATGAACCGTGGATTGGAGCTCGAAATCGGCTGGGCCACGCAGCGGAATAGTGGCTTGAACTTCCGGGTGGACTATAACATCACCTTCCTAACAAATCGGGTGACCAGCGTCCCCGAGGGCTTAGACTTTATCCCTGGTGCGGCCTTTGGTGTGGGCGGAAATATCGCCACCCGCTTCCAGGAAGGCTTTCCCATCGGATATTTTGTAGGCTTTAAAACCGATGGCATCTGGCAGTCACAAGAAGAAATAGCCGCCAGCCCAGTCGTGCAGCCCGGCGCAGTTCCTGGGGATCTACGTTTCGTAGATGTGAACGGCGATGGTCGCATCTCTTTCGGAGACGAGTCTGACCTGACCTTCCTCGGCTCACCGATTCCAGACTATATCATGGGCTTAAATCTGTCCATGGACTACAAGGGATTCGATTTCTCGGCGAATATATATGCTGCGATCGGGCAGGACATCATTCGAAACTACGAGCGTCAGCAGCCTTTTGCGAACCAAATGGCCTATAACGTCAACCGCTGGACGGGCCCAGGGACCACGAATGAGTTTCCACGCCTCACCACGGGACCGACGCGAAATACGGTCTTTTCAGACTTTTTTGTTGAAGACGGATCCTTTGCGCGGCTGCGCAATGTCACCCTCGGCTACACCCTTCCGGAGTCGGTGAGTGGAAAGGTAGGGGTGCGCGCTTTACGGGTCTATGTGGCGGCGAACAACCTCATCACCCTGACCCGCTACATGGGCTTTGACCCGGATGTAGGAGCGCCAAATCCACTTTTTGCGGGAGTGGACAATGGAATTTTTCCGCAAGCACGAGTGATCATGGGAGGAGTAAACTTTAGATTTTAAGCAGATGAAAAAGATAATAAGCTTAGGCATCGTGCTAGGACTCTTCTTGCAGTCCTGCGCGCAGTGGCTAGACCTGGAGCCAGAATTTACCCAGGATGCAGAAAACTTCTTCGCTACAGAGGAGGATTTCCAGCGGGCCGTCATCGGGGTATACGACCTGATGCAGACCAACTACCTGCAGCTCTGGATCGGAGAGATCGCCAGTGATAATTCCATCGCCGGCGGGGAAAGCGTGAACGATACGCAGGGCCTCCATGAGATCCAAAACATGAACCACGGCGGGATTAACAACGAGCTCCGGGATGTGATGCGCTTTAATTATGCGGGGATCACACGTGCGAATTTCGTCTTCGAGAACCAAGATAGGCTAGATTTTCCCGCTAAAGAGCGGCTGCTCGCCGAGGTATCCTTTATCCGCGCCTATTACTATTTTACGCTCACCACCTATTTCGGCGACATGCCGCTGATCATCGACCGCCGCATCTCGATTAACGAGGTCACACAGCTGGATCGCACGCCGCAAGCGGAAGTGTATGCGCAGATCGAGCGCGACCTAGACCGTGCCATCGAGGTGCTACCCTGGATTAATTTGCCCGTAGGGCGCATCACGAAGGGGGCGGCCATGGCCCTAAAGGGCAAAGTCCTGCTCTACCAAAATAAATTTGCTGAGGCGGCTGAGGTATTGGAGGCGCTCATCACCACCAATCAGGCCGGATATGCCCTAGATCCCGATATCGAAAACATGTGGCTGGTGGCCAATCAAAACAGTAGCGAGGACGTCTTCACCATTCAGCACTCGGGCCTCCAGGGAGGCGATTACGGTTGTCTGGTCTGTCTACAAGGCAACCCCGCGCCGGGTTTCCATGCGATTCGCAACTGGGTAGGGCCATTTTACGGCGATGGCAATAGTTATAACCTGCCTACCCAGGACCTCTATGATTTCTTCGGGAATGATCCGCGACGGGAGGTGACCATTCTGCACCTGGAAAACTTTATCGCCGCGCAGCCGAACCCCCAGGAAATCAGCTTTGCGATCGGTGGAGGAGGCCATACCGGCTATTTTAATAACAAATACATCAAGCGCGACTTCGAGCGAGGACTACCGGATGATGACCTGACGAGTCCGCAGAACTACCGGGCGATCCGCTATGCGGATGTGCTGCTGATGGCAGCAGAGGCCCTCACCCAAAGCGGAAATGAGGGGCGCGCACGGGCTTTAGTGAACCAAGTGCGGGAACGCGCCGGCGTAGCCCCTATCGCTTCTTCGGGCATGCAGCTTCTCGAAGACATCTACCGTGAAAGACGGCTAGAGCTGTCTGGGGAAGGCTATCGTTTTTGGGATTTGGTGCGCACCGGAAGAGCTGCTGCGCGCATTCAGGGCTTTGTGCCCGGCAAGCATGAATTATTTCCGATCCCACAGGTGGAAATTGACCTGGCAGGAGGAAATTGGAGACAAAATCCAGGGTATTAATCGATGACATCCATGAAAAATAGTATACAACTTATAGCCTTATGCCTGCTCGTGTGGCTCGGCTGGGCATGTACGGAGGAGTTTCGCCTGACGGCCGAAGCACCTAGCGTAGAAGATGCGAACTTCAACTTCCAGCCCACGGCTGAAAGTGCGAACATCATCCAGTTTACGGGCGCTGGAGACTTCTTTATGATGAAGTGGGACCTGGGAAATGGCGCTACCGCAGAGGGGCGCACGGTCACCGGCCTTTACCCGCTAGCAGGTACTTACACGGTTACACTCACGGTATTTAATGCCGGGGGAAGTGAATCCTTTTCGCGCGATATCGTGATCGATGAGACGGATCCTACCTTACTCGATCGCCCGGTTTTCAACTTGCTCACCGGCGGCATCGATGCCGTGGAGGGCAAAACCTGGGTCATCGACAGCACCCGCGTAGGGCACTTTGGGGTGGGCCCCAACCCTTCCGTGAATGGAGACTTCCCCGAATTTTACCAGGCACAGCCGAATGAAAAAGTAGGAAGTGGCATGTACAATACGCGCTACACGTTCAAGCTCGACAGCTTCCAGTTTATCTGGAATACGGGCGGTTTGGTTTACCTGAATGCCGCCCAAGGGGGGCAGTTTCCGGGCGCCTTTGACCCAGGGGTAGGAGACCTATCGGCTCCATTCGTTTCTCCGGGTGGGCTTACGTGGAACATCGTAGAGGAAGCAGGAAGAAATCCCGTTTTAAGCGTTTCCTCCCCAGGTTTTATCGGTTACTTTGCCGGAGGCAGAACCTATCAGATCGTCCGCTTAGAAGAAAATGAGCTCTTCCTACGTTTCGTCGATCAGTCGGATGAGACCCTAGCCTGGTATGTACGTCTTATTCCTGCTGGCTTGACAGTGGTCCCTGATCCGGAGCCAGAGCCTGAGCCGGAAGATCCTAACGTCGCCTTCACGCTGAATGATTTGGTAGGTCCGGGCAAGCGTACCTGGATGCTTCGGCCAGGGGCAGGATCCTTCGGGGTGGGGCCAGCACGTGGCAGCGAGGCTTTTTTTCCGAATGGCAATGACATTTCAGGGGATCGCCCCTGTCTATGGAATGATAAATTCACCTTTGGGCGCGATGGGGTCTTCACCTACCAGGCGCAGGGGGATATTTTCGCCGAAAATTACATGGGCTTAGGCACGGAAGGTTGTGTCTCGGAGGAGCTGCTGGCAGGAACAGCGGCGGAAGCATGGGGTTCTGGTACGCATACCTTCACCTTTACACCGGGGACGGCTACCGAATTCCCAAAACTGACGGTGCGTGGAGCAGGTGCTTTTATTGCTTTGCCAAAGGCCTTTAATGGGGGAGAGTACAGCGCAGCGCCACCACGTGCAGATGAGGCAGTTACCTATGAGGTGATCGGCTATGACCCGGAAACACGGGCGCTGAGCTTATCGATCGACATCTCTACCGATGGTTCTGTGTTTTGGAATTTTGTGCTTATCCCGACTTCGGAAGAAGCTACAGGGCCTCAGGAGCCAGAAGCAGGCGCCTTTACGCTCCAGGATTTAATCGGGGCAGGCACGCGTTCCTGGAGCTTGGAGCCCACAGTAGGCGCTTTTGGGGTAGGTCCGGGGCCAGGTTCGGATGCTTTTTTCCCTAACGGGCAAAATATTTCAGGAGATAGACCTTGTTTATGGAATGATGCGTTTATCTTTCAAGCGGATGGCACCTACCGCTACGATGCCAATGGCGATGTCTATGCGGAGGACTACATGGGAATCTTCGGCGGCGGCTGCCAGCCAGAGTCGAATTTAATCGGAACGCCTGGAGCCGCCTGGGCTTCTGGCACCCATCAGTTTACCTTCACGCCCGCCACTGGAAATACCCCCGCCAAGATTACCGTGACCGGCACGGGGGCCTTTATCGCGCTGCCGAAGGCCTTTAATGGAGGCGAATACAGTGAAGGCCCGCCGAGAGAAAATGCCTCGGTGACCTATACCGTTTTGGACTACAATCCCAGTACGCGTGCCCTCACGCTGACCCTGGATATCACCGATAACGGAAGCGTCTGGTGGACCTTCCGACTTATCCCAAATGACTAATTTATGCTTATGTTACGCTTTATTTCCTCCCTTTATGTCGTCCTGCTATTAACGGTGGCGCAAGCTTGTAATCAGTCGGAAGTGGACCAACAGCTGGTCCTGCCCTCGAATTTAGAGGTAAGTATACGCACCGAAGCACGGGGAGAAGTTGTGGTTAGCTTTTCCGCGACAAATGCCAACTTCTTCCGTGTGAGCTTCGGGACTCCAGGTGAACTCCCGCAGCGTGTAAGTGGCACAGAGGCCCGATTTACCTATTCCGAACCTGGTGATTTTACCATACGTGTGCAGGCCCATACGACGGAAGCTGACTTTATCGTGGCAGAAGAGCCGGTGAGTATCGCGCCCTCCGTCTTCGGGCTCTTCATCCCCGAAACGGGATTTGTGAGCCCGGAAAGCTATCCAGGGTATTCACTCGTCTGGCAAGATGAGTTTAGCGGCAACAGCCTGTCTGCCGACTGGGTACATGACCTGGGCGATGGCTGCCCGAATCTCTGCGGCTGGGGCAATAATGAACTGCAATGGTACCGCCGCGAAAATGTGCGTGTAGAAAATGGCTATCTGATCATTCAGGCGCGCCGTGAGGCCGCTGGAGGGCGGCAATTCACCTCCTCACGGATTAAAACTCAAGGACGCCAGTCGTTTCAGTACGGACGCATCGACATCCGAGCGGCACTCCCGAAAGGACAGGGCATCTGGCCGGCGCTGTGGATGCTGGGCGATAACATCACTGAGGTGGGCTGGCCCCGCTGTGGGGAAATCGATATCATGGAGATGGTGGGAGGAAGCGCCCCCGGACGTGATAACCGCGTACATGGTACCCTGCACTGGGATAATAACGGGAGCTGGGCCAACTTCGGAGGCTCTACCACGCTGGAAGAAGGTATTTTTAACGATAACTTCCACGTGTTTAGCATCATCTGGGAAGAGGATAAAATCACCTGGCTGCTGGATGACCAACAGTTTTTTGTGATCGATACCAGTCCCGCCGAGCTGGATGAGTTTCGGAACTCTTTCTTCTTTCTCTTTAATGTAGCAGTAGGAGGAAACTGGCCCGGAAATCCGGACGATAGCACACGGTTTCCACAGCAAATGGTCGTCGATTATGTGCGCGTCTTTCAGCGTTCCTAAGAGGCGATGAGGAGGGTCCTACAGGCGCCCTGTCGGGCAAAACCGTGGTAAGCCTCCTTTTTTGCTCGTAAAATCAATGAAAAGCGGCAAGGAGCCGCTTTTCATTTTTCCTCCTATCTCAGGACTTGCTTTGCGCTTTTACTGGAGGCCATGAAATTCTTCTTTCATCCTATAAAGATAATAGGGAAGGTTGCTAATATGGTTTTTTAGTAAAGAAACATAATAAATCCTTTGTATCTACCGCTTGCATTTGTATCTTTGTGCCAGTTAAATTTACTTTTTTTAAAGTAAATCAATATCCGAAATTAGTTATTTATAAGTCACCCGATTACCTTGGCCTCCCTTAAAATACTTTAGGGGAGGCCTCTACTTTTTTACGGATAGGCGAAAACGCGTCACTTCCGCCTCTTCTTTTCTTAAGCCCAAGCCTAAACCGCCAAGTGCTGCCCAAAAGGTATCCACATCCTCCGGGTAAAAGGCAAAATCCATCGGGTAAGCCTCATCCGCCTCAGTTTCGGGTAACACGATCGCGCCTACGATACCATACTGCTCCAAATACGCGGCAAAATCCTGTAACTGTGCTGCAGGGGAGCGAAAATGCTGACCTGAAGCGCCAGCCTCCTCTGGCTTGACTGCTGCATGCGCTTGGCGTTTAGCGGCATCCTCCACAAAAAGGCGGTAAATGGTGCTTGTCTCCTGTAGGGTGTCCAGTGTCAGGCCAAACTGTGCCAGCACCTGATCGAAAAGCTGCTTCCGTAGCAGGTGAGGGTCTGCTTCAGGAACGATAATGTCCAGTGTGTACAGGTCTTCTTCGAGTGCCTCCTGGTCTTCCTCATCGATCTGATAGCGCCTCCAGCCGAGGTCCATCGCCTCCCGAATCATGCCACTGATGCTGGTGTTGATTAACGTAAGCCGCCGCCCCTTTAAGCCCTTTCCCAGGCCTTGGATACTCAGCGTAGGCATGCCCTCGAGCGCTTCGATGAGGCTAAAGGCTTCCTTTTCGCTACCGCTCCGCGCAAAGATATCGCTGTTCAGCGGGTCGAAGCCAATACGATCCTGCTTTTGCGCCACGCGCACCTCTTCCCCAGAAAAAAATGCACCTAAGGTGTTTGCCTCCAAGTCCTCGGGTGCACTGATGCTTCGAACCTTACCGCTCGGATCGATCAACACGGCGTGGGGAATGATGCGATGAGGAAAATAAGCTGCTAGCAACCCTACTTCGTCCCGGACGTGCTGAAAGGTACCCGGACGCTTAGCTACAAAGCGCTCCACCCGCGAAGCTGCTTCGTAACTTACAGCCCAGATCTGAAGCTGATCAGCGAACTGCTCCTGAAGGCGGTCTAACTTTTCATGCCCGGCCACGCAGGGTGCGCACCAGGTAGCCCAAAAGTCAATCAGCAACCACTTGCCGCTGGAATTAGGGAATTTCAGCGTCGGGCTGGTTTGATGTATGAGTTGGGCCTCCAGAGGACCGGGCAGCTGTGCGCCGACAGGTACTGCTCCGCCTTCTATTGAGCCAGCTTCTGGATGATGTTGCGCCCTACTCGTGTGTGCCGATGCGCTTGTCAGCAGTACCACAAGACTGCTGTAAAGAAGGAATTTTAACGTTTTTCTTGCTGTCATGAAGGTAAAGGTAGTTGGGGCGGTATATTGTTTTGTTAAGCGAAACGAAAAGAATGTAAAATAGTGTAAAGGTGCTGTCCCAACTGGGATTTTTCCCCTAGTTTTAAGCCATGAAATCTCGTCATACGATTTGGTTGGGGCTGGTAGCTCTGCTGTTTATCGCTTTCATGGGCCTACAAGCTTGGCTGCTCTACCGTGATTTTGAGGCCCGAAAGGGGCGTATCTTAGAAGAAGTGGAGGAAATCAGCAGCCGGTTTTTTCGCCAACAAGAAGAAGCGCGTGTGGATAGCGTGAATGCAGCCTTTCGGGAAGATGTCTTGAGCGAAAAATATGTTTTGGTGCGTTTAGACACCACTGAGAAAGGGGAGGGACAGCTCCGACTGCTCGCCCCGGATGCAAAAACCATTTTTGTAGAAATCAGACTGCCCGAAAATCCTGACTGGAAGGAGATGGGAGCCATCGATCTCTTAATGGAACGGAATCGCCGCATGCTCTTGCAGGGTTCGCTTATGTACTGGCAAGATACCCTGGCAGAACGCCTACGCAGGGGAATAAATGCTCCCTGGTCCATAGCCGCTTTAGAAGCGGCGTTAAACCAAGACGTGCAGCAGCTTTTTCCGGCACTTGAGGTGCAACTTGCAGACTCTTCCGCTCATGCGGTGGTGCTGGAACAGCGGGGTAAGGCTTTAGAGAAGCAGAGAATAGGGGCATTTAAAGGGCAGCAAACCTTTTATCCCATCCTAAGTGGACTGGATAGGGCCGCCATACGGCAGCTGCTCCCTAGCCTACTTCTCAGTCTGCTGTTGCTGATAGCATTAGGGGCAGTTTGGCTACTTTGGCGCATGCAGGAACAAAAAAAGCAGGCCTGGCTACAGGAGCGTGAGGCCCTGCTGCAGCAGCTGGCACACACCTTGATGACCCCTTTGAGCGTCGCTTCTCTGGCGCTGCAGCGGCTCCAAAAAAAGGTAGTGCTCCCAGCTGCTGCCCTGCGGTATGTAGCGTTAGCCGATGAGGAGCTGGGCCGGATGCGCCACCTCGGAGAGAGTCTGCTCCTGCTGAAGGAACAGGAGGAACGCCTGGAGCTGAGGGCCTTTTTAGCGCAACTGCCGACTTGGGCGCCGAGCGACTTGCAGCTGCAGATACAGCCTCCCGAGGCTCCGATACATCTTGCGATTTCAGAGAAACGCATGACTTTAGTTGTGTATGTCTTGGTAGATAATGCCCGCAAGTATGCAGGAGAAGCTGCGCAGCTGCAGATTTGGGTTGAAGCGGAAGCGCAAAGTTGCTGCATCCATGTACAGGATAATGGCCCCGGAATCCCACTTAAGGAAAAGGAAGCTATTTTTAGGCCTTATTTTCGTGGGGTTTTGGCCCAGGAGGGCCAAAAGGCGGGATTTGGACTTGGACTTTATCAGGCGCAGCAGCTTCTGGAAGCTGTCGGAGGCCAGCTAAAACTGGTAGCCAGCCCGAGGGAGTCTTTCGGGGCCCATTTTCAAGTAAGTCTAAAGCGGATAGATGCGTGAAACGATGAAACAGATCCTTGTCATAGAAGACGAGCAAAATTTAGCATTTTTGCTTTGCGAGGGGCTAGAGGAGGCAGGGTTCCAGGTCCGATGGGAGCGCGATGGCGAAGCGGGCCTGGCGGCCGCGCTGGAGCCTGAGATCGATATGGTGCTGTTAGATGGTGGCCTGCCGAAGCGGGATGGTTTCGAGGTGCTCCAGCTTTTGCGCCAGCAGCGCCCCGAACTTCCCGTGCTGATGCTTACTGCGCGCATACTGCCGAAGGATGCCGTGCAAGCCCTCCAGCTCGGTGCCGTGGATTATGTGCGTAAACCTTTCAGTTTAGAGGAGCTGGTCGTGCGCATGGAACGCTTCTTAGCGCCGCCAGCCCCCGCGGAAAAGGAACAGGAAGAAGGGCTTCGGCTGGGCTTATTGCGCTTTTTCCCTCGGCAGCAGCGCCTGGTCCGCCCTGAGGATGAGGTGACCCTGTCGTACAAGGAAAGCCTGCTGCTCCAGGTCTTATGGCAGCATGCAGGCGAAGTGATGGAAAAGGAAGCCCTCTGGCAGGCAGTTTGGGGCCAGGAGGAAGGCTATGCCAGCCGTAGCTTGGATGTGTTTATTTCGCGCCTGCGCAAATTACTCGCCGCAGAGCCACGTCTGCAGCTTCTGAGCATCCGTGGAGTGGGGTATAAGTTGGTGCTAAAAGAAGAAAAAGTGCTATGAGCATCCCGGGGCTTGATGCGGATAGAAAGGATGACTTAAGGTTTTTAATCGCAATATTGTTGCATTAAGATTAATTTATCTACATTTGTAGCCAAATGTAAGCTACATGCGCCTACTCTCGCTCACCCTTTACCTCCTCGTTACATTTATTGCTTTGCCCGTCCAAGGGCAGGTACAGGAGCAGTCTCTGCGCATACGGCTGCTTGATACTGGCGGTCTTGCTCTTCCCGGGGCTGTCGTTCAGCTGGAACCAAGCGGGGCCTATCTATTGACGAATCAAGAAGGCCAGGGGATTTTTCAGGCTGTGGGTGCTGGGCCGCTGCGACTTCGCGCCCAAATGATGGGCTATGAGACCCTTGATACGCTTTTGGCCGAAGGCCAACTCCCCCCCACGATTACCCTTACGCTAAACAGCCGAAGTTTAGAGCTACAGGAGGTGACGGTGACTGCAAAAGAAAACACTTCCGGTCTCGGGACGAGCTCGCTCATCGAGCGGGAGGCTATCGCGCATGTGCAGCCGAATAGCTTGCGCGATGTGCTGCAACTCATACCGGGTCAGCTGGCGATTAATCCGAGTGTGAATACACCGCAACAGATTTTGATCCGGCAGGTGTCCACGAATGGTGCTGGAAACGCTGTGGCCCAAATGGGCACCGCCGTCGTCATGGATGGTAGCCCGCTCTCGAATGATGCGAACCTACAGTCGAATGTTAACATCCTCAACAGTAGCCCAGGTGCACCAGCCCCCTTCCAGTCGGTGGCCAACCAAGGCTTTGACTTGCGCCAAATCCCTGCCGACCAAATCGAATCGGTAGAGGTGCTACGTGGCATAGGATCTGCGCGCCATGGAAATTTCACGGCGGGTGCCGTATTGGTTCAGACTCGAATCGGCGCTTTTAAGCCGAATCTGACGTTACGAGCTAATCCGAATGCCCTTCAGCTCTCCGGAGGGGCTGGCTTTCGGCTGGGGGCACGCCATGCCTTGAGCCTCGATATGGATGCGATGGATTCGCGCCCGGATCCGCGGGATGTGTTTAACCGTTTTTTTCGGAGACAGGCGACTTTAGGACATCAGTTTAGTGGCAGGGACGGAGATCTGCTGATTCGAAACCGCCTCACGCTAGGAAACAGTACGGCCTCACGTGCCCTGCAGGCAGACCAAGACCCCTCACAGCGGAGCTGGGAATCTGAAGACAGGCTGTTTCGATGGAATGCACAGCTGATTTTGCAGGGGAATAATACCTGGTATGATCGGTTGGAAGGCACCTTTGCGCTGACGCGCCATGCCCAAAACTCTTTTTTTACCGAGTTTATCACTACCAATGTGGGCCCGAGGCCTACCTTTTTTACCGATACCACAGGGGTGGTACCCTTCGGCCCGGCGCGCTACTTGAATGTGACCACCGTGGAGGGAAATCCGCTCAACTACTACCATCGCCTGGAGTGGACGAAAACGCTGCGCCTAGGAAAGGTGGCGCATAAACTTGTGCTCGGCTCCGAACTTCGGCACGATGTGAACCGGGGAGCGGGTAGGCAGTTCGACCTGGAGACGCCGCCACGCCAAAACTTTAACGCTGGAGATCGACCACGTACCTTCGATGAGGTGCCCGCACTGAACCAGGTGTCCGCCTACTTAGAGGATCGCTTCCTCCTGCGCCTGGGGGGCAAAATCTGGTCTTGGCAGGCTGGACTCCGGATGGATCATTATTTTCTTTCCGGTCCTGAGCAGCGGGTGATCGGGACGGACTGGCAGCCGAGGCTGCAAACGGCGCTCGCCATTCACCCTAAGCATCGACTGCGAGCAGGCTATGGGGTGCATGCCAAGGTTCCGGGATTGAATTTTCTCAGCCCGGGGCCGCGCTTTATAGACCTTATAAACTTCAACTTTTTTGCCCCCGACCCAGACGAGCGCCTGCTGATCGTGACCACGCGGCGCATCGAGCCCGATGTGCGGCAGTTGCGTAGCTTTCTTTCGCGTAAAGGGGAGCTAAGCATGGAAGGGGAGCTGGGCAGCATACGCTACACGGTAAATGCCTTTATCGAGCGCACGAGCGGCGGGCCTAGTTTTGTGCGCCAGCCTTTTATCGCGCAGCGGGGCTTGTTTGAGGTGGAAGCACTGCGGCCGGGTCAGCCCCCCTTACTGACAGAAAGCCCTACCCGCTTCGACACCTTGTTTCTGGCTTTTGATGCACCGGTGAACAACAGAGGTCTTGTAAATCAGGGGGTAGAGTTTGCGGTAGACTTTCCAGAGTGGAAGGCCCTAAAGACGGCCCTTTCCCTAAATGGAGCCTATATCCGCACCAAGAGCACGGTGGAAGGGGAAGAGATTAATCCCAACTTTATCTTCCGTCATGTGAATTCCCCTTTTATCCCGTTTTTTCAAGCGGGACAGGGAAATCTAGGCCGACAGTTGAACACCTCCTTTCGTTTGATCCATCGCTTTCCGCAGGCCGGGCTGGTGCTTTCCAGCTTGGTGCAGGTGGTCTGGGTGCAGGAAGACCAAGTGATCGGTTTTGATCCCCTTCCGACGGCCTTTTTAAATCGTCGAGGAGAAGTCTTTCGCATCAGTCCAGAGGAGGCGCTGCTGCCTGAGTTTGTTCCTTTTCACAACTTGACCTCTCCTGAGCAGCTGCTTCCGGTTCGGCGCCCCCCGCTGACACTAGTGAATTTTCGCATGAATAAGGAGTTTCAGGCGGGGCGCGGCTTTGCCTTCTTCGTCAATAATCTATTTAACCATAGACCCTTATTCCAAGACCCCCGAAATGTAGCCTTCGTTCAGCGGAATCTGAGCTTGTTTTTCGGGGCGGAGGTCTTTTATCGCCTATGAGTCTCTAGCTTAAACTTAATTAAAGTATCAACATACATCACCGTTTATCTATCTATTTATGAAACAGTTTCACTACCCATTTGCGCTACTGGCCCTATTCCTGCTGCTGGTAGCTTGTTCCACCGACGACACCCCGCGTGTAGAACGTTTCGATGCAACTATTCAGGTGCTCTTTCCTGAAGATTTCGCTGAAGAAGCGGCTCCGAATGTCCAAGTCACCCTCACGAATGCCGCCTCCGGTCAGCGCGAAGAAGCAGTAACCGGTGCTAACGGATTAGTGGAGTTCGCGAATCTTGTACCCGGCCTCTATACTTTACAAGCCAGTCGAGCACTTACGGAAAGCGAAGCAGAAATGCTCACAGGTGCAGCTGTACGGGTAAACTTGAACTTCGTAGATAATAACCTCATGCTGAACCCCACCCTAGCCAGCAGCCCGATTCAGGCCCGCCTTTCGGGAGCGATCACGGGAGACCTGGTCATCAGTCAGGTTTATTATACAGGTTCGCGCACTCCCGAGGGTGCTAATTATTTCTTCGATCAGTTTTTCGAAATTTATAATAATTCCAGTGAGCCGATTGTGTTGGATGGATTGATTTTATCTAATGTTTTTGGCCCATCGGGCCAAATTAACCCCAATCAAGTCCCAAGCCCCTTCGCCGAAGATCAGGAAAATGTATTTATCACGACGGCCTGGAGAATTCCAGGAAATGGCGCTACCCATGTGTTAGCACCTTTTACGGCTATCACCATCGCGCAGCAGGGGATTAATCATCGCGCTGAAGTGGCGAACCCAGACAGCCCTGTAGATCTCAGTCAGGCGGATTTTGAGCTGTTCGTGGTGGGTTCTGAACGGGATGTGGATGCTCCGAATGTACCGAATATGGACATGCTGTATCATCCCTTTAACGGAACTTTCTCCCTCGTGCCCGTATTCGGTCCGGCGACGATCATCTGGAGAACGGATAATTTCGAGGCGCTCGAACAGGTGGCTATTCCAGGAGCGAACCCCAACAGCCCTCCCGTAGTTCGTGTGCCGACGAATCTGATCATCGATGCGGTGGAAGCACTTAGAGGAGAAGGAGATGCCGCTTTCAAGCGAATTCCTGTGGCACAAGATGCTGGTTTTGCCTTCGTAAACGGCATCTATACGAGTGAATCGATCATCCGGAAAACCCAAACCATCGACGGCAATCTCCTCTACCAGGATACCAATAACAGTACGGAAGATTTCGTCATCAATCCAATGCCTGCACCGACGAACCGATAACCTATCAGACCATGAAAGCGAGACGCATGCTGGACTATGTTAGCTTCCTGCTGGTGCTGATTGGGGGAAGTGCAGTCGCTTCACCTGCAGACTCCCTAGCGCAAAAAAGTGCCAGAGAATCTGTTTCCCTGCATCCTTTCGGGTACTTGCAGCAGTTAGATGTCTCTTGGCATGCCGCTTTCCCCTTTTTAATGCAAGCGAAAGGTCAGCCTGCATTTTATCAGGGGGCGCTGCATTACGCAGCTGGGTCAGGAAGTTTAGTGCCTGCATTGGCGCCCGAGGGCTTTCAGGAAGTAGGCTTTTCCTCTCAGTCGCGCCAGCAATTGGGGGCTTGGTCCTTTCAGGGGGATTTTGGCTACACGCGAGAGCTAGAAACCCTTCGGCCCTTTCTCCTTCAGGGGCCCGCCCAGCCAGGGAACCCCTTTTTGCTGGCGCAAGAGAGCAGCTCCCCTTGGATGGGAGATCGCGTGGGGGTTGGTGTTTCGGGCCACTCTGCTCCTTATGCGAAGGGCAGGATGAGCAGCTTTTTTCGCCTTCGGTATCAGGTGTCGACAGCCGCCATGGATGCGGAGCCCCGCCCACTTTATCGCGCCAATCGCTACGACCTTCACGTCGGTCAAGACCTACACGTCCAAAAGGGCTTTTCCCTAGGCTTAGCGGGGAGCTTTTCTCGCGGCATCGAGGAGAATCAGATCGGAGCTTTTGCTGCGCAGGAATTCCGCCTTCGCTTTATGCGCGGGCTGGAGACCTTTACGCGCACGGCCTTCCAAAGCTTCACGCGTAATCAGTTTCAGGAAGAGTGGGCCTTACAGTTGCATGCCCGCCAGCAGTGGGGAGAAGAAGGCTTTGTCTTTTTGGTTTTGGGCAGGGCCCAAAATACCTTTCAACTCCGAGACGGTATCGCCTTTCCTGTAGATGCAGGCAGCGGACGACAGGAAAGCTACCAGCTCCATGGAGGGCTGCAGCGGACCTTTTCTACAGGAATCTATCAGCAGGAGCTGCGGGCTACGCGCCAAAAGGGGAATGGGTTAGACCCTGTTTTTCAGGCGGTTAATTTCTTACATGCGCAGCGTCAGGTGGCGGGTCGCCATCTATGGAGCCATCAGCGCCAAACTGCACTATTTCGCTTCGATTGGCAGTGGTCCGTACAGGAGCAAGAAGACATTGCTGCGGCTGCCCTCCGACGCTTCTCCGTAACAACATGGGAAGCTGAAGCCCGCTTCTCCCTTCTTCAACTGGGGCGCTCTTGCTTCCTAGCAGGCCCTCGGCTAGGGCTTAGTCTCCCCGGCTCCACGCAGTTTCCCGATCCGACAAGTGCCGTCGGGCGTTTTCTGCAGCAGCCTGACCTGCTTTTCTATGGTCAGCACCATGTTACAGGAGGCTGGTCCATGACGTGGCTTTGGCAAAACCCTAAAAAGGATGCCTTTTCGCTGGATTTAGCACTTGCGCACCGGCAGCAGCCTGAACATGCCTTTACCCAATACCGTATTCAACTCAATTATTTGCTCTATTAATTTTCCTATGCATTTCTCTTTTCAGCACAGCGCTCCTCGACTTCGGCAGTACCTTACGTTCTGGGTCTTGCTTTTCAGTCTGTCCCAGTCCACCGTTTTCGCGCAGCAGCCACCGCTCACTTCCTTAGCCTGGGCGGATTCCCTGGCCAAACAAACCCTTCAAAATGAGGGGCTCTTTACAGTTTTTGGAGGCTTAAAACCCATAAGTACGGTGCAACACATTTCCTTTTCTATCGATACCCTCACGGGAAAACTACTTGACGAGAAGGAAGCCGCTGCACGCATGCGCGTACTACAGGACAGTTTTCGCTTCCTGGCCGACGAGCAGGTGGGCTTTGTGCTTATCCCATTCCGCGCTGTTTATGGCCAGTCACGGGGTTTCGAGCTGCTGGTGTTTCATCGGGAAGCACTGAAAAAACGTATCGCCACGCATGAAGACTTTTTTTTAAAGCGTGGTGTCTTTCCTGATAGTCCGGCCGAGCGACTGCTCACCCTATATGAGTTTGAGGAAAAGCTAGACCGCTTTCGTGCCTATGGTTATTTTTTCGGTTATCCGGATGCGGCAGTAGATTTTTTCGTTCAGGCAGCCAGACATCAGGAGGAAACGGGAGATTTCGTGTCGCGCGACTTTTTCCAAATCCCTGTGGCGAGTGCGAAAGAAGGCCATTTTGTCTATGCGATTCCAAAGGGAGCGGAGCCGGGACAGGAAGATTTAGCCCTCCGGGCCAAAGCCGCCGAACTGCTCGACCAGTACCTGGAGGAGCGAGCGGCGCGGGTATCCGAACAGCCTCGGCCTTTGGAGTATCTACAACTCTTCCATCACATGCGCCGCCTGGAGCAGGAGTAGCCTTCCCCGCTAGCGCCATTCCCATAGTGAAGGAGCAGGCTTGTTTAGCTACTGAAAAAAGGGCGCCTTCAGCTGAGCGGGAAAGCGTCCGGTGCACCATCATAGGCGATGCTCCCCCCTTCCAGTAGGCACATCCGGGAGGCCAGCCGCTGCACCTCCAAAAGGTCATGGCTGACCAGTACCGTGCTCATGTCGTAGCGTGCATGGACGGTTAGCAGCATGTCCTGCAACTTACGCCGCATTTTCGTGTCCAGTGCGGAGAGGGGCTCGTCTAAAAGTAAGATTTTTGGCTTGCGCAAAATCGCCCGCGCTAGGGCTACCCGTTGCTTTTGGCCCCCGGACAAGATGTGGGGGCGCTTATCCTGCAGCCCTTCCAGCTCGATTAGCGCCAGGAGCTCGCGGATGCTTTCGGGGGAGGCGCCCTTCGGCAGGGCAAAGGCTAGGTTTTCATACACGCTCATGTTTGGAAATAGGGAGTAGGCCTGAAAAACCATACCGATCGAGCGCTTTTGGGGAGGCACATGCAGGCTTTTGCTGCTATGGAACCACGTTTCATCGCCTACCTGGATATGACCTGCGTCTGGGCGCATAAAGCCTGCCAGCATACGCAAGATGCTGGTTTTTCCTGCTCCGGAAGGGCCATAAAGGGCTAAAAATTCACCTTTGGCGATAGCCAAATCCACCTGTAAGGTAAAGGGACCATCCGCCCCGGAAAGCTTTTTTTCTAGTGTCAGGTGAATCATAGCAGACGTAAAAATTTCTGGTGGCGGTAATTTAAACTGTACACGATGAGCAGGACGAGAAAGGAAAACAGCAGCAGAATAAAGGCATAGCGATTGGCCGCTGCATAGTTCAGCGCCTCCACTTCATCATAAATGCTGATGGCCACCACTTTTGTTTCTCCGGGGATGCTGCCCCCCACCATCAAGATCACCCCAAACTCCCCGATCGTATGGGCGAAGGTCAGCATGCCGGCGCTGAGCAGGGCGGGGAGGCTGTTGGGTAAAATGACCCGCCAGAAGGTGGTCCAGGGGCTTTTGCCCAGGGCATAGGCAGCTTCCACCAGCGTCTCGGGAAAGGCCCGAAAGCCGGCTTGCAGCGGCTGCAGCATAAAAGGTAAGCTATACAGCATGGAGGCGATCACCAGGCCCGGGAAGGTGAAGAGCAGGCGGATGTTAAAGTATTCGGCCAGCACGCCGCCGAGCCAAGCCTCTGGGCTCCACAAGCTGAGCAGGTAAAAACCCAGAACCGTGGGGGGAAGCACGAGGGGCAGGCCGATAAGGGCCTCTAGGAGCACCTTATAGCGCTTAGGACGGAAGACCAGCCAGTAGGCTAGCGGCAGGCCGATGAAAAAAAGTCCGATCGTCGTATAGGCGGCTAGTTTAAAGGAGAGGTAAAAGGGAAGCAGGTCGAAGTCACTCATGCGGCAGGGGATTGGAATCCGAAATGCGAAAAAATGGCCTGGGCAGCAGGACCCTGCACAAAGCGAAAGAAGGCCTCCGCTGCAGGTAAGTCTCTGCCCACTTCTGTGAGGATGGCGCCCTGTAGTAGTGGGGCGTGCAGGTCTTCTGGAAGAAGGGTGTAGATGGGATTTAAGGCTTGTAAGGCACTACCACGCACTAAGGCGAGGGCGATAATGCCTGCCTCGGCTCCTCCCGTACTGACGAACTGCGCCGCCTGGGCGATGTTTTCGCCGAAGATCAACTTGCCGCTCACCGCTTCGTACAGCCCACTATTTTTCAGCGCCTGCTCAGCGGCTCGGCCATATGGGGCATGCCGCGGATTTGCGATCGCTATTTTGCGAACTTCAGGGGCCTGCAGGTCTGCCAGCTGCTCGCGCTTTCCCTGGCGCTGCCAAAGCACCAAGCGGCCCACCCCATAGGGATAAATCGTGCTGCCGGCCTTCCCAGCCTCCACCAGCCGCTCCGGATACTGAATATCGGCAGAAAAGTAGAGGTGAAAAGGAGCCCCGCGGGAAAGCTGCTCGTAAAGCTTGCCACTCGAACCATAGATCACCTCGATGCCCGTAGGATCCGGGTATCGGCTGATGATGGAGTCGAGCGCATAGCGCAGATCCGCAGCTGCGCCTATGCGCAAAAGGACTTTCTCCTGTCCTGCATCTGCTGCTGCAGCCCCGCTGTCAGGGGGAGCCTGCGAGCAGGAAAAGAGGAACAGGCTGAAAAGCACCGGGCCATAGCGCAAAAGAAATCTATCCATTTTTATCGGGGAAGGAATAACCAATAGGGCAAAAATAAGCCCTTCCAGCTGGGAAACAAGCGAAAGGGCATTGGGGTTTTTAGGTTTAGAACTGCGCTAACTGCCTTACAGCCTACCGGGGCGTGTATGCTCAGGCTTTTATCCACTAGCTCCCGTTTCCATCCCTTTACATGTGATCCGTAGGGAACTCACGCAGAAAATGCCGCTTGAAGTTGCGCCAGTCATAATTGATGGTCACCCATAGAAAAAAGCCACTCCGCACATTTAGCGTCTCTGGATTGGGAAAAGAGAGGCGGAAATGGTAGCCAGGGGAAAAGGTCACCGCTCTGTGCTGGATGTTCAGCATGGGCCAGATCCGGTGCTCGTAGGGATTATCGGCGAAAGCGGGCCCTACCGTCCATAGGGATTCGTTCAGCAGGGAAATGGAGGTGTTGAAGTGTGGGCTTAGCCTTCGGCCAAAGTTATAGCGCATGCTAAAATTTGCGCGCAGGCGATGGTTCAACTGAAACTCATCTAAAATTTCTGTGCCATCCAAAAGCGCGCGGTAGCGCATGTCATGGCGGTAGCGCAAGCTACTGGTGAAAGGTCCTGCTGGGGGCAGCCGGTAGACGATTTGGCCCCAGGGCCGATGCTCAGGGCGTACCAGGCGTCCATCAGAAAATCCGGTGCGTAGCATGAGCGCGGCATACCCTGCTGTAAAAGACCACTTTTGATCGGCGGAGTGAAAGGTGAGCCCTCCACGACCAATCAAGAAGAGCTCCGGGACGAAGTGGGTGTCCATCCAGATTGAGACCCGTGGCGCGATCTGCCCCGAAGTCATAAATCCTCCCCAAAGCTCAGGGATAAAGTTGACCTCCCGCTGCGCTTGGGCTTTGGGGAAATGCATCCCTACGAACCCAAGTAGCAGGCAGACAGTGAGGAGGAAGGGCCTTAAGCGCATACTTTTTATAAAATAAATTCTTTTGGGGCTTACGGCAGGGAAGGAGAAAAGTTGTGTTAAAAACGTATAAAATAGTTTTTTTTGAGCCGAGCGGCAGACCTTTTGGTGAAAACCCTCCGGTCGTGTGTTAAGCCGGTATCGGCTCTTCTGCTGAAGGGCCGATACCGGAGAAAAATGTACCATTTAGGTCCTTAGGCTTCGATTTGCTCTTTTTTATCTAGGAAAACCTTATAGGTCGGTTCATCTGCTATGTAGTGTATCTTGATAATGCTGGAGGCTTTTTGGAGAAGGGTTTTGCTGCTGGTATCCAGATGGCGAATGTAGACGGTCTTTCCCAGTTTTTCATAGCGCTCCGTAACTTTATGAATCGCATCGATGCCAGAATGGTCGACCACACGACTTTCTTTAAAGTCGATGATGATCTCATCGGGATCTCCCTGGGGATCAAACTTTTGGCCGAAGGCCAAAGCAGAGGCAAAGAAAAGGGGACCATATATTTCATAGTGCTTGATGCCCTTAGTGTCTACATGTTTGCGTGCTCGGATCATTTTGGCATTCTGCCAAGCGAAGACAAGGGCAGAGATGATCACTCCGACAAGTACTGCCAGGGCCAGGTTATGGAGAATAACAGTTACCAAAGTAACTAATACCATAACAAGCACATCCGACAGGGGGACTTTTCGGAATACTTTTAGTGAAGCCCACTCGAAGGTGCCGATGGCAACCATAAACATGAGTCCTACTAAGGCCGCCATGGGGATCATTTCGATGTATTCCGAGAGGAAAAGGATAAATACCAGGAGTCCTACCGATGCCACGATGCCAGAAATACGGTTTCTACCGCCGGCATTTACATTTATGAGGGATTGTCCGATCATAGCACATCCTCCCATGCCTCCGAAAAAGCCTGTGGTCAGATTGGCTACACCCTGCGCTACGCATTCTTTATTTCCATGACCGCGCGTTTCGGTGATTTCATCGATGAGGGTCAAGGTTAATAAGCTTTCGATCAAGCCTACGCCTGCCATGATGGCCGAGTAGGGGAGGATGATCATCAGCGTTTCTAAGTTGAAAGGGACCAGCGGGAGGTGAAATTCAGGAAGTCCTCCTTTGATGGAGGCGAGGTCTCCTACGATGCGGGTGTCGATGCCGCTAAAGATGACGATGAGCGTTGTAATTAGGATAGCTGCAAGAGCAGAGGGAATAGCAGTTGTTACTTTAGGCAAAAACTTGATAATGGCCATAGTTAAAACCACAAGGCCTACCATAATGGCTAAACTAGAGCCTGTCATCCATTCATACTGGCCAGGAGCAGACTCCCACTTAAACTGATCGAACTGAGCTAGGGCGATCACGATAGCGAGTCCGTTTACAAAGCCAAACATAACTGGGTGTGGAACTAAGCGAATTAGTTTGCCCAACTTTAGCACACCCACTAAAATTTGGATAAGACCCATGAGCACGACGGCGGCGAAGAGGTATTCTGCACCATGGTTAGCTACTAATGCTACGATGACAACAGCGATGGCTCCAGTGGCTCCTGAAATCATACCAGGGCGTCCCCCTAAAAGGGAGGTGATCAGGCCGATGATAAAGGCGGTGTACAAGCCCACAAGGGGGCTCACACCTGCTATAAGGGAAAAGGCTACTGCTTCAGGCACTAAGGCTAGAGCTACGGTAAGACCGGAAAGTGTTTCGTTTTTTAGATTCGCTTGGGTAGGTTGGAATAAGCGATAAATAAACTGAGTCATAAAGATATAAAGGTATAATAGACTTAAATTTGTATAAAATTCCCCGTTTTATGCAGGAAGTAAGCGTTAAAAAAAGACCAATAAAACAGGAGATGGCTGGAGAGTAAAAGAAAAATTAAGGTGGACTAATCTGCATGATGGGCTTTAACGTTTTGAATTATAATAAGTTGCAAATATAAGGTTTTTTTTTAAAAGTTTGTCGTTACGTTCCATTTATGGATAAAGTTAATTTCGGGTGCCTCATGAGGGAATGGGAGCCTCTAGAGCATATTCTTTAATCAAGTGAATCCCTTTAGCCTGGAGCTAAAGAAAGGAGGCCTTGCGATACATCTTTTTAGCGGAGGCATTTACTTCCTCTATGTAAGGAGTCTATGCAAACGTTGCCGCAATCGTTTGTCATAAAATTTATCACTTTTTTTACATTTCTAGCTTGTTTTCTTGAGGGCTTTTGGTTAGATTTTCAGAATAATACATTGAAAAGTAACCTAAATACATAATAATATTGTATTGAGGTGCTATTTAGTTAACAAAAACCCAATACTATGTACACCCGAAATTTTCTTTTTGGCGGCAGTCGAATGCCGCGCCTGTTTACGCTGTTTAGTTTATCGCTTATTTTGGCCTTTGGGTCCTGTTCTTCTTTAACGGAGGAGATCACGGACCTACAGGAGGGGGGCGAGCGTGTACAGCATGAAATTCAGGTCACCCAGACGCCGAATACGCCCGATGCTAGCATGCGCGCGGGTCAGCTGGGAGGTCCGGTTATGATGCAAGCGTTTTACTGGGATGTGCCTGCTGGGGGGACCTGGTGGGAGCATATCGAATCTAAGGTGAGTGATTGGAGCGCGGCAGGCATCACGTCTATCTGGCTGCCCCCGGTGAACAAAACGATGAACGGGCCTTTTTCCATGGGCTACGATCCCTTTGACTTTTACGATTTCGGAGAGTTCGACCAGCAGGGTTCCGTAGAAACCCGTTTTGGCTCGCGCCAAGAGCTGGAGTCGCTCATCGGCAGCGCCCATCAGGAGGGACTGGAGGTGATCGCGGATATCGTGATCAACCATAACAGCGGTGGCAATTCCGAATTTAATCCTTTCACGGGCACGGAGACTTTTACCAGCTATGTGCCTGCCTCGGGGAAATTTTTCCGCAGCTATCTCGATTTTCATCCCAATGACATGCGGCAGGCCGATGAAGGTGTCTTCGGAGGTTTTCCTGATCTCAGCCATGTCAAGCCCTATGTGCAGGATTGGCTGTGGAAGCGTCCAGATGCGGTGGCCAAGTATTACAAGGAAGTGATGGGTTTCGATGGCTGGCGCTTCGACTATGTGAAAGGTTTCGGTGCCTGGGTAGTGCGGGACTGGGTGAATGAAGTGGGGGGCTTTTCTGTAGGTGAGCTTTGGGATGGTAATGCCCAAAACCTCGAAAACTGGGTCAATGCTACGAGTCAGACCTCTTCGGCTTTTGATTTCGCTTGCTACTACCTGATGGAGCAAGCCTTCGACCAGGATAACTTGAATGCCCTCAGTGGAGATATGCTCTGGAAGCGAAACCCGATGAAGGCGGTTACTTTTGTGGCCAACCATGACACCGATGAGATTTGGCGGAAGAATTTGGCTTATGCCTATATCTTGACGCATGAAGGGTATCCGTGTATTTTTTATTCCGATTATGAGGAATGGCTCAATAAAGAGCGTTTGGATAATCTACTTTGGATCCGTGGGAATTTGGCCTTCGGCAATACGTCTATCTTGTTCGTGGATCAAGACGAGTATATCGCCCGTCGAAATGGGGGGCCGGGTATGTTGGTCTACATCAACAATGCAGACTTTTGGCAGGAGCGCTGGGTGCGCACCAACTGGTCGAACACGGAGATTAAAGATTATACCGGTCATTCTTCTTGGCAGCCCTACACCCAGGGGGATCAGTGGGTAAAGATCCAAGTGCCGCCACGTAGCTATAGTATATGGGCACCCGTAGGTTTATAACCAGGGCCCTTCCGGAAGGAGGGGCTTTTTTTTGGCTTTTTTGGGTAAGGAAGTGCTTGCTACTGGAAGGGAAAGCATATCTCGTGTAACAGCTGCTTAGGTAGGTGGGCCCATGTGGCAGGACGCTCCAGCCTCCTGCTGACAAGCACGTCACGATCGGATTACTTGCTTTCTTTTTCTTTCTTTTTCTTTCGTTTGCTTTCTTTTTTCGGAAACAGCTTTCGTTTGCTTTCGTTTGCTTTCTTTTTTTATGAATAAGGCTTTCGTTTCCTTTCTTTTTTCGGTATTATCGCTTTCTTTTTGTTTCTTTTCCTATTTTCTTTTTCCATCCATGATTTCACACGGAAGGGCTGTTATTTTACAGTATGCAAAGCAATCGCCCTAAATGCTAGCTATGGGGTAGATGTGTGAAGCTTAGGTGTTCCTACTAGCCTGAAATAGTTAGGATTTTTTTAATTTAATTTTTATGAACAATTTAAGTGATGTTAACATGGTTGAACTTTCTTTTTCGGAGAGTGAGAATTTAAATGGGGGTATTTTCCCCGTTGCTGTTGCAGTTTGGTGGGCTGGAGCCACGATAGCTGCTAAATGCGGAGTAGTTGCTGCGGGTGCCGCCACGGTCACAGCAGGAGCAGCAGTGGGTGCATACACTGGTTTTAAAGATACGGAAGTAAAACCCAATTAGCATGCGAGTAGAAGTATTAAATGATCGAGAACTAACTACGACTAAAGGTGGTATACTCCCTTTAGCAGTAGCATGGGGAATCTGCAAAGGTGTTTGTGTTTTAACAGCTGGAGCCTATGGTGCAGGTTATGCGGTGGGAAAGGCTTATGCCCATTATAAAAACAGCCAAGAGGTCCCAGTGGTAGCGGAATAGCACACTATTTTAATTCATATAATCTAAAAAGTAAGAAAAATGGAAAAGAAGAAAAATTCCACATGGGTAGTTGTTTTGTTTTTTTTAGTAGTTTTCGGGGTAGCCGGATTCATCTCCTATAAAGGAGGGTACGTGGTAGGAAAGTTCCTAGGCGAGCGGCAGCAGACCGAAAACAGTAAATAGACAAAGGGTAAGCGTCATGAAGTATCATGGCGCTTTTTCTATAGTGCTCTCGTGAGTTAAAAGAATTTTTTCGTAGAAGTAGTCGGCGGCCATTTCTTGGGGAAGAAGTACGTCTGTAGCGCCACAGTTGGCTAATAATCCGCGCTCAGCGTCGGTCTGTGCACTCAGGTAAATGGCTCCAGAGTAGTCTGAATTGCGCAGCACCTGAATGAATTTCTGAGAGGCCACCCTATCCTGTATCGTGCTGATAATGACACGGGCTTTTAGCAAGGGGATGTGATGAATGATCTCGGGATCTTCGAGGTCTCCATAGAATACATTGCGCCCAGCGGCTTTCCACGCGCGTGTAAGGCGTGGGTCGAAATCCACGCCTAAAAAGCTGAGCTCACTATTCTTTTCTAGATGAGATGCGATTTTTCCACCAAAGCGACCGACCCCGATGATGATGACATCGTATAGAACGCCTTTGGTGACAGTCATCTCGGATTCACGCGAAGGATTTTTGCGCTCGAAAATCCGTAAGGCTGGGGCTAGCCATTCGTAAATCGGATGGCTATACAAGATCAGGTAGGTCGAAAGGGCGATCGTAATTAAACTGATGAGCGTGATAAGTCCTAAGATTTCTTCTGTGATATGCCCGATGGCTAGTCCTAGCCCGGCAAAAATGAGAGAAAATTCTGAGATCTGGGCTACTGTCAGTCCTGATAAAAAGGCGGTCCGTTTCCGGTAGCCCATCGCGCCCATGATGATCAAAACGATAATGGGGTTCCCGATCAGCACGAAAAGGGAAAAGATTAGGGCAGGGAGCACTTGTCCGCCAATTAGGCTGAGGTCTAAATTAGCACCAAGATTGACAAAGAAAAAGAGTAAAAGAAAATCGCGCAAACTTATAAGCCGGCTGCTGATCATTTCTCGGTAATCGGAGGAGGCCAGGCTGACACCTGCTAAAAAGGCGCCTACTTCTCCGCTAAAGCCTATTCCCGTGCCGAAAGCCGCCAGTCCGACGGACCAGGCTACCGCGAAAAGTGTGAGCAGCTCTGTAGATCGAGCCAGAACTTGCGTTACTCGAGGTAAAACATAGCGGGTGGCTACAAAGGTAATAAGGAGTAAACCGGCCCCAGAGGCTAGGGTTTGGCCCACGGCTGAACTCAGCGCTTGCTCCTCTCCCTGGCGTAGCGCAGAAAGTATGATCATCACTAAGATGACCACGATGTCCTGCACGATGAGAAAACCGATCGCAATTTGCCCATGTAGGGCATCTACCTCTTTTTTATCTGAAAGCAACTTGACGATGATAATCGTGCTGGAAAACGTGAGCGCTACGGCGATGTAAAAACTGTGTAAATTACTGAATCCTAAAGCTAGGCCTAAAAGGTAACCTATAAAGGAGGTGAAAAAAACTTGGCCCAATCCCGTTAAAGTAGCGATTTTACCGACAGAGCGGATGATTCGTAAATCGAGTTTTAGCCCCACAATAAAAAGTAAAACCGCAATGCCTATTTCCGCCAGTAAATGAATGCTTTCTTTAGAATTCACGATGCCTAAGACAGAAGGGCCCACCAGCACTCCCAGCGCGATAAACATGACGATGAGCGGCTGGCGTAAAAGAATTCCGATGCTGCCTAAAATGGCTGCTAAAAACAAAAGGAGCGCAAACTCCATAAATGGATCTTGGGCAAGTTCCTGTACTAGATCTAGCATATCAGAGTAGTTCAACTGCTAAAATACACATAAGTACTTACACTTTCGGTAGTGTAGGAGAAATAGTTCCAATGCAGCGAGCCATGTAAAGAGTTAAATCCTATAGCTAAAATTTGTTGCTCTTTTTACCATAGGAATTTTAAGGGATAGCTTCCGCATGCTTAATGATCCGAGGTAAGCGCCTCTCCGTAGCGTTCCAGCTGCTGCTGCCGGCAGCGAATAAAGGCTTCGGCGCTTTCTGGCTGTCCAGCGATGCCGAGCCGATCAGCCAGCAAGCGAAATACCTGCCCAGGAGCAGTACCTGACTCCCGCAGTGCCCAAAGCGAGGTGGCGCCCTCACTTTTCGCTAGCTTTTCTCCGGCAGCATTGCGCAGCAAATCATGATGATAAACCGCCGTCTGTCGAAAAGCGCTGTAGTCTAAGTCTTTCGCTAGGGCAAACTGAAAATGTGAGGAGGCCTCCAAGTCTAGCCCGCGCACCCATAAGTCCACTCCGAAAAAGGCGTCGTCAACGATCGAGCTCAACTGATAAGCCGGGACATCGTCCTTGCGCCAGATAATCGCATCCCGAATACTGGGCGCTAGAGGTTTCATATAAGGACCTAAGCGCATCGCGGGCAGGTAGACGGGGAGCGTCGCCTCACTGCGGTGCCGCCAAGCGATAGGGCCCGGGTTATAGGCCGGGGCCTTATCTCTACAGGTGCCCGGATAGCCGTCCGACTCCGTCTCTTCAGCGATTTCCTTCCGCGTACAGCTGCATGCATACACCTTTCCCTGCCGCTTTAGTCGCAGAAAAGCCTCCCGGTAAAGCGGCATACGGTACACTTGCTTAAAGTGACCCTCAAACTCCCGAACTGAGCGTGGCCCAAAATCATAGGGCAAGCCTAAATACGTCAGGCTCTCAAAAATGTCCGCCACATATTCGGGGCGACAGCGCTGTTCATCCGCATCATCGATGCGCAGTAAAATTCGGGCTTTGAAAAAACGGGCCAGCCGGAGTGTCTCCAGAAAATTAAAGAGATTCCCAAGGTGTAGGTATCCGCTGGGTGTGGGCGCATAGCGGGTGAGTCGAAAATAGGGTGTCAGTGGAGTCAAGGTTCGTGAACTTCTGATACGAATTTACGCTAAAAGGGGTTTCCGAACAAGAAAAGCGGGCTACTTGTGCTAGTAAATAGGGGCGCTGGCCAGTTTCCTTCCGGGTGCTAGAGCCAGTAGCAGCAGGGACTTCGCTAACCGATGGGGTTGAAAAATGCGCGCTGCACGCTTTTAAATGCTGATCCTGACAGCTGTCTTAGAAAAAGAAAGGGGGGGTATCCCGACCTTTTATGTAAAAAGTGTGCTTCAGCCCTGAATTCTGCGAAAAAATTGCGATCTTTTGCCAAGATTTACGAAATAAACCAGCAAAATGAAGCGTAATTCCTTTCCCCTACTTTTCTTTGTGCTTTTGGGTGCAGGTCTCTTGACGAGCGCCTGCCAGCCAGCTGCTCAAAAGGAGACAGAAGCCTCTGCAACAGGCGCCTCCTGGTCCCCTCTTGAGCGGGCCATGCTCTTGGAACCGGAAAGTCCCTTTTATTTGGACACGAAATCCTATCGCCTCGATCCCCGCCAGGCCATCGGTGTATTCGATTCGGGAACGGGAGGGCTAACCATCTTAGACACCATCCTGGAATTCGATGGCTTTCAAAACGCAGATGGCAGCCCCGGCGCAGATGGTCTCCCGGATTTCGAGCGCGAGGCCTTTATTTATTTGGCCGATCAGGCCAATATGCCTTACGGAAATTATGCTTCGGAGGGGAAGAGCGAATTGCTTCTAGAGCATATTCTGAAAGACGCCCATTTTCTGCTTGGCAACCGCTACGTAGACGAGCGGGGGCAGCTAAAAACGGATAAGCCTGCCATCAAGGCGCTGGTGGTAGCCTGCAATACGGCGACGGCCTACGGCAAGGAGGCACTGATGACTTTTATGGAGCGGGCCCAGCTGCCGGTGCATGTCATCGGGGTAATCGATGCGGGGGTACGGGGTGCACTGGCGCTTCTGAATCCCGAAGAGGATGCCAGCGTCGGTGTTTTCGCGACGGTAGGCACCGTGAAGTCAAAAGGCTATGCGAACACCCTCCACGCGCAGTGGCAGGAGCTGGGAGCCAAGGGAACCCTACAGGTTTTCAACCAAGGGGGGCTGGGGGTAGCCGAAGCTGTGGATGGAGAGTCCGAATACATTGCGCCAGGGGCGCAAAGCATCCGCTCGAACTACCGTGGTCCGGCTTTCGAGCATAGCGAACACCCGATCGAGCGCGCACTGTGGGAAGTGTATAACTTTAATTTTGAAGCGGGCGGCATGCTCTGCGATAGCCCCGATACAGATGATTGCCAGATATTACAGTTGAACAGCACCGAAAACTATGTCCGCTATCACCTGGTGTCGCTGCTGGAACAGATGCGCCAGAGCCCCGATGCCGCGCCTCTCCGCGTGCTGCTGCTGGGATGCACGCATTATCCCTATTTAAAAAAGGAAATTCGGCAGGTGCTAGGCGAATTATATGCCTTTCGGGAGGGCGAAACGTACCGCTATCGGCACCTGATGGCGGCGGAAATCGCTCTAGTGGATCCTGCCGAAAATGTGGCGGAAGAGCTCTATGCGTTTTTGCATGGCGAGCAGCTGCTGCATCCCGAGTCGGCGGCGAGCGAAACGGCCTTCTACATCAGTATTCCGAATACGACATTGCCGGAGGTGCAGGTGGACGCGGCAGGGCGCTTTCCTTATGCGTATAAATACGGGCGTGAGGCAGGTGAGAACAAGGCCTTTGTGCAGTACACTCCTTTTAGTCCGGAGCATATTTCTGCCGACACCTATGAACGCTTGGCGGAGTCCACGCCGACCACAGCTGCTTTTATCCAGAAATTTCAAGAGCGCCGCAGCGACTTCCTGCAGGCGCAGCCTTAAGCCTATTCTTTTTCTATGCAGACCCATAACGCTTATTCCTTTCTATGCCCCCTTGGGGCGCTTGTTACGATGCGAAGACGATTTTCTCAAAGCCTTTTTTCCCGTAGTAGCCGGGGTATTTTCGGCATGCTACTGCTGGTTTTACTGGCGCAATGCGGGTCCGACAGACCCTCTTTTCAGGAAGGCAAAACGGCTTTTGGGAAGGAGGCCATGGTGGTGACGGCACACCCTGAGGCCACCCGCGTGGGGCTGGCGATCTTACAGGAAGGCGGCAGCGCCATCGATGCGATGGTAGCCGTGCACTTTGCGCTGGCGGTGGTCTATCCTTCAGCCGGGAATATAGGCGGTGGAGGTTTTATGGTCTATCGGGAGCCTGAAGGGCGCTATCACACCCTTGATTTTCGGGAAAAGGCCGCTTTAGATGCTTTCGAGACGATGTATCTGGACGATGCCGGTGAAGTAATGGAGGGCAAAAGCCTCTACGGGGCTACCGCGGCCGGCGTGCCGGGATCCGTGGATGGCATGCTGCGCGCCCATGCCAAGTTCGGCACGCTACCCCTGAAGCAGCTTTTGGCTCCGGCCGTGGAGCTGGCAGCGGAAGGGTTTCCGATTACTGCCCGGCAGGCGCGCAATTATAACAATCTAAAGGAGCGGTTTATAGAAAATAATCGCTTTCCCGAAGCTGTCGCTTTGGTGAAGGAGTCGGAGTGGCAGGAGGGAGATATCCTAAAGCAGCCTGAGCTGGCAGAGACCCTGCGCCGCATCCAAAAGGCTGGAAGAGAAGGGTTTTATGGTGGGGAAACGGCCGCCCTGCTCCTCGCCGAAATCGAAGCCGGTGGTGCACGCATGCGACAAGAAGACTTGGATGCCTATGCCGCTCAGTGGCGCGACCCGGTTATCAGCAGCTACCGGGAGTATCAGGTGGTTGGCATGGGCCCCAGTAGCTCTGGGGGGATCGCCTTGGCGCAACTTTTAGGCATGGCCGAGCAGGTAGATTTTACGGAAATGGGTTGGCAGTCTGCCGAGTCGGTCCACTGGATGACGGAGCTGATGCGGCGCGTTTATGCGGATCGGGCAGCCCATTTGGGGGATCCTGATTTTTGGCCTGTGCCCCAGCAGGCGCTATTAGATCCGGCCTATTTGCGCTCGCGCGTGTCCCGGATCTCGGCCGAGCGAGCTACGCCTAGTGCGGAGGTGAAAGAGATGTTTTGGGTGTATCCAGAGTCTGAGGAGACGACCCATTACAGCATCATCGATGCAGCAGGGCATGCTGTTTCGGTGACCACCACGATAAATTCTTCTTACGGCTCGAAGACCTTCGTGCATGGGGCGGGCTTCCTGCTGAATAATGAGATGGATGACTTCAGTATCAAGCCGGGGTTCCCGAACATGTATGGCTTGCTGGGTGGCGCCGCGAATGCCATCGCGCCTGGAAAACGTATGCTCAGCGCGATGACACCCACGATCATCGAGCGGGAGGGGAAACTTTTTATGGTGGTCGGCACTCCTGGTGGTTCGACGATCATTACCTCCGTTTTTCAGACGATTTTAAATGTGCTCGCGCATGGGATGAGCATGTCGGGAGCTGTGGCGGCACCTCGTTTTCATCATCAGTGGTATCCGGAGGACATTCAGCATGAGCCGGGCGCATTTTCGGATGCGGTGATGGAGGCCCTGCGGGCCAAGGGGCATCCGCTGCGGGAGCGCAGTGCCTATGGGCGCGTGGATGCCATTTTAGTCACCCCGGAAGGGACCTTGGAAGGGGCCGGCGATCCGCGTGGGGACGACTGGGCAGCAGGTTTTTAGGCCTGCTGCCGCCATCCTATTTAATCGGTATAGGTTACTGTCTCTGGTAGGGCGTCTGCTTTAACCGATGTAGCCACTTTTTCGGGCAGGGCGTTTATTTACCAGTGATAGCTGATACTTAGGGAAAAATTTCTACCAGGTTCAAAAAGTGGGCGGTTTTCGCTCACACGAAGGGGGCGGTTGAGATGCTCGAAATAAGCGGCATCCAGGAGGTTATGGACCTGAACTTTTAGCGGTAGCTGAGGGAGAATGTCGTAGCTGAGGTGTAAGTCCAGAAGCGTAAATGCAGGGCTTTCGAATTCGCCGAAACTTTGCGCCACGCGCTGCTGACCCCGCACATGTCGCAGCAGCAGGTGGGTGTGTAAGCGGTCCTGTAGCCAGCGTGCATGTACTTCGTAGCGCATGTCCAAGGGGGCGATCTCCGGAAGTGCCTCGCCTGTACTTGTATTTTCCCCATAGGTATAGGCCGCTCGGAATTCCTGACTCAACTGCGGGTGTAGTGCATGTCGGAGGGCGATTTCACCGCCTGTCTTGAAAGCTGCGCCGATGTTAAGCATCTGACGCACACCAGGAGCTTGGGGTAGGCGGGGCTCTATAGCTACGATTTCACCTGTAATAAAATCTGTTATATAGGCGATGAAGCCATTTAGCTGAAGGGAGAAGGTATTCGCTTGGCGGCGGTACACCAGATCCGCTTGGTGGTTGGTTTCGGGCTTTAAGAAGGGATTTCCTAAAACTTCGAAAGGATCCAGGCCTACGGGGAAGAAATTAATAAAGCGCTCGGTGAGGCTTCCACTTCGGGTGACACGTGCGAACCAGAAGCCTAGTTCATCTTGTTCGGTAAGCGCATACTGCAGGCCGCTGCTTAGTCCGGGGTTCCACTGCGTGACACGGCTGGGGGTGAAGAGTTCGACAAAACGTGCGTCTGGTGCCAAGGTTTCCGCTTGGTTTAGGTCTAAACGCAGGCTGTTGGTCCAGCTTAGGCGCGTGCCATGCCATTCGTAAGAAGCAAAAAGCCCGATTTTGCGGATGCGGCTATCCTGCCAAGCGTTTTCTAAGCGTGTAGTACCTGCTTGCGGTCCTTGTAAAAATTCTCGCTCGCGCTGCCCTGAGGCTTGTTCCTGCTGAAGATCCATACCTGCAAACAACTGGTAATTTTTCCAGCGCCACTGCCCCTCCGTTCTGCCTCCAGCTTTCGAAGTGACGGCAGGAGTGCGCACATTGGCCGGGCGCGGTGTGAGCTCACGTAAGCCATTATCCATGAGGTGATCCACATGGGCATAGAATAGCTGGGTGCTCAGCTGCTGAAAGGCCCCATCTCTACCCCTGAGCGTATGTTTTACGTTATTTATCCAGCTGTCATCGCGTCGTAAATCCATGGGTAAGGAGGGGAAGTCTACATCCCGAGCGAAATTGCGCTGTACATTCCAGGAAAGGAGTTGGCGCTTGCTCAGCTGGTAGTCGCCGAAGGTGCTCAGGCTGCCTCGGCGAAACTGTGCCGGTACATGGGTGCCTGTGCCGTCCCGATAGTCGCTTCCTGTAGCGTAGGCCGCAGTGATGCCTGTGGAGAAGCGGGTGCTGGCAAGCCCGATCATGCCTTCATTTCGCGATATGCCTCCATTCGTTTCGAACATGGAGGACACCCTCCCGAAGGTAGTTAGTTGTTCACTAAAGCGTGGGGCTGCGGATTTGTAATTTATCGTCCCACCTATGCCGATACCATAGCGTAGGGCATGTGGTCCTTTCAGGATTTCTATCGACTGTATCCGGCTGAGGTTCACCTGTGAGGTGGGAGGGTCCATGCGGTTCGGGCAGGCTGCCACGGCACTGGAGAAGCCATCGATGACCACGTTCAGCTGCTCATACTTGAAGCCCCTTAGGACGGGGTCGAAGCCGAAGCTGCCACTTTTACGGATGCCACTGATGGCCGGGTCGGTCTGTAAGATGGCTCCGGCATCTTGATGCAGCCGATCGCTAACCTGCAGGTACTGCTGCCTGCTGAGCCCATCTTCCGGTCGTATAGCTAGCACACTTATGGGGGCCAGGTCGCGGGTTTTGGCGCTCAGCGCCAATGTTCCCGTCTGAAAGGCCATTTCCAGTGCACTTCCGCTAATGCGCACGGTACCGAAAAGGAGATGGCGAAGCTGCAGTGCTTCTTCGGGGATGTAGGTCAGCTCGATGGTGCCCTGCTCAGAACTGATGCCCTTCTGCTCGCCATAGTGATAGGTGGCGGCGATGAGGGGCGTCTGGTTGGGGGAGGTATAAAGGTAAAGGGTTTGGGTCCTTTGCGCATGCGCAAAGGACCCTGCCCAGAATAGGCAATGCAGGAGCATGCCTATCCCGAAAAGAGGGAAAGTCTTCATGTAATAAGGTATTCGTGAAAAGATAAAGGTGCGCCTGAATTAGGGCACTGATAAAAAGGGCCTAGAAGAAAGGATTAGGCGCGTGGGGGCTGAAAAATAGCAAAGATAGGGGCCTGCGGTAGGGCCATTTGGGCTGTAGGAGTAGGTAGGGGTAGTGGAGTGCCCGTTTGTGTGCTGATGAGCAGGCTTGCCAGAAGAAAAAACAAGGTGGGTGTCTTTTCATCTACCTGCGGGAGAGCGGATTTCTCGCCCTCTCCTTTGGCTTCTGCTAAGCGCTTGCCCAACTCACATGTACCGTCACAGCCACTTTCGGGGAGGTCTCTGTTGATACAAAACAGCTCTGCTATCGCCTCTTGGTTCCAGTGAAAGTGTACCTGGATAAGCGTTAGGCGGCAGAGCGAAAGCATCAGGAGAACCCCTAAACCAAAAGAAAAGATGCTATGGGTTTTCATCAAAGCAAAGTTAGGTAATACAGTTGAATCATCGGTGACTTTAAGTACAAAAGGGTAGTAAAAAGCAGATCGTCATCTATAACCGCTTATTAACCCGCAGCTTTCCGGAGAGGAATGCTGTCTAGCTGTAGAGGATTACCCGTTTCGGTTTTTTTTTATTTAGGAAAATGATTTTATTTCTTGTAATTTTAAGAGGAATAAAGTAGCTCTTATGAAAAAATACAGCCATCCCTTAGCGCTTAAAAAATCCGCCTTTCATTTTGTGCTTTTTTTTGCTGCTTACCTGGGGATAAGCTGGGGCTTCGGTCTGGCTGTATCGTTTTGGTCTTTGTTTTTCCAAAGTGCCTTTTTTACGCTGGCGATGCACTTTACGATCCCTCCGATCTTGTTAAAAGAACAGGTTTCCTGCACCTATGATGGGCATACGGCACACGGCAAGCTGGTGCTAACGCCTCAAAGCCTGATTTTTCGGGTGGAGACGCTGCGGGGCGAAACCACGCGCACCTATAAGTGGGAGAAGCTGGAACTGTTGCCGCTAAAGGAAGATTGCTTGTGTTTGCTTTGGGATGGGCGTAAGCCGCTTCATTTTTTTATGAAAGAGGAGGTGCGCTGGTACCGGGCGCTGGCGTTTTTTTTGCCGGAGGCCAAAACTTCTTATGCTGAGGATGCTGAAGATGCATTTTCATGATTTTTTTTTCATTACTTGTCCTATAAGTAGGCATGCGCTGCACTAAGAGACAAATGAACATGTAAATGGATATTCCGGCACTTCTTCAAGAACTTCAGGCGCAGCAGGGCCCCGCATTTTACTGGGCGAGACAGTGCTGTGATTTCGATGAAGAGCGTGCACGGGAGGTGCTGCAGGAGGTCAATCTCAAGATTTTAGAAGGTAGAGCGCGCTATGCGGGCCGGGCTTCTATGAAAACTTGGCTGTTTAGTGTCATCCGTTTTACCGCATTGGAATGGCAGCGGACGTACCGGGTGCATTATAGCCTCGAGCTTGCCCCAGAGCCAGTGGAAGAGCTCGAAGTTCCGGAGCGGACAGTAGAGGAACAGCTCCTAGGCCGCTTGTCCCCCCAGCAGCGGGAGGTTCTCCTGCTGGTTTTTTATCATCAACATACGCTGGAAGAAGCGGCGGCGGTGATGCAAGTGAGCCTAGGAACTGTGCGGACGCATTATGCGCGAGGGAAGGCGCGCTTAAAAGAACTAATCGAAAAACAAGAAAAGGATGAAGCATAGAGAATCGGACGAGAAGGCCCTGAGCTCCTTTTTCAGCGCCCTAAAAGAACAGGATGAAGCGCGTTTCGGTCTCAAGCAGGAGCGTCAGGGGCTTCGCATAAGCCCTGGGCTGAGGCCTTCGGCCAATGGGCAAGAGGGGAGCAGGACGCAGCCTCTGAAGCAGGAATCGAGTGGACTTACCCTTCACCAGCTTTGGTACTGGGCGGCTGCCACAGCGGCGCTTTTACTTTTAGGCATCGGTGTGAGCTGGTGGTCTTCTGGCGGCGAGGAGCCACGCGAGCTTGCTCAGCGAGGTGTTCTGGTAGGGACTAGTCGAGAGGCGGTGGCCGTACCTGCCTCGGAGCTGGATTTGTTTTCGGTGGGCTTAGACGAAGAGGGGCAGCTGGAAATTGAAATTTGGCAATATGCAAACTATGAGATCTGGCAAGCAGACTCTGACATTTTATTATACGATTAACGCACAAGACATGAAACAGATTTGGATAGTTATTTTCCTGCTCGCAGTAGGGACAGGTAGTGGGTATGCCCAGCGCCTAGAGATAAGAGAGGTACGGGAGCAGCGCACAGAGAGCCTAGAGCGTAATCCCTTCGCCGAAGTGTATTCGGTCGATGACGTGCTCAAGCGTAGGGAACAGCTCAAGCTGGAGGACGCACAAGTAAAGAAAATCCGACAATTGCATCTGGAGACTACCGAGCAGTTCGCGAAACTACGCTGGGAGCTGGAAGATGCCAATAGAGAATATGCGCGCCTGGCGGCCAAAAAGGATACAGATAAAAAAACGCTGAATGCGCAGCTAAAAAAGGTACTCGCTTTAGAGTCTCAGCTGAAAGAAAAGCGCGTGATGTCTTATGTAGATCTGCGGGATATGTTGACCGACGCGCAGCATGAAGAAATGGAGCGTTTGGCTACGCTGGAGGCCTTGACCCGGAAGAGTGGTCTAAAGCCAGTCGTCCGCATCGGTAAGGTAGAGCCTATTTCCGGGCGCGTATCTGGAGTTTCTGGCGCCGAGGGAATCCGCCAAAATGAAGCGCATAGGCCTGCCGCTGTGGGCGTGCCGAGTAGTACTCGAATCGGCTTAAGCGGATACAGCACCCCATTTCAAGTGACTACTCCGAATGGAGATGTCCAAGCTACCGAAAAAGCGCGTACCATACGGAATTCTACTGTATACGTAAAAGACGAAGACGGCAAGGTTCGATTAGCGGATCCCCAAATTCGGGAAGTACGCGTATCAGATGGGTCTGCCCTCCCCACGCGCTTATTCGAGTCTGCTGTGCGCACCTCAGGACCGAATGCACCCATCTACTTTTTCGTCGATAAAGAGGGAAAGGAAAGGACCGACATCGAAGGGATCTCAGAAATCGACCCGAACCAGATTAAGGCGATCGAAGTGATCAAAGGAGAGGGAGCTATCGAGCGCTTTGGCGAGCGTGGAAAAAATGGGGCGGTTATTATCACACTTAAATAAAGGAAGTTTAAAAACGGCTTTACATGTTTGATTGATTAGGCAAGCTTTAGTGAGGGGGTCCCTTGCTAAAGCTTTATTTTTGGGGCTATTCTACGAAAAATAAGTAGTTCTACGAAAATAAAATAATTAATTACGAAAAACTCGTAGGAAATACGGATTTAATGGCTATCTTTGACATATCAATTTTCCAAAGAACGTTTTAAACCGATTCAAATATGCCAAAGGAAACATTAACCAAGCAGGAGGAGGCCATTATGCAGTGTGTATGGGAGCGTCAGGAGTGCACGGTGCGGGATGTTTTAAATGCCTTACCGGAGCCGAAGCCACCTTATACGACACTCGCTTCCGTGATGAAAGTAATCGAAAATAAGGGCTTCCTGCACCATAAATTATTCGGTAACGTTAAGGTCTACCGTCCAGCGATCAGCATAGAGCAGTACAAGAAGGGCTCATTAAAGTCTTTGATCAAAAATTATTTTGGTGGTTCCATGGAAGAGGTGCTTTCTTACATGCTAAAGGAAGAAAAAGTACGTCCACAGGAGCTCGAAGAGTTACGGGAATTAATTGCGAAACACGAAAACGACAAGAAAGATGGAACTGCTTCTTAAATTTCTTTGGCAGGGGACTGCTATCCTCCTTATCGGTGGGCTTTTTTATCGCTTATGGTTGGCGCGGCTCACCTTTTTCGAATGGAACAGGGCTTATTTGCTCCTGGTCGGTGGGTTGGCTTTGCTAGTGCCTTTTCTTTCTTGGCAGCTTCCCGCGTTTTTTCAGCCTGAGCAACTGCCTTACTTGAGTTTTCCCGAGGTAGGGGTTAGTCCTGATGCGGTGGTGCATGAAGCGGTGACGAGGTACAGCCCTTGGGAGCTTGTGGGTCTCGTTTACCTGGCTGGGGTAGCCCTTGTATGGCTTCGCCTAGGTGTTGGGATTTGGAACCTACGGCGTCAGCTGAATCGAGCGCGTGTTTACCGTCGCTTTGGGGTGACCCTGTATGTATCTCCGCAGTTTCGTGCCAGTTCTTTTTTCGGAAGTATTATGCTATCTCCTGAGGAGCTGGAGCATCCCGAGCTGCGTGCGATTATCAGTCATGAGTTAGAGCACGTACATCGGTATCACAGCATCGACCGCTTGTTTTGGTATCTACTGAAGGGGCTATTTTGGTTTAATCCTTTCGTGTACATGCTAGAAAAAGAACTGGTCACCCTCCATGAGTATGAGGTAGATGAGGCCTTGCAGGCCAAAGTTGACCGCGCACAGTATGCGCACCTTTTGCTGCAGCAGTTGGAGCTCGGTTTAGCGCCTGTTCCTGTTAATACATTTAATCAATTTCAACTTAAACAACGAATCATGATGATGTTTCAATCCAAATCTCCTGCAAACCTAAAGAAGCGTTTTGCACAAGTTACTCCGCTATTAGTAGCGATTGCCTTATTGTTTGCCTGTGAAGCAGGTGACGAGGGTTCTAGCCCTTTAAATGAAAATCAGTTGGAACAGTCTGATCAGATGGCCGCCTTATCTGAAAACGGACGTGAAAATTTAGGAGAGGTATTTGATGTCGTAGAGCAGCCACCTATGCCTGCTGGAGGTATGGAAGGATGGTCGGAGTATTTAACTCAGAATTTGGTTTATCCAGATGCCGCTCGAAGAGCGGGGATTGAAGGAACTGTGTATCTGGTATTTGAAGTCAGCAAGACAGGTTCCATTCATAATGTGGAAATTTTACGCGGAATCGGTGGCGGTTGTGATGAGGAAGCCATTCGTGTGGTGAGTCAGGCGCAGAACTGGAATCCAGGTAAGCAGCGTGGTCAAGAGGTGAATGTCCGTATGCGCTTACCCGTTAAGTTTAAATTGAGTTAGTTCTTTTCCCTACCGCAGGCACTTGATTTTTTCAGGTGCCTGTTTTTTTTACCATCCTTCGGGCAATCTGATGTGGTCATTTTTTGAGGCACCCTAATAATTGAATTAAGTAACTATTTAGTCTATGAAAACGAAAATTTTAAAATCTTTACTATTTTTGTTATTAGTTTTAATTGGATGTAAGCCCAGTACTAGTGAAGAATACTATTTACAAAAAGTAGTAGATCATCTGAGTCAGATTAAATCAGTCTCTTATTATTTAGAAACAATATCTAGTGCCCCCGGTGATACAACGAAGTTTACTGAGCCAAGGAGCTCTTACCATCGTATTTTTGTTCATCCAGCAGATACTTTAGTTGGCTCCAGTTCTGCTACTTTTTTAGCCGAAGATACCACAAGAATGACAGATTTTTATGATGGAGCTGTCCGGGGTAAAGTGAATTGGGATAAACAATATGTAAAAGTGGATAGCTTTGGTAATAATCCTCACCCTTTCAGACTTGTTCATTATCCTTTTTATACGAGAATTAACGAAATTTTAAAATATACATTAACTACCGAAGATAGTATACAAACAGATTTTAAAGACTATGGTGATTCTGTTTATTTTAGTCTTAGAATTATTAATAAACATGTTTATTTTCACATTAATCCCATCGTGATTGAAAATGAATATATTCCAGAAGACGAAGTTTCTCAGTTTGATATATGGTTCAGTAAAAAAGATGGCATACCTTATCGTATGAGAAGTAAGTGGCATCATGTTACTTTATTCGAATCGGCTAAGCAAGCGGATTTTAATTTTACCAAAGACACAGTTTTTAGAGCTGAAAAGTGTTTCCCTTCTTATTTTACGCTTCAGCATGTAGATCCCTATGCTGTTAAATCTGAAGTGCAGGTCGAGGATGAGGGTGGGTTGCTTGGAAAAATTGCACCTGATTGGGTTTTGCAAGGTACTGATTTAAATTACGTACATTTAGGTGATTTGAAAAGTAAAGTGCTTTTGATTCAGTTCACAGGTATAGGTTGTGGTCCCTGTCACTTTTCAGTTCCATTTTTAAAAAATCTTGTTGAAGAGTATAGGTCTAAAGACTTTGAATTTCTGAGCTTGGAAACATGGAGTAACAATATGGAAGGGTTAAAAAGATATCAACAGCAAAATGAATTAAATTTTAAATTCTTAAACTCGACGGCTGAGGTAAATGCTTCTTATGGTATTCCGTCTGTTCCTATTTTCTTTATACTTGACGAAGATAGGGTGGTAAGAAAAATAATAAAAGGGTACAGTAAAGGGCATACGGATAAAGAGATAAAAGAAAGTATCAATTTGATTTTATAAAATACTTTTTCGTACGGATTTGATTATGCCCTGTGAGCTATGAAAAGGCTCCTGATAATCAGGGCTAACACTGGTGGTACTTGTTTTCTGCTTTGTGTCATCGTTTAAAATTCCTTAAGGATCTTTAGTGGGGTGTTTCTGAACTGTCCTTAAAAAAAAGCCCTTGCTAGAAGCGAGGGCTTTTTATTAAATTTACCTTATGCGAAAATGGTATGCTTTTTTGTCTTACTGAGCGACGATGTTCAGTTCGAATGTGATGTCGAAATCCACATCGCCATCCTGAGCGGTAGAAGTAGCTGTCTTCACCCCTGGCTGATGGGCTAACCAGACACGGAATGCAGCTCCAGTAACAGGGGCACCTGTCACCCAACGTGTTTCAAGACCAACAGGTAGGTCATTGTCATCGAAATCCAGGTAGTTGATGGCTCCATTGCGGTTTTGGATGTTCCCGATACCCATCGGGTCGCTGAATACATTTTCTGTGAATTCGAAGAATATCTGGTGCTCGTCGTCTTCATCGCGTATTTCCTCCTGTACGTCCTCTACTGGAGAGACGAGTCGGTTTAACAGTTCGAAGGTCAAGACATACGCTGTATTCGGACGAAGGGTGATAGGGGCTACCGTAAAGGCAGAGTTTAATGCCAGGCCACCTGTAGGGTCTTCTGCTAAGGCTCGAACGACGTGTGAGCCATCTTCTGCGGTAAAGATTAGCTCTACATCTGTGAAGATTTCCACTTCATTTTCCTCTTCTGGCGCTTCTGCTTCAGAGCAGGCGAAACCTAGGCCGATCATCAATACGGCGAGTAGTAGTGTGTGTAATTTGTTCATGTGAAACATGGTAATTAAAATTTATAGTGAATAGATAGAATAATGTTTCTTCCTAAGTCATCGGCGAAGAAGCGCATAGCGTTCAGGTAGTCGCGATAACGTGTGTTTAGGGCGTTAGTCACCATGACACTTCCACCCAAGCGGCCTTTTTCTGCGGAGGCGAAAGCATTTAGCAGGAAATATCCGGGTGGTGGAGCTAGAAAGTCAAAGATTTCCGAGTCGATCGATATCGTTTCTGTGCCTTCTATGAGACTGCGTATCGATACCTCACGAGGTGCTTGAAACTGACGGAACGTATAGGAGGGCTGTAGACTAAATTCCACTCTATCAAATGGCCCTACGTTCGTGTTTTTATAATTGAGCTCGTAGTTAATGTGTATCGGTGGCTGGTTGATCAGCGGCTCATCTCTTTCCACATTCCAGCTCCAGATATAACTTCCTCCGAATTTTGAGCTCCATTTTTCGGTATGCTGCCACTCCACCTGTAGGTCAGCTCCTGTAAAAAAGGCATCGGCTTGATCGAAAATATAGGTAGGCATCGGTCCCCGTAAGGTTCCCACTACACCGATGGGGCGCCAGTAGATGAAGTTGGCGATATAATTGGCATAAGCAGATGCGCTAAAGCGGAATCTTTCCCCTTTTACATCGATCTCATTCATCCATTTGTAGCTTTGTTCTGCTTCCACACCACTTTCAGCGAAGGGCACGACGCGGTTGTTTTGGAGGACACCCTCTTCATCTTCAAAATAGCGTAATAGGCCGAACAGCTGTCGGGCTTCATGTTGCCCGAAGCTATAGAGTTCGGCCATGTTTGGGGGTCTCCAACCGGTCCCGATGTTACTTCTGAAGGTACTACGGGGACTGAGTTCGTTCACATAGCCTAGCGCTGCGGTAAAGTTCGAGAAGGTGAAATTATCGGAGAAAAGCGCTTGTGTTCGTTCTCTTCCAGCGACGGAGTTTTGTTCGAAGTCATAACGCAGGCCAAATTCCCACTCGCTATTTCCGGTGGTGTAGGTTTCGATGAGGAAGGCGCTGGCGCGAAAGCTGTTGTAGTTCGGGATAAATGGGGTCACAGAGGTGCCGGGGTTGTTATTATTTTGCTGCGTGAGCAGCTGCACCCCCGCTACACCACTCCAGCGGCTACTGAGGCGATGTGTCCAGTCTGCCTGAATGTCATTCGATACTAGGTTAAGGTCGATGATGGGCAGGTCTGCATTTCTTCTCACGTCGAATTCTTCTCGTTGATTCGACTGAAAGGCGTAGCGCAGGCTAAAGAAATTGGCCTCATTTAAGGTATAATCCAATTTCAGGGAAGCTAGGTGATGGCGAACAAATTGGTTCGGCTCATTGATGTCATAGGAGAAGTCGCGGATGATGGTCGGTCTTTCTGCCTCGAAATTTCGGATAAGTGCGGCACCACTGCTACCGATGGAGGCGCGGAGGATGCCGAGGTTTTGGTTCACGAAGCTATAATAGGCGCGCGCGTTCAGGCGATCAGTGATTTTATACCGTGCTCCTGCGTGGGCGGTGAATTCACGGGCGCCGGTATTGGTTAAGACATAATCGGGTGCTTCTCGATCCCCTACGATGTTTATTTTACCGCCAGCATGCCAGCTGAAGCGTTCTTTTCCTTCACTGATGTCAAAGGCCGTATTGAATCCGCGACCATTTGTTTGATAGCCGGTGACCACTTGTCCGCCAAGTTCTTGGTTAAAAGGTAGGGTGTTCGATTCGGTGAGGACAGCGCCTCCGAGAGCATCGGGGCCGTAGCGTACGGCTGCAGCGCCTTTGATGACAGAAATGCTTTCTGCACTAGAGATATCGATTTCTGGCGCATGGTCCGACCCCCAGTTTTGGAAGCCGTGTTTAAAGCCATTATTCAGGATAAGAATACGATTTCCATAAAGTCCATGGATAACGGGTAGCTGGATGTTCGAGCCGAAGGAGGCGAAGGTGACGCCCTGCACGCCAGAGAGTACAGTCCCGAGAGAAGCCATACGGTTTCTTTCGATGAGCTCGCGGTCTACACTACTAATGGATAAGCTTCGCGTTCCTTCTTCACGCATTTTTTCGCCTCGAATTTCTACGGTATTTAAGGTCTCATCTGTGGGGTCAAGGTACAGGAGGTTTTCTTTTGCAGGCTGAAGGGTAACGGTTTTTTCGGCATACCCTAAAAAGCGCACACTTACGCGTGCATCACTGTTAAAGGGGACACTCATTTCAAAGTAGCCCTTCGCATTGGTGACGACTACACGCTGGTCTCCATCCAGAAGCTGTAAGGTAGCTCCAGGAAGGGGGTCCTTGGTGTCCGTTTCATAGATAAAACCTGTGAAGAGGCGGTCTTGCGCCTTTAACTGCTGGAGGCATGTAATGCCTACGAGTAGGAACAAACCTCTCAGGAGAAGTTTACAAGATAGAAGCATAGGGGTCTTTTTTGCGTGAGTACCTTTGAGGCCTTAGCGCATGGTTAAGATAAATGGGACCAAAAGGACTGCTCCCCTAAGCAAGCGACACTTACCAATGTGCTGCTGGAAAGGGAGGCAACCCCCAGCGGGTCACCAGTAGGAAAGGATTAAGAAAAGGAAGGGGGGCCACGCAGGGCATTCGCATCTACGCCTGTCGGCATGAACGCTTTAGAGGTAAAAAAGATGGTGACTTCGTATAAAAGCTGATAGGAAGTTTCAGTAGGAAGTTCGGGGCTCGCATCGAAAGTATGGAGGGGATTCGAAATGATGTCGAGTAAATGAAACTCTTCTTCACTGTGTTCGTGGTCTCCGTCCTGATCGGCTACGGGGTGGGCGTGGACAATGATATTCCCATCGCCGTCCACGTGGTGGTGGCGATTTACCATACCATTATACAGCATCACGAAAAAGATGCCTAGGTAGAGGTGAGCGAGAAGTATTTTAACTTGTCCTTTTGTCACGATAAGGCAAATATACGTAGGATTTGTTGAAGAGGGCAACTTTTCAAGGCAGAATTACCTATAGTTACGGCTTCTTACACGAGTGGTAGTTAAATAGGTTGTGCTGTTTACGGAAACTATTTACCAGTTATCTAATTTTTTTTGTTTTTGGGTCGATTAATGGGTTCTGGCTATAGTAATTTACCGTAAAAACGAAGTGTTTTGGAGGTAGTGCGTTCAAAATTCCCTTATATTCACGAGTCAAATCCCAAAATAAAAAGTTATAACCATGACCTACCAGCAAGAATTTAAGCAGTCCATACAGCATCCTGAAGAATATTGGAGGGAGAAGGCCACTGCGATAAAATGGTACAAAGAGCCCGTAAAGATATTATCGCAAAACACCGCTGGTTTTTACCGTTGGTTTGAAGGAGGGCAGTTAAACACCGCCTACCTCTGTTTAGATTACCACGTCGAGCAGGGGCGTGGAGATCAGGACGCCTTGATTTATGATTCGCCTGTGACAGACACGATCGAAAAGTTTACGTATCGTGAGTTACGGGATAAGGTGGCCCGGTTTGCTGGCGTTTTAGCCGCTCAGGGGGTCGGCAGGGGGGATGCTGTCGTTATCTACATGCCCATGATCCCGGAGGCGGTGATCGGGATGCTAGCCTGTGCACGTTTGGGAGCGATTCACTCGGTCGTGTTTGGGGGATTTGCTCCTCATGAGCTGGCCGTTCGTATCGATGATGCTAAGCCGAAGGTAATTCTTTCTGCTTCATGCGGTATAGAATTCGAGCGTATTTTACCCTATAAGCCTTTGGTGGATAAAGCTTTGCGCGAAGCGCGCCATCAGCCGGATGCGCATATTATGTATGTGCGCAGCCAGCAGCCGGAGACCTTAGATGGTTCAGGTGAGGTGAACTGGGCTGAGGCGGTGGCGCAGGCCGATGCGATGGATCCGGTTCCAGTGGATGCGCATGATCCCTTGTATATTTTATATACTTCGGGTACGACGGGTAAGCCGAAGGGGATTATTCGGGACAATGGCGGCCATGCGGTGATGATGAAGTGGAGCTTAGGGGCGACCTACGCTACTTATCCAGGTGAAGTGTTTTGGGCAGCTTCGGATATCGGATGGGCTGTGGGGCATTCGTATATTGTATATGCCCCTTTAATTAATGGTTGCACGACGATTTTATTTGAGGGGAAACCGATACGGACACCAGATGCAGGGACTTTCTGGCGTGTGATCGAGCAGCATAAGGTGAAAACGTTTTTTACGGCGCCTACGGCCATTCGGGCGGTGAAAAAGGAGGACTTCGAAGGGAAGTTGTTTCGTAAGTATGATGTGTCGTCCTTAAAATACTTGTTTGTGGCAGGGGAACGCTGTGATCCGGCCACTTATGAATGGGCGAGTCAGCTGTTGGGCATTCCGGTGATTGATCACTGGTGGCAGACAGAGTCTGGAGCGCCTATGCTGGCCAATATGGCAGGTTATGGCTTGCAGCCGATCAAGCCAGGTGCGGCAGCCACCCCTGTTCCGGGATTCCAAATGGAGATTTTAGGGGAAGATGGCACTGTGCTGGGGCCAGGAGAAGAAGGGTATGTGACGATCAAATTACCTTTACCTCCTGGCTGTCTGCCAACCTTATGGGGGGACGATGCTCGTTTTCAGCAGTCCTATCTGAATCGCTTTCCGGGGTATTATTTAAGTGGTGATGGAGGATATAAGGATGCAGATAATTATTTCTATATCATGGGACGTGTGGATGATGTCATAAACGTGGCGGGGCATCGCTTGTCTACGGGTGAGATGGAAGAGATGGTCGCGGCGCATCCTGCGGTGGCGGAGTGTGCTGTCGTAGGCATCGCAGATGAGTTGAAGGGTCAGCGGCCTGTAGGCTTGGTGGTGCTGAAAGATGGAGTAGAGATCGCTTCGGATGTTTTACAGGCGGAGTTAGTGGCGAATATCCGGGCAAAAATTGGTGCAGTAGCTTTTTTTAAGACTTGTGTCATCGTGAAGCGCTTACCTAAGACGCGTTCTGGAAAGATTTTACGAAAGAATATCCGGATGCTGGCGGATGGGGTGCATTTCGAAACGCCTTCGACGATCGACGATCCTACGATCTTACAGGAGATTAAAGAAACGCTTTCTTTGGAGAAGGTGGGCTTGGCATTCGCGTGAGAGACATTTATTATTTGAATGCCGTATCCTAAAAAAGTCCTCTAGACCTATGGTTTAGAGGACTTTTTTTATTTATAAACGGAGATTGTATTTCTGCTTTTAAAGAGCTGGCAGAAGGTTGTTTTTTTCGCTTGGTGGCTGGTGCGGCCTACTGGGCTGCTAGGATTTCCAAAAAGGATGGAAAATAGGAAGGCTTTAACGAATCTTTTAAGATGTTAAATAGTTTAAATCAGGTGTGTTTAGCGATATATTTTTTTATATTTATTGTTCAAATGCATCATTTATCTTTCCATTAAACATAATCACTATGAAACATTTTGGCTTAGGCTTGTTCACGTTAGTGTTCATTTTAGGCTTTACTGCGTGCCAAAGCGGGGAAAAGCTTCAGGAGGCGGATCCTTTTTTACACCTTAGCGGTCAAGTAGTCAATAGTAAAGAAGGGGCTATTTCTATTTATTATGGTGAAGAACGGCAGGAGCTGGCCCTAGATTCTGCAGGTAACTTCGAGGGAGCAATACCGGTACCGCGTCTCGGTATGGTTACGGTGGCGCATGCGCGCACGGGTATTAGCCTGTATTTAGGCCCAGGCGATCGATTTGAGGTGAATTTTGATGCGGAAGATTTCGAAGCTACGCTGGCTTTCACAGGAGATCGACTTGCTGAGAATGAGTATCTATTGAAAAAGAAGCAGTTATTTAAGGCATCGCAAATAGATAATTGGATGGAGGTTTTAGCCCTTCCTTTTGAGGAAATGATTGCCAAGCGAGATGCGGCGTACGATGAGGTACGAACGTATTTTGAGGCTGAAGCGGCAGAGGGGAAGTTCTCTGATTCTTTTGTGCATATGGAGAGGGCTTATTTCGCGTATGAGCCGCTCCTTATGGAGCTAAGCTACCCGGATTATTATGGGTATATTCATCAGATTCGTAACCGAGAGGAAATTCCTTATCCGGCAAAAGAAGTGGAAAAGCGGCTGGCGGCCATTCCTACGGATGATCCGACACTGATGGAATACAGTTTTTACAGTGGGCTGTTAGAGCGTTTTTATGGATCTGTAGCGCAGGAACTGATGCGCGTGTACCCTGCAGAGGATCGTCCGTCGTATCAAGCTGTTCGCTGGAAGGTGATCGATTCTTTAGCGCGTCATGAGGAGATCCGGGAGACACTCAAGTTTACAGATGTAAAAAATCAACTTTCCTATCGGGGTCCTGTGCATGCTGAGGAGATTATATCGCTTTTTGAGGCAGAAAATCCTTCTGAGAAAATGATGGCCCGACTTGCTGAGGAGAAGGCGCGCTGGGAGCCGATCAGTCCTGGAGCGGAAGTGCCTAATTTTAGCTTTACGACAGTGGAAGGTGAGCAAGTCGATTTAGCGAGTTTAAAAGGGCAGTATGTGTATATAGACATTTGGGCGACCTGGTGTGGACCTTGTATTGGTGAACATCCTCATTGGGATAAGTTGAAGGCGGACTATAGTCATCAGCCGATTGCCTTTTTAACTGTTTCAATAGATGATAAGCGCGAGGATTGGGAGAAGATGGTGGCGGATAAGCAGATGGAAGGCTTGCAGTGGTTTGCTGATGGAGCTTGGTCTTCGGAGCTGGCTCAGCATTTCATGGTGCGCGCTATTCCTCGTTTTTTACTTTTAGACATGGAGGGGAATGTGTTGGATCCATCTGCGGATCGCCCTTCGGGTAAAATCAGGGAGGTGCTGGATGAGCTTTTGGAAGCGAAGAATTTGTTGGCTTCGGGAGAATAGACGTTGTCCTGGAAGGAAGTAAAAAAACCGCCTATAGGCGGTTTTTTTATGGGTATGCGTACCAAGTCGCTTCTGGCATTAAAAGTTATTAGCCAAGTAATTGTTCCAGTTTTGCTTTATTCAAGGGTTTGGTCATGTACTCGATAACAGGCGGATAGCCAAAAGCCTTTTCGATGTCTTCTTGGTTTTCTGAGGAGCTGAGCATGATAACCTTCGGTTCTAGTTGCTCTGCCACGCAGGCATCCAAGAGCTGCCATCCATTCATTTCAGGCATATTGATGTCCAGAAAAAGGATAGCTTCGGTGAGTGTGCCCTTCCTTTTTCGGAGGTAGTTTAAGCCTTCTATAGGGTTCAAAAAGGTGGAGATGCGGATTTCATGAGCTCCCGTGATTTTTTTAAGCACTTGTTTATGAAGTAAATGCATCATCTGGTCATCATCGATGAGGATGAATTCGCTAACTCGCTGTATTTCAGGTTTGTTGCCCTCCGGTGATAAGGCGCTTTGAGGGGAAAGGGCCTCTTCTCCGCTTTCCCTTAATAACATGGATTTACTGATGTTTATTTTCGTCGTCAAATCGCGAATCGCTTGGTCTAACTCTAGGCTAGCCAGCATGAGTTTATCTAGGGCATGTTCTTCTGTCATCAGGCTATAGTCTTTGCCGCGAATGAGTTGACTAATGCTCATAATTTTCGTTAGCGGTGCCCGCATGAGGTGCGACTGCGTCCAGGCGATGTTTTTCAAGAGTTTATTTTGGGATGTGATGGTCTGTAGGTGTTGCTGTTCCTTCGTCACATCATAGATGGCTAGGTGAAGCATTTCTTTTCCGGAGAGGGAAATCAAGCTAGCTGAAAGCTCCACGGCGATACGCTGTTTTTTCGCATTTTGGTGATGGGAGAACCAGGTTTTGGCACCTTCGCGGCCCACTTGACTTTTCATTTCCTCGAGCGAAGCTACATTGTCACCAGTGAGTGCTGCATACGTAAGAGGCGCTGTAGATTTCTCGGAAATGCCGTAAAGTTTTCGTGCCTTTTCATTTATTTCTACTATTTGTGCGTCTTCTATGGAGACGAGTAGCATCGGGAGTCCCGCCTTATCAAAGACCAAGCTAAGCCGCGTTTCTTTTTCTTCGAGCATTCGGTCTATGGCACGTTGTTCACTGATGTCTTTAGAAAAAACACTGACTCCTACTACCTCCTTATTTTGCATAATTGGATAGAAGCTTAGCTCGAATTCCCGTTTTCGTTTGGGTGTAGTGATGGTTTCTTCGACATAAAACGGTTTCCCAGTACGAAATACCCTGTCGTAGACGATGCGGTAACGTTCCTGATCTTTTGGGGGTAATGCTGCAAGTAAGTGGTCCCCAATCTTAATTTTTATTCCGAAATCAACTTCAAAATCCCATTTGATTTTTTCGTTAAAGAATATAAAGCGCATTTCTTTGTCTACAGCCCAGACGCCTTCCTGAACACTGTTTAAGATGGCTTTTTTGTTGGCCTCTTCACGGATCAGTTGGAGTTCTACCCTTTTTCTATCGGTGATTTCGGTCGTGATACCTCCTGAACCGACCAGTTTTTGGGTAGCATCATAAAGGGGAAACTTGATGGAGATAAAGTAGCGCAGGGGCTCATCTTCTTGCTGCAGCACTTCTTCTACTTCAAGCGTTTCTCCTGTATATAGGACTTGCTGATCATGCGTCATAAATTCACGTGCGATAGACTCGGGAAACAGTTCTAGATCTGTTTTTTTATGCACATCATGCCAAGAGAAGCCAGTCGTTTTTGTCCATTTCGGGTTTACCTCCTCATAGCGGCCCTGCACGTCTTTAATGTAAATGAGAGAACCACTATTGCGGTAAAGATTGTCTAAAAGTATACGTGATTTTTTCAGCTCCTCCTCACTGTTAACGCGAAAGAAAAGCTGTCCTAGCATGCCAGCTAGAAGCTCGATAAGTTCTTCTTCTTCTTTAGTAATCGTGTGGTAATTTTGGACGAAGTCCAGCCCCACGAATCCTATACAGTTCGTGCCGTCGTAGATCGGAAGTGCTAGTAAGCTTTTAATGCCCTGCGGTTCCAGTAGTTCGTATAGGGGCTTGTCGTCAGCGATGGCTTCTATGCGGGGTACGTGCATCTTTTTTCCTGCCAGATGGGCCTCTGTCCAGGATTGTAATTCAGTTAAAGGGAAGTTTTGGAGCTCCTCTATCATCGGTACGGTTCCGGGCGCGCACCATTCATGTGTATTGTGACAGACATAAGCTTCCCAATCATAGGAGAAAATATAGGTTCTATCTGCTTGGGTGGCTTCACCTATACTTGCGATTGCTTTATTTAACTCCTGGTCCATATCTGCTTTCGTCGCTCGAATGAGGGAAGTGGACAGTTTTACTAAGGTAAGCTGGAGTTCACTTTGGCGCTGTAGCTTGAGCTTGCTGCGTTTTAAATCGGTGTAGGAGGTAAAGGTGCTAAAGACTCCAGAAGGGGAGGTGCGTAGTCCTTCGAATATAGGGCTTGCACTTACTAGAATCCATACATAGCGCTGTTTCGATGGGTGAAAGACCCCCATTTCTACCTGATTCACAGGGATGCCAGTGCGTAGGACTTGCATGGCTGGGTGTTCTTCTCCGGGGAAAGGGCTGCCGTCCCCCCTGATGGCATGCCACTCGGGGGAGGTAGAGGTGCGTCCCTGCATTTGAGCTATACTCAAACCCAGTAGCTTTTCTGCGGCCGGGTTTGCATTGGTGATTTCGCCACGCTGATTTTGATAGACGACGCCCTGCTCCATGGTAGAAAAAAGGTAGGAGAATTCCTCCACAGCTTTTTGGTTTTCTTGTAGGAGCCTCCGGTTGGAGTAGGTGCCTTTAATAATTTTTGCAGCCGCTTGGAATATATTACTAGTCTCGAAGTTGATCAGCTGCGTTTGCTGTACGAAATCACAGCCGATCAAGCCAGTAAGTTGCTGATTTTCCACTATGGGGACCAGAAGTAAGGACAGCACCTTTTCCTGGAGTAGAAAAGTCTTAAATGGGCCGTCTGCTAGCTGGTGTACATCGGCGATAAACAGCTCTTCGCCTGCTTTTAAATCGTTCAGGTAACTTCCTAACAGCTCCAACGGGATGTTTTGTTCGTTTGCCTTTACGCTGCTAATGGCCGGCTGTGTCCATTCGAATAGATTCGATATGCTTTCACGTGTAGTCGTATCTACTTCAGAAAGGTACACCCGATCAGCACCACAGGCTTTGCCGAGCTCTTCTAGGATATTTTGGATGCGCTTATTGACATCTTCTTCTTTGAAATGTATGATTTCATCGAGGAGATTGATGATATTTGCCTGCATGGCATCGATTTGCTGCACTTGCTCGATGTAGGCGGGAAGAGAGGATAAGGTGACGCTATAGCCATAGGTGTAGAGTGGATGCCCTTTAGGAGAAAAGCGGGTATGTGCCCGCGAAAAAAGGGCTAACTGTTTCCCGCTGGGGAGTAAAATCGGCTGGTAGACGGTGTAGCCGCTTTCTTTCTGCAAGTGTCTCTCGAACTGATGCTGGGTTTCTTGGCGAGCGGAAGGATGGACGTAGCTGAAAAAGGTCGCAGAGTCCGGTGGGCCCTGTTCCGTGCTACGTTCGAAGAGTTGCAGTAAACTGTCCGACCAGTAGATGTGTTGCTGTCGGTGGTCTACGATCCATATACCCCCTTGATGAGATGAAGCTGAGGATCTTAGTGGGACAAAGGGAACAGACTGCGATAGTGCGTCCAACAGAGACCGTAATCTTTCATCCGATCGCAGCTCTTCTGTCGTCAGCGAATGCCAGTCTATCTCTTGAAAAATTCCCGTACGCCCCAGCTGAATAAGTTGTGTGTATAAGTCGTTTTGCGACATGTGGTAAGCGGGCTTAGTGTTTTAATGTAAGCTAAAGATACAGTGTTTCGTTTGGTTACAAAATTCTATTATTGAAACGGTAGTTTATAAATGAGTAGAAGATTAAAAATCATTCAAGTGGATGCTTTCGCATCTGAGCAATTTGCTGGAAATCCTGCGGCTGTCGTCCTAGTGGAAAAATGGCCTTCGGACCTGCAGCTGCAGGCGATCGCAGCGGCGAATAATTTATCGGAGACGGCCTTTGTACTTCCCTTGCTTGCTGAGAAGGGGCAGTTTGCCCTACGCTGGTTTACGCCGACCACTGAAGTGAAACTTTGTGGGCATGCCACGCTTTCAGCAGCGCATGTGCTGTTTGCGCATGAACTGCCGACACTAGATCGTATCTTTTTTCACACCCGATTTTCAGGTGTGCTTGAAGTTGGACGTGATGGGCCCCTATATGTGATGGATTTTCCCTTAGACGTGGGTGTAGCGATTTCAGTGTCCGACCTTCCCGAGGCTCTTTTCGGAACGACACGCCCCTTATCGGCCTGGAAGGGGCAGGACGATGTGATCGTTCGCTTACCGGATGCACAGGCAGTGGCTGCTTATCGCCCTCCCATGGAGTTATTGGGCAGCCTTCCCTTTAGGGGCTTGATCAGCACTGCCGTGGGAGAGGAGCCTGGGATCGATTTCGTCTCTCGCTTTTTTGGTCCTGCCGTAGGGGTTCCCGAGGATCCGGTTACCGGCTCTGCGCATACGAGTTTAGCAGCTTTTTGGGGCCCCATTCTGGGTAAAACCAGGCTTCAGGCACGCCAGATCTCTTGGCGCCCCGGTGATTTGGGGGTGGAAATCAAAGGAGACCGTGTAGCCCTTTCCGGGCGGGCGCAGACCTTCCTGGTAGGGGAGATATGGTTGCAGGAGTGAGCTGGTAGTACCTATTCTTTTGGCCGGCAGGCCAAAAGTCCCTGTCTGTTTTAATCCAGATGATGCTTATCGATGTCGTCTGTTACTTTAGCGATGAGTTTATTGTAGATATAGGTCACGAGAAGCACCATAAGCCCGGCGAGGATGGCCATGAGCACATTAAAGTAGGCCGGCGCCGAAAGGGTCAGGCGCAGGAAGATGGTGGCCAGCGCGAAGGAGGAGTAACGGAAAAGATTATAGTATTTCGTGGTGTAGCGTAAGGAAAAGAGCAGGATAAATATATCGCTGAAAATGAGAAGATTGTAGAAAAGCTTCATGCTGTAGATGAACTTATGGGTCTGGTAGGCGGTCACGATGTCGTAGATGCCTAAGGCAATAAAAGAGAGGGCAAGATAGATGGAAAGGAGTTTTTTAACCCGGATAAAGCCCTCTTGTTCCTCTTGGTTGCGCGTGATGCGGGTATGTTTTTGGGCCTTATAGAAAAGCCCTGTGATTAGGAAAAGGAGTATGGCTCCGAAGGCGTCGGATAGTACAGGCAGCATGTCGATGAGGAATTGGGTGTCCCAGCTGAGCTCACCGACGTAATGGCCGAATTCTTTAAAGGCATCTCGGAGAAGGATGAGGGAAATGATTTCAAATTGTTTTCCTACGGCATCAGCAACTGAGTGAGGGATCAGGAAAATCAGGCCCAGGGCTTCGAAGATGAGGAGTACATTAAAGGCCAGTTCTATGGCAAAGAAGGCGTTATGGGCGGGTAAGTAGGGGATGATGAGGCCCATATTTTCGAGTAAAACGATGAGTAGTCCAGCGAAAAAGGCGAAAATAACGGTGTTACTGATGAATTTTATTACGCGTGGACCTTCCCAGCGATGGTGTAGGTAGTCGTAGGTATTTAATTTCAGCTGGATAAGTTGGTGTAACATACGGGGACGCGTTAATTAAAAGGGAAAAGATAAAGAAAATAGATCGAAATATAGGCTTTTTTCCTTTGGTTACCATAGCGAAAATAAAAAAATCCGCGAAAATTCGCGGATTTTTTTGTATATTCATATGTGAAGCATATGTGCATAAACACTAGTTTTCCTTAATCTTCGGGTAGGTCTCTTTTTGCTAAGTAGAAATCGACCATTTCGTAGTCACTCGCTTCGCGCTCTTGCATTTCAGCAACGGTTTTCGGCGGAGGAACGATCGCCTTATCTCCGGGCGTCCAGTTCAGTGGGAGCGCACATTTGTGCTTGTCTGCCGTCTGTAAAGCGATGAGAACACGTTTTATTTCGTCCATGTTTCTACCTACATTCAGCGGATAGTACATGATAAGGCGAATTTTCGCGTTCGGGTCGATAAAGAATACTGCCCGAACGGCGGCTGTTTCGCTTTCTCCGGGCTGTAGCATGCCATAAAGCTTGGAGACGCTCATGTCGATATCCGCGATGATCGGGAATTCGAAGAGTACCCCCGTGTTTTTCTTGACATTATTTACCCATGCGATATGGGAATGTATCGAGTCGATGCTAAGGCCGATGAGCTTGGTCTGACGTTCGTCGAAAAACGCCTGCTCCTGCGCGAATCCAGACATCTCTGTGGTACAAACAGGCGTAAAGTCTGCGGGATGGGAAAATAATACCGTCCAGGAGTCTTTAATGTACTCCGAGAACTTTAATTTCCCTGTCGTCGTCATCGCTTCGAAATCAGGAGCGATGTCTCCGATGCGTGGCATACTTGGTGTGTTTTCAGCTGTTATCATGTTATTATGTTTTAAAGTGTGTTTCTATATGTTTATCTTGTTACAAAGGTACCGATTCTGGAGAAACAGCGCGTGACCTAAGTCACTATGGAAAATTAAAATCGATAGATAAAAACTATGGGCATAAGGTTTTATCGATACCTTCCTCTATACGGCACTTCGGTGTTAGCGTATAAGGCATGGCTTTCTGCTAAGGAAACGATAGGATTTTTAAAAGGTTTAATTAAAAATAAAGCCTCAACTCACGAGGAGCTGAGGCTTTTTAGGGGTATAATTACCGTTAATTGGGTTTTAATCGAGTTCTACCTCGAAGTAGAATTCTTGGCCATTCGGGTAGACGCCGAGGATAACGATTTCCTCTCCTGGGTTTTCTTCGAATACGGCGGCTAAATCACTAGCGGAGTTAATGCGATAACGGCCGCCACTTCCGATCACGCTGGTGATGATGAATCCGGGTTTAGCTCCTGCTTTTTTCCACTTATCGCTTTCCACGCGCAAGATGCCGGCACCCCCATTAATGCGTAGCTTTTGGCGTACGGATTCTTTCACATCTTCGAACGTGACCTCTTCGAAGGTAAGCGTTTCAGGGACCTCTCGCTTAATGATTTTCGTATCTCCTGCGATATTTTTCAGGGTGGCCTTCGTTTTCTTCTCTTTCCCATCACGTAGGTAGACCACGTCTACTTGATCTCCGGGCCGTTTTCTTGCGACCATTTCCTGTAAGCGTGCTACCGTGTTCGTTTCGGTACCATCTACGGCGATGATAATATCTCCTTCCTGGAGTCCTGCCTCTTCGCCACCGGATCCCGCGTTTACATCGATGACGTAGACACCTCGAGAAACTTTCAGTTTTTTATTCAATCGCTCTTCCAGTTCTGGGCTAACGTCTTGGATTTGTACGCCTAAAAGTCCACGCTGTACGGCACCGAATTTCAATAGATCGTCTGCGACTTTTTTCACGATGGAGCTAGGAACTGCGAAAGCGTAGCCATTAAAGGTACCTGTTCGGGAGGCGATCGCGGTATTTATGCCGATAAGTTCACCGGCCAGGTTCACGAGTGCACCCCCGGAATTTCCGGGGTTAACGACCGCGTCGGTTTGTAAGAAAGATTCGATCTGCAAGTTGTTTTCCACACCTCTCAGAATGCCGATGTTCCGTGCCTTTGCTGAGATAATGCCGGCCGTCACCGTAGAGGTCAGGTCGAAGGGATTTCCCACGGCTAAGACCCATTCGCCGACGCGCGTTCTGTCCGAGTCACCGAATCGCACGAAGGGTAAGTTATCCGCTTCTACTTTTATGAGTGCCAGGTCGGTGGTGGGATCTGTTCCGATAACACGTGCCGTGTAGCGGTCATTATTTTCGAGTGAAATCTCGATTTTCGTAGCATTTTCGATTACGTGGTTATTCGTCACAATATAGCCATCTGGTGAGATGATCACCCCTGATCCGGAGCTTCTGCCCTCGCGCTGCTGAGGAGCCCCTCCCTGGTCTGGACGGCGGAAAAAGAATTCTTCGAAGGGATCCATTCCTCTGCTTCTACCGCTTACAGATACGGTGCTGCGTACATGCACGACAGCAGGAAGCACCATTTCTGCTGAGGCCACGAAGTTGATACCCTCCGGAATGGTGAATTTTTCATCAGACAACCAGTTCACTAAGCTTGCGTCCTGTTTATCTGTAAAATTCGTCGCGGTGTTCTGTTTACTCAGGTAGTTTACTCCTGCCACGGCGATGATACCACCGAAAAGGGAAGCGAGAAATATCCCCAAGAAAAACTGCTTTTTACTCATATTGGACTTATTTTATAGATTGATAGCTGTGAATTTCAGAAATTTCGTTAACAATTATCGTACATTTTTATCTGCTTCAGCCTGCTTTAACATGCTTTAACGTCGAAAGGTCGGGTTCTGTCAAAATCTCTTTTATTAAACTGATTATGCGGCATGCAGTTTCGAAATTTCATCTTTATTCTATAGATTACGACGTTAGAAGATAATTGAATACCAATTCCACGCGATTTTCCTGTAAATTTGTTTCATGATGCGAACGTTATATTTCGTCCTTTTCTTACTCTATCTGACATTTTTTCAGGTCGGTCCTCTGCTGTCTGCTCAGACCAGCGCGCGTGAGGATTCTATCGCCCAGGCCGCCATTCCTTCGCTCGAGTCAGGGTTACGGAGTATTCAAGAATATACCATTCGTATTAATCGTTTAAATTATACGCTGCGCAAAGAGCTGGACACGCTGTCTGCCCTAGAGGCTGTTCCGGAGTTAGAGGGTTTATTAGCTATCGTCTCTACGCGCTTAGACTCGGCTTCAGGGCGCGTAAATTTACGGTACTTAGATGCCTTAGGGAATGTCTTGGTTTCTGTACGTAATCAGACAAGCGATATCGAGCGTTTGGTGGCGAATCGTGTCCAGGAACTCCTCCAGGTTCGCGATGAGTTAGCAGGCATTAAAAAGGATCCTATTTTTTCTGTTCGTATTTCCGAGGCGCGCGAAGTGCCAGAATTCAAGCGCTCTCTAGAAGAGCTACGTCGTCGTGCGAATGAGTCCGAAAAACTCCTTTCTAAGCAGCGGACCCTAGCGGCTAGCCAGCAAGCGCGAATTTCTGCCATCAGTATCCAGCTCGAGGAGCTGACAGATCGCATAACAAGTTCTCAGCGGTTAATGGAGCGCACCCTGCTGCGAAAGGAAAGTAATTACCTCTGGGATGCCAATTTTTTTCCGGATGTGAGTCAGCTGCTTACCGTTTTAAGGGAGTCTATTTATTTCAATCAGTTTATTCTCAAACGCTTCATCCGTGAGCATGCCGAAGGCTTTGTTTTCTTGTCCCTGTTTTTCGTAGGTTTTTATCTGCTCAATCGCTGGAGTATCCAGAAGATTACTTCAGAAAAGGATTTTGCCCCACTTATTCTAAAGCGGGCGGGTTTTTTAGGGAAAAACCCCCTCATTGCCACCCTGCTCATCGTGCTGCCGCTGATGCCCTTCTTTTTTACTAATCCACCCATCGTTTTTTATTCCGTAAGTTTACTTTTATCTGCCTCACTGAGTAGTCTGTTAGTGAAGGCAGGAAACAGCTGGAAAGCTTTTACTTACTGGCTGGTCTTACTGGTTCTCTTTTTGTTTTTTACGATAAGTAACTTGTACTGGGAGATCGCTTATCAGGAGCGCTGGCACCTCATACTGATGGGCATTCTAAGCATTTTCCTCGGCATTAAAATCCTTCAATACACGAAAACCTACCCAGGACGCCTTCCGGAGAAGATACCCTATTTGGTGTATAGTTTCATCGCCTTGCATGGCTTGGCGCTGCTCGCGCAAATTTTAGGGCGTTTTAGTCTCGGTAAATTACTGGGAGTAGCCGCCAGCATGAGCTTTATGCAAGCGGTCTGTTTGTATATTTTCGTGCAGCTGATCATGGATATCGTTTACGTACAGCTGGAACTGGGGCGAAAAAACCAGAAAGACTTTACCTCCTTCTTAGATTTTCATGGCATCCAGAAGCGGCTTAAGGCTATTTTTGCCGTGGTAGCTGGGTTTATTTGGTTTGGCTACTTTCTTGAGTACATCGCCCTACGCGAGCTGATTCTTTCGCAAGCGAAGGAATTTTTAGAAGCTCCTCGAGAAATCCTGAAGGTCACTTTCACTTTTGGTAGTATCTTTTTATTCATCTTGGTTAGCTATCTTTCTGTATTCTTGGCGAATAACATAGCGTATTTTGCTACCATAAAAGACCAGCAGCAGGCCGATCAGCGGGAAAAACGGTTGGGTTCTTCTATCTTGCTCATCCGATTAGCAGTACTTACCATTGGTTTTTTTATCGCGATTATCGTCTCCGGCATTTCTTTAGATAAAGCTGCCATCGTCTTAGGGGCACTTTCCGTGGGTATCGGTTTCGGCTTGCAAACGATCGTAAACAATCTGGCCTCGGGTATTATCTTGGCCTTCGAGCGTCCCATCCAAATCGGAGATACTATCGAGGTAGGTGGACGTATCGGCACTGTAAAAGAAGTGGGGGTGCGCTCCTCTAAGTTGCAGGGTTACGATGGCTCAGAGGTCATCATTCCAAATGGAGACATGCTTTCGCAGCATTTAATTAACTGGACCTTATCCGATAAAAAGCGTCGCGTGGAGCTTTTTATCGGTGTGGCCTATGGCAGTGATATGGACCTGGTGACACAGCTTATCGGTTCCCAGCTAAAAATGGAAGGAATATTAAAGGAGCCTGCCCCTAAGGTTTTTATGCAAACTTTCGCGAATAGCGCGGTAGAGTTCCGCGTGCTGTTTTGGGTGGAGCATATCGACGTGTGGGTAGAGCGGCGAGACCAGGTGATGCGTGCGATTTTCCGTTCCTTTAAAGAGCATGACATCGAAATACCATTCCCTCAGCAAGATATTTACATCAAAAAATTTCCAGGATTACTGCGGGAGGAAATTTCAGGAGCCCCTCAACTTCCCGGAGATCCGAAAAAAGAGAAGGGCTCGTGAAAGGAGCTTTGCGTTTAATTCTTCTTACTGCCGCTGACGCATCACCTCATAGATGACGACGCCTGCTGAAACGGACACATTTAAGCTCTCGATTTGGCCCTTCATGGGGATACTTACCCTGCCATCTGCCAGGCTGAGGAGCTCAGCACTTATGCCATCCTCTTCAGAGCCTAAGATGAGGGCGGTCGGCACCGTGAAATCGGTAGCATACATAGGAGCTTCGGCTTTTTCGCTGACGCAAATGAGCTGTAGGCCACTTTTCTGTAGCTCTTTGACAGCGAAAAACAAGTTCTTTGCCCGGGCTACGGGCAAATGATGCAGCGCACCTGCCGAGGTCTTGACAGCATCAGAGTTAATCTGCGCACTTCCTTTTTCCGGGATTAGCACTGCATGTACGCCAGCACACTCTGCTGTTCGCGCGATGGCACCGAAGTTACGTACATCCGTAATGCGATCGAGGACCAGGATAAGAGGAGCCTCTCCTTTCGCATAACAGCTGTCGATTACATGGTCTAACGAGGCATAGGCGATGGCCGAGAGATGCGCCACCACACCTTGATGGTTTTTTCGTGTGATCCGGTTTAGCTTGGCCTCCGGTACCCGTACTACTGGTACTTGCGCCGCCTTGGCATCCCGAATGAGGGCCTTGATCAGGTCGTTATTTAATTCCTTGTCTATAAGGATTTTATCCACCTCGCGATCAGACTGCAGGGCCTCTATAACTGCGCGCGTGCCAAAAATAAAATCTTTCTCCTGCGGGCCTTTTTCGATTAAAAAGCCATCTTTCCGCTTCTCCATAATGTGATGCTGTTAAACCACTCGGGCTGAAGTGCCCGCGATCGGTTAAGTACGTAATGATTCGGGGTTAAAATATTTTTTACCCGCGCAAAGGTAAAGCTTATTTTCGAATTACTATTGACCGATCCATAAGACCATACCTCCGCATTTTCATAAAAGAGCACCTCATTCGGAGGGCCCATTACGATGTAGACCATACCGCGATCCGTTTTCCACCCTTCTTTAAAGTCGGTAAACAAGATGTTCGCGAATTCAACCTGGCGAAAGTATTCGGCGATGATTTTTTTCGCCTCTTCGGCATCCCGGGTGAGGTTAAACCAGTACTGATCGAGGGCTTTTTTCTTATCCTCTGCTTTTAAGAGTGCTTCATGTTCGCGTCGGGTGCTGATGTAGACTACCATTTCCACCATTTCCTCCCAGGTGGCCACACGCGGGAAGGCTTCGTTTACGGTTTTCACGAGGAGCCCTTTCGTATCGTTCGTATCGCGCTGTACGAAATAATATCCTTCTTCTTCGAAAGCATGAGTGGTATTAATCAAGAACTCTGACTCCAGCCGCACCTCGATTTCCCGAGGTACAGGAGCAGGCTTGACCTCCATGGGAGGAAAGGGCGACTGAAACTCTTGTGGGTAAAAGAAGGGGTAAAGCGAAAACACTGAGCGACCCCCTTTAAAGAGCAGCGCCTCTCCCGCTTTTACATAGCCCTGGTCGAAAGGAATGTCATTTCCAAAATAAGCACCAAAACTAGGGTGACCGAAAATAGTTGGACTTTTTAGATCCATATGGTAAAAATATTCATCCCCCTGTCTGTTGTCGACGACTTTTAAAAGCGCCACCTGAGTCATGGCCCCTTCCTCTAAGGTGACCTCCTCCTCGAAATAAAAATGATCTCGCGTATCCCGCTTCATGCGATCCGGCGATAACGGCCGCAGCATGTCATCCGAATAGGGCACATCATAGCCGTTAATCACCCCATAAGAGAGCGTATAGTTCTCTAAAGAAGCATTTTCCTCCAGCTTTTCGATGGGCATCTGAAGCAAAATACGGTTGCCCTCCAAGCTGATGGGAATGATTTTCGGTGAGATACGGGAGTAACGGGAGTAACGCAGCGCCTGGTTAGTTTCTCGGAGCGTTTGCTGGGCAAGGACCGGCCAGATCAGTAGTCCAAGCAGTAGTCCCAAGAGCCCTTTCCGAAGGGCGGCACATGCTAACAGGGAAGTAGTTTTCATGAAGAACAAAAATTTGCCTAATTTTGCCTCAATATAAGCATTATTTTTCATGCATACATACACGACAGAAATAGCATCCGATAAGTTAAGTAGCGATAATCCGATCCACCAGCGCCTGCTCAGCGCTTATGTGCAAGCCCAGCCCTTTCTGAAGGGCAAGCTACTGGAAGTAGGCTGCGGAGAAGGAAGGGGAGTGGAATGGCTCGCGCCAAAGGTGACTGCCTACACGGGTATCGATAAGATCGGCTCCGTCGTGGACCAGTTGAAGGTGAGTTTCCCACACCATCAATTTCAGCAGGCCCATATTCCGCCCTTTCCCTTTGATACAGAGTCCTTCGATACAGTGGTTTCCTTTCAGGTCATCGAGCACATCGCCTTAGACAAGCTCTTTTTAGAGGAAATCTATCGTGTTCTAAAGCCTGGTGGCCAAGCGATCATCAGCACACCAAATATTCGGCATACGCTCTCCCGTAATCCTTGGCATGTGCGCGAATACACGCCGAAGGAGCTCGAGCGCTTATGCCGAGCCGTTTTTCCGAAGGTGCAAACCTTGGGCATCGGCGGAAATGAGAAGGTTTGGGCCTACCATGAGGAGAACCGCAAGTCAGTGCAGCGCATCATGCGCTTCGATATCTTCAACTTGCAGTATCGCTTACCTGCGGACTGGCTGAAGGTGCCGTATGAATTTTTAAATCGACGTAACCGCAGCAAGCTGCAAAAGCGAGTGGCGCATGCTGTAGAGCTGAGCTATCAGGATTTCCATCTCGTCGAAAGCCCGGATCAGGGGCTGGATTTATATTATATATTGGAAAAATAAATCCTGCTAACTGTTACATATAAAATTCGGCTAATGATAAAAAAATCCCCTGAGCTTACACGACTCAGGGGATTTTTTCACTTTTTAGGCTAGCGTGCAGATGCCGAGCTCATGACGCGGTCTAGTTTGTCGCGCAGCGACCTGCCCAGCTCCTCATAGCCGCGCTCTTCCACCAGCGGAGTGAAATAGCGCAGCAGCTCGATCGCGATGTAGGCTTCCCGGTCGTAGGCACGGTTCGTGGCATCGTAATAGGTCACTAGCTGCAGGGAGCGGTCTGCCAGGGTTTCCACGATATGTAGGGCCTTTTCCTCCTCACCCACTTCAAAGAGAAGAGGCACCATCTGCCCACTGCTAAAGTCATAGGGGATAGCAGCATGTGGCATGCGCTCCAGGCTTAGATTGAGGAGCTCATTCGCCTCATCGAAGCGGTCTTCATCCAGTAGTGCCATGGCCACCGAGTTGATCACCCCACGTGCATTCGAGGTAAAGCGTCTGAACTCATCATCGAAGTAGTTATCCGGGTTATCCATGCCGCGGAAGGCAAACTTCTCCATGATATTTTCATAGGCCAGCGACGCATTTACAAGCTCACCACGGAAGCCCTGCGGTTTCTCCACAGGAAGGAGGCGATAGGTCATGCCTTCCTGCACGACATAGTCCTCCAGGTCGATACCGATGGTAGCTAGGGAGGTATTGTTAAAGTAAATCGGTCGTTCCCAGTTGTTACTCGCGATCAGGTCGAGCAGCATCATGCCCCCCTTCGTCAGGTAATTTCCTTTTACGCGGAAGTTCATTTGAGGCGTAGCCAAGTCCTCCATCCCTTCAGGGATGAGGCCTTCGGCAAAGGCTTTTTCCAAGTCCACATCTAGGATGAGGTTCCGTGCCGGCACCATGTTGTAGGTAAAGCGTCCACCCCCGCGTAGTTTCAGGGCCTCGCTATTTCCTTTTAGTAGGCGTAGGTATTGGGTGAGAGAAATGGCGTCCAGGTTTTCTCTTTCCATGAGGTAGAGCACGTCATTCGTCCCTTTTTTATAGTTTTCTGGGCCCAGAGAGAAGGGCAGTGGAGCGGATGCATTCACCTGGCGGGTCATTTGATCCACATACCAGTCGGTATCGAAGTAAGAGAGCACGATTACCCGAACATCGGTACGGAATCCTTCGACCTCCTGGACATACCAGAGTGGGAAGGTATCATTATCTCCGCCTGTGAAGAGGATGGCATTCGGTGCGCAGGAAGCCAGGAAGTTACGTGCAGAGTCCACAGAGAAAAAGCGTCCGCTGCGGTCATGATCGTCCCAGTTTTGCTGCGCCATGAGTAGGGGGGCGGGGATTGCGATCAGGAAGGCCAGCAGAACAGCGGCAATGCCTTTTATTTTTAGTTGCTGGAAGGTGTCGCGCAGCCCGATAAGTGCCAGTCCGGCCCATATCGCGAAGGCATAGAAGCTACCCACATAAATATAGTCTCTTTCCCTGGGCTCTACCGGTGGGGAGTTTAGGTAGAGCACGAGCACGATTCCCATCATTAAAAAGAGCATGAGGTTTACGATGAAGAAACGCTGGTCCATGCGTGCTTGGAAGAAGATGCCAAGTAGTCCGAGGATAAGGGGGAGCATGAGGTAATTGTTATGCGCCTTATTTTCTTTAATATATTCCGGGAAAAGGGAGCTGAAAGCATCGGCGACACCTAGCCAGGGAGCATCGCTAAAATCACTTTCGCGTCCAGAGAAATTCCACATGAAGTAGCGGAAATACATATGTCCTAGCTGATGGCTGAACATAAAGCGGATGTTATCCGCAAAGGTCGGTTTTTCTCCTTCTCGAAGTCCTAGCTTGCTGCGATAGAGCTGCTTATGGCGTTCCTGCGTGCTGTAAATACGGGGTAGTAGGGTGGTTCTTTCGGGGTCGTAGACATTTACGGTGCCGAAGTCTACGATTTCATAGCCGTCTTTTGTCTTCAGGTAGACGGGAGCGCCTTCCTTTTGATCTACGAGCTCGGCATCGAAATACTGCCCTTTTAGAAGAGGGCGATAGCCATACTGTTCACGTTTTAGGTAGGAGACGTAGCTAATAATATCTTTCGGCGCATTTTCGTTAATGACAGGATCCTGATTCGCACGTATAATGATAAGTGCATAAGAGCTGTAGCCGATAAGAATAAAGGTAAAGCTTAGGAGCAGGGTGTTAAGTAGGACTTTTTGCTTCAGGACACTGAAGCGAATGGCATATATGAGCCCTCCGATGAAGGCGGTCATAAAAAGGAGGATGCCTGCCCCAAAAGGAAGACCGAGGGAGTTGACGGCAAAAATCTCCATGCGTCCTGCCAGGCTTGGCAGTCCTGGGATGACGATGTTATTGACCACGATCAGGGCTGCCCCACCAGCTAATAGCGCATAAATACCGCCTTTCCAAGTGGGCTGAGGGTATTTTTTAAAGTAATAGATCAGGGCCAAGGCGGGCAGAGTGACTAAGTTGAGCAAGTGCACCCCAATCGATAGGCCTACGAGATAGGCGATAAAGATAAGCCATTTGTTTTCTTTTACAGGGTCAGTGACCACGTCCCATTTAAGGAAAGCCCAGATGACGATGGCGGTAAAAAAGGAAGACATGGCATAGACTTCTGCCTCCACGGCGGAGAACCAGAAGCTATCTGAGAAGGTATAGATCAGGGCGCCGATGAAGCCAGCACCCATTAGGGTAAGGGTGTCGTTTAGCGTTTCCTTTCCAGGGGTCAGCTGCATCATTTTACGTCCGAAGAGTGTAATCGACCAGAACAGGAACAGGATGGTGAAGCCCGAGAAAAGTGCTGAAGCGATGTTCATCCAGTAGGCCACGCTAAGTTCATTGCCGAAGGCCAAAAAAGAAAACATGCGGTAGACAAGCAGAAAAAAGGGTGCTCCGGGTGGGTGGGGCACCTGCAGCTTATGCGCTACGGCGATAAATTCCCCTGGATCCCAGAAGCTGGCTGTTTCTTCTACGGTGAGCACATAGACTGTGGTGGCGATAAGAAAAAGGGCCCATCCGGTGAGGTTATTGACTTTTTGGTAGTTAATCATGTGATTTGGAAAGGTTAACTCGGGCGAAAATACGGAATTCTAAAAGAAAACCCTTTGCCTTTAACGTCATTTAAGTCAATGTGATAAAAATTACTGTAGCTTAAGGGTCTCGGGGCTACTTTTACATAAATTTAAAACAAGCACAACATGGGAACTAAACCGATGACATTTAGCGAATTAATTCAGGGAGAGCAAGCGGTCCTTGTGGACTTTTATGCCACCTGGTGCGGGCCGTGTCAGCAGATGCAGCCGATCCTGGAGGAAACGGCCAGACAGCTGGGCGAGCAGGTAAAGATCGTGAAAGTAGATGTGGATAAAAACCCGATAGCAGCCACTAAGTTTCAGGTGCGCGGCGTGCCTACACTCATCCTTTTTCGTAAGGGGGAGGTGCTCTGGCGGCAGTCTGGCGTGGTGCCGGCCCATGAGCTAGTCCGCGTGGTACGCAGCGCAGAAGCCACTGTCTGAGCGCTGGGTGATAAAAGTCATTTTAGATACAAGCTTTAGCGAATACCTTTACACAAGAAATAAAAAGAATTGAACCTCAAAAATATCAGCACATGAAAATCGAACAAATTTATACGGGTTGTTTAGCACAGGGTGCTTACTACATCGAATCTAACGGCGAGGCGGCGATCATCGATCCACTTCGCGAGGTGCAGCCTTACTTAGATAAAGCGGCTGAAAATAAGGTAAAAATAAAATATGTCTTTGAGACACATTTTCATGCTGACTTCGTTTCGGGGCACCAGGATTTAGCTGAAAAGACGGGCGCGCCGATCGTTTTTGGGCCTACCACAGCGGCGATGGGCTTTGATGCCATCGTAGCAGAGGACGGGCAGATTTTTGAAGTAGGGAAGGTGAAGTTAAAAGTGATCCATACGCCCGGTCATACGATGGAGAGCAGCTGTTTTCTTCTGATTAATGAGGAGGGAAAAGAGGAGGCGATCTTCACAGGTGACACCTTATTTATCGGTGATGTGGGTCGCCCGGACTTAGCGCAGAAGGTAATCGCCGACCTGACACAAGAGAAACTAGCGGCACATCTCTACGATTCCTTACGCGAGAAAATCATGCCTCTGTCGGATGACCTAATCGTGTACCCAGCGCATGGTGCGGGCTCTGCCTGCGGCAAAAAGATGTCAAAGGAGACCTCGGATACGCTGGGCAATCAGAAGAAGACGAACTATGCGCTCCAGGAGATGACCAAAGAAGAGTTTATCAAGGAAGTCATCACGGGCTTGACACCTCCTCCGGCTTATTTTCCTCAGAATGTCATCATGAACATCCAGGGGTATGACAGCATCGACACAGTGATGGAGCGCGGGATTCGACCGTTATCCGTGGAGGCTTTCGAGGCTGCCGCGAATGAGACGGGAGCACTGATGCTCGATGCTCGTGATCCGCAGGTTTTCGCGAAGGGTTTTATTCCGAATGCGATTAATATCGGTATCGATGGAAGTTTCGCTGTGTGGGTAGGTACCTTAGTGCCTGACTTAAAGCAAGAGCTGCTGATCATCGCCGAACCAGGTCGTGAAGAGGAGGTGGTGACACGTTTGGCCCGTGTAGGCTATGATTTTACGATCGGTTACCTAGACGGTGGTTTTGAGGCATGGGCTGCCTCCGGCAAAGAAGTAGATACGATTACGTCTATCCCTGCTGCGGAATTAGCCAAGCGCATGGAAGAGGAGGAGGTACATATCCTAGACGTGAGAAAAAATTCTGAGCATGTGTCGGAGCATGTTATCGGGGCGGAAAATGCGCCACTGGATTACATTAATGAGAGCATGGCTCTAGTAGATAAAAATAAAACGTACTACGTGCACTGTGCGGGTGGTTATCGCTCGATGATCTTTAACTCAATCTTACGAGCACGTGGTTATGATAATTTAATCGATGTTCAGGGTGGTTTCGCAGCTATCCAGGAGTCGGGCAAGTTTCAGGTAAGTGCTTATGTGTGTCCTTCTACCTTGCTATAAGGGAGTTGGATTGACACATAGTTAGGTTAGGGGTGCATGGCAAGACTTCGGTCTTGCCATTTTGCGTATATAGGAGAGCAGTGTGATATTTGTTACTGTTTTTAGCCTGTCAAACCAGCACCTTTACATCATGAAAAGCTGACAAAAGGCATAGAATTTACGTTTCACATAGGGAATTCTACACTTTCGTCCTCTTTTTCAGCAGCATGTTTCTGTTGGAAAAATTAGTCATTAAAAGATAAAAACGCATAGTAAAATGGAACAATTTATTGCTTGGATTACCCAACCTTGGCCATGGTATGTAGCTGGCCCACTTATCGGTCTGACAGTACCGGCCTTATTAATTATCGGAAATAAATCTTTCGGGATTTCTTCTTCTTTACGTCACGTATGTGCGGCATGTGTGCCGGCGAATATTCCTTTCTTTACCTATAACTGGAAGAAGGAAATGTGGAACCTGGTCTTTGTACTGGGCGTACTTATCGGAGGTTTTGTCGCTACGACCTTCTTAGCTAACCCAGATACCATCGTGGTAGCAGAGGCTACGCAAGAGGATTTAGCCGCATTAGGGATTACGGATTACAGCAAGCTGCTTCCAGCTGAGATTTTCAACTGGGAAAGCATGACAAATGGAACAGGGATTCTTTTCTTTATCATAGGAGGTCTGATGGTAGGCTTCGGGACACGCTATGCAGGGGGGTGTACGTCCGGTCATGCGATTATGGGGATCAGCTCACTTCAGTGGCCATCTCTTTTGGCAACTACTTTTTTTATGCTGGGTGGTTTCGCGATGACGCACCTTTTCTTAGAGCCTCTCATGCGCCTTTTCGGCATTCTGTAAATTAATTCCTAAACCGCTTAGAAAAGACAAAAATGAAAACAACAGCAGATAAAAATACAGCGCCTATTCAGTGTGAAGCGCCAAATAATCAGGAGCAGGGAGAACAAGGTCTAGCCCTTTTGAAATACTTAATCATCGGGATTTTATTCGGAGTAGTCTTCGTAAAGGCAGAGATCGTTTCTTGGTTCCGAATTCAGGAGATGTTTCGCCTACAGAGCTTCTTCATGTATGGGGTGATCGGTTCTGCGATCGCAGTAGGCTTGGTTTCCATACAGCTTATCAAGCGTTTTAATATAAAGGCGCTTAATGGTGAACCGATTAAAATCGGAAAAAAAGAATTCCGTAAAGGTCAAATTATCGGTGGATTCATCTTTGGTTTGGGCTGGGCCATGACCGGAGCTTGTCCTGGGCCGCTTTTCGCGCAAATTGGTTCAGGATTCACCGTAGTCGCTGTGACCTTAGTAAGTGCGCTAGTGGGTACTTGGCTTTACGGACGTTTTGCAGATAAATTACCAAATTAATTAAGTCAGCTCGTTTCAGGGCTTCCCTTTACTACCTCCTCTCTGTTTTTTCAGGGAGGAGGTTTTCTTTGTTTTATGCTCAGGTGCATATTTTCACGTCAGTGGGGGACTGATTTCTCGCTCGATAGCATAGGCTTGTGTCGTTTGTAGTCTTTAGACTACGGAAATAGCTATTAATTTTGAGTAAATCTGAAAGAATAGTATATTTACCCGAAGCCTATCGAAAAAATGTATGAAAAAGATTGGAATACTTACTTTGTTTTTAGCATTGAGCTGGAGTGCTTTTGCGCAGCAGATCGCTCAGCTGACCATGGATGGCACGCCGGCACGGATTACACCCTATACTGGAATAGAGGGGACTCCTTATTTGTTTAAAGAGTGGGTGGACGCTGACATTACGTTGCGTAACGGGAAGGTACGTGAGGGAGTGCCGTTAAAGGTCAATATTTACGAAGGAGAGCTGGAGGTACTTTTAGATGGTGATAACCGGATCATTTTGAATAAGCGGACGGTCGATGCAGTAAAGGTACCAAGGCCAGAAGGAACCTTCGATGCTTCTAAGGGGGAACTGCCCATTCTTGTCTTTAAAAAGGGCTTCATTGGTTTAAAAAATGTGAAGGAGGATGACTTCGTCAATGTCTTGTTTGAAAGTGATGCGTATACGCTGGTTCGGGTTTATTACAACACCCTTCAGGAACCTGCCAAGAATACGTATGCTACGTCCCAAGGGCAAGTATTTGTAAAGAGTTCAAGCTTTTTTTTACTGGATAAGGAGGGAAATAGTCAAGGTGTGCGTCTGGCTGCAAAGCCTATTTTAAAAGCCCTTCATCCGGATCATGAGCAGGAGGCTAAGCGGATCGTAAAGGCAGAGGGGCTGAAGCTATCCCGAGAGGATCATGTCATTACTTTACTTCAGATGCTTTCGGAGTAGCCTTTATGCGCTCACCCGACTCTGGATCCTTTAGTAGGCTCCCTCGGCCGTCTTTCTCTTTTTCATTCTTTTAAAGTGAGCAGACACACTTGAATGAACAGTCTCCACTTCCATGAACAGTCTCGAACAGTCTCCTAAAAGGAAAGAAAACGAAAGTGAAAAAGAAAGCAAACGAAGCCAAACGATCATGTTTTTAGCAAAATCGAAAGGAATCGAAAGTAAAAGAAAGGGGAAACGAAAGTAAAAGAAAGGGAAAAGGAAAGCAAACGAAGCCAAACGATCACGTTTTTAACACGACCGAAAGGAAGCGAAAGCGTTGAATTCCAACAGCAAGCAGCAGCTAATAAGGCGAAAAGGAAGTCTAAGCATAGAGATACTATTCCGATAAGTGTGTAAACTTTAAATTATGCTTTTATGGTCAGGTTTCAGGAAGCCTGATCCTATCAGCAACTACAAGAAGGAAACTGTTAAGAGTAGTACCCCAGTCTCGAATGGGTATAGTCCGAGCACAGAAAATCTAAGGAAAAAATTAAAAAGGCGCGAGAAGTCTGCTAGAGACTTCCGCGCCTTTTTTGGGAATTACTCCCTTGTATAGCGGGCTATGCGCTACATACAGTCGGGATAGGCTTACGCTTTCGCTTTCGCGTGCTCGAGTGTAGACCACTCTGCGAATCCGCCTGAATAGTTTTCGATATTCGTGAATCCATGTGCACGAAGTACGGAGTAAGCGATAGCTGAGCGTGCACCACTTTGACAGTGGATAATAACCGGTTTATCGGTAGCGATTTTATCTAAATTATCAGGAAGCTTTCCTAAGTGAATATTCTCAGCACCTTCGATTTGGCCCTTTTTAAATTCAGCAGCACCGCGAACGTCGATGATTTGTTTTTCTCCGGAGGCGATGGCTTCTTCGACGACTTCTTTGCCGACAGGCTGATAGCTTTCCAGCGCTATGTTATGTAAGCTGAGCAGCTGAGCAGGTGTAATAAATCCTTTAAAGTTATCTAAACCGATTCGCATGGCTTTGCGCATCAATTCTTCCACTTCGCCCGCTTCTGCTACGAGGATATACTGCTCTTCATAGTTGAGGTACCAGCCCATAAAGGTAGCAAAAGAGTTGTTATGCGTGATGTTATAGGTTCCTGCGAGGTGTGCATCTGCAAAAGCTTTCCAAGGGCGCGTATCGATCACTTTAATTCCGGCGGCATGGTCTGCTAAGAAGTCAGCATCGCTAAGCTGTGGAACTTGAGGTACCTCTGTCAGTAATTTTCTATCCACCTTATTTAATTTCTTCATCATGGCGAAGTATTTAGGAGGCTCAGGCTGATCCGCAAGTAGCTCTTTGGTGAAGGCGGGCTTGTCGTTTAGCAACTGTAAAGCCCAGTTACGGATTTTTTCGTATCCTACAGTGGTGGAAGGGACTGCTCCGAGGGCTTTGCCGCAGGCGGAACCGGCGCCATGTCCAGGCCAAACTTGAATGAAGTCACCCAATTTCGCGAAGTCTGTAAGCGAGTCGAACATCTGCTCTGCACCGATCTCTTGAGTGCCCTTGATGCCGGCTGCTTGCTCTAGAAGATCTGGCCGTCCTACGTCCCCTACGAAGACAAAGTCGCCTGTGAAGAGCATGACAGGCTCCTGAGAGGCAGGCTTATCTGTCAGAAGAAAACTGACGGACTCAGGCGTATGGCCAGGAGTGTGAATTACTTCGAATGTTAAATTACCCATTTTCACGACATCACCCCCCTTGATTTTCTCATGTGGGAATTCGTATTTCCAGTTCTCGTCGCCCTCATCGGAGAGGTATAACTTCGCACCGGTAAGTTCTGCTAGTTCCCGCGAACCACTTAGGAAGTCTGCATGGATGTGTGTTTCTAGAATGTGCGTAATCTTCATGTTATTCGCCTTAGCGATTTCGATGTAGGTATCCACATCGCGCTTTGGATCGATTACTGCGGCTATTCCACCTGCTTGGCAACCAATTACATAACTGGCTTGAGCCAAACTTTTATCATATACGTGTTGAAAAAACATAGCTTTTCTGTTTTAAGGTTAGTAAAAGGGCATTTGCCCGAATTCATGATACAAATTTGGGCGATTCCACGCAGTAATTCTGTGAGAATTGTTACCTTAGACAAAATATAGCTGATTTTTATCAGATTTTTATCGAAATGGCCTTGAAGTCCGAAAAAGTGTCCTCAGGATCTTGATGCTATGGGTGCGATTAAAAAAAAGTTTGGCTCATACGCTAGGGGTACGCATGGTTTCTGTGTATAAAAGAAGCGTAGGTCCTCAGAAATAAGGTCTATGAGAGGTCCGATAGGTTCTTACTACCACTAGAGGAGGGAAAATCTTAAGCTTAAAAAACTTTTTTCACGATGAAGCGGATGAGCAGAATGGCCATCAGGACAACAGAGCCAGCGATTACGAATTCCATACGAATACTTATTTTATTCCATTAAAACAGGTGTTAGAATGTAATGTTTCACTGGGTAGAAAAACTTTTTCTTTTTAATCCATAAAAAGATAGCTTTGCTGCGGTTTCAATCGATTGCATGCAGCGAGTGTTTTTATCTGCTTGATTCGAGCTATTAAAATGGATAAAAACCCTGTAAATTAGGGGTTTCAAACACTTTTATGTCGCATCTAACCCCTAAAAATCGTCGCCTTGCGTTAAATGGATTATTCTTTTTAGCAGGGCTTTGTTTTTCCTCCTGGGCTTCCAGGATACCGGATTTACAGACTAAATTTGGACTTTCGGAGGCAGCACTAGGGGGCGTGCTCTTGGTACTTCCTATCGGTTCGCTTACCGCGCTTCCACTGGCTGGCTGGTCGGTACATCGATTTGGGAGTCGTCCAGTTATTTTGATAAGTGCTAGTGCCTATGCGGTAACTCTCCCGCTTATCGCTTTTTCTCCCGGTTACTGGATGCTTTTTCCGGTTGTTTTTCTTTTTGGGATGCTGGGGAATATGATGAATATCTCCTTAAATACACAAGCACTGAGTGTAGAAAAGGCGCTGGGAAAATCTATTTTAGCCTCCTTTCATGGTTTATGGAGTCTGGCAGGTTTTGTAGGGGCGGGTATCGGAGCAGGGATGGTATTTTTTGGACTGGCTCCAGCGATTCATTATCTCATTGTCATGTGTCTGGCCGGAGCAATTGTTTTTACTACGCAAAGCTACCTGTTGAACGAGCGAAATGCAACTAGTGGAGGAGGGCTCACCTGGGTAAAGCCGGACGCACTCTTACTTCGTGTTGGGCTGATCGCTTTTTTAGGGATGCTTGCAGAAGGTTGTATGTTCGACTGGTCTGGGATTTATTTTAAGAAAGTGGTGGATGTGCCTGCTGCCTACACTGTGCTAGGTTACGTGTTTTTTATGGGGGCGATGGCCACGGGACGGTTCTTAGCAGATCCGCTTATCGAGCGAAAGGGGCGTCCCTTTGTTTTGCGTTTTTCAGGCCTCTTAATAGCAGGAGGACTCTTTTTATCCGTTGGACTTCCTGTGCCGGTCACTGCCTCGATTGGGTTTGTGTTAGTGGGATTTGGAGTAGCAGCCATCGTCCCTGTGTGTTATGGGATCGCAGGACGTTCTGCTAGCTATCCTCCGAGTGTATCCTTAGCGCTGGTATCCACGATTTCTTTTTTTGGGTTTTTACTAGGCCCGCCGCTAATCGGATTTATCGCGGAGTTGTCCAGCTTGCGTTTCTCCTTTTTTACAGTAGCACTGGCAGGGTTAGGGATTTACGGACTGAGTTCATGGAGGACGGCGCTTTTTTATGTAGGCACGAAAGTGAAAACCAACTGATGCACGGTTAGTTTTGGGTTTATGTGATGAAAATCACCAAATTAATCGTTCCTTTACATGCATTTTTGTAAGGAATTTTATGTAACCCATGGAAAATAACCGTCAATCCTTCGCTTCTTTTATTGAAAATGCAACCAGTTATTTATTAGGGCTTTTAGGTGTGTTAGTTGCCCTTATTGTATTGTTTGTGTATCTGTTGGCGGGAGGCAGTTTGCCGCAGTTGGCGGCTCCAGAGGGGGAGTTTTTATTAGCAGAAGTTTACGAGGGGCTTATTCCCGAGGAGGACCTAGTGCGTTTGTGGCACGCGCCCGATTGGTCCACCGTAGCGGATGAGCCGAATGCCGTATACATTGAGTACGGGCGGGAGCTGATCGCGAATACCTCTGAGTATTTAGGCCCGCTGGGCAAAGTGAAAGCGATATCGAATGGGCTGAACTGTCAAAACTGCCATCTCGGTGCTGGCACGGTGCCTTTCGGCAATAATTATGCGGCGGTAGCTTCTACTTACCCGAAGGTACGTGGCCGGTCCGGACAGATGGAAGATATTCCTAAGCGTATAAATGATTGTTTTGAGCGCAGCTTAAATGGCGCACCTTTAGAGGTAGAAAGTGAAGAAATGATCGCGATGGTGGCGTACATGGAGTGGTTAGGGAAGGAGGTCCCGAAAGGCGAGGTTCCTTATGGTACTGGTTTAGTCGATGTAGCCTTCCTCGATCGTGCTGCCGATCCGATAAAGGGAAAGCGTATTTACGATGCACACTGCGCTTCCTGTCACCAAGAAGATGGCCAGGGAGTCATGCGTTTTGACCAGCTGGCCTATACTTACCCTCCCCTTTGGGGTGAGCATGCGTATAATGATGGTGCAGGTTTGTATCGCATGTCGCGTTTTGCAGGGTATGTGCGTGCTAATATGCCATTAGGTGCTACCGTTGAAAAGCCTATTTTGACCGATCAGGAGGCCTGGGATGTGGCGGCTTATGTCAATAGTATGCCACGGCCGTCGAAAGATATTACCGGCGACTGGCCGGATATCTCTAAAAAGCCTATCGATCATCCTTTCGGACCTTTTAGTGATACCTTCCCAGAGGAGCAGCACAAATACGGTCCCTTTGCGCCGATCGTGGCAGCCAAGAAGCAGGTGAAGTAATCGTTTTATTAAGAACAAGTAGTCCACTTCTAAACGGTAAATTCACTACATGATGCATCCACAGGAAAGGGTAAAGGAATGGTCTGAGCAGGCTGCTCAGGCCGGTCAGCCGATGCTTTTACTTTATTTTTACGGGGAGGAATGTACGGTGTGTACGACCTTGTTTCCGAAAGTCGCCGATCTAGTCGAGCAGGATTTTCCAGCTATGCGTTTACTCCGCATAGATGCCGTCGCAGAGCGTTCCCTAGCGGCACAGCTTCGCATGATGAGCATTCCGGGTATCATAGTTTTAGCGGAAGGAAAGGAAGTTTTTCGGTCAAATGGCTTACTAGCGCTGCAGGAATTAAAAGAAAAAATCGCGCGCTATTACGACTTACTAGTAGATTGATACCCTAAGAAAAGATTTGTTAAAGCACCCTGCGGCATAAAAACGGCGATTAGAGGCGCTCTATTCGGATCAGGATCGCATGGTTTTCGGTAAATGAGAAGAAAGTTCCGAAAGCGTTTTAAATCCATCGATTAGGTGATCCGTGAAATCGGCCGCCTCTTCCTTCTCTTTTTTCGCTAGGCTTTCTTGTTTTAAGCCGACAATAGGGCCGAAGTTAGCCGTAAAGTGCTCCCTAACATGTTTGGCGAAATTTTTCGCAAAGCCATCTTTATCTAGTAGTAGAAGTGTTAGGTCGATGTGTTCTCCTCTGTCTACGAGCAACTTACCCTCGGATGCATCATCGAGACAGAAAACCGTATATCCCATACCCGCTAAATATTGATTCATGATCGATTTTAGGTAAGGATTTTGTCCTGCAAGTACTAATTTCATCATAGGGATTCGTTTAAAAATAGTATTCATTATACTATTTTACTAATATACGAAAATAATCCTTATAGTGAAATTTTTTGACCTCATATTTATAATTATCAGATAAAAAAGAGAGGGGCAGCAAGCCCTCTCTTTTAAGTGATGCCTTAGCTGTAGGCTTTCGTATGCAAGCGGCTGCCCGCCAATTTTCGTGTAGGCTTATCGCAGGCTAAGCTGATTTAATCCCCGCTTTGCGAGCAAGGCTTCTATGGTAGGCTCAGCACCTCTGAAGTTTACGTACATTTCCATCGGGTCACGCGTTCCGCCTCGCTCTAGGATTTCCGTACGGAAAGCTTGTGCCTTTTCTGGATTAAAGAGCTCCGTTTCTTTAAAAGCCTGGAAGGCATCTGTATCTAAAACACCGCTCCAAATGTAGCTGTAGTAGCCGGCAGAGTATCCACCACTAAAGATATGCTGGAAATAGGAGCTGCGGTAGCGTGGGATGATTTCATCGATAAGGCCCATTTTACGTACTGCAGCGGCTTCGAAAGTTTTAGCATCCTGCTGAATCGGCTCTGTGATAGTATGGTAGTCTAAATCGAGAAGAGAGGCTGCCAAGTATTCCGTGGTGGCGAAGCCTTGTCCGAAAGTTCCTGACTTCTGTAGCTTTTCGATGAGCGCATCCGGAATGACTTCTCCTGTTTGGTAGTGGATGGCATACGTTTTTAGGATACTCGGTTCTGTCGCCCAGTTTTCGAGGATTTGAGACGGTAATTCCACGAAGTCCCTGGGTACAGAAGTACCCGCTAAACTACGGTATTGCACGTTCGACAGTAATCCATGCAAGGCATGACCGAACTCATGGAAGAAGGTTGTGACCTCGTCAAAAGTCAGCAGGGCGGGGGTGTCACCTGTCGGCTTAGAGAAATTACATACGATCGAAATGACTGGAGCTTTACGCTCTCCATTTTCCATCATTTGCGGGCGGTAGCTGGTCATCCAGGCACCTCCTCTTTTCGATGCACGTGGATGGAAGTCCATATACAAGATACCGACATGGCTACCGTCTGCCTCTTTTACTTCGTAGGCTTTTGCCTCTGGATGGTAGGTTGGCAGCTCCGGTCTCGGCGTAAAGGTCAGTCCAAAGAGTTCTTTTACTACATTGAAAATACCTTCTTGCACCTTTTCCAGGGAGAAGTAAGGCTTCACTTCCTGCTCATCGAGATCGAATTTTTTCTGACGAAGTTTTTCCTCATAGAATCTCCAGTCCCAGGGTTGTAAGGGGCCTTCTTCACCCATCTCTGTCATTAATGCCTGCATTTCATCACGCTCTGCCTTCGCCTTGGCAAGTGCTGGAGTCCAAAGCTGGTTTAAAAGGGTGTAGACATTGCCGGCATTTTTAGCCATCGTTTCTTCCAGGCTAAACGCAGCATGCGTTTCATAGCCCAGCAAGTTTGCACGCTCCAACCGTAGGTTGGCGATATCGATTAAAGCCTGGGTATTGTCTTTATCGTTTCCGCGGTTACTTCGTGTCTGGTAGGCATCCCAAATTTTCTCTCTTAGCTCACGCTTTTCTGCATACTGCAGGAAAGGCATTACACTTGGGTTCTGGAGGGTGAATAACCATTTTTCAGGTTCTCCTGCCGCCTCAGCGTCTGCTTTGGCGCTAGCGCGCAAACTAGACGGCAGCCCCGCTAGATCAGCCTCGTCTGTGACCCAAAGCTGAAAATCATTGGTTTCCGCTAATAGGTTTTGTCCAAATTCTAAGCTTAAAAGGGCAAGCTTGCTGTTGATTTCACGTAGTTTCTCTTTTTTTGCCTCCGGCAAATTTGCCCCGCTGCGAACGAAGGATTTATACGTTTTTTCGAGAAGCATGCGCTGCTCTTCATTTAAAGGTAACGTTTCACGCTGCTCGTACACAGCTTGGATACGGGCAAAGAGTTTTTCATTCAGCCGGATGTTATCTCCATGTGCTGAAAGGGCGGGCGACATTTCTTTGGCGATAGCCTGCAGCTCCGCATTCGTGTTCGCACTGTTCAAGTTTCCAAAGACGCTTTGCACGCGGCTTAACAAGGAGCCTGATTTTTCCAGTGCCTCGATGGTATTTTCAAAGGTAGGGTCCTCCGTCTGGTCCACGATGGCATCGATTTCTGCCTGTTGTTCCTCTATACCCGCCTCCATAGCGGGCTTAAAATGTTCGATTTCGATGCTGTCGAAAGGCGGGACCTCGAAAGGTGTGGCATAAGGTTCGAAAAAGGGGTTCATACGCGATGTGTTCGTCCTATCTCCGGAACAGCTCCAGAGGACCGCTGCCGTAAGAAGGGTAGTTAGAGATCGTAACCGGCTCATAAAGTTAGTATTTGGTTGAATGCAAAATTAATAGCCTTTTAGCAATTATACCAAAGCAAAAAAAGCCTAAGGCTGAAGCGTTACTGCTACCCTAAGCTTTAGAAGTTGGGAAATGTTTTTACGGCTAGTAGGAAATGAGCTTAAAGTGGCACTGCTCTTGGTCCTGTTTACGCTCTGCGATTTTACTTCTCAGATGATAAAATGCTTCCAGCAAATCGGCATGCTCCAATCCCCCTGCATCGATGGGGTGGAAGCCGATGCAAGAAATAAGGCGCTTCAGGCGCTCCTTGGTAGGGCCCTCCGGGCCACAAAAATACGTTTCATTTAACAAGCCTAGGCGATCGTTCTGTGGATAGTCTATCCCCAGGTTATTAAAGGCTTTGTAAAACTGGTGCTGAGGAAGTCGCTCTTGAAGATGGGTAGCGTTACAGGGGATACAATTTTTATAGCCGGCATTGGTGCTGTCCACGATCGCAAGCGGATCCATCTCTTGCAGGCTCCGCATGACGCTTTCCAACTGCGTGTTTTCCGTGCATAGAAAGATGATGTCTACCTCTTTACACGCCTCACTGTAGCTAAGACAAGAGCCTACTTGCATATGCAGGAGTTTCCAAGTGGTACTTTCAGGAACGAAATCAGGACGGACACCTACTTTGACCTGTAATCCGGCCTTTATAAATTTATGAGCGAGCGATGCTGCCAGGGGAGTAGCACCGAGGATGGCGATTCGCATAATGGGGAATGTTCGGGTAGAAACATGAATTAAGCACTTAAATGTAAGGCATTAAGTTAACTTTCACAAGGTGAAAAATGTTGGTTGTGAGTTAAATTTGTATTTTCACATAGAAAATGCCCTGCTGTGTTTTCTCTGTCGCTTCGGAAAATGTGGAAGGTAAAATCTTTGGCATGATTTTCTTGTCAGAGTTTTTAGAATTGTAAAAGGAAAGCGTTAAAAATGACTCATTTTCAACCGACTGTCAGTCGTTCCTGCCGTTTAGATACGTATATCAACTTATGTTCACTACTTAGCACCAGGTAAGATGAAAAATGTTCTTTTAGTACTCGTGTTTTTATGTGGTTTCTTCTGTGCCACTTCCAGTGTCCAAGCCCAGACCAGTAATGGATTTGGAATAAAAGCCGGCTTTAATTATAGTTATAACGGCTCTTATTTTCGCGACGCGCAACTCATTTTTGGTGATCCGCTCGACAATATGGGCTACCATGTTGGTCTTTTTGGGAAGTATCATCTCGGGCCAGTATTCGTGAAACCAGAAATTTATTTCACGAACTTTGTGACGAATGTAGTCGAGTCCGGTGTGGAGAATCGCCTGATCACGCGTCGTTTCGATCTGCCTTTCCTAGTGGGGGTGAATCTCATCGGCAGGACTCTTTCTGTCTTCGGAGGACCATCGGGACATCTTTTCCTACGCGATGATATCACAGGAGATGGAGGCGCGTTTAATGCGGGCTTTCAAGTGGGAGCGGGGCTGAACTTCGGGCGTCTGGGCTTAGATTTACGCTTCGAACGTATTTTAGATGCGCAGCAAGTAAGTTTTAGTGATGCTGTAGATTTTGCTACTACCGATTTTCGTTTTCAGCAGCTAGAACTGGGCATTTCCTTACTTTTTTGATCGATAAATTCTTAATGTTGAGGTTTCGGTGAGGGATAGCCCCGCGTCCGAATGCTGTTTGAACAGGAATGGGAATATGCAGCAGTTCATGAAATGCAAGGGGTTAAGTTGTCCGCTGCTTGTAGCTTAATCGTTTGAGACTATTTACTTCTATGGTGTAAAACCCAAACTCCTCGCTGACACGACCTTTGAGGAGGTAAAGACCCTTACCGCGAAAGGGGTATGGATTTTTTTTATCAGGAAAATGAACCGTATCCACCCAGTTGCCCTCTTGATCTAAGAAGGTGCCGAAATGCATACGATCTCCTTTTATCGTTCGTGTGGGTTTTACTGTCACTAAGTAGCCGACTATGGAAATCCACTTGCCCGTATGTAAAGGCAAGTCCTTCGCCATACAAGTACCAGCAGGCAGTGCTTCCACTAAATGAAAAGGGCTGTCCAGCGGAAACTCTAAAATTTCGAGTTGATCGTGAATATTCTCCCAATCCTCCGAGGCACTTAAGGGGGGGAGGTCCTCTAAACGAAAGGGTTTTACCTCCGTCTGGAAGAGCCCCACACTATTTTCTGCTGCCAGTGCACGCTGCTGTAGCTCCTGATGGCGGGCATGTGCGATCCATAGCAGCTGCGCCTTCGTCTGGCCGGTAAACCGAAAAGCATCGATTCGAATTAAAATTTTAAGTTGCTCGATCCCTAATGGAACTCGGAGCATAAATTCCTCTAAACCTTTAAATGGACCATTTGCGCGTGCGCGCAAAAGAAGATCCGTGCTCCTCTTTTCGAAGTGCTTCAAATGAATGAAGCCTAACACCACGCGTTTACCCTGAATGTGGGTCAAGTAGCGGCTTTCATTCACATCGGGGGCCTCTATTTCAGCCCCTTGCATGCGGAGTTCGTGCAGATAAAACTCAGTGGAGTAAAATCCCCCAAAGTTATTGATGACGGCCACCATAAACTCTAAAGGATAGTAGGCTTTTAAAAAAAGACTTTGGTAGCTTTCCACCGCGAAGGAGGCTGAGTGTCCTTTCGCAAAAGAGTATCCCGCAAAACTTTCAATCTGATGCCATACCTGCTCGGTGATTTCCTTTTCTCGTCCCAGGCGCTCACAATTCGAGAAAAAGGCGTCTTTTACGCGCTGAAACTCCTCCTTCGAGCGTGATTTTCCGCTCATACCTCTCCTGAGGATATCCGCTTCGCCTAGGCTGAGCTCAGCGAAATAATGGGCCACTTTGATCACGTCCTCCTGGTACACCATAATACCATAGGTGTCTGGCATAATGGACTCCATCACAGGATGTGCTTCTTTTCGTTTTTCTACGTCTAAGTGTCGCAAAATATAGGTGCGCATCATCCCCGATCTCGCCACTCCTGGGCGAATAATGGAGCTGGCTGCCACTAATTCTAAATACGTCTGGGCTTTCATCTTCGACAGAAGCATGCGCATGGCAGGGGACTCTACGTAAAAGGCCCCCATCGTTTTTCCACTGCGCAGTAAGGCCTTAATCTTTTCGTCTTTTTTAAAGCGTTCTACCTGTCGGATGTCCACTTCCACCCCCTGATTTTCGTGGATGAGCTCCAGCGCAGTTTTGATATGCCCCAAGCCCCGCTGACTGAGGATATCAAATTTATGCAGACCGATCGCCTCTGCTACATGCATATCAAAATGCGTAATCGGAAAGCCTTTCGGAGGTATGGAGGTGGCTGTATAATAGTGTATAGGCTTTTCTGAAATCAATACGCCCCCTGCATGAATGCTGAGATGACTCGGAACATCGATCAGGCGCTGACCATAGCGCTTAATCAGCTGCCCGTACTGATCCAGCGGATGCTTGGGCCCACCCTTGGCTAAAAGTTGCTCGATTTCACTGTTCGGTAAGCCGAAGACCTTTCCCAGCTCTCGCGTCACTGCTTGATACTGAAAGGTGCTGTGTGCACTGAGAAGGGCTACATGTGCTCGATCTCCATTTTTATACGTGTCGAAAATATAACGAATAACATCGTCGCGATCCTTCCAAGAAAAATCGATATCGAAATCCGGCGGACTGTCCCGATATAAGTTGATAAATCGCTCGAAGTATAGGTCAAGTGCGATCGGGTCCACGTCTGTGATGTACAGACAGTAGGCGACGATGCTGTTCGCACCACTTCCTCTTCCCACATGGAAATAACCCTTTCGATGTGCATACTGCACGATGTCATAGTTGATTAAAAAGTAAGACACGAAGTCTTTTTGCTGGATCAGTAACAGTTCTTTTTCGATACGATCGAAAATCTCCTGACTTAGCATCGGGTAGCGGCTGACGGCTCCGCGCAGCGTCTCGGTGCGTAAATAGTCGAAGTCCTCCCAAGAAGAGCCTCTAACGTTCCGTTTATTTTTTACTGCGTGAAAGTAAAACGAAAACTGACATTGCTCCAGTAGTTTACGTGCTGCGGTAATAAGGTAGCTATGTCCTTCACACTGTGCCGCTAGTTCCGCGTAGGTATAAAAGCGATCCTCCGGCTGCCCTTGTTCACTAAGTGGTAGTTTGCTGAGCAGGCTATTCCGGTCGATCGCGCGTAAGAGGCGGTGGGTGTTGAAGGAAATGTTATCCTGAAAGCTTACCGGCTGCCAAAGTACTAGTTTTTCGACCGGATAGCGTCTCCGAAGTGTGTACAGTTGGCGAATTTCATGTAAGCGGACTCCTATAAACTCTTCTTCTCGAAGCGAATCAGGCGCTGCATGAAGTGGATACACGATAAGGGCATGGGAGAAAGTAGGAGCCCGCTGGGGAAATGGGCCTCCGGCCGCTAAAACCTCTGTCAGGTGCTTATTTAACTCATAAAGCCCCTCCTGATTTTTCGCCAGGCCGATGTAGCGGGGACGGGTACCCTCGCGGAAGTCAATACCCACAACCGCATGTACATTATGCCGCTGGGCCTGCTGAATGAAAGGAAAAATGCCCGCTGTACTGTTGATATCCGTAAGTGCGATCGCATCTGCACGCACTCGCAAGGCCTCTGCGATTAGAGTTTCGATGCTCATCGTCCCATACTTGAAACTATAATAACTGTGGCAGTTGATAAACATGGTGTAAATTATATAGACAAAAATAAGTCTATTTTATAAACAAAACAAGCTTTTTTTCTTCCATTTACTTGAAAATTCCGCTACTTCTCTTTGCTGAGAAAAAAATGGAAAAAAAACGTCTGAAAATTTGGAAGTTCAATACTGGCATAGGATATTAGTGTCATAATTAACTATGACACTATGCAACAATCCTCTTTTACTGAAGCTCCGCATATCGACATACAAGATATGGACTTTACCTATGGCGGCAGGGTACGCCTTTTCGATGCCCTTCGGTGGCGTTTGGAGCGCGGCAGTATCACAGGGCTATTAGGAAAAAATGGTGCCGGGAAAAGTACTTTCCTGCGCCTAGTGGCAGGTCTGCTACAGCCTCATGGAGGCGCGATTTATCAGGCAGGCGCACGTCCTGGCGACCGTAGCCTTGCCTTGCTCCAAAGCCAGTTTTTGGTTCCCGATGCCTTTGAATTTCCTGCGCGTTCGCGCGTGAGCAGCTATGTGAAAGCTTGGTCAGCATTTTATCCTGCATTTTCCTTTGAAAAATTCGAGCAGATCCTCAGTGATTTTCAGACCAGCAGTGCGCGCCGTTTCGGAGAGATGTCTTTTGGGCAGCAAAAAAAGGTACACATCGCCTTTGCGCTAGCCACTAACTGTCCACTTTTACTGATGGATGAACCCACGAATGGGCTGGATATCCCCTCCAAAAGTTATTTTCGGAAGATTTTAGGTCGATTTCTAGCCGACGAGCAGTCGGTCATTATCAGTACGCATCAAGTGAAAGATGTGGAGAACCTCATCGATAGGATCGCGGTGCTGGAAGGGGGCAAGATGATTTATGACCAGACCCTGGACACGATCACCCAGCAGTACAGCATGGGGCTGAGCACAAGCCTACCCGAAGATGCGCTGTACCATGAATTGATGGGCGGTGGTTACCAGTTTTTGCGCCAGCGGCGCGAAGGAGAGACCCAAACCCCCATGCAGCTAGAACTTTTTTTTAATGCCATTTTATCTGGAAAAATAACCCACCCGAACGAGTTATGAGCACAGGAACTACTTTGCAGCGGTTTTTCGCGCTGCTACGCTTTGATATCAGTAGAAATACGCGTGCCTATATGGTGCTGCTACCGGGTTTTGTGCTTTTGCTCTGCATGCTACAGCTTTTGTTCTGGTTCGGAGAGTCAGATTTTAACCCTGTCAGTGCAGCCTTTGCTGGCAAAACGTTACAAGGGACGCTTTACTTACCTACTTACATAATCGGGCTTATCGGATTAGTGCTTTTCGTGACCTCGAACAGCTTTAGTTATCTGCATAAGAAGGACTTGGCCATCCAGCATATTCTGCTTCCCGCGACACGACAGGAAAAGTTTTTCTATGAGCTATTCATTCGGGTGATCGCGGTAGTGGTCCTGTACCATTTGGCTTTTCCGCTGATCGCTATGCTGGCGCATGCCGTATACTTGACCCTCTCTTTACTCTTTTTCGGATCTGGTGGTGCGACTCCCGAGACGATTTGGCAGGCTTTTCCGACTCAGGGGCCTGAAAATGAAAAATCCGAATATGCATTTTTACTAACATCGGCTGTTTTCAGTCTCTTACTGCTACCCGTTTCTGCTCTTTTTTTAGGCGGGTTGTATTTCAAAAAATTGAACTGGCTGATCACGTATTTGATCTTACAGCTAGGCGTTATCGTGATTGGGCTAGCGATCGGTCTACTTGCCTCGAGGCTTCCAGGTTTTCCCTATAATGTGTTTGTGGCCACGAATTATCCAAATAGTTTTCTAGACGGGAGTATCCCTTGGCTGCTGCAGGTAAGCTGGCTGTATGCGGTGCTCGCGAATCCGGTACTTTGGGCGGTGGCCTATTTAAAATATAAGGAGAAAGAGGTATGATGAAATTTGCAGAGCATAAAAATATATTCCTTCAGATCGGCGATTGGGTTTGTGAGAAAATTTTGCTGGAGGAGTGGCCCGTAGAGGAGAAGCTACCTTCGGTTCGGGAGCTGGCCGGTGAGATGGAGGTGAACCGGAATACAGTGATGCGTGCCTATGCCATGCTGGAAGAGGAGGGGATTTTAGATAACAAGCGGGGGATCGGATTCTTCGTTTCGCCTACGGCAAAGTCTCGGATACAGGAGAAGAAGAAAGCGGACTTTTACCGAGACGAGCTCCCTCCTTTTCTTCGGCAGGTGCGGCTCCTCGGGTTAAAATCCGCTGATTTAACAGAACTTTTACATGTAATAAAAGAAAATGAAAACAAGTAGCAAGCTATTATTCGGTTTTATAGGGTCTTACCTTTTGTTTGTGGTCGGAATGCTGCTGTTCGGAAGCATGCGTTCGCAGGCTTATTATGAGGAGTTTAATGACCGTATACTTCTCGAAGGGAGGGATGGTTCGGTTTCAGGGGCTCTTTTCGGGAACTTCGTCGGGCAGCAAGTTTCCTTTCGCAGTACGTACGCGCTGGAGCCGCATCATACCGTCTGCCTCTTCGGTCTAGAGTCGGTAAATGTGGAGCTGAAATCGGAGTTAGAGGCTTCCATGGAGCTTTCGTATACCATAGAAAACATGCGCAGGCTTGAACAGAACAAGATGAGTCAAGGCTATATCGAGCGGTATTATTCGGGCGATACCTTATACATAGGCGTAGCAGAAGGCATGGATCGCCTTACGATGGAGCTCACCTTGCCCGTGGGTGCTCAGCTCGTCTTCCGGCAGGTGCAAAAGGCTACGCTGGAGCTTCCAGGCGCAGGTGAGGCATTTATTCGTGTGGAGGGGAGTCGGGTGGCGCTAGCAGCGAAGGACGAACCTTTAGCTTATTTAGAGGTGGAGGCGCTATCGAGTACGCTCTTGCTTCCTGATGTAAGACATCTTTCCGCTCGTCTGGTAGATGCCTATGTGGTGGAGCGAGGTCCGGGTATAGAAGAGATGCTGGCAGGGGTGGATTTAGCAGGTGAGCGCCCGCTGGGCAAAGGGGGATTTTTATCCCAACTTGAGCTCGAGCTTGATGAAGTTTCGCGGCTTTATGTCACGGGCTCCTCCGCGAAACAGATTCCGTTAAGGGAGGGGGAGAATACTCAGGTAATGATTGGGCGAATTCCGGAATAGGCAAATAAAAAACGGTTTTATGACGAGTGGTAAAAAGGGGCGCAAGCCCCTTTTTCTGCTTTACGCGTTGCTTGTTTTCAAATAAGTACAAAATTTTGTTTTGAACCTATTATTTCGTTCATATCAAAAGAATATTCTAAATTAGAGTCATGTTAGGCTCGGTATCTATTTTTTACAGCGCATGTTAAATTTATGTTAAAATGTGTTAAGATTCTTTGAAGTATCTTTTAGTCCAAATAAGATTTTGATTTCTGCCTCATTATCTCCTTTAACATGCTTTTATTTGTTACTATTTTAGTCCGATGGGATTGAAGAATAATATAGAAGTATTTGATTCGCTTTAAGCTAGGTCGGATTTTTCTTTTGTGAGAAAAACATTTTATAATTGTATTAGATTATGTGTTTAACAATCTAAAAAATGGTATGAAGAAAGTTTTATTGTTAATGTTTGTCGGGCTCCTGGCGATGGATTTCGCTTGGGCGCAGAGCAGGACGGTGACCGGTAGGGTGACCTCTGCGGACGAACCGGATGGAATTCCGGGAGTAAACGTACGCGTGAAAGGGACTTCCTCCGGTACGATCACAGATTTAGATGGTGGGTACACGATAACGGTATCTGAAGATGCGACGACGCTCGTATTTAGTTTCGTAGGCTATGATAGTAAGGAAGTTGCTATCGGCAACCAGTCTACGATAGATGTATTACTTGCTCCAGATGTAAAGACATTGAGTGAGGTGGTAGTGGTTGGTTATGGTACCCAGGAGAGAAGGGATTTGACGGGTTCTGTCGCCAGTATCAGCAGTGCTCCGATTGAAAATCTCGTAACACCCTCTTTCGATCAGCAGTTAGCCGGTCGTGCAGCAGGTGTACAGATTACGAATCCGGGTGGTGTGATCGGGCAAGCTCCAGTTATTCGTATTCGTGGGGTCAACTCGATTACATCGGATGCGCAGCCTCTTCTGGTAATAGACGGTGTTCCTATTGTGAATGCGGATCGTGCGGCTAACTTCGCAAGTAATCCGCTGGCGCAGATTAATCCTGCCGATATCGAGTCTTTCGAGGTGTTAAAGGATGGTTCTGCTACTGCGATCTTCGGTTCCCGTGCTGCGAACGGTGTTATCTTGATTACGACCAAAAAAGGACAGACAGGAAAAGCACAAGTTGATTACAATGTAAGCGTCGGTTTTAATGAGGAGATCAACCGTTTTGATCTTTTAAATGGTGATCAGTTCGTCGAAATCGCGAATGAAACCAGAAGAAATGCCGGTTTATCGGAGTTAGCCCGTCCGGGTGTTAATACCGACTGGCAAGATCATATTTTTAGAAGAGGTTTTGTGCAGCAGCACAATTTATCTGTTAGAGGAGGTTCTGAAGCGACAAAATATTTCTTCTCTGTGGGTTTTACCGAGCAGGAAGGTGCCTTACAGGCTAATGATCTAAGCAGATATACCTTTAGAGGAAATGTAGATCATGATATTAATAAAAGAGTTAGAATCGGTACAAGCTTGAATTTCTCTTATACAGAGATAAACTCACTTAATAATGGAGAGAACTCGCTTTCAGGAGTTACTTTAAATGCCACACGTGCATTTCCAAATGTGCCGATTTTTGATCCTGAAAACATCGCTTTTGATGGCTTTAATGTCGCTCCAGGAGGTGCTTCCTTGGGTTCAGGTAACAACTTAGGGGTAATCGATAATAACCTGCCAAATATCGCTTTTGCTTTACAAAATAACCGTTTCAGAGGTAGAACTGCACGTGTTTTAGGCTCTGTTTACGGGGAGTGGGACATTACGCAGGATTTAACCTTTAGAACCCAGTTTGGTGCGGATTTGACTTTCGCAGATGAGTTCCTTTCTTGGGACCCTCGTCATGGCGATGGCCGTGGTAATGGCGGTTTAATTTCGCAAGGATTCCTACCGGTAACCCGCTGGAATCAGCAGAATACATTAAACTATCAGCGTATATTCGGTGATAATCACAATTTTAACGCGACGATCGGTACAGAGTATCAGTATACGAATTTTTATAACTTCTCTGCTACAGGTACACAGATCGCGGATCGTTTCTTTCAGCAGGATAACTTAGTGACAGGTTCTGCGGGTATACAGCAGTTCGCCGGCGGTATGTCCGAGCAGGGGTTTGATTCCTATTTTGCTCGTGTAAACTATAACTATGCGGGACGTTATTTATTCTCTGCATCCGTACGAAATGATGGTATTTCCGCACTTCCTATGGCAAATCGTAGAGGTACTTTCGCGGGGGGTTCCATTGGATGGAGAATTTCAGATGAATCATTTTTCAATGTAAATGGCATCGACGACTTTAAGGTACGTGTATCTTACGCTGAAGTAGGAAATACTGAAATTGGTTTCTTCCCTTTTGTAGGTGGTTTTTCTGCAGCGCTTTCTGGGCTAGGAGCGGGGATTGGCTTTAGCCAAATCGCTAACAATAACCTACAGTGGGAAACTTCACAGAAGTTTAATGCGGGTATCGATATGACCATCAACAATAACATTACTGTTGGGGTAGATTATTTCCGTAATAACATTCAGGACCTTGTTCTCTCTCGCGTGACACCATCATCAGTAGGTGTGCCGGGTAATGCGATCTTCGAAAATGTGGGAGCTATGGTGAATCAGGGTATCGAGTTAACTGTTCGTGCGGATGTAATTCGAAATGCGCGTTTTTCTTGGACTACTGACTTTAACTTCACTTGGTTGAGAAATGAAGTAACCAACCTTGTAGACCCTATCGTTTCTGCCTTTAACATTACTGAGGTTGGAGGTCCTATAGCACAGCTTTATGGATTCCAGTGGGCAGGCGTTAACCCAGCGAATGGTAATCCGATTTACATGAGAGGAGATGAGTCTCTTATCCAGTTCAATCTGCAGCAGGGGAATACAGGTTGGAGAACTTTTGACCCGAATAATCCAGCTGATATCAGTCAGGCTACTGGTGGCTTAGGTGGTAATGACCTAATGAATTTAGGAAATACGCTCCCTACATGGCAAGGTGGCTGGTCGAACAACTTTACGTATGGCAATTTCGATGCTGAGATTTTCTTCCGCTATTCTGGAGGTAATTTTATCATGAATGAGACGATGCGTGGACAGTTAGGCATGGGTTTCTCAAATAACAATGCGCTTATTTTAGATCGCTGGACTGAAAGTGGTCAGGTGACAGATGTTCCAAGATTATTCTCTGGACAGGATGCAAACATCTGGGCTACTGGAGCTGCGAACAGTCGTTTTGTAGAGCGCGGAGATTTCCTTCGTGTACAAAATATCGTCGTTGGTTATCGAGTGCCAGCTGCATTCCTGGATAATACGTTTAATGGAAATGTACGTTCTGCACGTTTCTTTGCACAGGTGCAAAATCCATTTATTCTGACGGCATATACAGGTTTAGATCCGGAGTTAAATACCTTCCCGGGTAACCAGTTACAGTTCGGTGTGGATTTTAATGCGGCGCCGATCATTAGAACGTGGTCTTTAGGTCTTAATGTAGGGTTTTAATTGAGGTGAGAAAAAGCAAGATGAAACGAACAAAATTAAATAGTATAGGTCTTTCTCTCTTAGTGGCGACTGGCCTGACGATAGGAGCCTGTGATGTGACCGATCAGACTCCAGTTACTTTAGTTCCTGAAGAGGAAGCTTTTGCGGATGCTGCCCGGGTTTTCGGAAACGTTCTGGGTGTTTACGACGCTGCGCAGCGAGGGTTTTTTCTAGGGGCTATTCAGCGAGGTTATCCTTTTGGGGCAGCCTCTATTCAGCAGGGTGATATGCGTGCTGGAGATATGTATAACGATCAGTTGTTTTATGAAATCACCTACATCGGTGCGCATACGCCGGCTACGGCAAATAATGCCGAGTTCTGGGTTTCTATTTACCGTTTAATCAACCGTGCGAATGTGGTATTAGCCGGTTTAGATCAGGCGCTCGAAAATGGAGTGATTACACAAGAGGAGTTTAATGGTTTCCGTGGCGAGTTGCTTGTGATTCGTGCGCATGCCCACTTTGAGTTGTTATTACATGTAAGCCGCCCCTATTCGTCGGATCCTCAGGCAATGGGGATACCTTACCGTGATTTTGCTGTTAATGTAGTAGAAGCTGTAGACGAGGCGATTCAGGTAGATCGTGGTACTGTGGCGGGTGTTTATGAGCGTGTACTGCAGGATTTAAATGAGGCTGAGCAGTTAGGTGGAGGGCCAGCTCCTTTACGGGTAAGTCCTGCTGCTGCGATTGCATTAAAATCTCGGGTGTTTTTACACCAAGAGGAGTGGGCTTCTGTTATCGAGGAGTATGAAAAGTTACAGGGAGACTTTAGCTTAGCCCCTACTCCTGAGGTTCCATTTACGAGCCCTAGAGCGAATACGGAAAGTATTTTCTCTTATAATAACACGCCAGAATCTAACCCTGGGGTAAATGGAGCATTAGCAGCGATGTATGGTAATCCGCAGCTTGGGGGTAGAGGACTTGTGAAGATTTCTCCTTTCTCTTGGAACTGGGATTTCTGGCATCCGGAAGATTCGCGTCGTACAGAATTAACCTCACAGGATGCAGCCGGAATTTACACGGCGAAGTACACAGGTTATATCGATCGCGATGATCCTGCGCCGATGTTCCGCTATGCAGAGGTGGTTTTAAATGCAGCGGAGGCACATGCGCGCTTAGGCAACTTAAACGAGGCTTTAGAGCTTTTAAATAGTGTGCGCGACCGTGCGCTTCCTGCTTCTGTGCCTTCGTACACATTAGCTGCTGTAGGTGGTGATGCTATGGGGCTTTTAGATCACATCTGGAAAGAGCGTCGCATTGAGTTCTTAGCAGAAGGTATCCGCTGGTATGATATTCACCGTTTGGCGGGAAGAGGGGACCTAGAGGGTATTCCTCCGAAGGCACCTTCTCGTGGTGTAACTTCTATAGCGTTCTATGATCCGAACAGCGAAGAGTTCCAAAACCTGGGTACAGATCATGCGCTTCCGTTTACAAGTGACTCCTTCTTATGGCCTATCCCGCTACAGGAAGTTGCGAATAACCCGGTACTTGCTGCACAGCAAAATCCAGGATTCTAATGAATAAGGCATATTTAATGCCAACAAAGGCCCGGTTTACCGGGCCTTTTTTACTTTCCAACGTGCTAAAAACTGAATTAGAAGGCTGGCCCTTCATCTAAGAAAATCAGGAACGATAGATTTAAGAGCAAGTGAAGTAGGGGTTGGGTTTATATCTAGTTCTTATAGACTTATTTTTTGGATACTGTTCTTTTTTTAAGAATAGTACCCCACATAGCTTAGCTATCCAATCAGACTTTTTTCTGAATAATACATGTTCTAAGTATTTTCGTTAGGATGGGAAAGGACTGCTGCAGATGGATTTTTGGTTGTTCGTGATATCAACTTACGGGTTTGCCAGTAAAAGGATTAAAGCGTTTTTTTTCCAGTCCCATGCTAATCGCACGGCACACGGTTTTGTCGCCGTACTTATAGTTTAACTTATCTAGGGCTTGATACAGTTGAATCTGCTTTTGACTGTCTTCGAATAACTTGATTTGATAGCTACCATACACTAAGCTGCTAAAGCGTACGCCGATGAGCCGGATAAGGAGGCGGCGGCTGTACAACTTATGCAATAGACTTTTCACGAGTGGAAGCAGGTTATGATCGGCAGCGGTATAGGCTACCCGATGCTGCATGCTGTGTGTTTCGAAGTCAGAGTAGCGTATTTTTATGCTTACACAGCCAGTCAGCTGTCCTTGTTTTCTGAGCTTTGCGGCAAGTTGCTCCGTCATCGCTACTAAGGTAGCTTCCAACTTGCGCACATCGATCGTATCCTGATCGAAGGTGCTTTCGGATGAGATGGACTTGGCCTCAGAGTAGGGGATGACAGGGTTCGGGTCTATGCCATTTGCTTTCTCCCATATCGCCTGCCCATTTTTGCCGAAGGTGGACACGAGAAGCTGCATGGGCATATGCTGAATGGTTTCTACCCGCTTTACGCCCATGGTATAGAGGGTTTGGGCAGTTTTTTCGCCTACCTGAGGTATTTTCCGTATGGAGAGGGGGGCCAGGAAGGGTTTTTCGGATCCTTTTGGAATGAGCAGTTCGTTATTCGGTTTCGCCTCTCCGGTAGCCACCTTGGAGACCGTTTTGTTTTCGGAGAGACCATGGGATACGGGGAGGCCTGTTTCTTTCATGATGCGCTTGCGAAGCTCATGAGCGAGTTTAAAGCAGCCGAAGAAGCGGTCCATGCCCGTCAGGTCTAGGTAAAATTCGTCTATGGAGGATTTTTCGAATAAGGGTACACTTTCTTTGAGAATATCGGTTACCTCGTGAGACTTTTGGCTATATTTTTCGAAGTCTCCTTTTACGATTATCGCCTCAGGGCAAAGCTGGCGGGCGAGCTTCATGGGCATGGCGGAGTGGATCCCAAATCTTCTGGCCTCATAGCTACAGGAAGCTACTACGCCCCGATCTCCCGATCCACCGATGAGAATGGGTTTTCCATTGAGGCGGCTATCGAGTAGGCGCTCTACGGACACGAAGAAAGTGTCCATATCCAAGTGTACAATCGCTCTTTTCTCCATTATGTTTATTTTATAAACAATTTTGAGTTAATAATTTAAGCAAAATTCATCTTCTTAGCAAGATGATGATGTTGTTTTGGCCAATTTTTTTCCGTGATTGTCAGCGCTTGTCAGGTTTTTTTTGCGTGGTTTTGGATATCTTTCTGTGTATGCTGTCTATTTTTGTGTGTGAAAGCAACAAAAAATGTTTATTTCTTTGTCTTTTTCCGGAAGGAAGTGTATATTCGTTTCCTAATTCGTGCATATGCAGCTTCATCAGAATATTAAGTTTTTGCGCAAGCGCAAAGGGGTTACGCAGGAGGCCATGGCGGCGGCAGTGGGAATTTCTCGCTCCAAGCTAGCCGGCTATGAGTTGAATGTAAACCCACCTTTAGATACGCTGGTTCAGTTAGCAGATTATTTAGGTGTTACGGTAGATGTTTTACTCCGTGAGCCCTTATCTGAGCTACCGGCGTATACTTTAAGTAGTTTATTGGAAACCGATCAGTATTTAAAGGGTAAAAATTTACGGATTTTAGCCACTACTGTAGATGCCCAGGGGAGAGAGCTGATCGAGGTGGTGTCTCAGAAGGCGAAAGCCAGTTATTTAGCTGGCTTTTCGGACCCGGTATATATAGAGGAGCTTCCTCGTTTTTCCATGCCCTTTTTACCAGATGACCAGAAGCATCGGGTTTTTCAGGTGGATGGGGACTCTATGCTCCCAATTCCAGACGGAGCTTGGGTAGTCTGTACCTATGTAGACGATTGGACGCAGCTAAAGGAGGGAGAAAAATATGTGGTGGTGACAGAGCAGGATGGTGTTACCTTGAAACTGGCGTACCGTGTAAAGGATCGGGAGGGTGTTTTGTTATTATGTTCCACGAATCCCATCTATCCGCCCTTTGAGGTTCGAATGGAGGAGGTCCGAGAACTTTGGCGTTATCGCTTGTTGATTCAGTAAGTATAGCGAAGTCTTTTTTATCCTTATTTTGAACTACTACTGGCTGATAGCGTTAAGGAAGTATGAAAGAGACGGCCGTAATGAGCACCCCCATAGGGAATGTGGAGGTGTGTGTAGAGCAAGGGTATGTGACCGGTCTTCGTTTTACGGATAAGGAAGAGTCTCAACACGATTTAGATGGCCTTTTAATGGATGTGCGTATTCAGTTAGGGCTCTATTTTCAGCGTAAATTATTGACTTTTGATGTTCCTGCAGCCTTCGGGGGAAGCCCTTACCAGCATAAGGTATGGCAGGAAGTGAATAAAATTCCTTTTGGTGAGACGAAGACGTATGCCGATATCGCTCAGATACTCGGTGAAACGCATCCCAGAGCAGTAGGAAGCGCCGTAGCGGCAAATCCGATTTTGATTTTGATGCCTTGCCACCGAGTGATTAGTGTGTCGGGGGATCTAACTGGCTATGCCGGGGGATTAGACCGAAAACGCTTGCTTTTAGATTTGGAAGCGAATGCCTCTGTGGGGAGACAAGCACACTTATTCGAGTAAAAGTGGAGAGCTTCGGTAAAAGACCTGCGATCAGTTTTGACCGTAGGTCTTTTTTGTTTACTGAATTTTTTGTTTTTATTTATATTATTTTTTGGCCTTTTTCCAGACTCTTTGTATTGTGGATCGGTATAAGGTCCTTATTATCGCTGACTGTATTTAATACAATTGTATAGAAATAGATTCTTATTTTCGATTTTTAAAATATTATTCCGAAAATATATATTTATCAGAATTAAAATTTGAACGACCCTATTTTGGATGCCTTTTTAGATTATTCATTTTGTAAAATTCGGGAGTTATTACTTTAAATTTTGTTTTTAGATCTTTTTTGGTATTGAATAGTTGGTTCGGGTTACAAGTTAACCCATATTGTTTACCCAAGGGGTTAAGTGCGGTAATTATTGAATTTAGAAAAATACTTCTTTTCATTAGAAATGTGTTAAAAATTGGCTTTTTGGCCGAAAAAAAATTTTTAATATATATTTTTGTTATCAAAAAAATTTAGTTTCAAGTAAATTGACAAAAACAGATAAAATTCGGTTTAAATCTTTCACACAGAATTTAGTTTTATTGTATATGCTTTAAAAGGATTCTAAATTCACAAAATGCAGCAACAAGCTTTCGGATAATAATATTTTTATATAAAATTGCTGAATAAAATTTAAACTAATTGATCAACATGAAGAAAGTTTTACTCATTGGAGTTGCACTCTTATTTTGTACGCTCACGGCGTGGGCGCAGAATAGGGTGGTGACCGGTGTAGTCATCTCCTCAGAGGATATGCTACCCATTCCAGGTGCTTCGGTTATCGTGAAAGGAACCTCTATCGGTACGGCTACTGATTTAGATGGTGCTTTTACGCTTAATGTACCTGAAGAGAATAATGTGTTACAGGTGTCCTTTATCGGCATGACCTCAAGGGAAGTAACCATTGGAAACCGTTCCAAGGTGGATATAACCTTAGATCCAGACGTGGAAACGATGGAAGAGGTAATCGTTACCGGTTACGGTGTACAGCGAAAGCGAGAAGTAACGGGTGCCGTGTCTTCGGTAAAAGGGGAATTAATCGAAAATCTACCGATGCAGTCCTTTGACCGTGCCTTACAGGGCCGTGCTGCGGGTGTTCAGGTACGTTCTGCTAATGGTCTACCTGGAGGTGCGGTAAATATCCGTATTCGTGGTGTCGGTTCTGTAACAGCCGGGAATGAGCCACTCTTTATCGTAGATGGCGTGCAGCTAAATAACCAAGATGACGCCTCCTTTACACAGGCTAACCCCCTTGCTTTCTTAAACAACAATGACATCGAATCTATCGAAATTCTCAAAGATGCTGCTTCCGCTGCGATTTACGGTTCGCAGGCAGCAAATGGTGTCGTTATTATCACTACGAAAAAAGGGAAAGCAGGTAAGGCACAGTTCGAATTTAATGCCTTTGTAGGGGAGACGCAGCCTATGCGCTATTTAGACGTCCTTACGGGCCCTGAGTGGTTTGATATGCGTCGTCAGGCTTGGATTAATTCCGGAAATGCAAATCCCGAAGCGAATACATTGAATGATATGGGTGTTCTTCCAGGCAACTGGCAAGAGTTATCGCGTGAACAACTGCAGCAAATCGGTGCAGATTTACCTACGTTCGACTGGCAGCGGGAATTAATGGGTAGAGGACAGCTTCAAAATTACGAGTTGAGCGTGAGAGGCGGCGATGACAAAACTACTTTTGCCTTATCTGGATCCTATAATTACCAAGAGTCTACATTTCGCCCTGTCGATTTCGAGCGTGGTACTTTCCGTGTATCGATTCAGCATAAAGCGAATGAGCGTTTATCTATAGAGACTAACATTAATCTTTCTACTGTACAACAGCAGACACCGTTTTCAGTGGGAGGGTCGCAATTAGGTAATCCAGCTTTCTCTTCCACTGCAATACTACCGCATAATCCGATTCGGAATCCAGACGGTTCTTTTAATGAAAATATTGGAGGGGTATTAGGACAAAATATTGCATTGGTAAATGCATTTAACTCTGGAGTGACGCGCACAAATACCGCATTTGGAACCGTAGCTGCTAACTACAAAATAGCCGATAATATTACTTTTCGTTCTTTTTACAGCATCGACTATCGGTTTATTCAAGGGGAAAGATTCTTAGATCCACGTACACCGGATGGGGAAGGAGTCGGTGGTCGTGCTACTGCGCAAACAGACTGGAGAACGCGTTATCAAACGACCCAGACGGTTAACTGGAACAAAACGTATGGTGGAGTTCACAATGTGTCGGCGCAGTTAGGATACGAATTTATTTCGGAAACCCGTGAAGGACTTTCAGGTGAAGGTATCGGTTTTCCTACTTTCCAATTTAGAACCATTCAGTCTGCTGCAACTCCTGAATTCGTGACAAGTTTTTGGACCGGATACAGACGTCAAGGATCTTTCGTGAATGCGCGCTATAATTATAGAGAGAAGTACCTCTTTACGGCTACTGCACGATTTGATGGTTCTTCTCGATTTGGAGCGAATACACAGTATGGTCTTTTCCCTTCTGTTCAAGCAGGCTGGAACTTAGACCGCGAAGGTTTCCTAGAGGGAAACGAGACGGTTTCTGCTTTAAAACTTCGTGCTTCTTGGGGTAGAGCTGGAAATGATCAAATCGGTAACTTTGCCGCTCGCGGCTTATTTGGTGGCGCTGGAAATTACTCTGGGCAAGCAGGTATCCGTCCTTCTAGTTTAGCCAATTTAGACCTCGGTTGGGAAACTAATGAAACGGTCAACCTAGGAATTGATTATGGATTCTTTGGTAATAGAGTGACAGGTTCTATTGATCTTTTTAATCAGAGGACACGTGATCTTTTACTGGATCAACCTATCCTATGGACGAATGGCTTTGGAAGTATCGCCGGAAACGTTGGGGAGCTTCGTAATAGAGGGATTGAGTTTGAAGTAAGTACGGTAAATGTAGATAGAGGTAATTTCTCTTGGAGATCTTCTTTCAACTTTACGATCATTCAAAATGAAATTGTTCGTCTCTTTGATGATTTACAGTTCCTTCCTTCTAACCCAGGGATAGCCGTAGGACAGCCTGTGGGTAATCCGGCTTTTCCTGGAGCCCCTGCACCTGGATCTTTCTTTGCGGCGGAATACATCGGTGTAAACCCAGCTACTGGTCGTCCGATGTGGTTAGATCGTTTTGGAAACAGAACTTATTTACCGATTGCTGATGACCGTGTTTATCTTGGGTCTAACCTAGCTCCTATTTTTGGTGGTTTAAATAATACTTTCACCTATAAAGGCTTCGAACTTACAGCCTTCTTTACCTATGAAATGGGTGCGGTGGTAACAGATGGCCAGTATACTTTTCTGCGTGAAAACGGTACACGTTTGACATTGAATGCACTTCGTAGTGTAAATGATCGCGCTTGGACTCAGCCAGGTGACTTGACGGATATCCCACGTAACATCACAGCAAATGGAGGACAAGAAATACGTTCTCAGGGTCGTAACTTCGGTAGTGCTACTTTACTGAATGCGGACTTCATCCGTTTGGCACAGTTAACGTTTGCTTACAACTTTAAGCCTTCCGCACTGAGAGGTATCGGACTAACACGTGCTCGTGTATTCGCTCAAGGTGTTAATCTCCTTACTATCGCTGACTTCCCTGGTTATGACCCAGAATTCGTAGGTGCTGGTACAGGGCAGCTTCCACTAACGCGTAATGTTACTTTAGGTGTTCAAATTGGATTCTAAAAAGAAGAAAAATGAAAATTAAGAATTGGATATATATAATAGGCGCTAGTGTTTTACTATCTGGTGTGCTTGTATCATGTAGTTTGGATGTAGATCCACGACAGTCGATAGACGCTGAAAACGCTTTGGATACTTCCGAAGGGGTCAATGCTGCCATTAATTCTGTTTATGCGCGCCTTCGCGCAGAAGCTAATTATGGACGGAATCTTCTAGCAGTAGCAGATGCCTTAGCGGATGTCGGAAGAACTACAAATAATTCGGGACGTTTTATTGGTGAAAATAATAACCAGCCCAATGCGCATTTTAATCATTGGCAAAACAGTTACTTTGCCATTAATGAAGCTAATATTCTTCTTGATAGAATAGCTGCTGGTAACATTCAAGGGGCAAATGAGGCTACCATTAATCGCTGGGAAGGTGAGCTCAAATTTTTGAGGGCACTGTATTATTTCGATTTAGTTAAGGCATATACCTACATGCCGACAGCCATCTACGCACCAGGAATAGTGGATGAAGGGGGTATACCGATGCCTTTAGAGGGCTCGATTTCCTCTGATGTGGCAGTAAATCGCTTCTCCCCACGTGCGACGATCGACGAAAACTACGACCAAATCATGTCGGATCTAAACGATGCTATCGAATTACTTACGCCTGCTGGTCGCGGTGTCCAGTTTGCCTCTGGTAATGCGGCACAAGCACTATTAGCGCGAGTAGCCCTCTACAGAGGAGATTATCAAACGGCTGTACAGGCAGCTACCGGTGCTTTAGCTGGACCTGTGGGCACAGTTTTAAATGCTACTAATTATGCTGCCGGATGGACTGTTTCTGTGCATCCTGAATCCGTGTTCGAAGTACGTTTCCAGTTGTCAGAAGAGGCCTTAGGGGTGAATGTTTCATTGCAATCTTCCTATACAGTTCTTCAAAGTCTGGATAACCGAAATGGTCAAGGTGGATGGGGAGACTTTATTCCGCAGCAAAAAATCTTAGATCTTTTCGGTCTAGAAGAGTTATTCTTGGGCGATCCTAGCGATCCTGATCAAGTGGCTAATAATAATCTTTATGATGTAACGCGGAATAACGATGTACGCGGGTTTCAATATACTACGGGCAATACGACACGAAATGCGGGTAGGAATATTGAAAATGTGAAATTTATTGCTAAAAATGATTTCCCTTTTGGCGATAACACTCCTGTGATTCGAAAGTCGGAGCTACACCTTATCCGTGCAGAAGCGAATTTCTTCTTAGGAAACACGACAGAGGCTTTACAAGAGCTAAATGACTTCAAGGCTTTAAGAGGTCTAGATCCGATGGAGCTGTCAGGTGATGCTATTTTAGAAGAGATTCTGCTAGAACGCTTGAAGGAGTTTGCGTTCGAGGGTCATCGTTTCTTTGATCTCAAGCGTTTAGGCAGAGATATCGATAAAACATATATAGGCCCTGCAAATAGTGTGGAATTTACAGATTTCCGTATTTTACCTCCGATCCCTCAGCGTGAAATCGATGGTAATCCGAATCTAAATCAAAATGTAGGCTACTAAACTGACAACATGAAAAAGCTAGTAATATATGTTATGGCACTTTTCCTTCTTGGGTTTAGTGCATGTATGGAACAAAATCGCCCGGTTTTTAGAGGTGCTGAGGTTGAATTTGATTTTGCGGTGTTAACCGCTCCCGTAGGTGGTCTTCCATTTCCACGACGTACTGTTGCGAATACAGTAGGTGAGACTGAGTTTCGCGTTAACTTCGTTTCTGCGCATCGTGCCGAAGATACTTTTGTAGATCTAGAGATCGACTCTGAGTTTACGACGGCAGTGGAGGGTGTCGACTTTACGCTTTCGGATACGCGTGTTCGTATTCCTGCTAATGAGAGTTTTGGTTTCGTTACGGTAGGGATCATTAATACGGGTGCTATCGGAGGCTCTGTAGATGTTACCTTAAAGCTAGTCGATACGGATGATATCATCGCTAGCCCTAATTTTCAGCGTGTACAGGTTCGGATTACCCGACCAGCACCTGAGACTGCTCCAGAGGATTAATTTGGCATACATTGTAATCGGTAAGGCATCTCTTCGGAGATGCCTTTTTTTATGAATAGGGCTAAAACTTTTTAAGTCTGTAATCTTGTTGTACTTTTGCAGGCCTATTTTATTCGAATGCGGTTCAATTACCCGCTTAATCAAAAATTTCTATGGAAACACATGCTCTTTCTTCACAGGTGCGGGCGGGATTGGCCCTACCTATTATGGAATCTTTTTATACCGTCCAAGGGGAGGGGACTTTCACTGGGCATGCAGCCTATTTTATTCGAGTAGGGGGCTGTGATGTAGGTTGTGTTTGGTGTGATGTGAAAGATTCTTGGGAAGCAGCTCGCTGGCCTGTCCAGTCCATAGCAGAAATAGTGCAAGGGGCCAGTGCCTATCCCGGCCGACTAGCCGTCATTACGGGAGGAGAACCTCTGCTGTATCCTTTAGGACCTTTAACCCATGCATTAAAAAAGGCGGGTTTTCAAGTGCATATCGAAACATCTGGGGCACATCCCTTTTCTGGGGACTTCGACTGGGTGGTATTTAGCCCGAAAAAGTTTAAGGCACCACACCCCAGTATCTATACCGTCGCAGATGAGCTGAAAGTGGTCATCAGTCATAAGAGTGATTTCGATTTTGCACAGCAGAATGCAGCAAAAATGGCTAAAAACGCTGTTTTTCGTTTACAGCCAGAATGGACGAAGTCAGCCAAATACCTAGGAAGTATCATTGATTTTATTAAATTACACCCTGAATGGCAAATTTCTTTGCAAACCCATAAGTTTATGGAAATCCCATAACCATGAAGAAACCCGCACTATCCTTTCTTTTTCTAATGCTTTTTTTCACGCTGCAGGCCCAAGATTTTAGCATCCGTGATAAACGAGCCATTAGTTATTATTTAGAGGCGGATAAGTTGGCCGCACGAAAAGTCTATGACGGTGCTCTTCATCACCTGGAACGTGCGATCGACAGGGAAAAAAACTTTTTAGAAGCATATGCCAAACAAGCAGAAATACTACTGCTCCGCTCTCGGCATGTGGAGGCTTTACAGCGCTTGGAGACTGGAGCGCGCCGATTTACGTTAAATGAACCTGACCAAGGGGTAGTGGATCGGTATATCTGGGCAAAATACCAAATAGCACTGGCCTTAGGAGGTTTCGACACCCTTCCTGCCTTTTTCGAACGCTATGCCAGTAACCTAGAAAGACATCTTCCACAGCTCGTATTCGAAAAAGAAGAGAAACGTATTGCATTCATTGCGGAGAATATGCATCAAGCGATCGTGGTGGATAAAGAACGACTCCCCGCTCCGATTAATAAATTCACCTTTCAATACTTTCCTGTGTTGACCGCCGATAGTAAACAGCTTATTTTCGTGAAGCGTGACGGCATGGATCATCGCCAAGATGAGGATATTTACACGAGCTTTTACAGAGAAGAAAGTAAGAGCTGGACAGAACCCTTTAATATATCTTCAAATATAAATTCTCGCTATAATGAAGGCACTAGCACCATTTCTGCAGACGGAACTATACTAATTTTTACCTCCTGTGATGCGCCAGATTCTCAAGGCTCCTGTGATCTCTATATTTCTTACCGAAAGGATGGGGAGTGGACGAAGGCCAAGAATATGGGAAAGGAAGTCAATAGCCGTTTTTGGGATTCCCAGCCCTCTCTATCCGCCGACGGTAGTATGCTTTTTTTTAGCTCTAATCGTCCTGGAGGCTATGGACAAAATGACATCTGGTATGCCGTGCGGGATCAGGAGGGAAATTGGGGCGAAGCCCAAAATGCTGGCCCTGTTATCAATACCGCAGGTAATGAAGTATCCCCCTTTATCTACTTCAATAATGAGCGCTTGTTTTTTTCTTCAGATGGGCATCTGGGCTTTGGAGGTTATGATCTTTTTAAAAGTGAGCTTATGGAGGGCGCTTTCATACAGCCGCAAAACATCGGCTACCCGATAAACGATCAGAATGATCAACTGTCTCTTTTTATCACCGCTCAATCAGATTACGCCTACTATACGGAGTCTTTAGTGGAAAACGAGGTGCAGCGCAGATCCTTTTTATACCGGTTCCGATTTCCCCAAGAGGCCATTTCTTTAGGTACACCTATCCATGTTGTTCGCGGACGCGTTTTTGACGAAGAATCTGGCCAGCCCATCGGCGCGCGTTTGTCACTCATTAACTTGAACCAAGATTCAGTCTTGTACACCTTCCAAGCGGACACGAAAACTGGGGAGTTCATGATGCTTTATCCGTCTAAGGAAATGACGGGGCTTTATGTGGAGAGTAAAGGGTATCTGCCCGGTATCTACAATCTTCAGAAAATCGATTTCTCTCAGTTGGTGAAAGAGAATATCGTATTAGTCCCCGTCGGATCAGGAAAATCTTTTGTGTTCGAAAATGTATTCTTTGATTTTGACCGATTTTCTTTAAAGGAAGCGTCGAAGACCTCTTTACGTAAGCTAGTTACATTTTTACAGGATAATCCTACCTTATCTATTACCATTACCGGGCACACAGATAATGTAGGGGCACCTGCCTATAATAAGGACCTTAGTTTGCGCAGAGCGCAAAGTGTTCGCGATTACCTCATCATGAGGGGTATCTCAGAATCCCGCCTGCAGGCGAAAGGAGTCGGCGATTCGGAGCCCATCCGTAGTAATGAAACTGCGGAGGGGAGGGCCTTTAATCGTAGAATCTCTATTTTAATAAATTAGGTAAAATGGCTAAATAGCCAAATAATCTTAAATTACCATTTTTTTGAATAAAGTACTTTTTCTATTAGTCTGGCTAGATAATTTTTTGTGTTAATCTGATTTTTCCTATCCTTTAAGGGTTGTTTATATAATTATTACAAGTATTTATTTAATCAAATCCCATGTTAAGGGTTTTTTGCTTTTAGTCTAGCGTATGTGTCTAAAAATTAATTTCAGGCCTGTATTTTTACAAAATCCATAAAAATCAAACATTATTGTGTTAAAGAATATAATTTTGTTTTTTAATGTTAAAATTCTTTAAATGGTCTCGGTTTCCGCTTATTACTTCGATTATTAGAATAATAATTGATGAATGGTCTTAAAACAGAATTTAAGGTGGGTTTATCTTGTTTGTATGGTCGTAAATTTTTAAAACGAACTTGCATAATTTCTGGTTAATCTCTAACATTGCTCGAATGTTACACTTAACTAATCAAACATGAAGAAAATTTTACTATTTGGTTTGATGCTGCTATTTGCTTCTGCTTCGGCATTTGCGCAGAGCCGCATCATTACCGGTACGGTCATCTCCCAGGAGGACAATGAACCTGTACCGGGGGTGTCCGTTGTGGTGAGAGGAACCACGATAGGAGTTGCGACCGATTTAGACGGTAAGTTCTCCATTAGTGTTCCTGAAAACAGCAACACCCTTACCTTCAGCTTTATCGGGCTACGCTCACAGGATGTCAGCATCGGTAACCGGTCTATTGTAAATGTTACCATGGTCCCTGATGTGCAGTCTCTATCGGAAGTTGTGGTAACGTCCTATGGTGATCAGTCTAAAAGGGAAATTACAGGTGCTATTTCTTCTGTAAAAGGAGAGATCTTCCAAGATTTACCCATGCAGTCTTTTGATCGAGCTATCCAAGGACGTATCGCAGGGGTACAAATCACCTCAGGTACTGGGCAGCCAGGTGGTGCCATCAACGTGCGTATCCGCGGTGTCGGTTCCGTTAATGCGGGTAATGATCCGCTTTACATCATCGATGGGGTACAAGTGCCTTCTGGTGGTTTAGCGGGTCAAGGCTCTCAAAATGCGCTAGCTTCTATTAACCCGAATGACATCGAGTCTATCGAGGTTCTTAAAGATGCTGCCGCTGGAGCGATCTACGGTGCTCAGGCTGCTAATGGTGTGGTAATCATTACGACGAAAAGAGGTCAAAAAGGAGCAACCAAAGTACGTCTTTCTGTTCAAGAAGGGGTAGTTCGCCCTCTTGGTCTATACGATGTTATGGATGCCCGTGAATTAGCCACTTTGAAAATCGAGGCATTTAGAAACTCTGGCAGAAATGTAAACGATGCTATTTCTATTTATGGCAATCCTGAAGATCCAAACCTTTTTTCTAACAGCTGGGTGGACGCAGTTTTTGCTGATGATCGTTTAAGTGTATATGATCTATCCATGTCAGGAGGGGATGAAAAAACAACGTTTTTCCTTTCCGGATCTTTTACGAATCAGGGTTCTCAATTAGTTTCTGCTGATTGGCAGCGTGCTACTGGTCGTTTAAACTTGTCACATCGTCCGAATCAGAAGTTGACGATAAATACGACGCTTTCTTTAGCCTATCAGAAAACAAATGGTGCGATCGATCGCGGTAACTTCGTGAACTCACCTTTCCAAGCGGGCTTCACGGCGCGTCCTGGAGTTCCGATTCGAAATGAAGACGGTACTTTCAGAGACTACCCTTCTGATCACTTATTTGGCTATAATATTGTACAAGGTGCTGCCCAAGAATTGCGTTTGGCGAACACCGTTCAAACGGTTTCTAACATTCAGCTGAACTACCAGTTTACGCCATGGTTATCCTTTACCTCTTTCGCAGGTATCGATTTCGCGGACATTCGTGAGGAAAACAATCGTCCATCCACTATCGCGGCATTCCGTGGCCAGGGAGGTAGCTCTGTTTTCGTCGATCGTCGTAATGTTAACTTTAACACGAACCAGAACTTTAACTTCAACAAGCGTTTTGCGGATGTACATACCATTTCGGGTATCCTAGGGTATGAGTATAAATCTGAGACGCGTGAATTTATGTCTGCTACTGGTCAGGGTTTCGCTAATCCATTACTGCGCTATCTGCAAAATGCTGCCGTACCTTTAAACGTAAACTCAAGCTTTACAGAGTTTGTGCGTGTAGGTTTCTTCGGACAAGCGAAGTACGATTATAACGATACCTACACAGCAGATTTCATCTTACGTCGTGACGGTCACTCTCGTTTTGGTGCGAACGTGCAGTATGGTAATTTCGGAGCTGCTTCAGTAGGTTGGAGACTCTCTAATGAAGGATTCCTTCGTGATGTGAGCTGGTTAGATAATTTAAGGTTACGTGCCTCTTACGGGGTAACGGGTAACTCAGAGATTCCTAATTTCGCTTCTTTATCTTTAGTGGCCTCTACAGGTCAGTATTTAGGCTCTCCAGGTTTAGCTCTTTCTCAGTTAGGAAATGACTTATTAACTTGGGAAGAAGCAGAAACGACTAACATTGGTATCGACGGTATTTTCTTTAATGGTCGCGTTATTACGACGATCGACTTCTGGAGAAGAGATTCTCGTGAGTTATTGTTCGCCACTCCATTGCCTTTTGACTCTGGTTTCGGATCTATCACGCGTAATGCGGGTCAAGTGCGTAATCAAGGGATCGACTTTGATATCCAGACAGTTAACGTTGTGGCAGGTAAATTCAGATGGTCGACTTCCTTTAACGTTACCTTCCTTGAAAATGAATTACTTTCTATCTTCGGGGATGATGAGCGTGTAGGTAACACGTTAGTGGTAGGTAAGCCTTTACAGCCTATCTTCCGTGCACGTTCATTGGGTGTAAACCCTGCAAATGGTCGTCCGATGTATTTAGATGCTAATGGAAACTATACCTATACCATTCGAGATGCGGACGTTCAAGATAGCTATTTAGGAAGCTTACTCCCTACATCCTATGGTGGATTTTCTAACAACTTTAGCTATGGTCCTTTCTCTTTAGAGGTCTTCTTCCAGTATCAGTTCGGTAACTTAGCCGTTAATGATGACTTATTAAATTTAGGTTCCACAGGATCAGGCCCTAATAACCAGCTAAGAGATCAAATGAACCACTGGAGACAGCCAGGTGATGTGGTTTCTAATCCGATGCCATGGGAAACAGGCGCACGTCCAGGAGGATCTTCTTATGTGTCGTTCTCTTCCCGCCAGGTGAGTGATGGTTCTTATATTCGCTTAAAGCAAGTGACCTTAAACTACGCTTTACCGACGACATTGACAAAGAAAGTCGGTGTAGCTCAGGCGAATGCCTTCGTTCAAGGAATCAATTTGTTAACCTGGACAAACTATGTAGGTATCGATCCTGAAGTTGCAGGTTTAGGTTTAGGTGGCTCTTTCTTCGCAGCCTTCCCGAATGCACAGCAAATTACTGCGGGTATCAATTTAAGTTTCTAATCCCAAGCATCACATGAAAAAGAATATATTTTCTATCGCACTCGCTGCCACTATGCTGGCCTTCGGCTCTTGTTCCGATGTGCTAGATGTGGATCCGAGACAAAGCTTAACGGTAGATCAGGCACTAGCCGACGTTAATGGCTTTAATGGTATTTCCTTAACGATGTATGGCCGTCTACGTAACTTCGGTTACTATGGGCAGACCATGATGATCGCCCCTGAAGTACTCGCTGATAACGTATTGATGATCGCGAATACAGGCCGTTATATCGGTGAAGAGGTAAACCAGGATCGTGCACATATGCAAATCTGGAACACCGCTATCTGGTCTGCTATTAATGATGCCAATATCATTTTAGATGGTGTAGATAACGTCCCAGGTGCTGAGGCCACGAAAAACCGTTTAAAGGGAGAAGCGCATTTTGTGCGTGCACTCACACACTTCGATTTCGCTCGTATTTATGGCTATGAGCCGAACCGTGAAGTGAATAACTGGAATCTTTCTACTATTCTGCGGACGAATGCGACTCTTTCCTTTTCGGATGCGGACCTTCGTACGCGAAATACGATCACACAGGTATATGAGCAGGTGGAAGCAGATTTATTAGCAGCCATTGACCTTTTACCTCCTGTAGCGATGGGGGCTAGTCCAGGTGTGTATCGCGCTACGCGAGGTGCTGCTCAAGCGCTTTTAGCACGCGTTTATCTCTACTGGGGTAGAAACGACAGAGCGGCTGCACTTGCCACCCAAGCGATGGCGACGGTAGGTTTAGCTGAAAACGGTACCGGGCTCATCGAGCCAGATAACTATCGTAACGCGTTCAATACGTTCCCAAATCCTGAGTCGATTTTTGAAGTAGAAATCAGACAGGTAGACTGGTCTACAGTGGACGGGGTGAACAACTCTATGTCTTCTTTGACTTCAAATGCCTTCCCGAATGCTCAGTTTATCGCCAGTGCTTCCCGCGAGTTGATCGCGAGCATGGAAGAAGGAGATGCACGTATGGCAGCATGGGAACAGACAACTCGCGCAGGTTTTGCCGGTCCGGTTTTCGCCTCTAACAAGTGGAGAGGTGCTAAGGGTGAGTTCTTGGAAAATCTACCCATCTTACGTGGCTCTGAACTTTTCCTTATCCGTGCTGAGGCACGGCAGAAGCTAGGAGATAATGCGGGTGCACGTGCGGATTTGAATGCACTACGTGCCAAGCGTTCGCTTCCAGCAGTAGACGCTGGGTTAACGGGTAATGCTCTATTCGAGGCGATACTACAAGAAAAACGCGTAGAGTTCGCTATGGAAGGACACCGTTTCTTTGACCTGAAGCGTAATGGCCTTGCGATTCGCAAGCACAGAGGATTACCGCCAGTACCTTTTAATGACTACCGTATCCTCTCTTTCCTTCCACAGAGCCAGATTCAGCTGAACCCTGATTTGGAACAAAACCCTGGTTACTAAATCCTAAGCATTTATGAAAACGACAAAAATATACGCTTTACTTCTACTCTTCTTAGGAGGAATGCTTTCCTCCTGTATGGAAGAATCGGATTTCTTCGCCACTTGGGAGGGTATGGAGGTTGAGTTTGACGCCTCTACCTTACCTCAAAATGGCTTTGCAGCAAGCTTTGTTCGCTTAAGTGAAACTCAGAGAGACTTAGCGCAAGCGCAAATTAACCTAGTGGCTCCGCCTCAAAACCAGCCAGTGACTGTGAATGTAGAAGTGGTGAATACTTCTACCGCTGTTCGCGGTGTACACTATGAATTACCAAGTACATCGATCACTATACCTGCCGGTCAAAATATCGCGCAGTTCCCAATCGAAGTTTTAACGGGAAACATAACACCCTCTGAGACTCCGAACTTAGTGTTACGAATAACTGATGCGAGTAGTGGTGCGGTGGTTAGTGCGAATTATGCGCAAGTTACAGTTAGGATTCGTGTGGTTTGTCCTTCTGCCCTCGCTGACCGCTATGACGTGGCTTGGAATTTTATTCGTGTAGGTAATGGACAGGGTGGAATCAGTCAAAGCTTCACCTATGACAACCCTACCAGTTTCGGTGGCCAAGTAGTATTCACTGCTGCTACAGGTGCGGGACGTTATGCGCTCGATGATATTACTCTTGGTCATTTTGCGCTCGTCTATGGTGATCCTAAACAGGCTGGTTTTGTGACAGATGTCTGTGATGTTATCACAGGTGACCCAAGTAACAGAGATCAGTTTGGTGATACTTATACCATTAATGGACGCGTGGTAGATACGCCGAATCTTCCAGATGTAGACTATGTCATCGAGATTACTTGGGTGAATTCCTGGGGTGACGGAGGTACGGCCATTCTCTTCCCTGGAGCAGTAGAACCAGTGGATGATGGTAACACGAGAACAGAGGATCGTCTAGACCGCTCCTCGCTTCCTAAGAAAGGTTAAATAAGCAACGAAAAGCGGGATATTTTTCCCGCTTTTTTTTTAACTTTTCATATATTGTGAAGTTATTATTTGTTGAAAGAGATGTGTATGAAAAGAAGCTTTACTAAAATTACCTTATTATTTCTTTTAATCGGGCAAATATCCTTTGGCCAAGGTATCGAGGCAGAGGACCCCACTTTAAAAGAACTCAGAATCACGATGCGGGAAGGTTTTGACACCCGTTTTCAGCAGCTGATGCCGACCAAAGAAGAGGTGAAAATGCGCGCCGCAGCCCTTGGGTTTCCACTCAGTTATGCCCTCGATGGTGAGCGGACAGCCACCCTACAGTATTTCGATGCCCAAAATCATCCGGTTTATTTTACGACCATGAATACGGGCGCTGCTCAGTCCACAGGAGTGTCAGCACTCCAACCGGGAGGAGCTATGGGCACTAATTTGAATGGTCAGGGACTCACCCTCGGAATTTACGATCAAACGCGCCCCAGACTCGATCACGTCGAGTTTCAAAATAGAATGCGGCAAATCGATGGCTCTACCGAGACCATTAGTAATCACGCCACGCACGTAGCCGGAACCATGATCGCCGCTGGTATCAATCCGAATGCTCGTGGAATGGCCTTTGCAGCCACGGGCTGGTCCTTTAACTGGGACGCTGACGTCTCTAAAATGAATGCCAATGCCTATGATCCTGTCATTCGGCCAAATGGACATTTGGTCTCTAACCACTCCTATGGCTTCGTTCTAGGGTGGTTTCGAAATAATGCCGGTAACTGGCAGTGGGCTGGAAATACCTCTGTTTCCACACAAGAAGATTTTCGTTTTGGTTTTTACTCTGGTGTGAGTCAAGCATTGGATGCTTTGGCTTTTTCGCTGCCTTATTATACGATTGTGTGGGCTGCCGGAAATGATCGGAATGACTCCGGTGACGGTTCTCGGCCGCCGGATGGACCTGAAGATACCATTGGCCCGCAGGGCGTAGCTAAAAATGTGATCACAGTAGGTGCTGTTAATCGCGTGCTAAATTATACGCAGCCCAGCGACGTGGTCATGAGCTCTTTTTCTTCATGGGGACCTACAGATGATGGGCGTATCAAACCGGATTTAGTCGGTGTGGGTGTAAGTGTATTTAGTGCGGCTATCGCGAACGGTGGGGAGTCCGACTCCTATGCCAGTCTCAGCGGAACTTCCATGGCTGCGCCTAATGTGGCGGGTGCACTAGCACTTTTACAGCAATTATATGCCCAGCGTAATGCCAATCGCTACATGCGCTCTTCTACCTTAAAAGCATTAGCGATACACACCGCGCGAGAGGCCGGGCCAAATCCTGGTCCTGATTATGCCTTTGGCTGGGGACTTCTGAATGCTGAGGCAGCAGGCTTGCAGATTATGGAGGAAGACGGTGTGGGACGCTTAATCCGTGAAGAAACACTTCGCAATGGGGAAACTTTTACCTATGAGTTTATTTCTGACGGCAGTCCGATTCGTGCCAGCATCGCCTGGACGGATCCTGAAGGTAGTCCTTCGCCTACTTCCTTAAATCCTCGGGATATTAAACTAGTAAATGACTTAGACTTACGTATATTTGATGACCAGGGACGTGAATTTTTCCCCTGGACACTAGACCTGACACGCGGTGCACTTGCTCCTGCCAGTCGAAATCAAGATAATATTCGGGATAATGTCGAGCAAGTTTGGATTCCAAACCCAGAGCCAAGACGCTATACCTTGCGCGTGTCGCATAAGGGAAGCTTGCGCAATGGGGCCCAAGAATTTGGACTTATTTTTACAGCTGGTGTGCAAGATGCCAGTGCCGAAACGCTCTACTGGATAGGTGGAGCCACGGGCGATTGGACGAATCCTACCAACTGGTCACTAAATCGGGGAGGCGCACCCGCAAATCGTGTTCCTGGGTCAGGAACCCGGGTAATCTTCGATCAGGAGGCAGCCTTATCCATTCGTGTGCCAGCGAACAGTCAGGCCTTTAGCCTAAATACCTTTGGTCAAGAAGTGCGTTTCGATCTCGAAGGTAACACCTTAGAGATTGCGAACGGTATTCGACTGGCTAGTGCGGCTACCGTATTTACGAATGGTGGTTTTGTGTTGCGCTCTGATTCACCAAACCCTCAGCAAGTATCTTTTGCGAATGCATCTTTCACGAATTTCTTTACCCGTGTAGAGAGTGGCAGCTGGAGCTTTCAGTCTGTGGGAAGCCTAGGCGACCTTACGCTCGTAGGGGGACAAGTGCAGCTAGATCAAAGTACGCTTACCGTTCAAAGGCTGAATATGCAAGCCGGCACTCGGCTTTCGGGTGTAAATACACTCGTTTTTCAGGGAGATTTAGATGTGGCGCAGGGTGCAACCTTGCCCGCAGGGCTCACCTTACGCTATGCGGGTTCTGGTGAAGCGATGTATCGCCTAGGAGCTACACCGGCACCTGGTGCGCTCGAGGTGCAGTCGGGTGAATTAACTGTATCTGCTTCCCCGAGTATGGGGCGCCTTCGCGTGGCTTCTGGTGCTTTACGCATCGCGCAAAATTCCCTGCAAGTGGGTACTTTAGAGACCTCAGCCTCCGCACGCATCGACTTACAGGCCAATACCCTTCGCGTGACGGGGAATTGGGATCCTACCGGACTGCAGTCAGGGGCACGTATAAGTTCTTCTACGACAGGCTTGTTTATGTTTGACCCTTATGTGCGTCTCTGTATCGAAAATCTAGCCGTAGAAAACGTAAATCTCCAAACAGAGTCAGTGGTTACACTGGGCGCTAATGCTCAAATTGAAAATGCTACGGGCTGGCTATCGGTAGCTTGCCAGGATGCCGTGTTTGCGAATTTTGATGTGAGTTTTGCATGTGTAGGAGCTCTTACCGAGTTCACGAATACGAGTGAAGGCAATGTGTCTGCGTTCAGCTGGCTTATTAATGATGCTCCCGTTTCAGAGCAAGAGCTATTAACCTTTACCTTTGAGCAGACAGGTGTTTTCGCGGTTACTTTAGTGGCAGAGGGTGCTGGCCAACAGGTGCGCTTTACACGAAATGTGACGATAGTGGCCAATAATTTACCGCAGCCGAATATTGTCGTAAATGGAAACATGCTTACTTCTCAACAGCCAGGTGATGGGTTCCAGTGGTACTTGAACGGGCAGCCGATACCGGGAGCCACGAATCGTTCCTTTATTGCTGATGCGTCTGGTACCTACCAAGTAGCCCTTATTTCGGGAGCATGTAACCGTGTCTCCAGTCCCACAGTGGTGCTTTCGGCCACAGGAGAACCCGAACTAGCACAATTTGGGATATTTGTAGGGCCGAATCCTACGCGTGATGTGCTACGTGTAAACGTTTCGAATGCAGAAAGAGGAGAAGTGCAGCTACGTCTCATCGATATGCAGGGACGTACGGTGCAGGAGCAGGCGCTGCGCAAAGATGGCGAAGCATTCCAGACCAACGTCCAGATGCCTGCAGTAAATGGAGTATATGTTTTGGTGATCAGGATAAACAATACTATATTTACTAAGCGAATAATTAAAAATTAAAATGAAAAAAGTATTTGTCTTAGGGTTGCTACTGGCGCTTGGCTTTTCAGGTCAAGCCCAGATAGCCAACTTAAATATGAATGGGGTTCCTGTACGTGCCACCCCTTACAGCGGCATCGATGGAAGTCCTTATCTGTTTGATGACTGGTCTTATGCCGACATCACCCTTCGAGGAGGCGAGGTGAAGGAACGCGTTTCGATGAAGGTGAATACCTTCGAAAATGAGCTCGAAATTATGAATGAGCAGGGGACGCGTTTTATATTGGAAAAAAAGCAGGTGCGTAAGGTGTCTCTTGAGCGCCCAGCAGGAAAGTTTTCTCCTGATAAAGGGGAGCTTCGTACGCTAAACTTTCAGAGTGGATATGACGGACTTCGCGGTGTTACAGCAGATGATTTTGTAAATGTTCTGGCAGAAGGGAATTATTACACTGTCGTAAGGACTTTTCGTACTACTTTACAAGAGCCTGTGAAAAATAGTTATGCGCCCTCACCGGGCAAAATGTTTGTGTTCGGAGAAAACATCTATCTCTTAGGTGTAAATAAAGAAGCTGAAAGTGTACGGCTTAAAAATAATTCTATATTAAAAGCTTTGGCGCCAGAAGACCGTGCGCTAGCGAAGTCTATCCTGAAAAACAGGAACTTGAACCTCTCTCGGGAAGACCATCTAGTTACCTTCATCGAAGAGCTTAACGCAAATAAATAGTTTGTTTTTCGTACCTTATGAAAGTAAAGAGGCTAGCCTAAGCAGGTTGGCCTTTTTTTATTCTCTACGGGCTTTCCTATGTGGAAATCAAGTATTGTGCGTATTATTTTGTAATTTTGCGGTCTTAAAGCGTCAAGCATGGTATTAGTATGTCGTAAAGAGCACTTTAATGCTGCTCATAAACTGTGGAATCCCAACTGGTCAGAAGAAAAAAACAAGGAAGTATTTGGCCCTTGCGCCAATGTCAATTGGCATGGGCATAATTTCGAACTGATCGTAACCGTGAAAGGAACTCCAGATCCAGAAACAGGCTTCGTCGTCGATTTAAAGGCACTTAGCGACCTGATTCGTAAATTAATTATCGCTGAGGTAGATCATAAAAACTTGAACTTAGACGTTCCTTTTATGAAGGGAAAGATGGCGAGCTGTGAGATTTTAGTGATGGAGTTTTGGAAAATCTTAGCGCCAGCGGTGGCAGAAATCGTCCCTTTCGGTGGCTTGCATAAGCTGACGTTATATGAGACGCCACGCAATTTTGTAGAATACTACGGTGAATAAATACTGAAGGCCTCCACATGGAGGCTTTTTTAAGAATAAGCTATGCGGTACTATTTAGTAGCGGGGGAACGATCAGGAGATCTTCATGCCAGCAATCTCATCACTGCTCTCCGAGCAGAGGAACCTACGTCGACTTTTTACGGCATGGGAGGTGACCTAGCTCAAGCTGCTGGTTTGGAGTTAAGTTTACATTACCAAGAACTTGCGGTGATGGGCTTTTGGGAGGTACTAAAGGGGCTACCCAAGGTGTTTCGCTGCTTACAGCTTATCAAAAAAGATATTCGGGCACGACGGCCGCAAAAGGTGATCCTGGTGGATTATGGGGGTTTCAATATGAAAATTGCGAAGTTCTGCAAAGGGGAGGGTATTCCCGTGCACTATTATATTCCTCCGAAAATATGGGCTTGGAACAGGAAGCGCGCCTATAAACTGAAGCGCTACGTCACTGCCGTTTATTGTATCCTTCCCTTTGAAGCGAATTTTTTCCAGGAGTACGGTATTCCTACGCATTATATCGGTAATCCACTGCGTGATGAGATAGCGAAATTTTCTCCGAATCCTTTTTTTTACCAGAAAAATGAGCTCAGTTATCGCCCGATTATCGCGCTCCTCCCCGGTAGTAGGGAACAGGAGGTTCGAACTATGCTTGATACTATGCTGGCCATTCTTCCTCAATTTAGTGAATTCCAATTTTTGATTGCAGGTGTAGATAATCTGTCTCATGGACTCTACGCGAAGGCAGAAGCTGCAGGAATTCGCGTATTATTTAATCAGACTTACGATATTTTACATCATGCCTCCGCAGCGGTCGTTACTAGTGGTACAGCTACCTTAGAGGTCGCGCTATTCCGTGTGCCTCAAGTCGTGGTCTATCGCACCAGTCCACTTTCCTACGCCATCGCCAAAAGGCTTATTCGTGTCCCATTTATATCTTTAGTGAATTTAATTTCAGGCGAGGAGACAGTTAAAGAGTTGATCCAAGACGATTTCAATCCAGCGGCACTTAAAAAGCACTTGATGGATGCCCTACATCCTAGAAACAAACAGGCCACGCTTGCGGGCTATAGCCAAATCGCAGAGAAAATAGGTTTTCAAGACGCTTCCAAAGAAGCGGCACGCTTGATCGCGGCCTCCTGAGTGAGGTGAGCGCGGCGCTTTTGCATATGCTGCATTAGCTGAAAACCTACGTCAAAGTGGTATAGTGAGCCAGGCAGGATGTTGACTGTAGCATTCTGATCGGCTTAGATAGGGTAAAGGCAACCCCGTTTAAAAATTGGATCTCCCTGCTTACTGCTTACACGTGTCGAGAAAAAAAACCGTGTTGCTGAAAGTTTTTACTGTCAGCAACACGGTTTTTCGATTTATGGTATCGTTAAAGGTGTAAGTATTCTTAGGCTACTTTTACTTGCACTCGCTTGAATTTCGATTTCTCGAACTTTTCTTTCGCATAGGCAGCATCGATTACGAGTTCTTTTACTTCGTCCTGCGAAGGAAGTTCATACATCGCATCGTTGATAATCGCTTCACAGATGGAGCGTAATCCACGAGCACCTAGATTAAATTCCATTGCCTTTTCCACGATAAAGTCTAAGCCATCGTCCGTGAAGCTCAGCTTCACTTGCTCCATGTCCATCAGCTTTTTGTATTGCTTCGTCAGCGCATTTTTGGGCTCTGTAAGGATACTGCGCAGTGCTTTTTTATCTAATGGATCCAAATGGGTTACCACAGGTAAGCGTCCCAGAAGCTCTGGAATAATGCCAAAGGACTTTAAATCCTGTGCGGTCACATACTGCAGCATATTCTCACGATCCACATGGAGCTCATCCGTAGACTTGTTGAAACCTAGGGGCTGTGTATTCAGTCGCTTAGAAATATGCCGGCTGACACCGTCGAAGGCACCTCCGCAGATAAATAAGATGTTTTCTGTATTTACCGCAATCATTTTCTGATCGGGATGCTTACGCCCTCCCTGTGGAGGAACATTCACTACTGTGCCTTCCAGCAATTTTAATAAGGCCTGCTGTACACCTTCTCCACTGACATCTCGTGTGATCGAAGGGTTATCCGATTTTCGGGCTATTTTATCTAGCTCATCGATGTAGACAATACCGCGCTCAGCCGCTTCTACATTATAGTCAGCCGCCTGCAGTAAACGTGTCAATATACTTTCGACGTCTTCCCCTACATACCCGGCCTCTGTCAGGACAGTAGCATCAGCGATACAAAAAGGAACCTCTAAAATTTTAGCTAACGTTTTGGCTAGGTACGTTTTTCCAGTTCCTGTATCTCCTACCATGATGATATTTGATTTTTCAATCAGTACATCATCCTCTTTGCGCTTTTGCATCAAGCGCTTGTAGTGATTGTAAACGGCCACTGTCAACACCTTTTTCGCTTCGTACTGTCCGATGACGTACTGGTCCAAAAAGGTGGTTAGCTCTTTCGGTTTTTTTAAGTTAAACTGGGTTCCAACTTTATTTTTCTTTGTTTTTGCTTCCTCTCCGATAATTTGAAAGGCTTGGTCTACGCAAAAATTACAAATGTGAGCAGAAATACCAGAGATCATCAAATCGACATCTTTTTTATTTCTGCCACAAAACGAACAGGTTACCTGAGGCATTTTTATTTTGTTCTAATGAGGACTTCATCTATGAGGCCGTACTCTTTCGCTTCAGGAGCACGTAACCAGTAATCGCGATCCGAATCGCGCTCGATCTCTTCGAATGTTTTACCCGTGTGATGTGCTAAAATATCGTACAGCTCATGACGCATAGATAAGATCAGTTTCAAGGAAATTTCCATATCCTTCGACTGTCCCTGCATGCCTCCACTGGGCTGGTGAATCATCACACGGCTATGCTTTAAGCCGCTTCTTTTTCCAGCAGCACCTCCGGAAAGTAGCACTGCTCCCATAGAAGCAGCGATACCTGTACAAATAGTCGCAACATCTGGGGCGATGTATTGCATGGTATCATACATCCCGAGACCCGCCGTAACAGAGCCACCCGGACTATTGATATACATCGTCACGTCTTTCTTCGCATCCACAGATTCGAGGAAAAGCAGCTGCGCGATAATTACGTTCGCAATTAAATCATCCACCTGTGTGCCCAAAAATATGATTCGGTCCATCATCAAGCGAGAAAACACATCGATTTCACGGAAGTTCGTGGGTCGCTCCTCGATTACAGATCGGGTCATATTTTCTACATGTGTCGCATACTGGTCGAAAGCGTTACCACTTATTCCTCTGCCATGTACAGCAAATTTTCTGAATTCGTCTTTGTTAAACATATCCATCATTGGGTTTGATACAAAAATAAAAAAAGTCCTTGAGAAAGGACTTTTAATAAACGCTTTTGTTCGGATATTAGTTTTCGAGCATGCTCTTAAATTTCTCCACGGTCACCACCTCAGTGGCCGCCTCCGACTTCTCACGGACGAAATCTAATACCTTGTCGTTTTGGATGGAAGTCAACATCTGCATGTAATTGTTGCCTTCCTTCTCCTTTAAATAGTTATCTACAAAGGTATCCATATGCTGCTCGATCTGCTCGGACATGCCATACATACCCAGTTGCTCACGAATCATATCGCGCGTACGGGCTAGCACCTCTTCATGCGTGGCTTGAATGTCATTTGCCTTCGCAATCGCATTTGAAATTAAACTCCAGCTTAGCTGACGGGCGTAGGCAGGGTATTCTCTTTCCACCTCTTCCGTACTCACTTTGCCCTCATTAGAGCGAATAAGCCACTCTTTTAAAAATTCTTCTGGCAGTTGGATATTGGCTTGCGCCAAAAGCGTCTTCTTCAGCTCTTCATCTGAAAATACACGAAGTTCGCGGTTGTAATTTTCAGCTAATAGCTCTTTTACTTTCGCTTCGAATTCTTCTTCATTCGACACTACGCCTGGGCCGAAAGCGCGATCGAAGAACTCTTGGTTAAGTTCCACAGGCTGCGTTCGGGAGATTTTTTCAACGATCAGCGTACAAGGTCCCGCTAACTTTGTTACATCCTCTTCGCTTACCTGGAAAGTTTCTGCTAAGTTTTCGGAAATAGCTTTAGAAGGATCGAATTCAACGATATCGCCAACTTTTAAGCCTACAAATTTTTTCAAAGACTTTTCATTTACCGCGCTGAGCTCGAAGGAAACCTCTTCTTCAAATTCACCATTAACAGACTTTAGAACACCTTTCAGGCTATCTCCCTCAGCTGAAGCCTCCGCATCTATTTTTTCACCATTTTGCTCACGTAAATTGGTAATGGTTTCTTGGATGGTCTTTTCATCCAGCTCGATTTCGTATCTCGTGGCATTTAAAGACGCATCCACTTGAACCTGTACATCTTCCACGAAGCCGATTCGATAAGTGAAGTCAAAGGTCTTTTGATTTTTCCAGTCGATAGCATCTGCATCTTCAATTTCAGGAAGAGGCTCTCCGAGGATACGGAAAGACTGCGCCTTGAGGTAGGTGTTGAGCTCTTCAGAAAGTATCGTATTAATTTCTTCTACTAAAACAGAAGTTCCGTACATCTTTTTGACGATCCCTACAGGAGCTTTACCGGGGCGGAATCCTTTTATATTCGCTTTTTTTGCGTAATCTTTCAGTTTAGCATCTACCTTCGGTTGGTAATCTGCTTCGTTTAAAGTAATTTTAACAGAAGCTTGATTTTCGGTGTGCTTGTCTAATGTGATTTCCAAGGCTAGTGAATTTTGAATGGAGTAAGACTTAATCAAAAGCCCTCAATCACTGTTCTCTTCACCTTGCGGCTTCTGTTAAGAACCTTGATTGAGGGCTTCGTTGTGCGGATGGAGGGACTCGAACCCCCATGCCTCGCGGCGCTAGATCCTAAGTCTAGTGCGTCTACCAATTTCGCCACATCCGCTTATTTTGCTTTTGCTTTCAGCTTTAATGTGGCACAAAGGTAGAGGGAAAAATTTAAAGTGCAAACAGTCGCTCAAAAAAAAAATAAAAAAAATTCCTAGAGCCGAAAAAGTGTAGCTTAGCCAGAATGTGTTATCTTCGATTATATGATTACAATAGACCGAGAGGAAGAACGTAAAGAAATATTAAAGCGCTATCGCAAGCTTTTGCGCTTAGCAAAACCACTCTTAAAGCCCGGAGACGCCCGTTTTATCAAAAAAGCTTTTAATGTGGCCTCTGACGCACATAAAGAAATGCGTCGAAAGTCTGGAGAGCCTTACATCTACCATCCACTCGATGTGGCGCTGGTCTGCGTAGAGGAGATCGGACTCGGTACCACCAGTATCGTGGCGGCGCTGCTTCATGATGTCGTAGAAGATACCGAATGGGAGCTCGAGGATATCGAAAGAGAATTCGGCCCTAAGGTAGCCACTATCATCGATGGGCTCACAAAAATTTCAGGAGTCTTCGAATACGGCAGCTCTCAGCAGGCAGAAAATTTCCGTAAAATGCTGCTGACGCTGTCAGACGATGTGCGCGTTATTCTGATAAAATTGGCCGACAGGCTTAATAACATGCGCACACTAGAGAGCATGCAGCGACATAAACAGCTGAAAATCGCCTCGGAGACCATGTACCTGTATGCACCGCTGGCCCATCGCCTCGGTTTATATGCCATCAAGTCGGAGCTAGAGGATCTTTATCTGAAATTTACCGACACAGAAACCTACACCTTCATCGCAAATAAAATTCAGGAGACACGCCTGTCCAGAAACAAGTTTATCCGGGGCTTTATCACGCCCATAGAGGAAGAACTGCGGGATCAAGGGCTGGATTTTATGATTAAGGGGCGCCCTAAATCCATTTATTCCATCTACAACAAGATGAAAAAGCAGAACATCCCTTTCGAGGAGGTGTTCGATTTGTTCGCTATTCGTATTATTCTAAACTCTGCACCTGAAAGCGAAAAAGCGGATTGCTGGAAGGCTTATAGTATCGTGACAGATTTCTATCGACCAAATCCGGGGAGGCTGCGAGACTGGATCTCGAACCCCCGAGCGAACGGTTATGAGTCCCTGCATACCACGGTTATGAGCACTACAGGCCAGTGGGTAGAGGTGCAGATTCGAACACAGCGGATGGACGAAATCGCGGAAAGAGGCTATGCCGCCCACTGGAAGTATAAAGAACAAACTAATCGAAAAGGAGGAGGACTAGACGAGTGGATTACCCAGGTCCGCTCCATGCTGGAGTCTAACGATGGCTCTGCTATTGAGTTTATGGATGACTTTCGTGGAAATCTTTTTCATGATGAAGTCTTCGTGTTTACACCGAAAGGAGACCTTAAAGTCCTGCCTTTCGAAGCTACTGCCCTGGATTTTGCCTTCGAAATACACTCCGAGGTAGGCGTGAAATGTATCGGCGCTAAAGTCAATCAAAAACTAGTACCCATCAGCCATAAGCTGAAAAATGGGGATCAGGTAGAAATCCTAACCTCGAACAAGCAAAAACCTACCGAGGACTGGCTGTCTATCGTAGTAACATCTCGCGCTAAAGCTAAAATTAAAGATGCCCTACGAGAAGATAAAAAATCCGCCATCCTCGATGGCAAGGAAATCGTGCAGCGTAAACTCAAGCAGATGAAAATGGATTTCACCTCTGAAGTGGTCGAGCAGCTTCGTGCCTTCTTCGAAACGAAAACCGCTGCCGATTTCTATTATAAGGTGGGGAGAGGTACGATCGATGCGACGACCATTAAGTCATTTAAAGAATTTAAAGAGGAACGTAAGCATAAGGTAAAACCCGCATTAGAACATGCGCGGGATGAATCCTCCTTTACGAAAGAACTTAAAAACCTGAAAGGGCCTGAGCATGATCAGCTACTCCTCGGAGAGGACATGGATGTGGTCGATTATGTGTTGGCCAAGTGCTGCAACCCGATCCCCGGAGATGATGTTTTCGGCTTCGTGACCGTTAATGAAGGCATCAAAATTCATAGAACTTCCTGCCCGAACGCGCTCGAACTTCTCTCCAATCATGGGAATCGCGTAATTAAGGCGAAATGGACAAGCCAACAGGAAATCGCCTTTCTGGCGGGCCTGAAAATTTTAGGAACCGACCGGGTGGGGCTGATAAATGACCTGACTAAGGTCATCTCGAATGAACTGAAGGTGAATATGCGCTCCATTACTGTGGATTCCGATAGTGGACTTTTCGAAGGAACTATAAAGCTATATGTCAACAGTACCACCCATCTTGATAATTTAATGGCCAACTTGACCCAGGTCGAAGGTATCATCAAAATCACACGCTTCGATTAGGGGAAAGTAAGCAGCTTATTTGAATTATTTCTAAATAACAAGCGTTATATTTGTAAAAAAAAACGAGCCATGGCCTTAAATCCGACACTCTTCGAGGAGGTAAAAAAAATCTTTACGGCGTACTTAGAAAATAAAAAGCTACGTAAAACGCCGGAGCGGTATGCCATTTTGGAAGAAATCTATACCCGCACGGGGCATTTCGATGTGGAATCTCTCTACATCAGCATGAAAAATAAAAATTATCGTGTCAGCAGAGCTACCGTATATAATACCCTAGATTTACTCGTGGAATGCGATCTGGTCACCAAGCATCAGTTTGGAAAAAACCTCGCCCAGTATGAAAAGTCGTATGGATTTAAGCAGCACGACCATCTCATTTGCACAGAGTGCAATCAGGTACTCGAATTTTGCGATCCGCGCATCCAAAACATTCAAAATACCGTAGGAGAAATATTGAACTTTAAGGTGCTGCATCACTCATTGATTTTATACGGCACTTGCCAAAAAGAACATTGCGAAAACAGAGCATTGGCATGAAACTAAAACACACCCTAGTGCCGCATGAAAACTGGCACGAATTAAAATTGACAGGGGACCTGATCGGGGACGAGGCTGGCCCTCGCCTAGTAGAGTATGTCACGGATGCGGTGGAAGCCGGTCTGCGGCAGTTTGTTATCGACCTTTCAGAGGTGCGCTACATCAGTTCCAGCGGTATCGGCGTACTAATCACCATGTTGACGAAAATGCGCAATGTGGAGGGAGAAATGTATCTCACCGCACCCTCGGAGCATGTGAAAAAGCTTCTGATCATCACCAAGCTGCATAATATCTTTACCATTTTCGAGTCCCAGGAAGAGCTGGAGGCAAAAATAAAATAGACCTGCGCTCGGCCCCCTCTGACTGACTTCTACCTTATCTCCATTCCATCTATTCATGCGTAAGCATTTACAAACAGAAGAGATGGAGATTTTTTTTATATCTGCTCAGTTCGGCTTAGGGCCTTGCCTTGTGTTTTTTGGCCGATGGCCAAAGCCTATCCTGTAGTGCCGTTAGAGCCGCATGGGTTAGGGTAATTCCCTGATATCCGAAGAAAGGCGGGCATGGGAGAGAGGTGATCTGGAATAATAAATCCGTCACTTTTCTTGCTATTCAGGCTGTTTCTTCCAAATTTCACAGCTTAAAAGAACGTTAACGCAATTAAGCATAATTTCACAGCGCATGAAGATGGATATTCTCCTGGGCTTACAGTGGGGCGATGAAGGCAAAGGCAAGGTAGTCGATGTCCTCGCACCACAGTATGATGTCGTGGCCCGATTCCAAGGAGGCCCGAATGCCGGGCATACACTCGAATTTGATGGTATCAAGCATGTTTTACATCAGATTCCTTCTGGGATTTTTAGATCGAATATCTTAAATGTGGTCGGGAATGGAGTGGTACTCGATCCGGTCGTGCTGAAAAAAGAAATCGATGGGCTCGCTAAGTTTTCCATCGATTACAGACAAAACCTCTGTATCAGTAAAAAAGCCACGCTCATTCTACCTACACATAAACTGCTCGATGCAGCTTATGAAAAATCGAAAGGGGATAAAAAAATCGGGAGCACGCTGAAGGGGATAGGCCCTACATATCAAGATAAAATCGGGCGGATGGCCCTCCGTGTCGGGGATATGGTCGCTGCGAATTTCGAGGAGAAGTACCAGGAGGTGGTGGAGCATCATAAAATGATTTTAGGGTTCTATCAGCATGACCTGAGCCCACTAGAGGCCTTAGAAAAGGACTTTTTCGCTGCGGTAGATTTCTTTAAAACCCTGAAGCTAGTGGATAGTGAGTACTTGGTGAACGAACAGCTGCGGCAGCAGTCGCGGATTTTAGCCGAAGGCGCACAGGGCTCCCTTTTAGACATCGACTTCGGTTCCTACCCTTTCGTTACCAGCAGCACGACCATGGCAGCGGGAGCTTGCACCGGCCTCGGAGTGGCCCCCGCGAACATCGGAGAAGTCTTCGGGATCTTTAAGGCCTACTGCACCCGCGTGGGTTCGGGCCCTTTTCCGACGGAGCTTTTCGATGAAGACGGGGAGCGCATGCGGAAGGAAGGTAATGAATTCGGTAGCACCACAGGCAGGCCACGCCGCTGCGGCTGGATCGATCTCCCCGCTCTACGCTACAGCATCATGATTAACGGCGTCACCCAGCTGTTTATGATGAAGGCCGATGTATTAAATATTTTCGAAACGATCAAGGTCTGTACCCATTACACCTTGCCGGATGGTACACAAGTGGACACGCTGCCTTATGAAGTGGACGCGGCTATACAGCCCGTTTATGAGACGCTGCCGGGCTGGAATTGTAGCTTGACTGGGGTAAGCAGTTACGAGGCCTTTCCCGAAGCACTTAAAAACTATGTCAGCTACTTAGAAGAGGCTCTCCAGGTGCCGATAAAGCTTGTTTCTGTAGGTCCAGACCGTACGCAGACGATTTTGCGCTAAGGCGCAAAGGCCCCCAAGGCGGCGTATTTAGACCGTGTTTACTTTAAGCATACCCCCGAGGAAAAGCCAATTTTTTTCGGGGGCATTTTTTTGTAGATTTGTAGGATTAAACAGCATGGTACTTGCGGGATGAAGGCTAGTCATGCATACTTTTAGGCTAGGTATAGGGGTCAGCTAAAGAGATCAGTTAAACGCGCTGTGGAGAAGGGAGGAAAAACAAGTAGCGTACTTTACCTGCAGTAGCGATCGAAGAGCTCTTGATCTTTTCCTGATTTTTTCACCTTCTTGGCTAAAAATTTGCCCAGAGGGCTCAGCAGTTTGAAGGCCAGTAAGTCCACATGAGAGTCGTTTAGCTCTCCCAGCCAAAAGGCCACGCCAAGATCCTTCGGGATTCCGTTTTTATCTGTAAGACCATCCTGAGCCAAGCCATACATGATGCGTAGGGCATTTTCAAATCCACTATGTCCAGGGGCTAAGCGAATGGAAAAGCGGATGGGCTCCGTTTCGCTGGGGTTAAAGAAGCCATGGACTTCAAAAGGCTGCACCGTATAGCTTTCTCCGGGGTGTAAATGGCGCTCCCCATTTTTTAATTTCAATCCCAGCGTGCCCTCCACGGCAGTGAATGTTTCGCTAAATGTTTTGTGGTAGTGCATGGGATTTCCACCTTTCGGGCTGAGGAGCAGCTCGAGTGCGGTTTCAGTGCCTCCCGATTCCATAGAGAGGGTTTTAAAGGTCACCTCATCCTTAAATAAGGGATTGACAATCGTTCTTTGCATATACGTAAGTGCTTGTGGTTCAAAGATCGTTTTAAAAATAGGTGAAATAGCCTTTGCTGTCAAGAAGAGCAGGGTATTTTACGCATCTATTGGCCAAGAAATACAGCAGGATTTCCTTTCTAAAAATACTAAACCTGTCAAAATGTTCTCGTATCTTTATTGGCATGCCCCTTGCCGCAAATAGGGTCTCTATATTATCGCGCCTTGATGGCGTAAACAAGCAGTCTATTCGGCAGCTCGCTGCCAATTTGTCTATATGAACGAAAAAAATTCACAATCCTACCCCATCCATAGTCTCGGAGATTTTCCTGCAGAAGGTGATTTTATCCAATTAATTACCGATGAAGAGGAGGAGCAGATTCTTGATGCGAAGACACTAAACGATCATATCCCCATCCTTACTGTGCGGAATACCGTGCTTTTCCCCGGAGTCGTCATTCCCATCACTGTGGGACGTGAGCGCTCGATTAAGCTGGTAAAAAAGGCCCAAAAAACGGATAAGCTCATCGGTGTCTGTGCACAAATAAACCCCCAGGTGGAAGATCCCGGTTGGGATGAAATCTATCAGGTAGGAACCCTCGCAAAAATCCTGAAAATGATCGTGCTTCCAGACGGGAATACGACCATTATTATTCAGGGGAAAAAACGTTTTGAAATTCAGGAACAGCTGACGGAAACGCCGTATTTTCAGGCTAAGGTAAATTTCCTTGAAGAGTCTTTTCCTGAGGATGATAAGGAAATGGATGCCTTAGAGGAGTCGTTAAAGGAGGCTGCTGCTCGCATCTTATACTTAAATCCGGACATTCCGCGGGAAGCACAGGTAGCACTCGATAATATCGACAATGCACCTTTTCTGACCCATTTTCTGTCTTCTAACCTAAACGCTCCTGTAGGACCCAAGCAGCAGCTGCTCGAAACCGAAGATGGCGTGGAGCGGGCGACCCTGCTCCTGGAGCTGATGATGAAGGACATCCAAATGCTGGAGATCAAGTCTGAAATTCACAAGAAAGTCCATACCGACATCGATCAGCAGCAGCGCGATTATTTTTTGCGCCAGCAAATGAAAGTGCTCCAGACCGAGCTGGGGGAGGAGGGACCTGAAAAAGAGGTCGAAGAGCTGCGTAAAAAGGCTGCCAAGAAAAAGTGGCCGGAGGCGGTGGGTAAGCACTTCCATAAGGAATTAGAGAAACTTCTGCGCCTGAACCCACAGTCGCCCGAATACCCCATCGCGCTGAGCTACGCCGAGACGATGGTGGAACTTCCCTGGAATGAATTCACCCGAGATAATTTCGACTTGAATCGTGCGAAATCTATTTTGGATAAAGACCACCATGGGCTGGAAAAGGTGAAGGAGCGGATTATCGAGTATCTGGCGGTCCTCAAGCTGAAAAATGATCTGAAGGGGCCTATACTGTGCCTTTATGGCCCTCCAGGGGTGGGGAAGACCTCCCTCGGGAAGTCCATAGCCGCTGCGCTGGGGCGCAAATATGTCCGTATGTCGCTGGGAGGTGTGCATGATGAGGCTGAAATTCGAGGACACCGGAAGACGTACATCGGTGCCATGCCGGGTAAAATCATTCAAAACATGAAGAAGGTGAAGTCTTCTAATCCTGTTTATGTGCTGGATGAAATTGATAAGTTGAGCTCTGATTTCCGTGGAGATCCCTCTTCTGCCTTTTTAGAGGTGCTCGACCCGGAACAGAATAGTGCCTTTTCGGATAACTATCTGGAGGTCGAGTACGATCTGTCGAAGGTGCTGTTTATCGCTACGGCGAACAGTCTGGACCGTATTCAGCCTGCTTTACGTGATCGGATGGAAATCATCGAGGTCTCTGGTTACACGCTGGAAGAGAAGGTGGAAATCGCCAAGAAGCACTTGGTCCCTAAGCAGCGGAAGGAGCATGGGCTAAGTGGAAAAGAGGTTAGCTTCGATAAGCAGGCTCTAGTAAAAATCGTGGAGGGTTACACCCGCGAGTCTGGTGTTCGTGGTCTGGAGCGTGCCATCGGTAAGGTGGTGCGCCATGTGGCGAAATCGGTAGCGATGGAGGAACCTTACACAAAGCGGATCGGAATAGAGCAGGTAAAGGCGATTCTCGGGGCCGAGATGTTCGATAAAGAAAGTTACTTGAATAACGATGAGGCCGGCGTCGTTACAGGGCTGGCTTGGACTTCGGTAGGAGGGGAGATTCTCTTCATCGAAACCTCTCTCAGCAGAGGGAAGGGCAAGCTGACGCTTTCCGGGCAGCTGGGCGATGTGATGAAGGAGTCCGCCATGACGGCGCTATCCTATTTGCGCTCCCATGCCGACCGACTCGGTATTGACTACAGAATTTTTGATCGCTATGACCTGCATATCCATGTGCCAGCAGGAGCTGTGCCGAAGGATGGTCCTTCAGCGGGTATTACCATGCTCACGGCGATGGCCTCGCTGTATACGCAGCGTCGTGTAGCGCCTAAGCTTGCCATGACCGGTGAGATCACCCTGAAAGGGCGCGTCATGCCGGTAGGAGGGATTAAAGAGAAGATTTTGGCCGCGAAGCGTGCCGGTATCGACCAAATAATCCTCTCGAAAATCAACCGCCGTGATGTCGACGAGATAGATGAGACGTACCGTCAGGGGCTAACCTTTCATTTCGTAGAAAAGGTAGGAGAAGTGCTGGAGTTGGCACTTTTAGAGGAGCTCGTGCCGGAGCCGATGCAGTTCGTGCTGGAGGATAAGCCCAGTATTGCGCCCGCAGCTTTAGGAAATCAGTAGCCGATGCGGTTTTCGGTGCAATTACTTAAAAAATGGCTTGTAGGCCTGCTGCTGTTTACCGGGCAGCAGCAGGTTTGGGGCCAACAGTTTTTGCGCGAAGCGCCACCTCTGCATCCTACGCTGCTGGCCTTAGGGGGGACGAATCTTACGAAGCCGGGTTCAGGAGCGCTGGCCCTACAGAATGTGGCTTTAGCAGATAGCCTGCTGGTGCAGCGGTTTAGCGTGAGCATGGCGCGTTTCGGGCCCGCTTTCACCGGGGGGCAGGCCCAATATAGTCATCAGGCGCCTCTGTCCGGTACGTGGACGCACGCGCTCAGCTTTCTAGCTGTAGAAGGGGGTAGGGGGGCGGATTTGAGTGGATTGCCTTTAAGCGATCCCAGGGTGCAGTCCCTACAGGTACAGACTGGCTATGCGCGTGGCACGGAGGTATTCCGGTATGGTCTGGCGCTTGGCTTTCGCCAAAGCCTGGTGGCCCTGATCCAAGAGCGGGCCTTTTTTTTTCAACTGGGCTTTTTCTACCAGCATCCGGTAGAAAATGTGCGGATTGCACTGGCTTTCGAACAGGCGGGCCTACTTTACCGTTCTACTGAGGAGCCACTCCCCCCCGAAGGACTTACCCGTCCCCTGATACGTTTTGGTATAGGTTTTCAGCCGGAAGGTTTACCTATCGGGCTTCATGCCAGCTTAGGAGACCCACTTGGACGAGGGGCGAGTCGTCCTGATCCTTTGGGCGGGCTGGCGCAAGTGGCGCGGCAGCGACAGGGGCTGGAAAGTTTAGTTTTGGCTGCAGAGCTTTTCGTTCAGGAGTACCTCACCCTACAGCTGGGGTATCGGCAGGCCATGCGAAGTGGCTTGCAGGGCTTGGATGGGATCGGGTTAACGGGCATTTCTACCGGGCTGCGCGTAGCAGTGGGTGAGGTGACGCTCAGTTATGGTCACCTTTTTCAAGCCTTCGCACCAGGGAGTTTTCATGCGATAAGCGTAAGCACCTCATTACAAAGAAAAAAACGATTTGACGAATGAAAAACGAATTTGATTATCTCACCCCGCGGCAGATCGTGGTGGAATTAGATAAATACATCATCGGGCAGCAGGATGCCAAGCGAAACGTGGCGATCGCGCTGCGGAATCGAATCCGCCGGCTAAAGGTCAAAGAAGAAATTCAGCGCGACATCGTGCCGAATAACATCTTGATGATCGGAAGCACGGGGGTAGGCAAGACCGAAATCGCCCGCCGCCTGGCGAAGGTGGCGCAAGCGCCTTTTACGAAGGTAGAGGCTTCTAAATTCACGGAGGTGGGCTATGTGGGCCGCGATGTAGAAAGCATGGTGCGGGATCTGGTCGAACAGGCGATTCATGTGGTGCGCGAAAAGAAAAACGAGGAGGTGAAGGAGAAGGCAGCCGAGGCGGTGGAGGAGCAAATTCTGGATATCCTCATCCCTCCTGTTAAAAAAGCAGGCTTTACTCCCAATTTTTCGCGTTCAAGCAGTGCCGAACAGGAGTTTAATCCAGAGCAGGCCGATTCCGAAGAGCTGAATGAGCGAACACGTGAGCGCTTCCGTGAAAAGTTACGAAATGGGGACCTCGAAGAGCGGAAAATAGAAATTACGGTGAAGCAAAACCCCTCAGTAGGAGTAGGCATGATCGGTAATGGCATGATGGATGATGCGAGCATGGCGGGGCTACAGGACATGCTGAGTGGTATGATGCCGAAGAAAACGAAAAAGCGAAAGCTGAGCATCGCTGAGGCACGTAAGGTGCTGATGGAGGAAGAAACGGGCAAGCTCATCGACATGGATGACCTCAAGGAAGAAGCGATTCGTCTGGCGGAAAATAATGGAATTATCTTTATCGATGAGATCGATAAGATCGCCTCAAAGAGCAGTAAGATGGGGGGTGGTGGCCCAGATGTAAGTCGTGAAGGGGTGCAACGGGATCTACTCCCTATCGTGGAGGGGAGTGCCGTAAACACCAAGTACGGCATCGTACATACAGATCATGTGCTCTTTATCGCGGCGGGAGCCTTTCATGTTAGCAAGCCTTCTGATTTGATCCCAGAACTACAGGGGCGCTTCCCTATCCGTGTGGAACTACAAAGCCTCACGGAAGGAGATTTTTATAAGATTTTAAAGGAGCCGAAAAATGCCTTGACTAAGCAGTATGAAGCCTTATTCGGCGCAGAAGAAGTGCACCTCGAATTTACCGATGAGGCCATAAAAGAAATTGCCCGCCTAGCCTATACCCTAAACGAGGAGGTAGAAAATATCGGGGCACGTCGTCTGCATACGGTGATGAGTCATTTGCTGAATGATTTCCTCTTCGATGTGCCGGATACGATTACCCCCCATGCTCGCCTTATGATCACCGCTGAAATGGTGCAGGAGAGACTATCTTCTCTGGTAACGAACCGCGACTTGTCACAATATATCCTCTAAGCGCTTATGGTAAGGAAAAGAACATGGCTAACGGGCTGCTCTAAGGGGCTTGGCTTGGCCATGCTGCAGCAGCTGCTCCGTGATCCAGAAATGGAGGTGTGGGGTTTTTCACGTAGTCGTCCCGAGGTGGAGCATGCCCGCTTTCACTGGCGGGAGGCGAATCTAGCCGCAGCAGGGTCTACTTTTACCGTGCCCGATGAAGCTTGCACAGATAAGAGTCAGGAGGGCAACCCTCTACAAGGTGTTTATTTGATTAATAATGCGGGCTGGATCGGAGAGATTCGACATGTAGGGCAGCTTTCCCCCGCAGGCATCACCGCGCTGTTCCAGTTGAATACCACAGCGCCTTTAGTACTGATGAATCAGTTTATCGCCCTATACGGGCAAAGGGAGGACCTGGATAGGGTCATCCTAAATATCAGCTCTGGAGCTGCACGAAAAGCCATCGACGGTTGGTCTGCCTACAGTGCCTCTAAAGCTGCATTAAACCGCTACTCGGAAACGGTAGCTTTGGAGGCTGCACATCGGGGTTCTGCACTACGTTGTTTTAGTGTGGCACCAGGTGTGGTGGATACCGACATGCAGGCCGATATTCGTCGCGCTCCAGCCGAGGAGTTTCGGAATTTAGAGAAATTCACTCACTTAAAATCCAGCGGTCAGCTCTGGACGCCAGAAAGATCGGCTGCCAAGTGCCTGGAGGTGCTGTACCATCCAGATGCTTTTTCCGAAACTTTAGTGGATGTGCGCGCTGAAAACTGGCCTATACCAAGTAAGCAAAGCCAAAAATAGTTACGTTGATAGTTAACTTAAAGGGGCGAGAGAGATGCAAGACACGCTCTCGCCCCTTTGCGTTTTAAGGGCTTCAGATCGCGTAGAACGAACCGATTTACTTAGGATTTTTTCACATTAATCGCGTTTAAACCCTTTTTGCCATCCTTAACATCGTAAACCACACGATCATTTTGTTCGACTTTATCGATAAGGCCGGTGGCGTGAACGAATACATCGGTTTGGGACTCATCATCTATAATAAACCCAAACCCCTTAGCGTCATTGTAAAATTTAACAGTTCCTGTAAGCATAATAAATAAGTGTAAAATTAACGTGGTTAAATGTATGATAAATGTAAACAAATAGCATAACAAATCAAAGATTTTTTTCTAAATTGTTCTTATGTCTTCCAAAAACACATCCTACATGAAAAAAATCACGCTTATCCGACATGCGAAATCTTCTTGGGTAGAGCTTGGGTGTCCGGATCACCAGCGAAAGCTCAGCCCTAGAGGGATGAACGACCTAATTACTATGGGTGAACTGCTGAAAAATAGAAATGTTTCTTTCGACCGGGTGTTTTGTTCGGATGCAGTACGTACCCGCCTCACCTGGGAAGGACTACAGGCGCAAGGGTTTGGTACTCAAACTCCCGTTTTTTTTACCTCCGAGCTCTATCATGCGTCAGACAACCAGTTACTTAGCTACATGCGCCGCTTACCTGATGCTGACAGTCATGTGGCCCTAATCGGACATAATCCTGGATTTGAAAATTTGGTGAATTTTTTTGGTTTATCCGTTAAAAAGTTTCCCACACTCGCGATCGCCACATTTCAGGCTTCTACGTCTAAGTGGGCGGATTTTGGGCGGCAGCCCCTCCGCCTAGACTGGTTTACCTATCCGAAAAAAGTTCGGGGACCTGGAACAGACCCGTTTTGAGCGATAAAAAAAAGACCCCGAGGGGTCTTGGAAGTGGAATGTATGTGGATGACTAAATTTTACATTTTCAGAATAGTACTTTTTAGAGGTCCATTTACTTTACAAGCGTATGAAAAGTTGTTCCTTCGCACGTCGGACCTTAGGGGCGTCCGCCAAATGGTCCTCGGCTTCATTTCGGTAGCCTAGTGCAAGCAGCGCAGCGCTGCCTAGTCCTTTCTCGCTTAAGCCCAGCACACGGTCTACTTCTGCTGCCTGGAATCCTTCCATCGGCGTGCTGTCGATACGAAGCTGCGCGGCGGCCACTAAAGCAGTACCTAAAGCGATGTAGGCCTGCTTCGCTGACCAGTGGAACTGCTCCTCGGTCGTCATGCCACCAAAGGTTTTTTTCAAGTGATTTTCATATTGGGCCAGCGCACCGTCTTCCATATTGCGCTGCGCATAAACGTCCTGAAAATAGGCTTCTATGCGCTCGGGACTTACCTCTTTCCAAGCAGCAAATACCAGCAAATGGGAGCCTTCCAGGATTTGAGGCTGCTGATACGCCACCTCATGTAGCTGACGGCGTAGGGCTTCGTCTTGAATGACATACACGGTAAAAGGCTGCAAGCCGTTCGAAGTGGCTGTCAGCTGAATGCTGGTTAAAAGTTGCTCCACCTGCTCCTCTGGTACAGCGTTTCCATTCATTCGCTTGGTGGCGTAACGCCAATTTAAATCTGCTAATAGTTGGTCAAGTTTCATGTTGTTTCTTATTTGATGTATATACATCTAATACATATAAAAAGTTCCGGATGGGTACAGCAAAAGTGCGGCTTACTAGGAAGGGGCGAAAAACCGGAGGGGAGGGACTTGCAGACATAAAAAAAAGCAGGTCGATATGACCTGCTAGGTGCGCATGAGAAGATTCGAACTTCCACGCCCGTACGGGCACCACCCCCTCAAGATGGCGTGTCTACCAGTTTCACCACATGCGCTTGATTGGGAGAGCAAAAGTAGAAAATTTTCACGAAAAGCAAGAGTTCTTTTCGTGAAAATTATTCCCTTTTTCCTGTATTTCTCTCCAACAAAATGAGAATGAAGCGCTTAATTTTTGCTCCCCTTCGCCTATTTGCTTGCGTACACAGCCCCTTTCGCAGCGAGGAGGGTATTATACAGTAGGGAGGCGATCGTCATCGGTCCTACACCACCCGGCACCGGCGTGATGGCTGCGGCTTTTTCTGCCACTTCATCGAATTTCACGTCCCCGAGCAGGCGGAAACCTGATTTTCTGCTGGTATCCTCGATACGGTGGATGCCCACATCGATTACCACCGCGCCTGGCTTTACCATGTCGGCCGTCACGAACTCCGCTTTGCCTAAAGCCACAATTAATATATCCGCTGTACGGCAAATGTCTGCCAGCCCCTGTGTTCTGCTGTGGGTGAGCGTTACGGTACAATTACCCGGATAGGCATTCCGTGCCATTAAGATACTCATCGGAGAGCCGACGATATGCGAACGTCCGATGACCACGCAGTGTTTTCCACTCGTTTCTATCTCGTACCGCTTCAGCAGCTCCACGATGCCGAAAGGAGTGGCGGCCACATAAGCAGGCCAGCCTAGGGTCATGCGCCCTACATTAGCGGGTGTAAAGCCATCCACATCTTTTTCAGGCTTGATCTTGTCGGTAACCTTGGCTACGTCGATATGTGCAGGCAGTGGCAGCTGCACGATGAGTCCATCGATGGCTGGGTTTTCATTGATGTCGGCTACCACCTGCAGCAATTCCTCTTCTGTGGTATCTGCCGCTAACTTGACTAAAGTAGAGTCAAAGCCCACTTGTTCACAGGCCTTCACTTTGGCATTAACATAGGTGCGTGAGGCACCATCCTCACCTACTAAAATAGCTGCTAGGTGCGGTTTTTTGCCGCCTGCGGCTACATGTGCAGCCACTTCAGCCGCGATTTCTTCCTGTAAGGTCTTCGAGACCTTTTTTCCGTCGATTAATGTTGCTGTCATGTTTTTTATCGAATAGGTCGTGCATAAATGCAAAACGCACAGCTTTCTTTCGAGAGCTGTGCGCCTGCTGCTACTGGTGCTTAATCTAATTTGAGTACGGCCATAAACGCCTCCTGAGGCACTTCTACATTCCCTACCTGGCGCATACGTTTCTTGCCTTTTTTCTGCTTTTCTAGGAGCTTGCGCTTCCGGGATATATCTCCTCCGTAACACTTGGCCAGAACGTTTTTGCGAAGGGCCTTTACCGTTTCGCGGGCGATAATTTTCGTGCCGACGGCTGCTTGAATCGCGATCTCGAACATTTGGCGTGGCACCAGCTCCTTCAGTTTTTCACAGAGACGCTTGCCCCACTCATAAGCCTTGTCGCGATGGACGATGGCCGATAACGCATCCACGATCTCTCCGTTCAGCATCACGTCCAGACGAACCATGTTGGACTGCTGGAAACCGATCATCTCATAATCCAGTGAGGCATAGCCCCGCGAGATGGTCTTTAGCTTATCGAAGAAGTCAAAGACGATCTCCGCCAGCGGCATGTTGAAGGTGAGCTCCACGCGCTCTGAAGTCAAGTATACCTGATTCGAGATCTGTCCTCGCTTTTCCATACAGAGCTGAATCACGGCGCCTACATAGTCGCCGGCCGTAATGATGGTCGCCTTCACGAAAGGCTCCTCGATATGTTTGAACTTAGTCGGATCGAGCATGTCCGAAGGAGCATTAATCACCTGATAGGTGTCGTTATGCAGTAGGGCGCGAAACTGTACGGAAGGAACTGTCGTGATCACCGTCATGTCGAATTCTCGCTCTAGGCGCTCCTGAATAATTTCCATGTGCAGCATGCCCAAGAACCCGCAGCGGAAACCAAAGCCAAGGGCTGCAGAGGTCTCTGGCTCCCAAACAAGGGAAGCATCATTCAGCTGCAGCTTTTCCATGGAGTTACGAAGCTCTTCGAACTCCGTGGTGTCCACTGGATAAATCCCCGCAAACACCATCGGCTTCACGTTCTCAAAACCTTGGATGGCCTTCTGGCAAGGGTTTTTTACATGCGTAATCGTATCCCCCACCTTCACTTCTTTGGCCACCTTGATACCTGAAATCAGGTAGCCCACATTTCCTGCCGCCATTTGCTGCTGTGGAATCTGGTTGATGCCGAGCACACCGATCTCATCGGCATCGTATTCGCGGCCGGTGTTCACAAATTTAATCTTATCTCCTTTGCGGATTTGCCCGTTAAAAATCCGGAAAATTACCTCCACACCGCGGAAGGGGTTATAAACCGAATCGAAAATCATCGCTTGCAAAGGCGCTTCCGGGTCACCTTCAGGTGCTGGAATACGCTCTACGACCGCATTGAGAATGTCCTCGATGCCGATTCCTTCTTTACCGGAGGCCAATACGATATCTTCTTTCGCGCAGCCGATCAAATCGATCACCTCATCGGAGACCGCTTCAGGGTCTGCACCGGGTAGGTCAATTTTATTCAGCACGGGAATGATTTCCAGGTCTTGGCCGATGGCCAAATAAAGATTCGAGATCGTCTGCGCCTCGATTCCCTGAGAAGCGTCCACGATAAGCAGGGCCCCCTCGCAGGCCGCGATCGAGCGCGAAACCTCATAGGAGAAATCCACGTGACCCGGCGTGTCGATCAGGTTCAAGGTGTATTCCTCTCCTTTATAGACATACTTCATCTGGATCGCATGCGATTTAATCGTAATGCCACGCTCCCGCTCTAGGTCCATGTTATCTAACAACTGGGCCTGCATCTCCCGCTCCGTGACTGTCTGCGTGAATTCTAACAGCCTATCTGCCAATGTACTCTTCCCATGATCAATATGGGCGATTATACAGAAATTTCGAATGTTTTTCATATCCTTATTGGATGCAAAAGTAATGAATTACTGTGGATTTCCGGCATGCTCTCCTAAAGATTGCTGGATTATCCTTCTCCTGAACGTGTAGGCAGATGGAAAAGTTTGACAAGAGCCTCCCGTCCTATTTTTCTACAAACGCAGTTTGTCGTAACTTGCGGTCATGGAAGCAGTAGCTACACGTAAACGCCAAGAGCATATCGGAGAATATCTCCTCTACATGTATCAAATGGAGGACCTTATACGCGCTTTTGATGGAGATTTAGCCCTGATCGAAACGCATGTGGTCGCCCATTACCCGATTCCGGAGACTGAAAAGAAGGCTTGCCTCGACTGGTTCGAAGACCTCACCACACAGCTACGGGCGGAAGGGCGCATGCAGCAGGGCCATCTATCGGCTACGCAGGCCCTGGTCGAGGAACTGGCTACCCTGCACTGGGACTTGGTCAAGTCAGATGCTGACTACCGAGAGGCCTACAGCCACTGCCGCCCCCATGTGCTCCATTTTATGGTGGAAGCAGGCGAGCAGGCACCCCCGCATGAGGTGCAACTTTTCCTGAATGTACTTTATGGTCTGCTTTTAGCGAAACTACACGGTCGCGCTATTCCTAAAGAAGTGGAAGCCGCCGCTCCGCACTTTGGGAATATGCTTCGCCTGCTGGATTTAGCCTATCGGCCAAAAGCCTAATTTTTCAATTCAAATTCTTGTTTCGTTTTTTTTTTTTTTTTACATTTGAATAAGATCCGGGCATTCTTATTTATGTTGTTTTTGATGTTTGCATGCATAAATATGAAGAAAATAATACCTTTTATGAAGGCGCTAGTTATGCTGCCGTCTGTTTTGGCTTATGTATACGCTCGAACATAGCTGTCCTTTGAAGTTTTAAATGGCAACTTATGTCTTTATAAGGATTCATTACTTGCTTGTAATAGAGCAGGTATGGGAAAGGAGGGGTGGTCTGCTTGGCTAGAAAACGGTAAGAAAGGATTAGAAGGGCGAGGAGCTGCCTATTCTCCTCCGCTAGCCTCACCATGCATGGAATAGTAAATAATTCCTAGTTAATAGATTACCATTTTATGCTATTATTAATTTATTTTGTTATATGAATAAGCCTTATTTTGTGATTGTTTTTCTCTTGCTTTTTGTTAGGTGCCATCAGCGAGAGGAGACAGATAACCTATTAATCCTTAAAGTAGAAGAGACACGTACCTTTTTAGATGCCTTTCGTGTGGTTGGCTTTACCGAACTGGGAGAGGAGAGCGGCATGGGTGGGGTGAACCGTTTGGAAGTAGGAAAGGAACACCTGTATGTCTTGGATGAAGAATCAAGCCAAGCGCTTCATGTATATACCCTAGGAGGCCTTTACTCCCATTCGGTTCGTAGTTTTGAAAGGGGAAGGATTTATGATTTTGTGGTCGACGAGGAGGCAGGTTACCTGTACGCATTTACTCCGGGGCGGAGGATAGAGCAGTTTTTATTGGACGGCAGCTTTGTGCGTAGCACGCGACTCCCTTTTGGCTTCGAGAAATTACTCTTTGCCGCAGGCGAAACCCTCTGGCTCTATACCGGCTACGATACAGAAAGGGATCACTTACTCGTACAAGTCGCTACGGCCACAGGTGAAGTGCTGCAGGAACGGCTACCCAAGCCGGAGGAACCGCCACTGGATTTTATGCCACAGCAGTTTTCGGGTAGGCTTTCTGATGGAGGGTTTTTTATCTACCCACCCCTAGGTAAAGTCCTACATACTTTAACCGCAGAAGGGGAGCTAGCGCAAACCATGACCTTTGATTTCGAAGGGCGTCTGGCCAGCGACTTGGACGAGCTAGCGCTAGCGAACCCTCCAGAGGACTTAATCACTCATGCAGATGGTTTTCTTCTTTTAGGAGATAAATTGTTGTTTCATTTTTCTGAAGCTGGCGTGCCGGCTTACCGCTTGTTGGACCTGAAGCATCTTTCCTTTCAGGAGCTGCGGCCAAAGGACAAGTCGGTAGATGATTTTATCCTTTCCTTTGCCTGCTTGCAGCCGATGGCCAGTAAGGGAAATACGTTTTATAGTGTACTGGATGTGGATTATATCCGCTTGTTTCTATCCGAATCGGCGGGGAGTCAGTTTGAGGAGCTGAAGGACTCAGACGCGCTATTTGTTTTACTCGAAATGGAATTAAAATGACACTACTTTTCTTTTTCATGCTTTTTACATCCCTGGAGTTTGACTTGCGCGGAAGGGTAGTGGACACAGCGGGCAGCCCTGTGCCTTATGCGACCTTACAAGTAGCGGACCGCTACACGGTGGCGAATGCGCAAGGGGAATTCGTCTTTAAAGACCTGCGGGATTCCGGAACGCTTCATGTGTCCTGTATGGGTTTTACCTTACATGCTGAGGCCTATAGCCGAGATGCTCAGCAGCCAGTTGAAATTATGTTAACAGCGACAACTTTAGAGCTGGAGGAGGTCACCGTCACTCCGCTGGATGCAAGGGAGCTGATGGGGGCGGTAATCGACAAGTTGGCCGACCCGAATCTTTATGGGGCCCTCGCTGTGCGCTATGAATTCGGGCTGTTAGAACAGGTGGATACCCAAGATACGGTCTTTCTGCGTGAGCAGCTTTTACTGATGGACCGCATCGATCGGGGAAGAAGACGCCCCGCCGGCTATCGTTTTCTCACCGCTAGGGAAGACACTTCCCGCTGGGATAGCGACCAGGCAGCACCGTTGTATGGCCCAAAGGCACTGAATCGTTCCTTGGATTTTTTCACGAATGCCTCCACTGTTCCTGACTTTTTAGATGAGCTCAGGTTTCAAAATTTCACCTATGAGCTGGAGGAGGAAGATCAAGAAAAATATGTCATCGCCTTTAAGGCTAAAAAGCGCAGCGGGGAATACGATGGTGAACTCTGGGTACAAAAAGCAGATACCACCGTACAGTACCTGCGCTATGCCCAAAGTCCTACCTCCTTACGTGGCGAAAATCTGCGTTTGGTGGCATTAGCCAAGCTCACCCCACTTAAGTATGTGAAATCGCAGAAGCGGCAGGTGGAAGCTTGGACGGATCAGGATGCTGCAGGCCGTTATTTCGTAAAGGCCCTAAAAATGCATATCCAAAATTTTCAAGAGTTGAAACGAGGCCCTACCGTCGCCTATGATGTGCAGACTAAAATGCAAGCGGTAGCCTTCTTGGAGGAGAAAGTGGATGCGCAGTCGACCTACACTGCAAATGAAATCTGGGAAAATGCACATTCGATAGCGGACTTGCCGGCCTTTCGCCTGTACCGCTTCAACTTGCTATTCGACTCTTTTTTGGAGTAGTTGGGTGATACGGAGTAGCCGCGGAAGAGGGACGGAAAGGTACTGCCCGCTCTTCCTTTACAAGCCTTCTAGTAGTTCAGGCAAGGTGTAGATGCTGCTATAGGTGCCATAGCGATCGACGTAGTCGATGAAATCCGCATAGAAGGGATGATGACTTAGCGTGGCACTGTCGCCCATGACGATCAACTTCCTTTTGGCCCGGGTGAGGGCCACATTCATCCTCCGAGTATCGGACAGAAAGCCCATTTCCCCCGTTTCATTCGCACGAACCAAGCTGATGGCCATGATGTCCCGCTCCTGACCTTGAAACCCATCGATGCTATTCACGGTGAGCAGCTCCGAAAAGGCCTTCAGGTTCGGAAACTGGAAAGTCTCGAAAATGTGCTGCCGCAGCGCACGTACTTGGGCGCTGTAGGGTGCTATAAGACCGATGTTCCATCCTTCCTGTTTCATGTGCCCGATGCCTAGCCTTTTGACGCACTGCTCTAAATACCGCAGCAGGGCCACCGCCTCCCGCTCGTTTAAGGTGCTCAGGCTGTCTTTTTCCTTATGTTCCAGAAACCCCGTACCCGCTGTGTCGATAAATTCCAAGATCGGTTCATCGGGGTGCAAACGATGTGTATCTGTAATCGGAGCCGCCTGAAGTTTTCCCTCATAAAAGGTCTGAGCGGAAAAGCGCATGATCACCTCGGGCATCCGGTACTGGACTTCTAACATCACTGCTGCCTCCGCCTGCCGCAGTATCACTTTTTCAAAAAGGGTCTGCGAGAGCCCTGCACGTCCTGCCTCGAAGGATTTAATGGTGGGAGGAAGCTGGCAGTGATCCCCTGCCATCACGACACGGTCTGCACGTAAGAGGGGAATCCATGTGGCGGGTTCCAAGCCCTGCGCGGCCTCATCGATGAATACTAGAGGAAAGCGGTGGCCATCCAGCTGAGCACTCGCCGCGCCTACCAGCGTGCAGGTAATAACTTGGGCCCGCTGAAACACATCATAATGGATATAGTCCTCGAGATGCCGCGCATTTTCTTTCAGCATCCGCGCTTCCTGAAGGGCGTGATTTCGGGCGGCGCGTTCGGCTGCGCCAAAGTTCCGCTTGTACTTGCCCGCTTGTTTGCGCAGGGCTTCTGCTTTTTTGCGGAGCAGCTTGAGCTCCTTATAGCTGTCATGGGCCGCGATGCGGGCATCTAAGGTGCTGGCTAGGATCGGGGCATCGATACGCGCAGGATGACCCAGCCGTAGTACCTCCAGTCCAACTTCCCCGAGGCGCTCGGTCAGTAAGTCCACTGCCGCATTACTAGGGGCGCAGACGAGCACCTGCGGATAGGTGTAGCTGGCCGTCAAGATCGCCTGCACCAGCGTGCTCGTTTTCCCCGTTCCCGGAGGGCCATGCACCAGCGCCACATCCTCTGCCTGCTGGATAAGCTGGCAGGCACTTTCTTGTGACGGGTTAAGCGGCCTGTTCGGAGCGATCAGCGTAACCTGCTGAGAAAAACGTGCTGCCCGAGTTCCAAGCAGCACTTCCTTCAGCTCCGCAGTTCGATCTCCCTTCGCTTTTATCACCCGGCGCATGGCCGATTCCATGTGTCGATAGGAGGCTTCATCGAAAAGCAGGTCCACGCCGATTTTTTCGTGCAGCAACCACTGCGGCAGCTCATCCACATTTAAGGTGATGGCCATCTTGTCTTTTCGTACGTAATTGATAACCCCATTCAGGCTGACATTTCCCTTTGCGCCCTGGGGCGCAAAGGTGAAGACCGATACGGACTTGCCGCTTTGGAAATCATGTTCCAGCTGATCGAAACGTTCCACTTCGATGAGCACACGGTCGGCCAGCGTAAAACTGCTCGTGCGCACCTGAACAGGGTACCAGCAGATGCCCGCCTCTTTTTTTTCCGCGATGCTGCTACTTAAAAATTTGGTCTTGTAAAGGGCCAAGTCCGCTGCCCATTCCTGCTTGAGGAGGCTTAAAGTATGTTGTAAAGCCTCTTGGTAATCGTTTTGCATCATCGGGTTCTAAACCTGAAGGAGAAAGAATTTGTTTCCACTCCGCCTGGGGACGTAAAGGTAAACGACACCTTCCTGCTTACCAAGCGACAATTTAAAGGTTCACGCGACGTTTTTTTTGAAATCCTAGAGAAAATCCTATCTTTGTTTCATTCCGAAAGCCGTAAGACCAGAAGCAACCCACGACTTCTGCTGCTAAGGCCTCAGGATATAAAGCAGGCTTGCCTTTTGTCCTAAATTTGAACCCAGTACTGTGAATTATTTAGCCCACGCGTACCTATCCTTTGACGAGCCTAAGGTTTTAGTCGGAAACTTTATTGGTGACTTTGTTCGTGGGAAAGTGGAAGAGATGTATGAAGCGGAAATTGCCATCGGCATTCGCCTGCATCGTGAAATCGATGCCTTTACAGATGCACATGCAGAAGTGAAGGCCGCCCAGCTCTTGCTCCGGACGCGTCATGGACGCTATGCATCCGTGATAACGGATATGTTTTTCGATTTTTTCTTAGGCCGTAACTGGCCCGAGTACCATGTTAAACCGCTAGAGGTTTTCGCACAGGAAAGTTATGCGCTTTTAGATAGCCACCAGGCTATTTTACCCGAAAAGTTTATTCCGGCCTTTGAGATGATGAAGCGTTATAACTGGCTCTACCAGTACAGCACCCTAGAAGGAATCCGTAAGGCGATGTCTGGGATGGCACAGCGCACCCGCTTCGAGTCGAACATGGAGTATGCCCACGTGTCGCTCCAAGAAAATTTCGATGCTTTCGAGCAGCATTTTAAGGCCTTTTTCCCCGAATTAGTTACCTTCGTAACGCAAAAACTCGCGGAATTAAAAGCCCTACATGATTCACTGTAAGCCGAAACGACAAACCTACTTCTCCCTGTCTTTTATCACGCTGCTCCTACTGGTAGGATTGGTGTTCTTGCTTCGGGACTTTGCGGTCTCTCAGAATTTCCCTTTCCTCTTTTACCTGATCGGGGCTACTGTGCTCACGGTAGTCATCCTTTTGCTCGTGGTTAAGATTTTGGCCGGCATGAAGTTCATTGCCGCAGGCGCGAATAAGATCGTCCTCCGCTGGCCCGTGAAAAATACGACGAAGACCTATACCCTCCAGCAGGTGCTGGCCTGGGAGGAGGAAGTCGTGCAGGCCAATAAGCGGGAGTTTCGGCAGCTTACCCTGGCTTTTCAGGATCATTTTTCGATACAGCTCAGCAATCATGAGCATGAGGGATACAGCGACTTTGTGATGTACTTGCAGAAAAAATGTCCGAAGGCGCGTGTGAAGCCGAAAGGGTCCCCCAAAGGGAATTAAAGGGAATCTCCAAAAAAGAGGCTGAAGGAAGCGGTGAGCGCACTGTTAAAGCGTGAAACGCCGGCATCAGGTAGCAGGAAGGAAGGTCGATCGGAGGCCAGCTGCCGGTATTCGATCCGAAATAAGCTTTGAGCACTCGTGCGGTAGTCCACATTTAACGAATAGCCACTCAAGCGATTCGGGTTGGCTAAAATTGTTCCTGCGGGGTCGGCGTACTGCTCTAAGCGCGCTGCCAGTGCCAGTCGTTCGCTCAGTAGGCGGCGTACCGATACGGTGGCACCCTGCCAGTAATCCACCGCTTGAAGGACCCCCGCCTGAATACCATAGTCTACGCCGAGGGTCAACTTCCATCCGGGCAGCCCCTCGTAGTGGGTGTAAAAATTTTGAAAAAACCGTGGCCGCTGCACCGGCTGTACGCCCTCATTGCCGTAGTAGTTGGCATAACTGATCGTCCAGTCTTCTCGTAGGCGCGACTCTACTTGTAGGCCTAGGCCGATGCCCTGCACACCAGGCTGACGCTGCACATTTTGCCAGCCATTAGTGGCCCAGAGTACCAGCGTATGCTGCGGGTGTAGCGCATAAGTCAGTCGTGCCCCCGTTAGGAAGTAAGGGCTATTTTCAGCCAACAAACTGCGTGTCAGATGATCGCAGACCGCGCCGATGGCACTTTCAAAACCGATGTGTGAGGGCATGATTCCTACATCTAGCCAAACTTTTTCATGCAAGAGATACCCTACAGAAGCTTCGTAGATAAACTGTGCCCAGGTGGGTTCGTCTGCTAAATTAAATTGGGCATAAGTACCTGCCATCAGACCGAGCGTGGCGCGGTGTCTGCCATCGCTGTAACTGGCTTGCGCCAAAGCAAAATTAATGGTCAGCTCATTATGGCGTTTAAAATTAAAGAAAAAATCGGGGCGCAGCTGGTCGAAGGGCTGCCCAAAATCAAAGCCATAGTAACTTTCGATGTAGCCACTGAAACTCCATTTGCCTGCGGAGCTAAGGGCAGTGCTATCTGCCAGAACGCGTCCCGCTCGCAGGGCTTGATTCTCGGTAAGTGCCTGTTCATGGTCTTTGTTTTGGCCATAGGCCAAAGAAAAAATCCCTCCCCACAGCAGTAGAAAGGTAAAAAAGCCCGCCAAAACTAGCGGGCTTTCCTGTTGCTTAGGCCTCCTTACGGAAGGTTTTATCATATAGCTCAATGCTTTCTTGGATAATGCGGTAAGCCTCTGTTTTTCCTAAGAAGTCTTCCACTTTTACTTCCTTGTTTTCTAACTTTTTGTAGTCTTCAAAGAAGCGATGCACCTCTTTCATCAGGTGTGGAGGAAGCTCATCGATGTCGTTGATGTAATTAACAGACTGATCGTCTGCCGCTACGGCGATGATCTTATCATCCGCTTCGCCGCCATCGATCATGCGCATCACGCCGATGACCTTCGCCTTCACTAAACACATGGAAGGGATGTCGATTTGGGAGATGATCAGAATATCCAAGGGGTCGTTATCGTCACAGTAGGTCTGCGGGATGAAGCCATAGTTCGCTGGGTAATGTACCGCTGAAAATAGCACGCGGTCTAATAGAAGCATGCCGGTTTCTTTGTCTAACTCATACTTTCCCTTGCTACCCTTAGGGATCTCGATAACACCCATCACGTATTCAGGAGCATCTTTTCCGATTTGCACATCGTGCCATGGATTCATCATATCAAAAACTTTTTATAAGAATGGTCAATTTTAAAGTGGGCGCAAATTAAACCCTTCTGTTATTTTAACAAAATTATCACCAGTCTATTTACTGATAAATTGATGTAGGCGTGTGCGCTTGCGGAATGGGACCTAGTACCGAGCCGCTAAAAGGAGTTGGAGTTCCTTATGCGGGATTCCAAAAACGCGCCCCAAGTAGGCATTGGTTAGGCTTCCTCTGTAGGTGTAGATGCCTTTTAGGAACCAGCGGTAGTTGAAAATCATCTCTTCGGCGCCACCTAAATCTTGCATCTGCAGTAAGATGGGGGTGAAAATATTACTCAGGGCGATCGAAGCGGTCTGAGCCACGCGCGAAGGGATATTCGGTACGCCATAGTGCAGAACTTCGTATTTTATGAATGTAGGGTTTAGGTGAGTGGTCAGCTCAGAGGTTTCGATGCAGCCTCCCTGATCGATGCTTACGTCGATGATGACACTACCCGGGCGCATTTCAGCGACCATTTCTTCGGTGACGACCAGTTTATTTCGTCCCTTTTCAGCACGAAGGGCGCCGATGACTACATCTGCTTCTCGTAGTGCTTGTGCCAGCCCCACCGAGTCGATCGTGGAGGTGTACACTTGCTGCCCGAGGAGCTGTTTGATGCGCCGCAGCTTGTACAGTTGATTATCGAAAATTTTAATGGAAGCTCCCAACCCGAGTCCTGTCCGAGCGGCATATTCTGCCACCGTCCCGGCCCCGATGATGACTACTTCGGTGGGGGGCACGCCTGTGATGCCGCCGAGCAAGATGCCCTTACCCGCATGGGCGCTGCTAAGGTAATGTGCTGCGATCTGCATGACGGAGCTACCAGCGATTTCACTCATGGCGCGAACTACCGGCATACCCCCGACCTTATCTTCGAGATGCTCGAAGGAAAGCCCTGTGATGCGTTTTTGATTGAGCGCATGGAAATAGGCACTTTCTTGTTTGCCTACCTGCAAGGCAGAGATCAAGGTAGACCCAGGCTTCATGTGTCCGATTTCTTCCGCTGTGGGGGGCTCTACTTTCAGAACAATTTCCTGCTCCAGCGCTTCTTTCGCACTGTAAACGACGTGAGCGCCAGCTTCTGAGTAGGCGCGGTCGGAAAAGTTAGCATCCGCACCTGCTTTTGTTTCTACGCACACGCGAATGCCGTTAAAGGACAGTAGACGCACGGCTTCAGGAGTGAGGACTACCCGGTTTTCTCCCTCCCCCAGTTCGCGTGGAATTCCTATACACAACTCTTTTCCCTTCTTTTTTACCGCCTGGACTTCTGTCTGCGGAAGTATGCCGATCGTTTTTTCTGAAATCTTTTGCATCATGCGGGTAGCGCTTAAATGTGTGTCGCCTGAACCTTTCGCTCTGAGGCGCTCAAAACCTCTAAATCGATGAGCAAGAAGTGCTCCGGAAGCAGTTCCGGGATGCGCTCAGCCCACTCTATAAAACAGTAAGCACCACTTTCGAGGTACTCGTCCAAACCGATGGCCAAAGCCTCTTCGAAGCCTTCGAGTCGGTAGCAGTCGAAATGGTAGACCGCATCGCCATCCGGTAGGACGTAGGCATTTACTAGGCCGAAAGTGGGGCTTTGGACGGAGCCCGTCACCCCCATCTTAGCTAAAATGGCCTTGATGGTGCTCGTTTTCCCGGCTCCCATGGTACCACGGAAGACCCAAATGCGTTCTGAACCTGCGAAGGCGATGAGCGTTTGCGCTAACTCAGGAAGCTGCTCTAAGGAGGAAATCGTCTCTGTTTTCACTGTGTTCCGCTTACTTCGGCTTAAGATGTACCAAAGGTACAATCATTTCCTCTAAAGACACACCTCCATGCTGAAAAGTATCCTTAAAGTAGTTTACATAGTAGTTATAATTGTTCGGATAGGCGAAAAAATAATCTTCTACCGCGAACACATAGCTGGTGGTCACATTAAAGCGGGGCAGCTTGGCATCCTCGGGGCGCTCTATTTCGAAGACCTTACCACTCTCGAAATTCAAGTTTTTCCCTTGCTTGTAACGCAAATTAGTGGTCACATTCCGGTCACCGATGATTTTGTAAGGCTTATTTACCCGTTTGGTGCCGTGGTCGGTCGTCACGATAAGCTCTGCCCCGGCGTCAGCCACGCGCTTAAAGAGCTCGAAAAGGGAGCTGTGCTCAAACCAGCTTTTCGTCAACGACCGGTAGGCAGACTCATTCGGCGCTAACTCGCGCATCATCTTCATATCTGTGCGCGCATGGGACATCATGTCCACAAAGTTATAGACCAGCGCATTCAGGTCATTATGCAGCAGATTGTTGAAATTATCAAGCACCTGTTTGCCTTGGTTCGCCTGCAGAATTTTATGATAGCTGTACTTCACCGACAGTCGGTGCTTGTGCAGATTCTCCCCGAGAAACTCTTCTTCTTTGTTATTTTTCGCCTCATCAGTATCCTCACCCTCCCAGAGTTCGGGATGAAAGCGTGCCATATCTGAGGGCATCAGGCCGCTGAAGAGCGCGTTCCGCGCAAAGGCCGTGGTCGTAGGCAAAATGCTGTAATAGGAGTCGCGGGATTTAATCGAGAAGTACTGTAGGATAAGGGGTTCTAAAATTTCCCACTGATCCATCCGCAAATTATCGATCACCACCAAAAACAGTGGGCGACCATTTTTCAGGTGGGGAAAAACACGCTCGCGTAGCACGCGGTGGGAGAGGAGGGGCTTGTCCTCGCTGCGTTCCTTCAACCATTCTACATAATTGTTTTTCACGAACTTGGCAAAAGCCGCATTCGCCTCCACCTTCTGGGTGTCGAGCACCTCTTGCATGCTTTTGTTTTCGGTTTTGTCGATTTCCAGCTCCCAGTAGGTGAGTTTTTTATAGATCTCCGTCCATTCCTCGTGGGTATCGGCATCGCTACACGCCATGCTGATATTCATAAAATCCTGCCGATAACTGAGATTGGTTTTCTCCGTGATGAGCTGCTTGTTCTGCAAGATTTTTTTGGCTGACAGCAGGATCTGGTTCGGGTTGATCGGCTTAATCAGGTAATCCGCGATTTTCCCTCCGATGGCATCGTCCATGATATGCTCCTCCTCACTTTTGGTGATCATGACCACAGGCAGCTGCGGGCGCATCAGCTTGACCTGCTGCAGGGTCTCTAATCCGGTCATGCCGGGCATCATTTCATCCAGAAAGACAAGGTCAAATTCTTCTTCCTCCACCTTTTCGATGGCATCCACACCCGAGTTAACAGTCGTGATCTGATAGCCCTTTTGGCTTAAAAAGAGTATATGTGGTTTCAGCAGGTCGATTTCATCGTCTGCCCATAAAATCTTATAGTTTTGCATACTTGTCGTTTTTTCCTTTTAAATTTAGCATTGTTTACACTAAAGGTCTTTACAGCACCCCCTTGAAAAGTCAGAAAATTATCAATGATCCCGTGTATGGCTTCATCACGATCCCCAGTGAGCTGATTTTTACCCTCATTTCACATCCTTACTTCCAAAGGTTACGGCGGATCAAGCAGCTGGGTTTAACTGATTTCGTCTACCCCGGCGCCCTCCATACCCGCTTCCATCATGCCCTAGGTGCCATGCACCTGATGCAGGTCACGTTAGACCACCTGCGGGCCAAAGGCACAGAAATCACGCCAGAAGAGTACGAAGCTGCATTAATCGCGATTTTATTACACGATGTCGGCCACGGCCCCTTTTCCCACGCCCTAGAATTTAGCATCTTACAGGGCATTACCCATGAAGAACTTTCCCTGATGATCATGGAAGAGCTGAATGCCGTGCATAATGGGCAGCTCAGTCTGGCTATCCGGATGTTCACCGATCAGTACGAGCGGCGCTTTTTTCATCAGCTCGTTTCCAGTCAGCTTGACATCGACCGCCTCGACTATCTGCAGCGCGACTGTTATTTTACGGGCGTCTCCGAAGGCACTATCGGTGCCGACCGCATCATCAAGATGATGGCTATCGTAGACGATCAAGTGGTGGTGGAGGAAAAGGGGATTTACAGCATCGAGAATTTTCTTTCCGCACGTCGGTTGATGTACTGGCAGGTATACCTGCATAAGACCACGGTGAGCGCGGAGAAAATGCTAATAAATCTGGTCCGTCGCGCACAGCATCTCGGGATGGAAGGGACTGCAGTTCCGGCCACGGATGCACTCGCTGTTTTTTTATCAAAACCTGCTCGTCTTCAAGATTTTAGATCTGACCCTTCGCTCTTGAAATCTTTTCTTTCGCTGGACGACTACGACATTTGGGCGGGCGTGAAAACTTGGAAGGACAGTGAAGACCCAGTCCTGCAGGCCATCTCCCGGATGCTTTTGGAACGTAACTTGTTTAAGGTCACTTTATCGAGTCAGTCCTTTTCTGTGGAGGAGCTGGAAGCCCTGCGGGCCAAAACCAAAAGGCGCTGCGGCCTAAGTGAGGAGCACGTAGACTACTTCTTTACCCATGGCTCCATCAGTAACTTCGCCTATGTCGCTAAGGAGCGGATTTTAATCCAAACCAAAAAAGGGGAAATCATCGATGTGGCACAGGCGGCAGACCTGCCCAACATCAAGGCCATGAGTAAAATCGTGAAAAAATATTATGCCTGTAAAGCGAAAAGCCTAAATTTGTGAGCATAAAATAGGAGGAATGGAGTTTAGTTTAGAGCAAGTTGCACAGTTATTAAATGGCAGCGTAGAGGGCGACGGGAGCCTTCTGGTTTCGCGTTTGGATAAAATTCAGGAAGGAAAGCCTGGAGGCATCAGCTTTTTAGCGAACGAAAAGTATGTCCCTTATCTCTATGAAACAGAGGCCACGGCGGTGATCGTGTCGGAGGACTTTGCGCCACAGCGCAAAGTAAATACGGTGCTCATCCGCGTAAAAAATGCCTATACTGCTTTTACAGACTTACTTACTGCCTATGAGCAGCTCAACCAGCAGGAGCTAATGGGGGTGGAAGAACCCAGCTACTGTGGAGCAGGTACCCAGGTGGGAGAGGGGGTTTACCGCGCGGCATTTTCCTACATCGGTCGTAACTGTATCATCGGTGATGGCGTGAAAATTTATCCGCATGCCTACATCGGCGATGGGGTGAAAATCGGCGCTGGAACGATTATTCGTGCTGGAGCTAAACTTTGTAAGGACGTGGTCGTCGGCGAACACTGTGACATCCATGAAGGAGCGGTGATCGGTTCCGACGGTTTTGGCTTCGCGCCACAGGAGGATGGCTCTTATAAGGCCATTCCACAGATCGGTCAGGTGATTTTAGGGAACCATGTCCGCATCGGGGCAAATACGACCGTGGACAGAGCCACCATGGGTGCCACACGGGTAGAGGAGGGAGCTAAAATCGATAATCTCGTGCAGCTGGCCCATAATGTGGTGATCGGGGCTCATACTGTGGTGGCGGCTCAGGCAGGAGTTTCGGGATCCACCACACTGGGTAAAAACTGCGTCATCGCGGGACAGGCGGGTATCGTGGGGCACCTCAAGCTAGCCGATCGCACGACGGTGGGGGCGGGTACGGGTATTTCTAAGTCGGTAAACCAGCCGGGTACTACGCTTTTCGGATATATGGGAATGGAGTTAAAGGCTTTCTTAAAGGCTTACGCGATCTTTAAAAAACTACCTGAACTCCAAGAGAAGGTAAAAGAACTGGAAAAAAAGGCTTAAATTTGCCGATCTAAAAAAATTCGCAAGGAAAATAGTACCGATGAAGGTAAAACAACATACGATAAAGAAGCAAGTAACCGTGTCTGGCGTGGGACTACACACAGGTGTAATCTCTAACATGACCTTTTTACCTGCTCCTCCTAACCATGGCTTTAAGTTTCAGCGTGTGGACTTAGAAGGCATGCCGACAATCGATGCGGACGTCGATAATGTGGTGGATGTCTCCCGCGGGACTACTTTAGAACAAAGCGGCGCTCGTGTGTACACTGTGGAGCATGTGCTGGCAGCCCTGGTAGGTTTAGAAATCGATAATGTGTTGATCCAGCTAGACGGCCCTGAGCCACCGATCTTGGATGGTTCCTCCATTCAGTTTATCGAGGTGCTGGAGGCTTCTGGTTTTGAGGAGCAAAACGCGCTAAGACGCTTTTTTGAGGTGCCGGAAAGCATATCTTACCGAGATCCTGCTCGGGAGGTGGAGATGGCGGCTTTGCCACTTGATGATTATCGGGTAACGGTGATGGTGGATTATAATTCACCGGTGCTGGGTAGTCAGCATGCTAGCATCACCGATATTTCGCAGTTTAAGCATGAAATCGCCTCCTGCAGGACATTTTGCTTTTTGCATGAGCTCGAGATGCTTTACAATCAGAATTTGATCAAAGGGGGGGACCTGAATAATGCCATCGTGGTAGTAGACCGCGTAGTGGAAGAGGAGGAGCTGGCCCATCTGGCGAAAATGTTCAACAAAGACCGCGTAGAGGTTCGAAAAGAAGGCATTTTAAACAATGTGAAGCTGCGCTTCAAAAATGAGCCAGCGCGGCATAAGCTGTTAGATGTGGTAGGGGATTTGGCTCTCGTGGGACGCCCCTTGAAAGCCCAAATTTTGGCCGCTAGGCCAGGGCATGCTGCGAATGTGGCTTTCGCCAAAAAGTTGAAGCGGGCGATGGAAAAATTAGGCCCCAGCCATATTCCCCATTATGATCCTAAGCTTCCACCGGTCATGGATATCAATCAGATCAGTAATATTTTACCGCATCGTTACCCGTTTCAGCTGTTGGATAAGATCATATATCTAGATAGCACTGTGGTGGCAGGGGTGAAAAATGTAACCATAAACGAACCGTTTTTTATGGGGCATTTTCCGGATAATCCGGTGATGCCCGGTGTGCTTCAAGTAGAAGCGATGGCGCAGACGGGAGGCATCTTGGTGCTCAGCACGGTAGATGACCCGGAAAACTACTGGACCTATTTTTTAGGGATAGAGAGCTGCAAGTTCCGAAAGATGGTGCTCCCAGGGGACACATTAGTGTTCAAGTGTGAGCTTTTAGCACCTATCCGAAGAGGTATCGCCAAAATGAAAGGGGAGGCCTATGTCGGAAATACCCTAGTTTGTGAAGCTGTGATGACAGCCAGTATCGTAAAAAAAGAAGCATGATTAGTCCCCTCTCCGTCATTCACCCAGAAGCGAAACTCGAGGAAGGAGTCACTGTAGATCCTTTCACGATGATTCATGAAGATGTAGAAATCGGTGCTGGTACCTGGATCGGCTCCAATGTGACCATCTATCCGGGAGCAAGAATCGGTAACAATTGTAAAATTTTCCCGGGAGCTGTTATCGCAGCCGTGCCCCAAGATCTTAAGTTCCAAGGGGAGTCGTCTACTGTGATGATAGGAGACCATACCACGATCCGAGAGTGTGTGACGATAAGTCGGGGGACACTGGATCGACAGACGACACGCGTAGGCAAACACTGTCTGCTGATGGCATATGTCCATATCGCTCATGACTGTGTCGTGGGGGATCATGTCATTATCGCCAATAGTGTGCAAGTGGCTGGGCATGTCGTCATCGATGACTGGGCGGTCATCGGCGGCAGCTCAGCGATTCATCAGTTTGTGAAAATCGGGATGCACTGCATGATTTCAGGTGGTTCACTGGTTCGAAAGGATGTGCCTCCCTTTACGAAAGCAGCCCGAGAGCCGCTCAGCTATGCGGGCGTGAATAGCTTGGGACTTAGAAGAAGAGGGTTCGACTCGGAAACGATCGCCCTCATCCAAGAGGTGTATCGCTACTTATTTTTAAATAGCATGAACAACTCGAAAGCCCTCGAGGAAATCGAAATCAATCTCCCCGCTACCCGCGAGCGTGATGAGATCGTCAACTTTATCCGTTCCTCCGAGCGCGGGGTGATGAAGGGATATATCCAATAAGACCGGTATGCAGGTAGAGGGGATTCGGGTAGACCAGCTGTCGAAAAGATACCGCTACGAATGGATTTTTAGGGGGGTGTCGCTGCAGATTTTAGCAGGTGAGAAAGTGGTCATTACCGGGAGTAATGGTTCCGGAAAATCCACCCTGCTGAAAGTACTTTCGGGTATTTTGCCGCAAACAGATGGACACCTATACTATCGATTTAGCGGAAAGGAAATCGAGGTAGAAGAGGTGTATCGCTACCTGAGCTTTGTGGCCCCCTACATGGAGCTCCCCGAAGAACTAACCGTGCGGGAATTGATTCATTTTCACTTTCAGTTTAAGCAGCTGCTTCCCGGTCTACAGGAAGAGGAGGTGCTGTCCATCACCTACCTGGAGACGCATGGGGATAAGCTGGTGAGTGAGCTCTCCTCAGGTATGAAGCAGCGCCTAAAATTAGCTTTAGCACTTTTTTCCGATGTGCCACTCCTGCTTTTGGACGAGCCTACGTCCAACTTGGATATGCAGGGTGTGGACTGGTACCTCGAGTTGATCGCCCGTTATGCAAACGATCGCATTGTTATTGTGTGCAGTAATGACCCTCGGGAATATGGGTTTTGCACAAAAAATATTGCGATAAGTGCATATAAATAGCCATAATTTTTTGATTCCATAAAGAAAGCGAGTATTTTACGCCATAATTTACACGTATGAAAAAGCTTTATTTTATTTTACTCCTTTTCGTATGGGCTGCCTGCGGCTCCGATGATGGAGCGCCCAGTCTAAGCCCGGAACAAGAAGCTACGCAGCGCCTAGCGAATGCCAATACCGCCACGTGGGAGGTGTCTTTGGTAACGCGAAACAGCCAGCAGGAGACCCAGTTTTATCAGGATATGTCGGTGACATTTACCACAGAAAAAGGGTTTACCAGCGCTAACGCGAATGACTTATTCCCTGCCTCTACAAACTTTAGTTTTCCTGACGAAGAAAACCTCGGCAGAATAGTCCTCGGGGGTAATCGACCTGCTTCCGGAGTGCCGATCACGTTTACCCGAAATGCAAATACCCTGCGACTAGAGTTTACGGTGAGTGCTGTGGGAGCGGATCAAGAGAGCGTTCCGGTGAGCCGCATCGAGGCCATCGGCGGATCCTACGTCCTCCAGTTTACCCTTCGTCAGTAAGCTCCATAGCCGGCTTTTGCCTAGCATGTACTTTTTTTTATAAAGCAGCAGGAAAGTAGGTGGGGCTGGCAGGAGTGCATACGGATGTAGGCGTCAAAGGCCATTTTCTTTTGTCCGAATAAAAACAAAAAAACACTCCCAAAAAGAGTTACCTTTCTGGGAGTGCTTTCATTTCATTAGGCGGCTTTTCGCGGCAGCTGATAGGCTAAGCAGTTTGGTTCCCTCCATAAGCGTGTCACTCAGTCTTTTAAGGTGACTAGCGTAACCCCCGAACCTCCTCTGTCTGCATGCTCATCCTCTGCTTTCCGCACGGCGGGCATGTGCTGAAGGACATTGCGCGTTACCTGGCGCAAGATGCCATCTCCTTTGCCATGCACGATGCGCAGGTTTTTGATGCCAAGCATATTTCCTTCATCCACGAAATTTTGGACTACGCTGAGGATTTCTTCCCCTCGGCGTCCCCGAATGTCTAGGTTAGGTGAAAAATTCAGCATCTTATCCGTGGCATAAGAAGCATGTCTGCTGCTGCTGCGCTTTTCACGCTTGGCCTCACCGGCGCTGATGCGTTCGAGCCGCTTCAGCTTCACCAGGGACTTGAGCTCCCCGATGCTGATTTCAGCTTCTTTGGCCGATAGGCCCAGCACCTCTGCGATGGCCCCATTATCTTTTAGCCGCACCGTGTCCCCGACCTGAATACTACCTTCCAGCACCACTACCGGCTCGGGTGTCACTTTTTTAGGTCGGTCCTTAACGGTGGGGCGAACCTCCTGCTTAAGCATTTCCAGTTCCTCACGTATCGCCTTAGTACGTTCCTTATCGGCTTGCTTTTCACGAATTTCCTTTATGCTAAGCTCGATCTTGCGGTTCACGTCCACGAGCAGCTTGGCCGCCTCAGCTTTGGCCTCGGCCAAATATTTTTTCTTATTTTCCTCCAGATCTGCTGCCAGCTTTTCATAGCGGCTGAGTTCCTGCTGCAGCTGACGCTCTCGCTGCTTCTGTTCCTGTGTGCTGCGCCGTAAGGCCTGCTGTTCGTTTTCTAACTTGGTCAGCATACGGTCATAACGCACACGGTCTTCCCCGATATGCGTTTTGGCATAGCTCAAGATTTCCGTGTCTATGCCGATTTTCTGGGCGATTTCCAGCGCGAAGGAGCTGCCCGGCTTGCCGATTTCCAACTCATACCGAGGTTCGAGACGCTCCACATCGTAGCGCATGGCACCATTAACGAGCCCCTGTGTCTTGGCGGCCACTTGCTTCAGGTTGCCATAATGCGTGGTGATGACCCCATAAGCGCCTGATTTGGCCAGGTGTAGTAGGATCCCCTCCGCGATAGCTCCTCCGAAAAGAGGCTCTGTTCCTGTTCCGAACTCATCGATAAACAATACCGTCTTTTTGTGTGCAAAACGCGTGAAATGCTTCATGCTCATCAGGTGTGAGCTGTAGGTGCTGAGGTCATTTTCGATGTTTTGTTCATCCCCGATATCGATAAAAAACTGATCGAAAAGGGTGCAGGTGCTGTCTGGATCCATGGGGACCAGCAGGCCACACTGCAGCATATACTGCACGAGTGCTGTCGTCTTCAGGGTAACGGATTTACCCCCAGCGTTCGGCCCGGAAATGACCAGCAGGCGGTGGTTATGGTCCAGCTTCATCTGCAGGGGTACGATGCTCTTTTCTTGCTGGCGCAAAGCCAACTCTAGGATCGGGTGCCGTGCATTTCGCCAGTCCAGTATGCGCTGCTTCTCTAAATGGGGCTTCACCGCCCCGATTTGCCGGGCAAATTTGGCCTTGGCCCGAATAAAATCCAGCATACCTAAAAAGTGATAGGCCTTTCTAAGTACGGGGATCAGCGGCCGCACGCGATCTGTGAGCTGGGTGAGCAGCTTGCGAATCTCCCGCTTTTCCATGTAGGCGAGGTCCTGCAGCTCATTGTTGATGTCCAGCACCTCGGCGGGCTCTAAGAAGACCGTTTGGCCGGTGGCCGACTCATCATGTATGAAGCCTTTAATCTTCCGCTTATTTTCGGCTAAGACGGGAATGACCATCCGTCCCCCTCGTATGGTTACGGCTGCATCCTCAGGGGTGAAGCCACGGCCTTTTGCCTCCTTAAAGATGCGGTCGAGTACCTTTCGCAGGCGATTTTCCTCGTAAAGAATTTGGCTGCGAATCAGGGAAAGCTCGCGGCTGGCATTGTTGCGCACCTTGCCCTTCTCATCGATGATGCGGTCGATGGCCTTATACAAGCTGTCGTCCAGCTCCACAAAGCCCGTCAGCTTGGTCAGCTCGGGATATTCCTCTCCATGCTTGGCGAAAAACCGTACACAGCCGTCCAGGGTATGGAGGGAGGCTTTCAGCGCATGAAATTCATCCTCATAGAGAAAAGTGCCTTCCAGGCGTGCCTTGTCCAGGTAGGGATGCACGTTCGTGAAGTGCGCACTTGGAAAGGCTTCCCCCGAAGTTAAAATTTGGACAAATTCATGCGTCTGCTCCAGAAAACGGCTGACTTGTTCATAGTCTTTCGAAAACTGCACTTTATCGACGAAGTCTGTTCCCAGGCTCGAGGTGCACTGCGCCTTAATCAGCGCTTTTACTTTATCAAAGTTTATTTTTTCTTCCAGATTCTCCGGATATAACTTCATGTAAATCAGGGGTTACGTAACTTTTCTTTTACGTTTAAGGAATCGATCGTACGCTCGTACATCCGATTAATTTTACGTAGATCTGTCATGTAATACAACAGGCTTTCATGGAAAACAGAATCGGGGATTTGATGTTTTCGGAAAACTTCATTTTCCAAATAGGGGTACAGCACGCGCGCCGAATCGAAGGCGATCGGAAAGGTGCTGGTCATGCCTTCGGCCAAATGCAGGTCGATGAGGAGCTCCACCATTTTCTCTTCATCCAAAATCCCCTCCGGAAGATCAGGCTCCGAACAGGCACCTAGGCCCAGAAGAAGTAATGCGAGTAAGAATCTTTTCACGGCTTAAAATTAGTTAATTCCAAGTAAAATCGGGCAAGCTTCCTGTCAAAGCAGTTTTTTTATTCCCATTAGAGCTGTAAATTAGCCTGCTTAATCTGAAATCCATGAATCAACTCCTCAAAAAGCTACGCAAGTATGAGATCATGATCCGAAAAGTGGCGAATAATCACCTGCAAGGGGACTATCGCTCTATCTTCAAGGGTGCGGGCTTGGAATTCGATGACCTCCGTCCTTACCAATATGGAGACGACGTACGGACCATTGAGTGGAAAGTTTCCGCGAAAGGACATGGTACCTTCGTGAAGACCTTTAAAGAGGATAAAGATCAAGCCGTCTATTTCTTGCTTGATGTTTCTGCTTCTCAGGAAATCGGCGAGCTAGGAAAAAAGAAAATGGACAAGGGACGCGAGGTAGCCGGTGTCCTCACACTGGCCGCTATCGTCGATGGCTCCCAGGTAGGATTAATCAGCTATTCAGACGAAAAGGAAGTGATTATCCTCCCCGGAAAAGGACCCAAGCAGGGGGTGAAAGTAGTGAAAGGGATCTTCCAGCCCTCCCAAAAGTCGAAAAAAACCGATCTGACAGGGCTTTTTACCTTTGCCCTCAACCTAATAAAAAAGCGCAGCATCCTGATTATTATCTCAGATTTTATCGATGAAGGCTACGAAAATCGCTTAAAAGCTTTAGCGGAAAAGCATGATGTAATCGTGATCCAACTGGTAGACCCACGGGAGTCACGCCTACCTTCTTTGGGGATTATCCCGCTGCAAGACCGGGAGTCGGGCTCCATTACCTGGGTGAATACCGCCTTCGGAGCTTTCTCTAAGCGCATCGCAGATACCTTCACGACCGATCGTGAAAAGCTGCGCGAAGTATGTAAAAAAAATCAAATCAATTACCTGCAGTTGAACAGCCGCGATGACATCGTTCTTCCGCTCATCGACCTGTTTAAGAGCAGAAATAAATCCATGAAACGTGGTTAAACGCTTAATCGCCTTATTCCTTTACGGTACGCTAGGCCTCTTTTCGGTATCGGCATACAGCCAAACTGCTGAAGTGTGGGGCTATTTTAAGGAAGACTCCCTAAAAATCGGGCAGCCTGCGCATTTTGTTTTGAAAGCTCGGTATCCGGAGCAGCTGAATGTGGTTTTTCCTGATAGCGCCTATAACTATGCCCCTTTCGTGCTCTTAGGGCGCCAAACCTTTCCAAGCTACACAGAAGATGGGCTGACAGTTGACTCTGTCGTCTACCGCATCACACACTTCGAGATGGATAGTGTACTCAGCTTGGCTCTGCCCATTTTCGCGCTACAGGAGTTTGATAGCCTGGTGTATGAGGCGGAAATTCCCTTTCCTATCGCCACACAATTTGTGCTTCGCGAACTCCCCGAGTCTTTGGACCTACTATCGCTTGATGCCTATCAGGATGTGCCGAAAGGCTTTAATAGCTTGCTTTGGGGAATTTTAGGACTCGTATTTCTTACCGTACTGGCAGGTCTCTTGTATGTATATGGTGATCGGCTGCGCCAAAGGTGGCGTGTCTACCTGGAAAAAAGACGCTACAAGCGCTTTAAGACCAAGTGGCAGCAGACGGAACAAGCCTTCCTGGATGCCCCTACCATGGAAAAGGCAGACGAGCTCTTGGGCTTATGGCGTGCTTATATGCAGCACCTCAACCAAAAGCCTTTCCGCGAGTGGACAGCTTCTGAAATCGCTGACTTTATGGAGAATAAGGAGCTGCTGAAGGAATTCCGCGCTATCGAAGCGATCATCTATGCAGGAGCCGCTGCCTCCGCAGATAGTGCACGCGCCTGCCAAGAATTAAAAGCCATCTGCGAAGAAACCTTTGCCCAAAAAATAGCTGCTCGTACGCATGAAAGTAAATAGCCTGTCTGACTTTTTCTCCTTTTTCTGGTTTGCTCCAGACACCTTTCGATCCTATGAGTGGGAAAACCTGTGGGCATTGCATTTGCTTTGGGCCGTGCCCCTCCTCCTGCTGATTCGCAAGTTTATAAAGCTCTTAAAAAATCCGGTACTCGACCTGTCTATTCCTGGGAAGAAAACGATCCAAAATCTATGGACCTACCTGCGCCTGGTGCCCACATATTTCTATCTGTTGAGCATGATTTTACTTACCGTGGCGCTAGCACGTCCGCAAAAGACAAATGAGCGCGTGGAGCAGTACACGGAGGGCATCGATATCATGTTGGTGCTGGATATTTCGGAGTCCATGGACTTGCAGGATTTTACCCCGAATCGCTTGGAGGTGGTAAAAACGGTGGCCAAGGATTTTATCCGTGGGCGGGTAGGGGATCGCATAGGTATCGTGGTCTTCGCTGGGGAGGCCTTTTCGCTGGCGCCACTGACGACTGATTATGAGCTGCTCACTGACTTGATTAATGACATCACGTTTAACATGATGGATGCCAAGGGGACGGCGATCGGTTCCGCTATCGCCGCGGGTGCGAACCGGATGAAGGAAGATATGGAAAACTCCCGCGTGATGGTGCTGCTGAGCGATGGAGAAAATAATGCCGGTAATGTGGACCCGATCTATGCGGCGCAGCTCGCCTCCGCTTTGGATATTAAAATTCATACCATTGCGGTAGGAAAAGACGGTATGGTGCCCTACGGGCAAGATTTTTTTGGCCGACCACAGATGATCGAAAGCTATTTAGATGAAACCACACTCCGCGATATTGCGGATATAGGCGGGGGGCAGTTCTTCCGCGCCACGGAAAACGATGCCCTTGACCGTATTTTCGATCAGATCGACGCCTTGGAAAAATCTGAAATCATCGAGTCCCGGTACAAGGAAACGGTGGATTTTTATCGCGTGTACTTGTTTTGGGGTTTGATCAGCTTTTTTATCTGGCTGGGCCTTAAAAACACATTTTTAAACAACTTCCTGATGGACTAAATGCATATAGGTCTGGCGGCAAAACCCACAAGCTTTTTGCCGCTAGGCAAAATCCTATGTCCTTATCTCTGCCTAAGCAGGAGGGTCTTCCTTTTCTTCCGAAACTGTGTTCACCTCCTCTTCTAGTGCATACTGACCGATCTGCTCATAAAATAGGAAGTAATAAAAATAGAAGCTCAGAGGCAGGGTTAGTGCCAACCCAAGACCTACTGTGACAAAAGAGGCAACTAAATTCAGTGCATAGACGCTGAGCCCGATCAGTAAAAAGTGCAACCAGCGCTTATGGATGAGCTGTACGCTTAGGATGAGCGAGCGAAGGGGGTCCAGCCCGAAAAATAGGGCGATCAAGCTACCATAGCTAAAGGCCACCAGCAGATAAATGCCGGGCAGAACCAAAAGAAGGGCTCCGACAAGTGTAGCGGCCTGTCCGATCAGCCAGACCGAGACGGCGGGGTACATAAAGCGAAAGCCTTGATAGAAGTCCGTATACACGATGTGCTCCCCTTGGTGTTTTTTGTTGGCCACCAGATAGAAGCCAAAGCACAGAGGGGGCAGGACCAGCACACTGAAAATAAGGTATACGGCAGGGTACTCGAGGGCCAGTAGCAGGAGAGCCGCCACGATGCCCATGCCATAGACGAAACTCATCCAGGCATTCTCCTTAAACAATTTCCAGGCGCGCTGCCAGGCTAGCGCGTGGTCTGGTGCTTGTTCAGCGGCTTGTAAGGCTTTTTTGATCGTTTGCTCTTCCATAGGAAAACGGTTCACCCTCGTCACTTCCTAACGCAAGAAGGAGTCACGAGGGTGCTGGTTTTGGAAATTTTATCAAATTATCTGTTCCTGTGTATGCTGCTTAACGCGTCATCGCTTCCAAGAGATCATGCTTGGTGATGATATGCACCTGGTTCTGGGTGTCCCGCACCAAAACGGCCTTTTCCTTATCGACCATAGAGCTCAGCACGTCCAGGGTGCTGTCCAGGGCCACAAACTTCATGGAGGGCTCCATCACTGCTTCTACCGTTTGCTCGCGTAATTCTGGATTTTCGATGATACGCGAAAGTAGCTTGCTGTCTGTGATCGAACCGACCACCTGCTGGGCGTCGAGCACAGGAATCTGAGAGACGCTGCTGGAATGCATCAGTTGAATCGCCTCCCGAACTGTCGTGTCTTTCGTGACGGCATGCAAGGTAAAGCTTCCATTTCTAGCGGCCAATATGTCCCGTGCGGTTGCGAACTGCTTATCTTCCAGAAAGCCATGGTTACGCATCCAGTCATCGTTATACACTTTGCCGAGGTAGCGCGTGCCGTGGTCGGGAAGGATGATGACCATGCGATCCCCTTCTTTCAGGTTTTGACGGGCGTATTCAAGGGCGCCGTGTACGGCTGCCCCGCAGGACCAGCCGATGAAGAGACCTTCTTCGCGGCTCAGTCGACGCGTCATGACGGCTGCATCCTTATCGGTGACTTTAATGAAATGATCGATCAGGTCGAAGTCAACATTTTTCGGTAGGATGTCTTCGCCGATACCTTCTGTGAGGTAAGGGTAGACTTCGTTTTCATCGAAAACCCCTGTCTCCTTATATTTTTTAAATACGGAACCATAGGTGTCGATGCCTACGGTGACGATAGCGGGGTTTTGCTCCTTTAGATAGCGTGCTGTGCCGCACATAGATCCTCCTGTCCCTACGCCAGCGGCATAATGGGTGATTTTTCCTTCTGAATCCTTCCAGATTTCCGGGCCTGTCGTTTCATAGTGCGCCTGGGCATTGGAGAGGTTGTCGTACTGATTCGGGTAGAAGGAGTTCGGGATGTCGGCGTTCAGCTTTCGTGCTACGGAGTAGTAGGAGCGTGGGTCTTCGGGGCTGACATTGGTAGGGCAGACGATAACTTCTGCGCCCACAGCACGTAGGATGTCGATTTTTTCTTTGGACTGTTTATCGGCCATGGTGAAGATACAGCGGTAGCCTTTGGCGATAGCCGCCAGCGCCAGCCCCATGCCAGTGTTTCCACTCGTTCCTTCGATGATCGTGCCGCCCGGTTTTAGGATGCCGGCCTTTTCCGCATCTTCCACCATCTTGATGGCCATGCGGTCTTTCATGGAGTTTCCGGGGTTAAAATATTCTACTTTCACCAGAATCTCTCCGGGAATGCCGGCATTGACCTTGTTTAAGCGGACTAGCGGTGTGTTGCCGATCGTCTCGATGATGGAATTATAAATCATAATAGCGTCCAGTTTTAAAGCAGCAAGTTACTAAATATTTTACTGGGGCTAAAAGATACGGGGTAGAAAATACATTTCGACGCTTTAGGGCCTTAGTGAGCGAAGAATCTTAGGTGTGGAGGGCTGCTGTGCGGATGGCCTTTGCGCCTGCGCAAACAAAAGAGCCGCACCGAGCGCGCCACTTTCCGGGAGGGAGGCCTTTCGGATCTGGGTACTTTTACGCAGCAAGGCATAGGGATGCTGCTGAAAGGCCTCCTGAAGGGCGCTTTCGAAGAGGGGAAAGGCCTGGCTGATGGTTCCACTGAAGACGATGCAGTCGGGGGCTAAAATAGAGGCCACCGTTCGAGCCAGTGCACCGAGGTGCTGACCGAAAAGGGTCCATAGGCCTAATGCCCGAATATCTCCTGCCTGAGCAGCCTGGAAGCAGGCCTCTGGACTGCCTTGATATTCACGGTAGAAAAAAACGGAAGAGCAGTAGCTTTCGTAAGTGCCTGCTAGATAGGGTACGCTGCACCACTCTCCCGCCGCCGAAAACTGCCCGCGGATAAGTTGGTCCTGGATGACGATGCCTCCTCCTAATCCAGTTCCCAAGGATAGGGTCACACTGCTGGCACTCCCCTGAGCAGCACCAGAGACATGTTCTGCATAGGCATGGGCATTCGCATCATTTTCTAGAGTAACGGGCAAGTGAAAGGCTTCCTCGAGACGCTGGCAGAGGGGATAATCTTCCAGTCCAGGCAGACTATTTACCTGGAGGACACGTCCACGCTGCACATCGATAAGCCCAGGGCTAGCCAGTCCGATGCCCGCCAGCGTGTTTTGCTCCTGATAGTCTCGGATAAGGTCATGCAGAAAATCCAGAAAATCCTCTCCACTCGCAGCAGCAGGCGTGGGCAAACGCTGAAGCCGCTGTAGTTTACCGTTCTGATACAAGGCCGCTTTTACATTCGTTCCCCCGATATCGATGCCTAAAATAGGAAGTGCCGTTCGCTTCATGAGAAAAGAACAGCAGCGCCTCGACGCTGCTGCAGGTTGAATAGGTGAGAAGTTGATTTAATTGGAGTCATTGCAAAACTTACAAAAGTCCTTCCATCGTTTTTTCTAAGGCGCGGGCATGGGCTAAAAAGGTCGGCACATCCATATCCTTAAAGAAAATCAAGCCATGGCTAGCCCGCACTTGGGCGGTTTCGTGCAGGTAAAAATAATTTTTACCCAAGAGGAGCTGCATGTCACTCAACTGGTTGACCCAGGTGCGCTTCGCGATGGTGCTGAACTTGCCATTATGGGCATAGCTCGGAAAGGAAGCATGGACCTGACTGAGGTAACAGTTGGCGAAGCTATCTTCCATCACCGACATGTCTCCGAGGGAAACGGGTACGATCACATCACTTTCGTCGGCCTGGAACTGGAACCAGACATTGCGGTAGCCGATGATGCGCAGATCACTGCAGTCGTGCTCCTTACTCCACTGACGCACAGCTTCCGCGGTGGCCTGAAGTACTTTGTAGTGGGTGTCAGGGCCTGAACCCTCTGGGTCTAAGGTCAAAGAAATTTTTGTTGGTTTCACCTGACGGAAAAGCGCTACTATCGGCTCCACATCCCGCTGCCGCTCGGGCTGCTCCGTGAAAATATCCCCCGTATAAAAGCCAAGCCGTAAATGGTGGACCTGCTTTACTTGCACGCCGAAATGCGCCCATACGAGTTCCTCCTCAAATTCCCGGATCATGCCTTTTAGCTTCTGAATTTTGGGCGGGTTTTTCTCTCCGTCATAGGAGTTGCGCAGCACTGTGATCACTTCATTTATGGTCTCACGTAATTTCTGGCGATCCGGAATAGTGAAAATACTTACCAGGGCACGTACCACGCGGTGGCACAAGCCACGCAAGCGCTGACTCTGCCGCTCCGAGGCTACATTCGTGAGGTAATGGTAGACGTCCTTATCTGTTTTCAACTTATACCCACTGCGGAAAAAGTCTTCGTATTTGACCATTTGAATCTGCTCCTCATCGAGTAAGCGCTTGGTTTCGATGAGCGTATCGATCACGAATCGATTTGTCACGGCAGTAAAGCCAGAGGTCAGCACAGCGAAATGCGCATCGTTACTGCGTTCATTCAGCTGGTTTGTGATATGGGGTAAAATCCCTAAAGAAATGTCATCATGATGCGGCCCGGTATGGAGGAGCACCTGATTGGTTTCTTTTTCGATGCCTTTATTTAGCTTTTCGATCATCCGGGCACTCACCTGTGGGATCGTTTCCTCGGAAAGGTCTGGAATGAGTCGGGCGTAGGGGTCTTGCTTCAGTTCGTCTAAGGTAATGCGATGGCCGTATTTGCCTAATTTTTTACACAGGTCCATAACCGCGCGGTCTGTTTTCGCCTCGCTCCATGGGCCTGTGGAATAGTAGCGGTCCACCTCGTCACGTAGCTTGCAAGCTGCCCCTTTGGTCAGATAAAAGCGACTGTTAGGAAGCACCTGCAAGACAGTGGCAGGATAACGATTCGATAGCGGCTGCTCCAAGCTTTCTTTTATAATGCCCGCCTTCGCCTCACCCGCCGCGATAATGATCGCTACAGCCTCCGGTTTATAGGTGATCGTTTCTAAGCCGATTGTGATGACAAGTCGATTTGCCGATACCTCGATACCGCCTAGGTCGCCCGCCGCCACAGCCTGCGTCTCAAAATTCGTTTCTGTCAGGCGCGTCACACTGTAGCGGTGCGAACCTCTCGTGTTAAAGGCGATATGTCCATCCGGTCCGATGCCCCCTAAGAAAAAGCCGATTCCACCCATGGCACGAACCTTCTCCTCGTAGGCACCACACCACTGATCGATCAGGTAGATGGATTCCTGCTGCAGGACCTCCTGTTCGTTTTGCGCTTCCCGGAAGCGCAAAGAAAGATCCACCCGTAAGTCCGGAAAAACCTCTGAAAAATGCTTGCCCCCTGCCAGTGGTATTTCGTCACAATTGATTAAAAGCGCATTCTCCCGCTTCAGACCGAATCCTTTGAGGTAATACTCCTCCACATAATGGTGGAAGCTATTCTTCTGGCGTGCACTGATAGGGAAAAACTCGTCGATCTGCACAAAACGCAAACCGGATAGAACAGGTTTAGCTACCTTTTCTAAGCCATTTTCCTTGCGAATCGCAACACCCTTCGGGCTCTCCCACTCGCGGAGTAAAAACTGCGTCCATTTTATGAAATATTCCGGAGTCTTGCCCGTGGGGAGGCTGATGACCCCCTCCGGATTTAATGAAACCCACTCTAAAAACCGACATGCGGTGAGAAGTCCCAGCTTGGGGAAATTATCAACTAACACATAGGGGACTTGGGTGCTGATGCTGGGGCTGCCTGCTTGCTTGTAAAAGGCCTGCTCCACAGGGGTGAATGTCTGCGTCGTCATAAGCGATGGTTTATGAGAAAGTAAATTTACAAAAAAAATTTAATTACGAAGCAAACTTAATGTAAAAAATGAATAAAGACTGTTTGTAATTTACCCTCTTCTGGTTTGAAAGGGTGTTACGCTCATGCATTAAAAAATTCAATTTTATCTGTTAAAAAGTATTATCATAGATAGCTGGCATAAGAATTGATAGTTTAATACAAACATTATTTCATATGCGTCACCCGATATTTCTTTTGCTTGCGTTTTTCGTCGTTCCCGAGGCTTTCGGACAAAAATTTGACTGGAGTGAAAAAGTCAACAGGCGCTGGGTTTCCGTGGCTGCGGGGCCATCGTTTATGTATGCCACCACGGGAGGTAATTTCAGTAACGTCGAGGTCGCCCTCCAGCCTGCTTTTAGCCTTGGTTTCGAGCAAGAGCTTAATCGGCATTTTTCTGTGCAGGCCACCACGGGGGTACAGTTTCTTAGGAGCTTGCCTTTTAGTGCGCAGTCAGAAACTCGCCTAGCGAACTGGGCGGAGGCAGAACAGCCTTTTCAAGTGAATGGGCAGGCACTCTTTATCGATGTGGCGCCACGCGTTCACCTTTTTTCACGCTCCCCTTTTTATGGGGGCAATCGCTTTAATGTGTATGCAGCTGCCGGCGTGGGGGGAATGGTCGTAAATCGCCTCGTTCAGATCCAACAAGGGGAAAGCCTGATGGAGAACACGCTTCAACGACGCGAAACGAGTGTACACGTTTACTTTCCTATCCGCATGGGGGCGCACTACCGGCTGACAGACAAAGATCGTATCGGCTTGGAAGGAAGTCTTTTCCTTACGCTATCAGACGCCCTCGATGGAAATATGTCCACGAATCGTTTTCGTAACATGCTCGGACAGTTCCAAGTCGTCTATAAGCGACAGCTTTTCTTCGAGTAGGTGGTAGCTGTTCCTAAGCGCTCTAAGCAGCAGGGTACCTGAGCGCTTCTGCTTGGTTTTCCTTTGCGGCGCGCCGCAAAGAACACCTAGGGCGAAAAGGGCAGGGGTAGCGTGTCTGCTAGCTGCCGGAAACTTTTGCGATGATGCGGACTGAGCCCATGTGCAAGGATGCCAGCTCGGTGGGCCTTAGTCGGATATCCTGCATTTTTTTCCCACTGGTAAGCGGGAAATTCCTTGGCCAGTTTTTCCATCAGGACATCCCGATACACCTTAGCTAGGATAGAGGCGGCGGCGATGCTCTGAAACTTTCCATCTCCTTTCACGATGCAGCTAAAGGGAATGTCAAGCTGGCTTCGAAAGCGATTGCCGTCGATAAGTAAAAAGTCTGGAGCCTGTGCTAGGCCCTCCACAGCGCGCTCCATGGCTAAAAAAGAGGCATTTAGAATATTCATTTTATCGATTTCTTCGACCTCCGCTTGAGCGATATGCCAAGCGAGCGCTTTTTCTTGGATGTAGGCGGCCAGTGCGGGGCGGGCGGCCTTAGGCACTTTTTTCGAGTCGTTTAAGAGCGGATGGTAGAAGTCCGCAGGCAAGATAACCGCAGCAGCCACTACCGGCCCTGCCAGACATCCCCTGCCCACTTCATCACAACCTGCCTCTAAACGCTTAGCTTCTAAATAAGGTAGGAGCTGGTTCATTCGTGTACCGTTCTTCTTTATAATACTTATAGATGAGTTCGGATACCAAGCCCGTCCAACCTGTCTGATGGGAAGCCCCCATACCGCGGCCATTATCTCCATGGAAATACTCGAAGAAAAGCACGTAGTCTTTAAAATGGGGATCCGTGTTCAACTTCTCATAGGGGCCATTTACGGGTCTTTTGCCGGAGGCATCGGGTAAAAATAGCTGGATCAAGCGCATGGAGAGCTCCTTGGCGATAAGGTCCATCGTAAAGAAATTTCCACTACCGGTAGGGTACTCGATCGAAAATTCACCACCATAGTAGAAATCAAACTTCTTTAGTGACTCGATGATCAGGTAATTAATCGGAAACCATATCGGCCCTCTCCAGTTCGAGTTACCGCCAAACATAAGCGTATCCGACTCGCCAGGCACATATTTTACGGTCGTAACCGTGCCATTTAGCCGCATCGAGTAGGGGTTTTTCTCATGGTCTTTCGACATGGAGCGAATCCCAAAAGGGGAGAGGAACTCCTCCGGATCGAGCATTTTATGCAAGATGCTTTTCATGCGGTGGCCCCGTAGCAGGGAAAACAGACGCCGTTTTTCATTGCCCGGCTGAATCCAAGAGGAGACCAGCGCGGCTAACTTCGGTTTTTCTTTCATGAAGAAATCCATCCGTTTTTTAAATTCTGGCAGCCCTTCGAACATTTCTTCCCGGATCGGCTCCACCGCAAAAAGCGGGATGATGCCCACGATCGATTTGAGTTTCATAACCTTCGGTTCCTTACCGGGCAAGTGAAAGACATCAAAGAAGAAGTTTTCCTCATCGTCCCACATACTGATGTTCTCCCCAGAAAGGTTATTCATCGCACCAGCGATGTAGAGGAAATGTTCCAGAAATTTCGTCGCTGTATGCTGGTATACTTTATTGAACTCGCAGAGGTCGAGGGAGATACGGAGCATATTCAAACAAAACATCGCCATCCAAGAGGTAGCATCCGCCTGTTCCAGTTTTCCCAGGTATTTTGCGGCATGGCTTCTGTCGATCACCGAAATGTTATCCAGCCCGAGGAAGCCCCCTTCAAAAATGTTTTTGCCGTCCCCATCTTTTTGGTTGACCCACCAGGTAAAGTTCAGCATCAATTTATGAAAAGCGCGCTCTAAAAACTCAAAATCTCCCTTACCACCATTGGCTTTCTTGTCGATTTGGTACACGCGCGAAACCCCTAGCGCATGCACGGGCGGGTTCACATCCGAGAAATTCCATTCATAGGCGGGGATTTGGCCATTCGGGTGCATGTACCACTCGTTTAGGAGTAGCAGGAGCTGATCTTTCGCAAATTCCGGGTCGATGCGTGCGATCGGAATGCAATGAAACGCCAGGTCCCAAGCCGCATACCAAGGGTATTCCCACTTGTCCGGCATGGAGATGATGTCGTAATTTTGGAGATGCGTCCACTCATGGTTCCTTCCTTTCTTTCGCTGCTTCGGAGGCTGGTAGCGGCCGGGATCTCCTTCGAGCCAGCGCTCTACATTATAATAGTAAAACTGCTTGGACCACATCATCCCCGCGAAGGCTTGGCGCTGGATATTACGATGTTCAGGTTCTGTAACCCGTGCTTGAAAAGCACCATAGAATTCGTCGGCTTCTTTTTTGCGCTGGCGCAAAATACCTTCTGCTTCTTCTAGGGCCTGTGCGTGATCGAGATGGCTCATGCGCAGGTACACGCTGCGGTACTCACCTGCAGGAATCTCTAATCGATAGATGGCCGCTGCTTTCGTGCCTCTGTGGGCGGGATTCAAGTGAGCAGTTTCACCCCTTACTACATAGTCATTGATCGCGTCTTTTAAGTATTTTTTCTCATTCGGGATCCTGTAAAGTCGTTCCCGATTCGTTTCATTATCACAAAACTGGAGCTCCGGCGCATCGCTGAAGTTAAAATAAAAATTGCCACTTTTCGGCGAGAAAGCCAGCAGCTGGTGGTCGGACTTTTTCGTCAGCGAGGGCATAAAAGGCTCATGACCTGTAAACCAGGTTTTGCGAAACCAAATCGTCGGCATCACCACGATAGACGCCGCCTCGGGGCCGCGATTATGCACGGTCGCCTTCAGGACGATATCCTCCACGTCCTGCTTGGCATACTCCAGTTCGATATCGAAATAGCGATCCTCATCGAAGACGCCCGTGTCCAGCAGCTCGTACTCGGGATGCTCTTTCGTTCTTCTTCGGTTTTCTTCGATTAGGTTTTGATAGGGAAAAGCCTGCTGGGGGTACTTGTACAGCATCTTCATGTAGCTGTGCGTAGGGGTGGAATCCAGGTAGTAATACAGCTCCTTCACATCCTCGCCATGGTTGCCCTGGGGGCCTGTTAGGCCAAAGAGTCTTTCTTTAATAAAGGGATCCTGACCATTCCAAAAAGCCCAGGCGACGCAGAGCTTTTGTTTATGATCGGAAATCCCTCCGATGCCTTCCTCTCCCCAGCGGTAGGCTTTGCTGCGGGCATCGTCATGGGTAACATTATCCCATGCCGCACCATTCGGGCTGTAATCTTCGCGAACTGTGCCCCACTGACGTTCTGTCAGATAAGGACCCCATTTTTTCCAGTGCTTTTTTTTCGCTTTATCCTCTTCCAGTCTTGCCTTTTCCGTACTCATGCTTTGTGGGCCTAAATTGAACCTTGAATTTACAAGATAATCACCTACGAAAGCGTGATTTTAGAGGATGAGTTTCGTTTTTCCCGCTATTTATTTTTCGAAATCGTTTGCATAGCCTCTCAGGGGAGTTGGGAGAAAATCCCGATCACCTCATTTCTCCTGAAATTCAGCGCTTTTTGTTTCGGTAAATCCCTTGGGCCTAGCTGCTTCGTGAAACGTATTCTGCCACATTTTTTCTGCTTCCCCTTGGCTTGGGTAGCGGACGGACGAAAGCACATCGTCCGTGTCTGCCAGTAAGGCTTTCGGATGAAATTCCGCTACCACATGCGCGAGTTGCAGCAGCGCGAGCTCCTCGGCATTACAGTGCTGCTCATACTGCCCAGCCACAGGAAGTACTGCCACAGGTTTCCCCAGGTACAAGGCCTCACAAATCGACTCAAAACCTGCCGTACTTAAAAAGGCTTTGGCGCCAGCCAACTGTGCTAAAAAATGCTGCCCATCCAAGGGATAAAAGCAGAGGTTCGGGGCTGCCTGGAAGGGCTCAGGATGCTCAGGATGGTCCCAAAAGGCACGCAACTGCCATTCCGGATGGGCAACTGCCACCTGTTTTAGCTCTTCAGCATAGCCATAGTTCACAGCATAGGCCAGCAGGTAATCCCCTGCCGTAGGTTGCAGTGCATACACTTCAGGGCGCAGGAGGGGCGGCATCAGCAGCGCCCGGCCTTCTTGTCGCCGTTCCCCGGCATAATGCAAAACCAACAGGCGCTCGGCACCTCGAGCCGTCCATGCACTCAGTGCGCGAAAAAGGGCACGTGCGATGCGCTGTCCTTTCGGTGCAGGGAAATCGGGCAGCAGGCAGGTGTATTGATGCCCGATGCACCAGTAGCGGGCGGACTGCGGATAGAGCAAGCGATAAAGCGGAGGCAGCAGATCGTAAAAATTCAAGATAATGTCTGGCTTTGCTTCGTCCAGATAGCGGTGTAAAACGCGTAGGCTGTGGACGAACTGGGGTAAGCGCAGCAGGTTTTCCCACAGCGTACGACCATAGGAGATGCCCCGCGCCCCGCGCTGAAGCGCAAAGTTCGGGCTGGCGAAGCGCAGGACCGGCTTTCGGAACCCGGCCTGCACGTAAGCGGGCAGCTGACGCCGGCGGCTTTGTCCGATCAGGACGGCACAGATCTCCCAGCCAGCAGCCTCTAAAATGGGAGCTAGGGCCAGTGCTTGCGAAAGGTGTCCGCGCCCCTCCCCCTGGATGATAAAGGCGATTTTCATGGATTCGTTCTTCTAGACCCGGAGCCATGCGGGGGTAAAAAAGCACTGAAGGCCACGGTTTTGAAGTCTTCGGGCCAAGGCGCAACCTTAAGGGAAGGGGTTGCCGTCTGCGCATCGCCACTCTCCTCTGCGCCACTTGTGGACCTTTGGCCCCCGGCCTCATGGTAGTAGATGACCTGCCAGTTACCGGCTTCATCCTCAGCCAGCGCACTCATAGTTTCCACCCAGTCGCCCGAGTTGAGATAGTGAATTCCATCGATCATGCGGTTTTCAGCCTTATGAATATGGCCACAGATGATGCCATCACAGCCTTTAGCCCGTGCCATCTTCGCTAGCTCCTGTTCGAAATCATCGATATAGCTGACGGCCGACTTCACCCGCGCCTTTACGTATTGGCTGAGCGAAAAATAGGGAAGCCCGCGCCGCCGTCGGTGGTAGTTGAGCCATTTATTTAACCACAGCAAAAAGGTATATCCCTGGTCCCCGAGATAGGCGATCCAGCGAAACTGGCTGGTGACACTATCGAACACATCGCCATGGGTGATCCAGTATTTTTTATCGGCACTCGTGTAGAGCAGGTCTTTTTGGATGTGCAGGTTCCCGATCTGCAGGGGTAAAATTTGATCTAAAAAATCATCGTGGTTGCCGCGGAGATAAAAGACCTTGGTGTTATCCTGCTCGATCATTTTTAACATTCGCGTAAAAAAGCGTGTATGCTTACGGTGCCATTTTCCGGATTTTTTCAACTGCCAGCCATCGATGATGTCGCCATTTAAAATCAGCGTCTCACAGGTGTGCAGTTTCAGAAAGCGGCCCAGTTCCTTGGCTTTAGAGCCAGAAGTGCCCAGGTGCAGGTCAGAAATGATAAGAGTCTTGTAATGTGTTTTCACGCGGCTTGCAGTGTTAAAGGATTCTTGACTTTTCACTAATTTCCTGCTTTTCAGTGGCCATAGAAAACAAAAGGGATGAAGTTATTGAGAAGTTTTTCTTTTGTCTTCTTGATTTTTTAAAGTAGGATTTTGGATTTATGAAGGTTGTATTAGGAAAACTGAAAATTTCTGTTTAATATCCCGCCACAAGTAAACAGCGACACGCCTGAATGCGTATATAGTGCAGATGAATTCAAACTGGTACCCTCTTTTATTCGCCTTTGTGGCCCTGATCAGTTTAAGCTCTTGCGATAAAGAGCCTCAGGATCCGGCTTTTCGGGTGCTGGGCAACTGGGAGTTGAAGGATGAGATTTTGTATGCGCCGCAGGGTTTTGCCCTGGAAGGGCAAAGAGATCGTTATATTTTTTTTCAAGATCAGACCTTTATTAAGTTGAGCGAACAGCGGTATAGAACAGGAGAAGAGCGGGAAGAAACCCTTTTCAGCCCTTTCCAGGCCCTGGGTCGTTTTGAGCTTTTGCCCACAGATGATCCACGCTTTATCTATGAGCTGCGTCTGGTTTTCGACACTGGAACAGATCTGGTGGCGAGCTGTCAAGAGCTAGATGCGGAAAAGCTTTTTTTAAGTCCTGATTTCGAACTGGTGAATTCAGAAATGGCCAGCTGTGAGGGTCCCTTGCTCATCTATGGAAAAGCCAAGTAGTCTGCCAGCTTAAACCGAATCCCTACCCTATCACGATGCGATACCCTTGTGGGTTTAAGGTACCTCTACTTGTGGTTAGGGCCCCTACCATTTGCTGCGGTGTTTTTTGGGTTTTGACCCGCTAGGCATTGAAAACCAGCTTGAACTGAGTCCCTTTACCAGGGCTGGATTGCACGAGGATGTTGCCCTTATGGCGGCGCATAATTTGTTTAGACAAGCTGAGGCCGATGCCGGAGCCCTTCTTTTTCGTAGTAAAAAAGGGAATAAATATTTTACTAAGGGCTTCTTCTTCTATGCCTTTTCCTGTATCACTTACGCTGATAATGATTTTTCCGGCTTCATCTAGCTGTGCTGCTAGGTGAAGTTCCCGCTTCTGCACTTCTTCCATCGCTTGGATGGCATTTTGGATTAAGTTGATCAAGACCTGCTCGATGAGGTGTTTATCGGCATAGACGATCAGGTCGGTGGGCAAAACACTGTAGTGGTAGTGAACCTGTTGCTGTTCAAGCTGATGCTGCATCAGCACCTGTAACGCTCCGAAAAGCGCTTGAATGCGTATTGCCTCGAATTTAGGATTGGGTATTTGGGCTAAGTTTCGAAAATCTGCCACGAAGGAGGTCAAGCCTTCGCTGCGACGCTGGATAGTGCTGATCGCTAGTGCGTAATCCTCCATGTCCGCTAGGCCGACCTCCTCTTCTCGATCTAACTTATTGTAAAGCTCCCCTTGAATGGTTGCTGCCAAGGATGAAATCGGCGCTATGGAGTTCATGATTTCATGGGTAAGCACCCGCACCAGGTTTTGCCAGGCCTCCATTTCCTTATCTTCCAGCTCACTTTGAATATTTTGTAGCGAGACGAGTTTGATTTTTGTATCGCGATGAAAAAGTTCGATCGCATACACGGATAGCTGCATGATTCCATCGGGGTGTGCAAATTTTATCAATTCACTTCCACCCGTGCGCAGATCGCTGATGGCTAGTGCCAGCTCTTTATTGATGCCCTCCACTTCACGCATATGCCCCAAGTTTTCGATGGCAAGCATCCGTTTAGCCGCCGTATTTAAGATCTGTACCTCTCCAGAGGGCTTAAAGGTGATCAGTCCGATGGACAAATGCTGAAAAACGGAGCGGAAATACTGGTAGTTGGCTTCCTTTTCCGCCTGATCTTCTTTTAGCTTGGCTAAAATAGTGTTGAAGTCGATATGGAGCTCGTCGATTTCCGTGCCGTCGAACTTGACCGGATACACTGAGGTGTAATTGCTTTTCTTGATATTGCTTAAAAACTCACGCACGGTGGTAAAAGAGCCCTCTGCGTAGCGCGTGAGCGCAAAAACCTGATAGCCTACCCCGAGTAGCACCAGGCAAATGAAGAAAACGCTGCCTCCTTTGGCCATCAGGTAGCCCAGGAGCAGCGTACTTAGCATTAAAGCAGTAATTCGGCCGAGGAGCCCAATTTTAAAGTCCATATTTTTCTAATCTGCGGTACAGCGATGCGCGGGTCAGGCCCAGCTCTTTTGCTGCTTTCGATATATTGCCGCCATGTTTTTCAATGGCGCGTTGGATTACATTTTTTTCTACCTCGTCTAGGTTATAAGAACTAGCAGTAGCGCCTCCCGGCTGTTTATCGGGAGAGACTTTCGTGGAGAGGAAGAAAAAATCCCGACTATCCAGGCGGTCTTTTTCTGCCATGATGATAGCCCTTTCGATGGCATGCTGCAGCTCCCGAATATTCCCCGGCCAGGGGTAATTACTCAGGAGCTGAAGCGCTTCGGGCGTAAAGCCCGCAAAATCCTTGCGGTATTTTTTCGCATAGATACCTAAGAAATGCTTAGCCAGTACAGGAATATCTTCATGGCGCTGCCGAAGGGGTGGCAAAAAGATCTCCACGGTGTTAATGCGGTAAAGTAAATCCTGCCGAAATCCATTATCCATAACCATGTCGTGAACCGGCATATTCGTGGCACAAATTAAACGAATATCGATGGCCTGTGCCTTATTCGAGCCGATGCGCGTCACCTCTCGGCGCTGCAGCACAGTGAGCAGCTTCGACTGCAGGGGCATGCTCAAGTTGCCGATTTCATCCAGGAAAAGGGTCCCTTTATCGGCCACTTCGAAGCGCCCTGCCCGATCCTCCTTGGCATCAGTAAAAGCACCTTTTTTATGCCCGAAGAGCTCGCTTTCGAAAAGCGTCTCGGTGATAGCACCCATGTCCACACCCACGAAAATTTCTTCTTTACGCAGGGAGCGATCGTGGATAGCACGAGCGATGAGCTCCTTTCCAGTGCCATTTTCACCGAGGATGAGCACATTAGCATCTGTGGCCGCCACTTTATCGATGATCGCAAAAATGTTACGCATCGCAGGACTGTCACCGATAATCTCTGTATACGGTTTCTTTAAGTCTGACTGCAACTGCTTCTGCTTGTCCGATAACTTATCGATAGTCGTGTAGCTCTCTTTCAGGCGCATAGCTGCGCTGAGGGTGGCCAGCAGCTTTTCGTTCTGCCAAGGCTTCAGAATAAAATCCGTAGCTCCTTCTTTAAGTGCTTGGACCGCCATTTCCACATTGCCAAAGGCCGTAATCAAAATCACGACAGCCTGAGGATCGAGTTCTTTAATCTGCTTCAACCAGTAAAAGCCCTCCTTTCCAGAGGTCGTGTCCTCGGTGAAGTTCATGTCTAGTAGGATGACATCAAACTGCTTATTGGATACTAAAAAAGGAATTCTACGGGGATCCTGCTCGATATGCACTTCCTTCGCATGCTTTTTTAAGAGCATCTTTGCCGCGAAAAGTAGGTCTTCGTTATCATCTATAATCAGGATTTTACCTAGTGCCGTCTGGTCCATATGCTGTCTTGTTTACTCCTTCTATTAACAAAATGGTGCCAAAGCCAAAAAGCCTTATCTAGCTCGATTTTGTACGGTGAAAGAACAAGTTACGAACAAATTCGGACATAAAGCGTCCGTAATCGAACACTTTACTTATTTCCTTCGGCTCTGGTTTTTTTAGCCTTCCGAAAATGGTTATCTTTAAGGATTATTCATAAAAAATAGTATTACGTATGTCTTTAGCAATTAGCGGAAACAAAGTCCAAGTACATTATACAGGGAAATTAGAGGACGGTACTGTCTTCGATACCTCTCGGGAGCGTGAGCCTTTAGCGTTCACACTTGGTGATGGAAATATGATCAAGGGCTTTGATGTGGCGGTAACAGGTATGGCCATCGGAGAAGAAAAAACAGTTACGATTCCTGCGGCTGAAGCGTATGGTGAGCGTCGTGACGACATGATGGTGCCGGTTCCAGTTAATCAGGTACCTGAAAATATAAAGCCTGAAGTCGGGATGCAGTTATCGCTTCAAGGGCCTCAGGGACAGCCGATGCCGGTAGTAGTTGTGAGTGTGGATGAGGAGCAGATCGTTCTGGATGCCAACCACCCCCTGGCAGGCAAAGACCTGATTTTCGATATTGAATTAGTGTCCATCGACTAAGTGCTGGCACTTTTTCTAAACAAGCAGCATGCCGTATCTGGTGTGCTGCTTTTTTTGGTGTATGGGGAGGCATTTCCTAGGCTGCGGAATGGATTTATCTGCCCACTGGCCTTTTCCTTGATGTTTCCTTGATGCTACAACAAACCCCTTTATTAGCGGCGTATAAGCTCTGTATTGGCTTCAAAAACCTGAAGCTCGATCTTCCCCGCCTCGAAGACAGCGTAGGTATACTGCCTGATCCACTCGCCGAGATTTAGGTAACGGCTTTTTTGCCCTACGGGCAAATCTAAGGGCAGGTGGCGATGGCCAAAAACATAGTAGTTAAAGTGTTCCTGTGCTTCGATCTGCCGGGCATAGGCCCAAAGCCACTCATCAGGACCGCGGAAATAATCTTCGTTTTTCTCTGCATTTGAGGCACGACTGTTCGAGGACCAGTTTAAGGCGATTTGCATGCCCAGATCAGGATGCAGCCAGCGGAAGAGCCAGCGACAGGCGGGGTTTGTAAAGATTTTTTTCAGCATTTTATAGGTGCTGTCCCCCGGTCCGAGGCCATCGCCATGCCCGATGAGCAGTTTGGTGTCGTTAAGGAAAATACTCTGAGGCTGATGGAAAACAGGAATGCCCAGTTCGGTAGGGAAATAGTCTTGCATCCAGAGGTCATGATTTCCGGTAAAGAGGTAAATGGGTAATCCTTGTTGCCTGAGCGCTGCCAGTTTCCCCAGAAAGGGAATGAATCCTTTCGGCACCACATGCTTGTATTCGAACCAAAAGTCAAAAATGTCACCTACCAAAAAGAGTGCTGCTGCGTCGGCTTGAATGCGGTCCAGCCAGCGACAGATTTTCTCTTCGCGGGTTTTACTTTGCGAAAAATCAGGTGCCCCTAAGTGAAAGTCTGAAGCGAAATAGACCCGCTTTCCTTCAGGAATTATCAGTTTCATGGCCGCAAAGATACACGTTTTATACGGAAATGCTGTTTTTCAGCTGCCGGCTACCGAACTTGGCTTGTGTAAATAAAAAAATGGCGCGAAAACATCCCGTTTCCGCGCCACGCTTATTTTTCAGGCAGAAGGCGAAGCTATTTTTTGTCCTCTACCTCTTCTTCTTTTGTGGGATCGGACTCACCGGTAGCGGTAGGCGGCGTCTCTTGTTTTTCTTCCCGCTTACGATCATTTTCATCCACCTTTTTCGTAAAGGCCTCGTAGGTTGTTTCCTTTTCGAAAGGACGTTTACCGATGAGTGCGATCAAGTCTGTCTGGAAGAGGATTTCCTTTTTAAGTAGCTCCTGCGCCAGTTTTTCGAGCTCTTCCATACGCTCCTTTAGGAGAACTTTTGTACGTTCATAGCATAGCGTGATCAACTTACGCACCTCTTCATCGATGGTTTCGGCCGTTTTATCGGAGTAAGGTTTCTGCATGCGGTATTCGGAGCCTTTACTGTCGTAGAAGGACACGTTTCCGATTTTATCATTCATCCCATACACACTTACGATGGAGTAGGCCATCTTCGTAACACGCTCCAGGTCAGAAAGTGCACCGGTTGAGATCTTACCGAAGATGAGCTCCTCAGCCGCGCGACCACCGAGTGTCATGCACATCTCATCCATAAGCTGTTCTGTTTGGTAGAGGAACTGCTCGCGTGGGAGGTATTGGGCGTAGCCCAAAGCCGCCACCCCACGTGGCACGATGCTCACCTTTACCAAAGGGTCGGCATGCTCTAAGAACCAACCTGCTACAGCATGGCCGGCCTCATGGTAGGCGACGATTTTCTTTTCGTCTGGAGAGATGATCTTATTTTTCTTTTCCAGTCCTCCGATGACGCGGTCAATGGCGTCTTGGAAGTCTTGAGCATCTACTGCGGCCTTATTTCTTCTCGCAGCGATAAGTGCTGCTTCGTTACAAATATTCGCAATTTCAGCGCCTGCAAAACCAGGTGTTTGGGCGGCTAATTTTTTCGCTTCTACATCTTCAGCGGTTTTGATTGGCTTGAGATGCACACGGAAGATGGCCTCTCTACCGATGATATCGGGTTTGTCCACAGAAATCTGTCGGTCGAAACGACCCGCACGTAGTAGGGCGCTGTCTAAGACATCGGGCCTGTTTGTGGCGGCCAGTACGATCACGCCTGAGTCAGTGCCGAAGCCATCCATTTCTACAAGAAGGGAGTTCAGCGTATTTTCGCGTTCATCATTTGAGCCTCCCGGCATCTGTCCTTTGCCGCGGGAGCGGCCGATGGCGTCGATCTCATCGATAAAGATGATACAGGGAGCTTTTTCTTTCGCTTGTTTAAAGAGGTCACGTACACGTGCGGCGCCTACCCCTACGAACATTTCCACGAAATCTGAGCCTGAAAGGGTAAAGAATGGCACCCCTGCTTCTCCGGCCACTGCTTTCGCGAGTAAGGTTTTACCTGTTCCAGGAGGGCCTACCAGCAATGCACCTTTCGGTATTTTACCCCCTAGTTTGGTGAATTTGGAAGGGTTTTTCAAGAATTCTACGATTTCTTGTACTTCCTCCTTAGCCTCATCCAGTCCAGCGACATTATCGAAGGTAATTTTTACTTTGTTTTCCGCGTCGAAAAGTTGTGCTTTTGATTTTCCTACGTTAAAAATCTGCCCTCCTGGGCCGCTAGGACCCGCCATGCGGCGCATCATGAACCAGAAAAGGAAGAAAAGTAGGATGAGAAAGCCAAAGCTTCCGAAATAGTTGCCCCAGGATTCCTGCGTTTTCGCCGTATGCCCGATTCTTCTATCTTCTGGAGCTTCGTCCTCCATTTTTTCGAAATTTTCGATAAACTTATCTACCGAGGCTACTTTAAAGCTATAATGTGGCCCTGCAGGGTTAAACACGAGGGAGTTTCGTTCCAGCTCATCACGATAGCGATTTTTTTCAAGAGCTTCTCCTGAGAGGGTGACCTCCACCACGTTTTGGTTGTAGATAACGACCACTTTTGACACATCACCAGCGCGGTACATGTCTTCAAACTTGCGTAGGGTGATGTCCACTACACGGTTCGAGCTATTGAACCAGGTCACGCCCACCAGTACCAAAACAGCTGCTATGATCAGATATAACTGAAAGTTTGGTTTTTGTGGAGGTTTTGGTGCAAATTTCTTTTTACTTTTATCGCTCATCGCTCATTTATTAATGCTATAAACTTTTTCTTTAACGTTTCAGCTAGGTGAAAGTTCACCGGCTTTCGGCAACTCGTATAATTTTGGCATCGCCCCAGAGGTCTTCTAAACCGTAAAAATTTCTACGTTCTTTTAAGAAAACATGCGCCACGACATTCACATAATCGATCAGTACCCATTGCTTGTGGGTTTTCCCTTCACTTTTCCAGGGATGTTCTTGGTTGGCTTTCCAGACGGCTTCTTCCACGGCATCGGCAATGGCTTCTACTTGGGTATCTGAATTTCCAGAGCAAAGGACAAAAAAATCGGTCACCGTATGGGTGATATCTCTTAGGTCCATGATGATGATGTCGGAGGCTTTTTTATCCTCCATGCCTTGTACAATTATGTTACTTAGTTCTTCTGCGGTCATATATCAGGTTTCAACCGGCATTCGGGTAGAATCTATTATCTTTGTATGCAAATTCCCGACGCCTATCACTATAACTTCTTTTATGCAGTATAAAATCCTTGCCAATACACTTTTTTTAGGTAAAGAACTTCTTTACCTGACAGAGTGTCACTCCACCAACGATGTCGCGCTAGAACGGATTCGTGCGCAGGAGGCGCGCGAAGGGCTGCTCGTGGTGACCGACTATCAAAGTAAGGGGAGGGGGCAGCGAGGAAACACTTGGGAGGGTCAGCCCGGGCTTAACTTAACCTTTTCTCTGGTGGTAGAGCCTCATTTTTTGCCTCCTCATGAACAGTTTAAGCTGAACATGGCGGTTTCTTTCGCTGTTATGACGGTGCTTAATGCTTTCGATCCTGAGATACGTATCAAGTGGCCGAACGATATCATCCACCCGGAAAGTGGGAAACTTGGCGGAATCCTCATTGAGAACATCCTTTTTGGACAAAAGTTAAGCTACAGTATCATCGGAATCGGCCTAAATTTAAACCAAAGAAAATTTGAAAACAAGACAGCCACTTCTTTAGCCCTGCTAACCGGGCAGGGGACAGACAGTGCCCTGCTGCTGGAGCAGCTGGTGAAACGCATCGAGCAGCATTATCTGAAGTTGAAAAAGCAAGTCTTTGCCGACATTCAGGAACATTATAAGCTAGCCCTCTATGGGATGGAAACCTGGAGACGCTATGAGGCGGAAGAGGTCTTCGAGGCACGGATGGTGGATGTTTTGCCCAGCGGGCACCTGGTGCTCGAAAAAAGGTCGGGAGAAAGAAACCAATATGCCTTTAAAGAGGTTAAATTTCTGGACCTTTACAGCTAAAGGCCAAATTTTATTTATCTTTACGTGTAATTAATTACTTAAAACAGAATACTTTATTTATGTCTGAAACGAAAGCGGCCAAGTTTATCCCTTACAAGGTGAAAGATATCTCCCTTGCTGCCTGGGGAAGAAAAGAAATTAGATTAGCGGAGGCAGAGATGCCGGGATTGATGGCCTTACGCGAGGAATTCGGTGCTTCACAGCCTCTGAAGGGGGCACGTATCGCGGGCTGTTTGCATATGACAGTTCAGACGGCTGTCTTAATCGAAACGTTAGTGGCCTTGGGAGCGGAAGTGACCTGGTCTTCTTGTAATATTTTCTCTACCCAGGATCATGCCGCAGCAGCCATCGCAGAGGCAGGAATTTCTGTTTACGCATGGAAAGGCATGACGGCGGAAGAGTTCGACTGGTGCATCGAACAGACACTTTTCTTCGGCGAGGAGCGCGCGCCCTTAAACATGATTTTAGATGATGGAGGTGACCTGACAAATATGGTACTGGATCAGTATCCGGAGTTAGTGGCGGGAATAAAAGGACTTTCGGAGGAAACTACTACCGGTGTGCATCGCCTTTATGAGCGCATGAAGAAGGGAACCCTCCCGATGCCTGCGATTAATGTAAACGATTCGGTAACGAAATCAAAGTTCGATAACAAGTACGGCTGTAAGGAGTCTTTAGTGGATGCGATTCGTCGCGCTACGGATGTGATGATGGCAGGTAAGGTAGCGGTAGTTGCGGGTTATGGTGACGTAGGGAAGGGTTCTGCTGCTTCTTTACGTGGAGCAGGTGCGCGTGTGATCGTGACTGAAATCGATCCTATCTGTGCGCTGCAGGCCGCGATGGACGGTTTCGCTGTGAAGAAGATGGTGGATGCGGTTAAAGAAGCAGACATCGTGGTTACGGCGACAGGAAATAAAGATATCATCCGTGGGGAGCACTTCCTGGCCATGAAAGATAAGGCGATCGTGTGTAACATCGGCCACTTCGATAATGAAATCGATATGGCGTGGTTAAATAAAAACTACGGTCATACGAAAGATGTAATCAAGCCACAGGTGGATCTGTATCATGTGGAGGGCAAGGACATTATTGTTTTGGCTGAAGGCCGTCTGGTGAACTTAGGCTGTGCTACGGGGCACCCTTCTTTCGTGATGTCAAATTCCTTTACCAATCAGACTTTAGCGCAGCTTGAACTGTGGACCAACACGGATAAATACGAACCGGGAGTATACGTGCTTCCGAAGCATTTAGATGAAAAGGTGGCGGCCCTGCATCTGTTAAAATTAGGTGTGGAATTGGATACCCTATCCGAGGATCAGGCCGAGTACATCGGAGTCACTCCAGAGGGTCCATTTAAGCCAGAATATTACCGTTATTAAGTTTTGAAGTCCACTCTAGTGGAAATTTATGGATAAGAAAAGCTACCCGAAGCGATTAGGGTAGCTTTTTGTTTTTCAATCCTCGGTGAAATTGATGCGTACGAGGCGGCCATCTTCTAAGGTGACATCAGCGAAGCTAGTGCAGGCCACTTCTTGGCCAAATGTAATGGTGTGGCGGACCTCCATACCAGCTGCCCTTCCGATACGGGCACTACTTTCCCCTACGCGCATGCTAATGCGGTCCTGCTCCCAGCAGCTGAGCAGACGTTCGGTGGGGCGTATACTGCTAATGAGAAGACTCCTTCCCGTTTGGTTTTGACCCGAACGGGTCACCGTACTACGTAAAAGGGGAGCTCCATTGACATCCTCTATCCGTTCGTGCTGTGCTTGGATACTGATGCGTGCACTACTGCCAGAAGGGTAGGTCAGGCGAAGTGGGGCAGGGCTAGTTTCTTCGAAAATATTCTGCTCCACATGTAGAAATTCTCGTACGCCGTTTACTTGAACGGTGCGCACTAAATAGTTGTCATATTCGATCCGTGTCAGGGCCTTTCCGTCCCGCTGGCCGAGCACGATGCGTAATGTTCCACCGCGGTTTAGAAGTCTTTCACAGTTTTCCGGTCCCTCTTCCCGTGGGCCTATAAAAGTAAGGGTCAGCGTGTCACCGAGCACGGTGATGCTGGGACAGCCGGGAAGGGGAGGCCAATCGGTTTCCGAGTACGTTTCCCAGGGTAAAACCCCCAGAAAGGTGCTTTCCGCGAGTGTTCTTTCGATTCGTACGAGCTCTTCGGCCTCCAGCAGCAAGTTGGTTTCCAGGGCGCGGGGGGTTTCTAGGTCGCAGGAGAGGAAAAAGAGAGAAAACCCTATAGCTATCCATGCGTTTCCTAAAAAGAAGTGCGGAAACGCTTGTATGGGCTTTGATTTACGCATTTTCTATTTAAATTATCCGTAGCTTTTACAGCTGGAAGGTACATATTCTAATTTAAACGTAAAAATAGATGAAATTCAATGAAGGAATGCTGAAAGCAGATGCTTTAAAGGGCAAAAATATTTTGGTGACCGGGGGTGGGACTGGCTTAGGACGATCGATGAGTACCTATTTTTTGCACCTAGGTGCCACGGTGATCATTACGAGCCGTAAGTTGGATGTGCTCCAGCAGGCCGCCACAGAAATGGAGCAGGAAACCGGTGGAAAGGTCTTAGCGCTGGCCTGTGATGTGCGCGATGCGGAGGCGGTGGAGCGCATGTATGCAGATGCTGTGGCGGCGGTGGGCGACATCGATGTGGTGCTGAATAATGCCGCGGGGAATTTCATCAGCCCGACAGAGCGGTTGTCCACGAATGCCTTTAATACCGTATTGGATATCGTGTTAAAAGGTACTTCGCATGTGACGCTGACGGTCGGAAAAGATTGGATTCAGAAGAAGCGTCCGGGGACTTTTTTAAATATCGTGACAACATATGCTTGGACGGGATCGGGCTATGTGGTGCCGAGTGCTGCTGCCAAAGCGGGGGTACTGGCTATGACGCGCTCGCTGGCGGTGGAGTGGGCCAAGTATGGTATCCGCTCGAATGCTATCGCACCGGGGCCATTTCCGACAGAGGGTGCCTGGAGTCGTTTGTTGCCGGGCGATCTGGTGAAGAAGTTTGATCCAGCGAAAAAGGTGCCTGTGGGGCGCGTGGGAGAGCATCAGGAGCTCGCTAATTTAGCGGCCTATTTAGTGTCGGATTTCTCTGCTTATGTCAATGGAGAGGTTATCACCATCGATGGAGGAGAATGGCTGAAGGGAGCGGGCGAGTTTAATAATCTCGACCTGATTCCGACGGAGATGTGGGACATGATGGAGGCACAGCGCGGAAAAAAAGGCTAAGCCCCAAGATACTTTGGGGCTATGTAAAGGCGCGCTGGAAGATCAGGCGTATAGCTATGGAGTAGGAAGAGCTGGTGTGGTCGCTGTTCACTGAGGAGATGCGCGTGTCTATTTCATAAAACGTGCTGCTATGCAGGCCTTCATGTCTTTAGGAGAACTGCCAAAAACCCTGATGCGGCATGCTGGATCAGGGTTTATCCTTCTGACTTTTTTGGGTCCTGGCCCGGCGTACCTGTCCTTTTTTCTTCGCCTTATCGAGGCTTACATTTACTTCGAAGGCGATGAGCAAGATCAAGCTGGTGATAAAAAGCCAAAGCATGACGGCCACCATAGCGCCGATGGAGCCGTAGAGCTTGTTGTAGGCAGCAAAATTATTCAGATAATAGCTAAAAAAGTAGAAGGCGATGGTGATAAGGAAGCCAGCAGTAAGGCTGCCTGGGGAGAAAAATTTCCATTTGTCGTGAACGGCGGGGGCTACGCGGAAGATAAAAGCGACGGAAGTGGTGAAGACGATGAGGAGCACGAGGAAGCGCAGGACTCCGAGTAGAAAGACGTAGACGTTCGTGCTCACAAAATCGAGTTTAGAGATTTCGTAGAGCGCTTTGCTGCCGAGGAGCATAATCAGCGAGGCGCCGGCGATGGTGAACACGAGGGCCACGATGATGCTGACGGCGATAAAGCGGGTCTTCAGATAGGAGCGGTTTTCGCGTGTTTTGTAGACCGCATTAAAAGCGTTTATCATGGACATGACGCCATTTGTGGATAAGAAAAGTGCCAAAAAAAAGCCCAGCGAGAGTAGGGACTGCCGAGGCCTTGAGACGATGTCTTCGATGGTGCCTTCTGCTTCTTTGTAAATGGCTTCAGGGATGAACCCTTCGATGAAGAGCAGGATGTTCTCTGTGTTTAACTCCTCAGAAAAAAAGTCGATGTAGGGGATGATGTTTAGCAGAAATAGAAGTAGTGGAAACATAGCGATCGTGAAGCTAAAGGCCATTGCTTCGGCTTTTTCGAGCAGCTCGTCTTTCTGCAGCTGAGCGATAAAAATTTTGGATACGTCGTAGAGGTTTTGGTCGGGGTTTCCGAAGTGCAGGTGACGCAGTTTTTTTCCGTAGCGGTACAACCTCCATACACAAAGCCTATAAAAGATTTTAAGCCTCATTATCAGGGAAATAAGGTCGGAGTAGAGCAAGGAGATCCTGTGGGGGGCGGCAGGGGCGATGGGTGTCTGTACGGGTAAAGGTCAGCAGGGTATACCCTTCTGTGATGCACTGGCCCTCCTCGTCGAAGACTTCGTATTCGAAGCGGATTTTCACGCCTGGCATTTCAGGAATGCGTACTTTTATGGTCAGCAGTGCGTCGTAGCGTCCAGGTTTGCGGTAGCGGGTATGTTGTTCTAGTACGGGCATCATGATCCCGGCGGCTTCCATTTCTTTATATGAAAAACCGATTTGGCGCAGGGCTTCTACACGTCCGACCTCGAAGTACATGGCATAATTTCCATAATACACGTAGCCCATCTGGTCGGTTTCGGCGTAGCGCACGCGTAAGGTTGTTTCTCCGGTAAACATTATTGGTATATTTTAGCTCGGTTCAGGGCGGCCTGATAGCGGCGGGCATTTACCAGGTGCTCGTTAAGTGTTTTGGCGAAAGCATGGTAGCCTGAAAAATCATCTTTGGCACAAAAATACAAATAATCGTGGGATTCTGGGTTTAGCACGGCCTCTATGGCAGAGATCTCCGGCACATTAATCGGTCCGGGGGGAAGTCCGGCATACTTGTAGGTGTTATAAGGACTGTCGATTTCTTTATGCACCTGAAGCACCCGGCGGAGGCTAAAGTCGCCGCTGGCAAAGACCAGTGTAGGGTCTGCCTGTAGGGGCATCCCGATCCGAAGTCGGTTAAGGTACACGCCTGCCACGCGGGGTCTTTCGTCGGCTTTAACGGTCTCTGCCTGTACGATGGCTGCCAGTGTGCTGACTTCTAGTGGGCTGAGGTCGAGGGCTGCCGCTTTCGCCGTTCGGTTTTCGTTCCAGAAGCGTTTATACTCCTGATACATGCGATCGAAAAGGGTTTCTGGCCGTGTGTTCCAATACACTTCGTAGGTATTCGGGATAAAGAGCGATACCACGGTGCTGCTGTCAACGCCGAACTTGGCGATATAGGCATCATCTTCCAGCAGGCGCATCATGTCCTCTTTTTCGAAAAACAGTGGGGTAGCGAGTTTTTCTGCCAGGTCTTCTTTTGTGCGGACAGCTGTAAAAGTGAGTCGAACGGGTGTCTGGGCACCCGAGCGCAGCAGGCGTACCAGTTGTACATTACTCATGCGGGGGCGTATCTCATAGCGCCCTGAGCGCACCGCTTCCTGATAGTTCATGAGCTTGGCCACGAAGCTAAAGGTTAAGAGATCATGAATTATTTCCTTCTCGTAAAGATTTTTTGCCAATTCCTGGAAGTCAGTTTCTGGATAAATTTCCACGAAAACAGGGCTATCTTTGTCTATGAGGCTGTTCGGACTGAAGAAGGCCTGGTAGAAGTAAAATGTTAATGAAATCGTTAAAACAGAAAATGTAATGATAATTATTAGATACCAACGAATTTTCTTATCTTCAAACATAATTTGGTAGAGGGCTTTTTTCCTAATAACAAAAGTACGGTTTTTTAACATAGTACGTATCACTTAAAACAGATAACATGATACCCGTCAGTTGTGGAGTAGTTCTTTCCGATGGATTTGTTCTTTGCGCACAGCGCAATCATGGACAAGCGCATGCGCTGAAATGGGAGTTTCCGGGCGGCAAAATTGAGGAGGGAGAGAGTGCAGAAGAGGCGTTAAAGCGCGAGCTTTTAGAGGAGTTAAACATTACCGTTAAGGTGATAACTGCTTTAAAATCTGTGGTACACGCGTATGTGGATGGGCCAATGGTGAAGCTTCACCCTTTTGTATGCCTAAAAGATAAGGGGCAGCTTATCGTAAAAGAACATCGGCAGATTCGCTGGGTGAAAGTAGAACTTTTGAATAATTTAAATTGGGTAGATGCGGACTTGCCGGTGGTGAAGCAGGTACGTGAACTGCTCGATGCTTCGAACCGATAAGGTCTGCTTCGTGTTTTTAGTGAAAATACACGCATTATGACGGCACAATTTATCAAACTATATCCAGAAAATCCGGACCAGCGGAAAATCGATCAGATCGTCAGGATTCTGCGCGATGGTGGGGTGATTATCTATCCGACCGATACCGTTTATGGGATGGGTTGTGATATCCATAACCAAAAAGCAGTAGAACGGATCGCGCAGCTGAAGGGCATCAATCCGAAAAAGCATCACTTTTCTTTTATTTGCTACGACCTCAGTAACATCGCTGATTACACGCGTGCCCTAAGCACACCTGTATTTAAGATGATGAAGAAAGGCCTTCCAGGTCCCTTCACTTTTATTTTAGAAGCGAACAATCAGGTTCCTAAACTGCTGAACAGCAAGAAAAAGACGGTAGGGATACGGGTGCCCGATCATTCGATCCCACGCCTGCTGGTAAAGGAGCTGGGTGCGCCGATCTTAACTACTTCTATTCACGATGAAGATGAGGTGATCGAGTACAGCACAGACCCAGAACTGATTTACGAAAAGTATCAAAATCTCGTCGATGTCGTTATCGATGGCGGCTATGGCAAAAACGTGGCTTCTACCATCATCGACTGCTCCGGCCCAGAGATCGAAGTTTTACGGCAGGGCTTAGGTACTTTAGAGGATATCCTCTAAACTTGCGGCATGAACGAAAATGCTGCCACACATGCTGTCCTGCATGATCTCTTTTATCTTCCAAATGTCGCCTATTTTAGTACCCTTCTGGATACTTCTTGCGTATATGTGGATACGCTGGCACCGTATCGAAAGCAGACCTATCGCAATCGCTGTCAGATACTTCTCGCCAATAAGGTGGAGCGGCTAACCGTGCCCGTGAAAGTGCCCTTCGTATTCGCTCCCTACGCATCGGTGCAGATCGATTATAACCAGCGCTGGAAAGCGAATCATCTGCGTTCTATTCAGTCAGCCTACGGCAAAGCACCTTTCTTCGAATATTTTTATCCAGAGTTAGAAAAAGTCTTCGAACAGAATCGGACATATTTGCTGGATTTAAACAGGGACTTGCTGACAGCTTGTCTTAAAATGCTGCAGTTACCCTGCGCAGTGGTGGCCATGGAAGGAGTGGCTGAAGATTTGCGTGCTGTGGACTTACAGGGCTTGGTTCAAGCAAAAGGAGCGACCAAAAAGGACCAAGAATTTCATCCCGTACCCTACAGACAAGTTTTCGGATCGGGGTTCATACCGAACTTGAGTATCATCGACTTATTGTTTTGTACGGGACCCGAGGCTTCGGACATTCTGAGGAGAAGCCGAAAAAAAATAGTGAACAAACGTTAATGGGATTGTGTTTTTCATACATAATCCATATTATTAGGAAAGATTTAGTAAAAGAGAAAGGATAGAAATGGAAGCAAAATTTTCAAATAGAGTCAAAGAGGTGATCTCGCTTAGTCGCGAGGAGGCTCTGCGCTTAGGGCACGATTATATCGGCACTGAGCACCTCTTGCTAGGGATGATTCGCGAAGGTGAAGGCGTGGCTGTTTCCATTCTAAAGAAATTAGGAGTTCCTTTAGATGAGCTACGGAATGCAGTAGAAAGAGCCGTAAAAGGAACTGCAACCCATAATGTTAAAAATCTCGCCAATATCCCGCTTACAAGGCAGTCTGAAAAGGTGCTTAAGATTACCTATTTAGAAGCTAAAATCTTTAAAAGTCAACTGATCGGCACCGAGCATTTACTGCTCTCTATCCTTCGTGATGAGGATAATATCGCCACTCAGATCTTACACAAATTCGACACCACTTACGACGCAGTAAAAGAAATGCTGGAATTTCAAACAGATTCAAACGCAAGGAACAGAGCAGAAGCAGACGATCCGGATGAGGATAGTGCGAAAATGTTCGGTTCATCGGGTAGCGGTTCTTCGGGAAGTTCCAAAGCCTCTAATGAAAAGTCACGTACACCGGTATTAGATAATTTCGGTCGCGACCTGACGAAAATGGCCGAAGAGGATAAGTTAGATCCTATTATTGGCCGAGAAAAAGAAATTGAGCGCGTGGCGCAAATTCTTTCCAGAAGAAAGAAAAACAACCCCATCCTAATCGGAGAGCCAGGTGTAGGTAAAACGGCCATTGCCGAAGGCTTAGCCCTACGCATCGTGCAGAAAAAGGTCTCTCGTGTGCTGTTCAACAAGCGGGTGGTGACCTTAGATCTGGCTTCTCTCGTGGCGGGCACTAAATACCGTGGACAGTTCGAGGAGCGTATGAAGGCGGTCATGAATGAGCTGGAAAAATCCCCTAATGTTATTCTCTTTATCGATGAGTTACATACTATCGTGGGAGCAGGTGGTGCTAGTGGCTCTTTAGATGCCTCTAATATGTTCAAGCCGGCCCTCGCGCGTGGCGAAATCCAATGCATAGGGGCCACTACCTTAGACGAATACAGACAATACATCGAAAAGGATGGTGCACTGGCGCGTCGTTTCCAAATGGTAATGGTAGATGCTACCACTCCAGAAGAAACGCTACAAATCTTGAACAACATCAAGGATAAGTATGAGGATCACCACCACGTGGTTTATACACCAGAAGCTCTTCAGGCTTGCGTGACCCTATCCGATCGTTACATCTCGGACCGCTTCCTTCCCGACAAAGCGATCGATATTCTCGATGAGGCTGGAGCGCGTGTGCATATTAACAACATCACCGTGCCGGAAAATATCCTCAAGTTAGAAGAGGAAGTGGAAGAAATTAAGGTAGAAAAAAATCGCGTGGTGAAGAGCCAAAAGTATGAAGAGGCTGCCCAGCTACGCGATAAGGAGAAAAAACTTCTCGAGCAGCTCGAAAGAGCCAAGCAGCAGTGGGAAGAAGAAAGTAAAACGAAGCGCTACAGCGTAGAGGAGGATAATGTGGCAGAAGTGATCGCTATGATGACGGGTGTACCCGCCAAGCGTATCGCTCAAAATGAAGGTGCCAAATTATTGAATATGCCTGAAGAACTTAAAGGTTCTGTAGTCGGTCAAGATGAGGCAATCAAGAAATTAACGAAAGCCATCCAAAGAACGCGGGTAGGGTTGAAGGATCCGAAGAAGCCCATCGGTTCCTTTATTTTCCTGGGCCCGACAGGGGTAGGTAAGACGGAGTTAGCCAAAAAACTCGCTACCTATCTTTTCGATAAAGAAGACACTCTCGTACGTATCGACATGTCGGAGTACATGGAGAAATTCTCGGTATCCCGCCTCGTGGGAGCGCCTCCAGGGTATGTGGGCTATGAAGAAGGAGGGCAGCTGACAGAAAAAGTCAGAAGAAAGCCTTATTCGGTAGTTCTTCTAGATGAAATCGAGAAAGCCCATCCCGATGTATTCAACATCCTCCTGCAAGTGTTAGATGACGGTATTCTCACCGATGGCCTTGGTCGACGGGTAGATTTCCGAAACACCATCATCATCATGACCTCGAATATCGGTGTACGTGATCTAAAAGACTTCGGAGCAGGTATCGGTTTTGCGCCGAAGGCGAAACAGGAAAATATGGATGAGGTGATGAAATCTACTATCCAAAATGCGCTGAAAAAGGCCTTCTCACCGGAATTCCTGAATCGTCTCGATGATGTAGTGGTCTTTAACTCTCTGAATAAGGGGCATATCCACCAGATTATAGACATCAGCTTGAAAAAGCTGTTTGGAAGAATCACCGATATGGGTTATCAAATCGAACTTACAGATGCCGCGAAAGATTTCCTTTCAGAAAAGGGGTACGACCAGCAGTACGGTGCTCGTCCGCTGAATCGGGCCATCCAAAAATACCTCGAAGATGCGCTCGCTGAGGAAATTTTAAAGGGTGAGCTATCCGAAGGGGATGTGATCCGTGCCGATTACACCGGAGAGGGCGAAAGTCTTACCATCACGATCGAGAAAAAAGAAAAGGCCGAATAGGTCTCTTGGAAGCTAAGTAAACAGGCGCTATCTTTCGGGATAGCGCCTTTTTTCATCTGAAATCCTAACCACGAGCTAAAAACGATGCAACATCCAGCACTAACTGATACCGTTTTAATGATCCGGCCGGCGCATTTTGGGTTCAACCCTCAGACGGCCTTGGATAACAAGTACCAGCAGCTCGATTCGCGGTCGGCAGAGACCATCGCGGCACTGGCGCGTGCAGAATTCGATGCCTTCGTGCAGCAGCTGGAAGCCGTAGATATTCAGGTCTTGCAACTGGCCGATACACCGCATCCCATAAAGACGGATGCCGTGTTTCCGAACAACTGGTTCAGCACGCATGCGGATGGGCGCGTCATCTTATATCCTATGTTCGCTCCTACGAGGAGGCTGGAGCGGAGACTCGACTGCATCGAATATTTGATTCAGGCGGGATTCCGTGTGGAGGAGGTGATCGACTTGAGTTTTTTCGAAGAAAGTGGGCAGTTTTTAGAGGGTACGGGCAGTATCGTCATGGATCGTGCTGCCCATCGGATTTACGCCTGTCACTCTGAGCGCACCCATGAGGTACCGCTGCGCTATTTAAGCGAACTGCTGGGGGCTCCCTACACCCTCTTTCATTCGGTGCAGGAGCTGGAAGGCAAAAGCTATCCCATTTACCACACAAATGTGATGATGCATGTCGGAAAACATGTAGCCGTGGTGGCCTTAGATACCTTACCGAATAAGTCAGAACAAAATCAGCTGCTGCAGCTACTTCAGGAATCGGGAAAGGTCATTTTACCGATTAAGCCCAAGCAGGTGCAGGCTTTCGCTGGAAACATGCTGGAACTTATCTCACGCTCAGGGGATCGCTATACCGTTTTGTCTCGAACAGCCTACGAGAGTTTGAAACCTGGCCAAGTGCGGCAGCTGGAAAAACACAGCGGACTCCTCATTCCCGAAATCCCTACCATCGAGCGATTAGGAGGAGGAAGTGTCCGCTGCATGTTGGCCGAGATTTTTTTACCTCGCGCTTAGGGTCGACCGATGTAGCTGTAGGGACTGATGGCCTTTAGCTCTGCTTTAAGCGTATCTGTCACAGCCAAAGTGTCGATAAAGGCATGCAGGGTCTGCTGGGTGATCTTCTCATTTTTGCGCGTCAGCGCTTTTAATGCTTCGTAAGGGGAAGGGTACGCCTCCCGGCGCAAAATCGTCTGGATGGCTTCCGCTACCACGGCCCAATTATCCTCTAGGTCGGCATCTATGGCGGCCTGATTGAGTTCTAACTTATTCAATCCCTTTTTCAGGGAGTCCAGAGATATAAGGGTATGCGCGATCGGTACGCCGATGATGCGTAGGACGGTACTGTCTGTTAGGTCGCGCTGTAGACGAGAAATGGGGAGCTTTGCCGCTAGGTGCTCGAAAAGGGCATTGGCGATACCGAGATTTCCTTCAGCATTTTCGAAGTCAATCGGGTTAACTTTATGCGGCATGGCGCTGGAGCCCACCTCGCCGGCCTTAATTTTTTGCTTGAAGTAGTTCATCGCTACGTACTGCCAGACGTCCTTGGATAGGTCGCTCAGAATCGTATTGATACGCTTCAGTCCATCGAAGAGCGCGGCCAGGTGATCATAGTGCTCGATCTGCGTGGTCGGGTAGCTGCGCTTTAGGCCGAGCTCCTCTTCTACAAATCTTTTGGCGAAGGTGTGCCAGTCGATTTCAGGATAGGCGATGACATGTGCATTCATGTTTCCGGTGGCTCCGCCGAACTTCGCTCCATAGGGCACTTGCGCCAGCAGGGCGAGCTGCTCTTCTAAGCGTGCTACGAACACCTGAAATTCTTTGCCCAGGGTGGTTGGGGAGGCGGGCTGCCCATGGGTTTTCGCTAGCATAGGAATCTGCATCCATTCTTGGCTGCGGCTGGTGAGGAGCTCCCGAACTTCCTGAAGCATCGGATAGAGCACAGCATCAAGGCCTTCTTTCAGCATGAGCGGTGTGGCCGTATTGTTAATGTCTTGGGAAGTCAGGCCGAAGTGGATAAACTCTTTATAGGCGGACAGTCCCAGCTGGTCGAAATAGTCTTTTAAGAAATATTCTACCGCCTTCACATCATGATTGGTGACGGCCTCGGTGGCTTTTATCGTAGCCGCCTGCTCTTCTGAAAAATCGCGAACCAGCTGGCGAAGCTTAGGGAAAACGTCGGCGTTCACACTTTCAAGCTGTGGCAGTGGCAAAGCACACAGGGCGATAAAATACTCTACTTCTACATGCACGCGGTATTTTATGAGTGCAAATTCAGAAAAATAGGCGCGTAAGGCCGCAGTTTTCGGGCCGTAGCGACCGTCTACGGAGCTAATCGCGCTCAGATGGCTGACATTCATGGGGCAAAACGGTTTTAAATTCGAAAGGCTAAAGGTACGCCATTCCGCTTAAATTTGGGGCCTTTTGGCCAAAAATGCCTTCCATTCAGCCTGCATTTTTTTCCCTCATTCACCGCGTAACACCGAAAAAAAAAGTGCTGAAACACCCAGGGGAAAAAAGTGTTATCCTTGCACTATGTTTATAAACCCAGTGTACGCTTACCGCTTTTTTGCAGCTTGGCTGCTGTTCCTTTGCGCAGGTGTGGTCCAGGCTGAAGGAGATAAGAAGGATAAAGAAAAGGAGACCGCAGCGCGAGGCAGCGGCAAGCAAGAGAAGGTGCTCGATGTGCAGGTGCTGAAGATGCTGGGGACGATTATGCTCGACGGGCAGCTTGACGAAGTGGAGTGGCAAGGGGCTGAGATGATGGGGGATTTTATCCAGCAGATGCCGAATGAGGGCCTGCCTGCCAGTCAGCCGACTGAGGTATATGTGAAATACGATGAAGATTTTATGTACGTGGGCGCTGTTCTTTACACGGGGAATCAGTCTGGAGATTATGTGATTACCTCACTGCGCCGGGATTTTAATTTCGATGAAAACGATGCCTTCGCCATTCTTTTAGGACCCTATGATGATGGGACGAATGGCTTTATCTTCGCGGTGAATCCCTATAATGTACAGATGGAGGGGCTCATTAATAATGGCGAGCGGGTCTCGCAAGTGTGGGATAATAAATGGTACTCTGCCGTGACGCGCTACGACGATCGCTGGGAGGTGGAGATGGCCATCCCCTTTAAGACCTTACGCTACTCGGAGGGCTCCACCTACTGGAAGGCTAATTTTATTCGGAACGACCGGAAAACCTTCGAGCGCAGCACTTGGGCACCTGTGCCAGTTAATCAGCGCTACACCAGCCTGGCCTTCACGGGAGATCTCAATTGGGAGCAGCCCTTAAAAAAGCCAGGAACAAATATTGCGGTGATTCCGTACCTCGCTGCCAACACGTCGCGGGATTTCCGCACCGAGCAAGCGTATTCCGGCGGCATGGACGCTGGTTTCGATGCTAAAATAGCGCTGAGCCCTTCCATGAATTTAGACTTGACCTTTAACCCGGACTTTTCTACGGTGGAGGTGGACCAGCAGCAGACCAATTTAAACCGCTTTGAGCTCTTTTTTCCGGAGCGCAGGCAGTTTTTTCTTGAAAATGAAGATTTATTTGGGGATTTTGGCTTTCGCCAGATACGACCGTTCTTCTCCAGAAGAATCGGCATCGCCACAGACAGCATCGGCCGGAGCACGAACAACAGGATTCTGTATGGGGCTCGCTTAAATGGAAACCTCGGGGATAATACCCGCTTGGGCGTCATGAACATGCAGACAGCAGAGGAGGAGGGCATCGGCTTCCCCGGCCAAAATTTTACCGTCGCTTCCGTTCAGCGTAAAGTATTTTCCCGCTCGAACATCGGGGCCATATTCGTGAACCGTATGAATACGACTAGCCCAGAGCTGGATCAAAGCAATCCGCGACCGGCGTTTAATCGAGTGGTTGGCTTGGATTATAACTTGGCTTCGAAAGACAACAAATGGACGGGTAAATTTTTCTACCATCAGTCTTTTTCCCCCGATCAGCAGGGAGATGCCCGCGCACATGGAAGTTATCTGGGGTATAATACAAAAAACTGGACCATCCACTGGAATCACGAGTATGTCGGCGAGGGCTTTAATGCGGAGACTGGTTTCGTTCCCAGACGGGGTTACTGGCGCCTAGAGCCCTTTGTACGCTACCGTATACTGCATGGCCAAAGTTCCAAAATTTTCCAGCAGACGCTTCAGGTAATGTATGACCTGTATACCGATGATGCTTTCGGTCAAAAGACCGACGAAAAAGTTAGCTTCGTCTATCGGCTTTACTTTAAAAACACCAGTAATTTTCAAGCACGTGTTTTTAATGAATATGTCTATCTTTTCGCTCCCTTCGATCCTACACGCACGGGTGGGGAGCGTCTGGCTACAGGCTCTGATTTTCGTTTTACCCGCTATGGGGCCACCTACACATCGGATAGGCGCGCACTCTTTAACTATAGCCTATCAGCCTATAATGGCGGTTTCTTTAACGGCACACGTACCTACTTTAATGCTTTTTTAAATTATCGGTTTCAGCCTTACGGCAATGTCTCCATGGCTGCCGAGCACAATATTTTGCGCTTCCCAGCGCCCTATAACAATGCAGATCTCTGGCTGATCGGCCCCCGCGTGGAGCTGGCATTTACCGATAAAGTCTTTCTCAGTACCTTCGTACAGTACAATAATCAGATCGATAATGTTAATGTGAATACGCGTTTTCAGTGGCGCTTTAAGCCAGTTTCGGACTTGTTTATCGTCTACACCGATAATTATTCGCCAGAAAATATGCTGGTAAAAAACCGAGCCCTGATTCTAAAGCTGACCTACTGGCTAAATGTTTAGGCATAGCGAAGTGCAAGCCAAATTTAGCAGGTGCTTTTATGCGTAAAATCGAACCTGTTTCCGAATTATTTGTTGTTCCCTAAAGGAATAAAATGCCGTACATGACCGAAATTCAGAAAGCAGGTGTAATTTTGCGTTTTGTTACGGCCCATCTTAAGTAGCTGCACATGTTCGGATTATTTAAAAGGAAGAAAAAAGAAGAAGAAATCGCCCCTACCTACCTGTCTTTGCGCGTGCGCGAGGTAGTTCGGGAAACGGAGGATACGGTTAGCGTGCATTTCGAGCAGCCGGAACCTTATTTGGCCTATCAGCCGGGGCAGTTTTTAACCCTGATTTTATCGATAGAAGGGAAAGAAGTACGCCGCTCTTATAGCTTGTGCACGAGCCCCTTTGTGGATCCCTTTCCTGCGATCGCCGTAAAGCGTGTGCCCGGCGGCGTGGTTTCCAACTACCTAAATGATCAGATTTTTCCTGGGAAAACGATTCAGGTGATGAAGCCTTTAGGGAATTTCACTTGTAATTTTCATAGTAAAAATACGCGTAACTTTCTCTTGTTAGCAGGGGGAAGCGGCATCACCCCGATGATGGGGCTGATCAAGTCGATTTTAGTAAATGAGCCACTCTCCAAGGTTCATTTGCTGTATGCAAGTAAAACCCGTGAGGAAATCATTTTTCGTGATGCTTTGGCCAAGCTAGAGCAGGAATCGGGAGGACGCCTGCAGGTACTACATTTTTTGAGCCGAGAGGAGCGTACAGAAAGTGGTTTCTCGGGAAGAATGGATGCCGCAGGCCTAAAGGCTTATCTAAATGCCCACGGATTAGCGACTGTGGGGGCGCAGGATTTAGCCTTTTTATGTGGTCCTGAGCAGCTGATGCACCTCGCTGAGGAAGTATTAGAAGGGGCCGGCTGGCCCAAAGCACAACGTATCAAAGAGAGTTTTTATCTGGAAAAGCAGGCGCTACCAGAAGGAGGGGAGGCTTCCGCACCCGCCTTGACGCGTACGGTAGAAATAGCGCTTGAGGGCGAGCAGTACCAGGTAGAAGTAAACCCTGATAAAACCATCTTAGAGGCTGGCTTGGACCAAGAGCTAAACATGCCCTACAGCTGTCAAAGTGGCTTGTGTACTGCTTGTCGTGGGCGTGTCGTTCAAGGTAAGGTCACCATGTCGGAGGACGCCGGCCTGAGTGAAGCTGAATTGGCCGATGGCTATGTACTCTGCTGTTCGGCCAAGCCGGAGAGTGACGATGTCAAAATCATAATTGAGTAATGGAAGAGTTAGAAAATGCAGTGCTGCGTAAGCGTTTTGAAGCTACAGAAAAAGTAGTAATGGCGCTTATCGCAGTCCCTTTGGTGCCTTTTATTATCGTGTATCTATATGTTTCCAGTGATGTGGTGGAAGTGCCTGTTCCCGAACTGTCTCTTTGGCTTCGGGATGCCCTTTTATGGGGTAGTATAGGACTTATCGCGGTGCATTACGTGCGTTTTCATCGAGCGATTAAGCCAGCCAAAGAAAGTGCAAGCATGCCGATCGAGGAAAAGATGGAGCGCTATACGGGAGCGAGTGTTCAGCGTTTTGTGACTCTTTTTATTTGTGGCCTCTTGCTGACAGCGGGGCTGTTTCTTTTTCAGGATAATATGTTTACTTTAGGCTTTGCTGCCGTCATTATTTTTATGTCCCTAGGCAAGCCGACGGCAGATCGTATCGTGCGCTTGCTGCGCTTAAAAGGGGATGAACGTAAAATGGTAGAACAGCTTCGAAAACGTATAGGGTGAGTGCCGAATCCTACTAAAAAATAATGCCTTTTGCACCTTGTCAGACGACATACTGCATAATTTTAGCAGTAAATATATTCCCTATAAATCAAACGTAGCTAATGTAACGTAAACGTTTATGTAAAAAAGCCCTGACCATCGGCCAGGGCTAGCGAAAAACGTAGCAGGGGAAGAACTGTGCCGTTCAGCTCTTTAGCAGTTTTTAATTGACCACTTGGATCAGGCCAGAAGAGACTGTCGCACTTATAAATGCTTGGTCTTCCTCCTGTGGGGAGACACGGATGGAAGAGCCACTATAGAGATCGCCTATGCGGATACGTCCACTTCCGGCCTTTAAGTCATAGCGATAATCGCGCAGATTGTCGTCCGTTTGGATGCGAATGTTCCCTGAGCTGGAGGAAAGTGTAGTAGAGGGTAATAAGCCTGTATTGGAAAAGGTCATCAATCCCGAGCTTACTTTAGCGGCTTGTAATTTGTCCACATTCGAGAAATTGGCTGAGCCCGAGCTCAGGCTGAGCGCTAAGACACCATTGATATCTATACCCCGAAGGGTTCCGCTAGAGGCCTGCAGATTCACATCTCCTGTATGTCGATCGAGGCGCATGCTACCGCTGGAGACCTTTCCCGATAGATCTCCGCGTGTGTCTACAAGCTCTAAGATGCCAGAGCGTCCGACCAGCTCTAAGGTGCTAACATGGACTTTTTCTGCCTTTAAATTTCCAGAGCCGATTTCGGCTTGGAAAACCTGACCCTTTATGCCCTTCACTTGCACCTTTCCGGAGCCTGCACTGAGTCGCATTTCAAGTTGCTCTGGACCTTTCATACGAATAAATCCCTGATCACGGCTGTTGATCACTGTGGTACGGCCGGACTTTTGCCGGTAGGCCACTTTTAAGACTCCTTCCACTTCCACGAAGAGGATGTCAACGTCCTGGAAATTACCTTTCAAGAAAGCATGGGCCTCCAAATCTTCTTTACCGGCAATCCCTTCGTAGCTGATCTCCAGCCAGGCGCTTTCGACTTCCAATGTATGGATGCCCGAAAACTGCCGCTTGACATCGATAATGGGGCTCTGTGCATGCAGCGCTGCATGAAAGAGAAGCATTACGAAAAGACTTAAAGGGACGCTGAAGTAGTTAAACGTTCTCATGGTTCGTGATTTTATAGGACTATACCAAAGCTTATCGGAGTAATGACGGGGTCTACGCCGCTTTCAAATAGGGGGTTTAGGTCGTACATCACATAGATGCGGAAGTATTTGATGTCTACCTCGCCCCGAATTCCGTAGCGGAAATTATTCAAGGAAAGGCCGTCTCGTATGCGGTCGCGATTACGTGAGCCTCCTTCGAAGGGACGGGATACGAAAGTAGAGCTGCCTCCCAGACGGTATCCTGCATAAGGACCTACGGCTACGGCTAATCCAGATTGCCCATAGAGCATGCGCCCAAAGTCCAGTTCCATCAGCGTCTGAGCCGTCAGATAGGAAGCAAAGAGTCTGCTGCGTAGGGCGTTAACATCTGTTCGTTGGATGACTTCTACACCATCTGCTCCACGAATTACCTGGGTATTTCTGCTATCGAAATTAAAACGCATCAGCTGTGCTCCTAAGGAGGCATTCAGATTTAGGCCACGTACCAGTCGCTGCGAAGCCCACCAGTTGAGGCCCAGGTTCCAACTCCCCCAACCGCGTGTTGAAATCGGCTCCTGGCTGGAGACAAAGCCCCCTTCTTCGGCCAAGAAGGCATTGATTCCGAAATCTACATTAAAATAGGTGCGAAAAGCAGGTTCTCGATGGCGTCGGCGGATGACATTCACATTTGTATTCCCTTTCGTCTCGTCTACAGTCACCACGATGCCACCCACACGCACCTCTGTGACACCTGGGGTTTCTTTTACACCGAAGATGGGGCTTTCGCCACTTTCTGAAGGTGTGAAATTCACCCCGTCGAGCTCACTTAAGTCCTTTTCATCTAAATTTAAGGCACGAAAGAGCTCATTTAAGGACATGTTTTTCAGTGCCTCCCGATCGGCATCGGCGGGAATCGCCACAGCCACCCGGCCACTGTTGCGGTACTGAATGATAACCGAGTCAGCTGCCGCTGCTCCGTAGGTGTAAGCGCGGGCTTCTAAAGCCTGCATCACCAGCCAAAAGGCTAATAGAACTAAGTATCCTGTTTTTTTCATGATGATGTTATTCCATGTTTTTTTCAAATAATCCCTCTAAAAACTCGTTTTTCGCTTCTTGGAGGCTGCGTAGGCCGTTCGCTCGCTGCTTTGGCTCCGCTGTGGCCAGCGCTTGCTGAATGCGTTCTCCGATGCCAGGAATGCGCAGCACGCGGACATCTCCGTCCATTTCTTCTTCGATGAAGCGAAAGCCCGAACGTTTTTCTGATCGTGTACTCCCGGATGCGGCACGGAACTCATTCTCCATCCTGCTTTCGGCCACCAAAGAACCGTTTAAATCCACCCGAAACATTTCCTGCTCAGGAAGTGTGCGCTTGGGAGCTGGTACAGGCAAGACTTGTGTGGAACGTGTATCTCTAGAGGGGGTGGACTGTTCTGCTGACCGCTGACGCTGTCCTTTGGCCACCTCCTTTGATAGGTTTTCCTGCTGCTGCTGCTGCTGCCCTTTTCCTAAGCCGATCTCTTCCATGGGCTGTGGACGCTTACCCCCGGTGGCTTGGACTCCTAGATCAGCAAGCGCCGCCCTTCCTTCATCTGATTTCAGGCTTTCATCGGAAGTGATCGCCTCCTGCGATTGTAACCGAGAAGTTCTATCCTCTTGCAAATCAAATGTGGGCGCAGGCGTATCAGGAGTTTGCAATTTCCTTTGGCCCCCGGCCAAATCCGTATCCGTACGAGTCGCCAGCTCCCCACCTTCTTCAGCTCGCGGCAAAAGCCCCTTTCCCGAAGGTCCCACCAGTAACCAGGTAGCTGCGGCTAGCAAGACCACGATTCCGGCCGCTACTGCACGGTAAAGCGGGAGGCGCTTCGTGGGAGTTTTTTGGGCTGCGGGTAAGGCCGTCTCCAGTCGTTCCCAAAGTTCCGGACTTGGCGTTTGTGCTGCTTCTGACAGCTTCTGCCGCCAAGCATTTTCCCATTCGTGTCGCTTATCCATGAGCACGTTGTTTTAAAGGTTGTTCTTGCGCGCGCACTTTCTGCTGCAGCCAGGTGCGTGCGCGATTCAGCTGTGACTTGCTTGTTCCCGTAGAGATGCCTAGCAGGGAACTGATTTCCGCGTGGCTATACCCTTCGATCGCGTACAGGTTAAAGACGGTACGGTAGCCTACCGGTAGGCTGTCGATCAGGCGAAGGATATCCGCGCAGGCCAGTTCGCTCAAGTCGGGGCTAGGGAGAGCCTTAGCGGGGTCAATAGCTTCTGTGTCTTCGGGAAGCACTTCAAGCAGCAGATGGCGTTCCTTCCGTAGCTGCATGAGTGCAGCATTCACGATGATCTTGCGCATCCAACCTTCGAAGCTACCTGCTCCCTTAAAGTCAGCCAGTCGAGCGAATATTCGGGTGAACCCTTCCATCAGGGCGTCTTCAGCTACATCTTCCTGCCGGAGGTAGCGTAGGCAGATGCTCAGAAAACGCGGTGCATGTTTTTCGTACAGGTAGCGCTGTGCCTGAGCATCTCCTTTCAGGCACTGTTTGACTAAAAATGTCTCGTCGCTATAATCCTTTTTAAAAAACATGTGAGCGGGCTGTGTTCATAAGGTAGATGCAATAGGAAGCGAAAGGGTTGCATGGGGGTTTAAAAAACGTTAAAAAAATTAAAGGCCCTCAAATAGCGCCACACTTTCCAGGTATGCGGGGAGTTGTACCTGCCAGCCTAATTCCGTCTCCAGTTGCGCACCCAAGGTTTCCAGCGCCTCCTGCTCCCCATGTATAAGGAAACAGCGTTTTGGCTTGCTCACGAAGCCGGCGGCCCACTGCAGGAGCTCCTGCTGATCGGCATGTGCAGAGAGACCTGCTATCTGGTAGATTTTAGCGCGTACGGGGACATCGATGCCATACATGCGCACGGACTCCTCACCCTCCACCAGACGCCTGCCGCGCGTTCCCTGCGCCTGATGGCCCACGAAAATCACAGCATCCTGCGGGCGCGGCAGGCGATGATACAGGTGATGCAGCACACGTCCTCCGGAGGCCATCCCGCTCGCGGACACGATGATGGCATCGCCGCGTAGCTGATTCAGACCGATGGAACCCTCCTGGCTGCTGACATAGTGGAGGCGCTTGTGCCGAAAGGGATTACAGCTGTCCTCCTCAAGCATGGCACCGATGCGATGCAGTTCGCCGAAGCTTTTGTAGAGGCGCGTGACGTCGATGGCCATGGGGCTATCCACATAAATGGGGATATCGGGAATGCGGCCTTGCTGCTGCAGGCGGAAAAGGTAGTACAGTAGCAGCTGGGTGCGGCCCACCGCAAAGGACGGGAGGATGGCCACCCCACCTGCGCGGCAGGTACTTCGGATGGCGGCGGCTAAGGTTTCTTCTGGTCCGGTTTCTGGAGCGCGGCGATGGCCGTAGGTGGCTTCTAGGAATAAGATATCCGCAAAGGCCCCGTGACTTGGCGGATAGAGCACGGGATCATGAAAGCGCCCTAGGTCGCCGGAAAAAACGATTTTCTTTTCTTGCTGCTGGCCTTGGATCACTATTTTTATGCTCGCGGCGCCTAGGATATGGCCGGCTTGGTAGAAGGTGATTTTGGCCCCCGGGCCGATTTCCACTGTCTGCTGATAGGGGTAGGGCTGTAGCAGGGGCAGCGTGTTTTCTACCTCTTCCACACGGTAAAGGGGCTCGGGTTTTTCATGTTTGGAATAGCCCTTTTTCTGGGCATAAGCGGCTTCTTCCTCCTGAAGCTTGGCAGAGTCCAGCAGTAGGATGCGGGTGAGCTCGGCGGTCGCTTCCGTGCAGTAAACTGGGCCATGGAAGCCTTCGCGCACCAGTCTGGGGAGGTAGCCGCTATGGTCGATATGTGCATGGGTGAGCAGCACACAGTCGATGCTTTTCGGAGACACAGGGAAAGGGGCCCAGTTAAGCTGGCGCAGTTCCTTCAGTCCCTGAAATAAGCCGCAGTCCACTAAGATGCGGAAGTTATCCAGCTCTAAAAGAAATTTAGATCCTGTAACGGTGCCACCTGCACCCCCTAAAAATTTCACTTTAACGTTCATCGTCGTCTGGTTAAAATCAGTGAGAAAAGGCTATTGCTGCCAAAGAATAGCAGCAAAAGCCAGTGTTAGTTGAAATTACAGTTTTTCGCCCAGAATGTCTACATGCTTAGCGCATAAAGTAGGCCTTTTCGTGACGCTGACGTGAAAGTGAGTCGGCGGGGCTATTTTTATGGCTTTCGGGGCAGTTTAGGCAGAGCAAGCCCTCCGGGTTAAAGACCCATACCCGCTCCGCCTGTAGGTCCCGTAAGCGGTAGCCATTTGCATAGAGAGTTTGGCGGAGGACGCGGCTCATACTGCGGTCCATTCGGAAAGGAAACTCATGGGGGAGCTGAACTTCGAGCTGTAGCCTTTCCTGTCGGAGGGGATTTTGCTGCTCAAAGTGCGTCGGAAAGGCCCACACGCTATCTGCTAGCATGAGGCTGTATGGGATGGCTTTCGCTGCCTGCCGTGCTCGCTCTCGATCTGGGCCGGAGGATCTTTTTGTCAGTAGTACCTCTGGGGTAGTTTTTTCGGGCTTTGCCAGTAGGCTGACTTGGACGCGGTCCCTTTGGCCGGAGGCCCGCCCCTGCTCTTTTTCTCCCTCTAGACGAAAGAGCGGAACTGCCTCTGCTGTGTAGTGAAACGTTTCTTCTACGGTGGCGTTTTGGCGGAAATCCTTTGCGATGAAACCGATATTTAGCCCGGAAAGCAGCACGCTAAGGAGCCAAAGCCCAAACAGTATCAAGGCTAACTTGCCGTTTATGATACTTTTTCGAATCAGGACGCTCACCCCTGCTAAGAATAGCGCCAGCCCTGGCACAAAGACCGCCAGCATTAGGCTGATAGCCAAATAGGGGTTTAGCACATCGTTGATTTCACGTATAGGCCAGTCGTAAAGTACCCCTTCGGACCAGGGACCTTGAAGGCCGAAGTAGGAGATAACCAGGGCGAAGGAGGCGAAGATCAGGGCAATGCCCACCAGCATAAGGACAAGCCCCAGGAAGATGCGTAAGAGCAGGATCAAAACAAGTCCCAGCGGTCCTAATGCCTGCCCTAAAGCCTGCAGGGCTTTCCCCAGCCAGCGGAAAGGCTGTAGGAGGGGGCTGCCTGCCTGCTGCTGCGCGGGCTGAGCGCCTAAGTTTTGCTTCAGCGTATCGTCGATTTTAGTGAGCGTAACGGCTTCTCCTTTCATGCGGATGCGATCGGTAATGCTGGCCGCACTAGGGGTGATGATCCAGAGGATGAGGTATAAGACCACCCCCGTGCCGCCTACGAATGCGAGCAGAAAAAAGCCTACGCGCACGATCATGACGTCGAGCTGGAAGTAGGCCGCTAGTCCTCCTGCCACCCCTCCGATGACCTTATCGTCGGGATTGCGGTAGAGTTTTTTGATGGTTTTATCTTCGGGCAGCTCATAACTCACCGGGAGCAGCACCCACAGGATAATATAGGCCAGTAGCCCGAAATTCCCGAAGTAGACATTTAGGTTTGGCCAACCCCAACCCTGGAGCGAGTCTAGGTTCAGGAAGGTTATACGGCCGCTGAAGAGCAGCAGGATAGCGATCAGGCGCACCCAGAGGGGATCCATTTTGACATAGTGGGCGATGCCAGCGCAGACCCCCGCGATGACCTTTCCATGATGCAGACGGCTGAGTTTTTTATAACCTTTCTGCGCACTGGGGTCGGGGGTGACGTAGCGGTAGTCGCTGCTGCCGGCTCCTTCCTTTTGGCCGGTGGCGAAAGGGTCTTCCGCATTTTCAGGCTTACCCTGCTCTTTTTCGGTCCCAAACCCGAAGTCCTCTTTTTCGTTTAGGCGCTCCACAGCCTGAAAATCAGCGATTTTACCCATTTTTTCGATTAAGAGGCCTACGTCTTCTGCTGTAAGGACTTGTTTGTTGTTTTTCAACTTCGACAGGAAGATTTCGGCGATGCGTGTTTCGATGTCTTGAATGACGGTACTGCCATCGGGGTAGCTGCTAAAATGGCGCTGGATATTCTCTAGATAGCGTTTGAGCTGGCTGTAGGCATCTTCTTCGATATGGAAAAGGATGCCGGAGATGTTAATGCTGATCGTTTTCTTCATGGCTGATCGGGGCTTAGGTAGGGCTGAAGGAATGCTTGGAGCAGCTGCCGCTGCAATGTTACTGTTTTTAGGGCGTTTTTCCCTTTTTCACTGATAAAATAGCGCGTGACAGCGGTATTTTCTTCCCATTCTTTGGTGCTCTGATTAGGTGTCAGAGAGGCTTCCTTAGCTTGCGTGGTCACCTGAGGATTTTCACCTGCAAAGGAGCGTCTTTCCAGGTACTGGCTTTTTTCTAGCCGGTGTAGCAGCAGCAAGTAGCCCCCTTCTTTTAAGGAGAGCGGAGCCTTTCCGAATATTTCCAGGAGTTCGGCTCGCGCCAAAGGACGGCGGTTGAGCAGTTCTAAGGTGCTGCTGGCGATCCAGTGCCAGTGGCAGGGCAGTAAGGGGGTAGGTACACGTTTCATTTTATGGGGGATTTGTCAGCAGTAGGGGAAAAAGTGTACCAAAAGCCTATTGTGGGAGTCAGGTCAGGAAAGGATTCTTATCTTGTCAGGGGAAAAGATGCTTTTTTGGGCTTCAGGGGCAGTTTTTGTTCGTGGAAGGAGGGCAGACGATGCCTATGACGTTTCTGACGGCTGCTCGGAATTCCAAGAAATATGTGCGTTTTCGGACAACTTTCTACAGGGGTGTACGCTTTTTTCTGGCTGCTGGAGTTGGGTTGGGCTTGTGTTGGAAATGGGCCGTCTTGGTTCCAGAAGGGGTTTTGCGCGGTTTAGCGCGCTAAACGGGGCTTGATTTTGGGGAAAAAAATCCCCAATTACTGTGGGGGAAGAGCAACAGGCTGGCAGAAAGGGATAGTTGGTTTCGGTATATTCTGAGCTTTATTCGCGTATTTACTAAAATAAAATTTGGTTTTCAATTTAGAATGCATTTTATTTATAGGGTATTTATTTTTTGGCGTAGAATCTGAGTAAACGTTAGTATGAAAAAAATGCTGGTCTATATCGCACTAATTCTGAATGTGCTGCTGGTTGTGTTAGGCGTTCGTGCCCTCACGCAGAAGCAGCCGGGGACCTGTACATCGGCCTTAGAGCAGTTTCAGGCACAGCGTCTGGAGCAGCATTTCTATGTGCCGTAGGTAGAGCCGATCAGCCGAAAGAAACAAGTATCATTAGCAAAAGAGGGCTTTAATAGCTTCTTTTGTGCGATTTAAAAATTGAGATTCAAAAATGAATAAACCTTTATCCAACTATGCTGCCAATTCTTTTAGTGGAAGATGATTTTAGTTATCAGCGTTTACTTAAGAAGTTTTTAGAAAAACAAAATTATGAAGTGCATGTAGCATCCTCCATTTCAGAGGCTGAACGCTTGTTAAAAGAAGTTGGTTTCGAGCTTGTCCTATTAGACTACTGGCTTCCAGACGGTAATGGACTGGACTTATTACGTGAAATTTTGCAGCAGCATAAGCACTTGCCTGTGGTCTTTTTATCGAATTACTCGGAGGTACGCATTGCCGTGCAGGCCATTAAACTAGGTGCTCGAGATTATATTACTAAACCGGTTAATCCGGAAGAGTTACTTCAAGTGGTTCGGGAGGTGGTCCAACATCCGGCTAGTGCTCCGATGCGGTCTGTGTTCGTCCCGGGAATAAGCGAAGCGTTTAAGGATGCCTATGCGCTAGCGGAAGTGGTAGCGCCCACTGAACTAACGGTGCTTTTGATGGGGGAATCTGGGACGGGGAAAGAATATTTTGCTAAGAAAATACATGCACTTTCAGGTCGCCACGAGGGTCCTTTTGTGGCGGTGGATTGTGGATCACTTTCTTTAGAGTTAGCTGCTTCAGAGCTTTTCGGACATGTAAAAGGGGCATTTACTGGTGCACATATGGATCGCCAGGGATATATGGAAGACGCTCAGGGTGGGACTTTGTTTTTAGATGAGGTAGGAAATCTTCATCCGGACGTCCAGTCTAAACTGCTACGGGCGATTCAAGAGCGGATCATTCAGAAAGTAGGCTCACAAAATCCGATTCCATTAAATATTCGCATCATTGCAGCTACAAATGAAACCTTGGATACACGTGGCGAGCGGAGTTTTCGTTTAGACCTGTACCATAGGTTAAGTGAGTTTAGGATAGATATACCTCCTTTGCGCCAGCGCAAAGAGGACATACTGCCTTATGCTGAATACTTTGTCCAGCGGAGTAATGAGCAGTTTAACAAGCAGGTGACAGGTTTTTCCCCAGATGCTGTAACGATGTTTCAGCAGTATACCTGGCCGGGTAATCTGCGGGAATTAAAGAATAGGGTACGTCGCGCGGTTTTAATGGCTAAGGGCTCGGTTTTAACAGCGGAACTATTCTCTGACTTCTTTCTGTCTGCCTCCGGGGGAAATCCCATGAAGGCAGCAGACCCTGTAGAAATCAAGAATATGGAAGGGGTAAAAGAGCAGCAGGAAGTTCTTGAGAAGCAGTTGATCTTAGATACTTTAGCACGTTTTCGCTATAATAAATCTAAAGCTGCCGAATTTTTAGGTATCGACCGGAAAACACTTTATCAGCGCTTGAAAAAATACAACATAGAAGGGTAGTCTTTTGGACTACCCTTTTTTGATTTTTAGTTGAAGATGTAGCGTAGCCCGAGCTGCATTTGCCAGACGTCCCCTATATTCGCTGTTCGCACAAAGGTGTTCGTAGGCAATTCCCCTCTACTCGGATTGAGCTGGTAAACAGGTGTCAAGGTATCCGGATCTATGCGCGTGATGGCTATAGGGCTTTCGTTGGCGATAATACTCCCCACCCCCCAGTTGCTATTTATCAGGTTCGTAACATTAAATATATCCATACGGAACTGGAGCACATTCTTTTTGCCTTTTAGGTTCAAGAAGAAATCCTGAACGAAGGAAAAGTCTAAGCGTCCCACCATCGGAAATTGAACGCCATTTCGCATGGCATACCCTCCTCTTCGTGTGCGTAGGTGTGCATCTTGTTCGATAAACTCATTAAAAAGAGTGCGCTGCTCTTCTGGCGTGAAGGTCTGTGCGTTTAGGGTAAGTGGATCGAAGGCCATTTCCTGTAGCTGTGATTCGGTAGGGATAAAGATCAGGTCATTGCCGACGATCAGGTCTCCATTGATGTCAGTATTGTAGACGAAAGATTCGACTCCTTGATTGCGCAGCTCATAGAAGAGTGAAATGTTACTCGCAAAGCGATTTCCGAAGGTTTTTCTGTAGCCGAGGGCTGTGATAAACCGATGGCGCTGGTCATCAAGAGAAAATCCCAGCTCGGGGAAGTTGCCACCACGTACACTATGGATATTTTCATAAGACAAAAAATGCTGGGTATTTCCATCCACCATGTTTTTGGCTACTGCATAGGTGTAGGCTGCCATCGCCTGAAGGCCATTCTCAAAATATTTAGACAGCTGTGCCGTAAGGCTGTAACTGTAACCTTGACTGGTATTGTCAAGCACCACAGCGTTTGTGATTTGTGGGTTTCTTCTATTCAATTCATCGCTAAACCCATATAAAGGGCGATCATCAGGGCCACTTAAGTTACGTGTTGGATTGTTCAAGTTAGCATCGAAAAAAAGCAAATCAGATACTTGCGCGGTGTAGATGCCTTCTAGTGTGGCGACGATACCGGCAAATAACTCTTTGTCGATACCGATATTGGACCTCCAGACTTGTGGGTTTCTAAAGTTAGGGTCGATATACGCCACATCATAGGATTCGGGGCGTCCGATAACTGCAGGTATATGCGCATTGACATCAGGTGAAAAGGCGAAATCCCGCGTATTATCGGCTCGAATTTGCCCCTGCAGCATGCCATTGGTATTGACCATATTGGAGATGTTAATATAGATGGGGCGACCTGAGAAAAGTCCTGTACCACCTCGGACTTGGAAGGAACGATCGCCTAAGACATCCCAGTTAAAGCCCATCCTTGGACTCCACATGAACTGAGGTTCCGGGAGACGGTCTGTTTCTATCGGGATAGCAGTGCCATCAGGTCGGCGAAAATCGAGGGTTGCTACCTCGGGGTTAAAAAGTGCTGTCTGGTCATAAAAGGGCACATCAAGCCGTAGTCCGAGCGTAACTTTTAACTGCGGGCTAACAGCATATTCGTCTTGGATATAGGCACTCGCGATATACGCTCTGGTCTCCGCAGTGGGGATGCTTCCATCCGGCAGTGCGGAAAATTGGCGCTGAAAGCGGCGAAGTTCTACTTCCTGACCGCTGGCATGTTGAAAAAAGTCATCGAGGCTGTTGTACACGTAATGTCCGAAGAACGTGGGGGTAAAGGTATACGCGAAGTCGAACATTTCGAAATTCACACCTGCAGTGAGTGTATGGTTACCAAGAAAGGCGGTAAAATTATTTTGAAACTGCCAAATGTCAGAGTCCAGCGCGCGGTTTGGCGAGAGCAGGTCTGTACCGAAAGAAATATAGTTACGCCCATCTTGAAGAATATCTACGGCAGGAAAATTGCCGCCTTCCCAAGATCTAAAGTTCCTGTTTGCCGTCAGGCCGAAGCGCAATTCGTTGGCAAATTTGCTCCCAAATGTAGAGTTTAGTTCTAGTATACCAGAGTAGATATTGTCTTGCAGGGTGTAATTTGAATTTTGAAAGTTGAGAGAAAATAGGTTTTGATTTCTACCTCCAAAGCCCAAAGAGGTTCGGGCGACGGGTCTTTCAGCTGAAGAAATCAGCGTGTTAAACCGAAAACTTAAGCGATGCTGTTCGTTTATGTTGTAATCGAACTTGATCAAGAATTTGTCTGAGATCGAATTCAAATTGTAATTCTCGAAAAGCCCCGGGTCGTAGTTGAAGTTTTCTGTTAGGAAGCTTCTCACAGCCAACATGTCACTTTTTTGGACACGCGTGACATTGGCGCCAGTGCGCCCTTCAGCTGCTGCCACGAAGGGAGAGTTAGGATCCGAGCGCCTTTCGGATTCTGCTGAGAAGAAAACAAAAAGTTTGTCTTTGATAATAGGCCCACCCACTCGGAAGCCATACTGCTCCACATTAAAATTCGAGGTAACCACTTCTGTTCCTCTGGCTTGGGTGCCGACGAAAGATTCGTTTCGTGTATTATAAAAGGCAGAGCCCCTCCATTCGTTATCTCCGGATCGGGTTATCGCATTAATGGCAGCGCCTGTAAATCCACCCTGCGTGACATCATAAGGGGCGATGTTTACTTGAATTTCTTCTATCGCATCTAAAGAAATAGGAGTGGAGTTCGTCGGTGCACCGGGAATAGAACCGGAAAGGCCAAAGGCATTATTGAAGATACTGCCATCAAGCGAAAAGTTAATGGCCTTCGGATCTTGACCCGCGAAAGATTCCCCATTAGACTGTGGGGTGAGACGCGTAAAATCCTGGACACTCCTGCTCAAAGTAGGCATGGTGTTTAAAGCCTCTTTATTGATCGTAGTGGCTGCCCCCGTTCGTTCATCATTCATGATATTATCTTTGAAGCCCGAAATCGTGACGGTCTCCAATTCCATATCGCCATCTTGTAGCTGCACATTCAACACATACCGCTGCCCGAGTCGCAGGGAGATATTTTCGAAGACTTGGGTTTCAAAGCCGATGAAACTCACTTCAACACGGTAAGGTCCACCCGTTCGCATGTTAGGTATAGTAAAACGACCATTTGGCTGTGTCACCATGGTGTAGCGTGTGCCCGAGGGGAGGTGGGTGGCTTGAACGGTGGCTCCTGGCAGTGGTTCATCTAAGTCGTCTTCGATGAGCCCGGTAAGCCCTGCGCTGGTGGCTCCCTGACCGAATGCTTGTAAGCAGAGAAACCAAAGGCAGAAAGTAAGAAGTAGCGTAATTTTTTGCATAGGTAGTTGATTTCGTGTGAAATTTCCTTTGCCAAATGCATGCCTTTGCAAAAAACAGCGTGTAAGAGCTTTTTTTAGCGAAAGACTGTTTACTTCCATGCTCACACTGTGGGTAAAAGGTCTCACGAAAAAGCTTTCCATCCCTAAAAACAGCCGATCCATCCCAGCGCTTTGGCCGTAGGCCGAATAGTGCGTAGCCTTGTAGGACTAAAACACAAGACCTATGCTCAGCAAAACAAAACTTAACTTTCGTCAGATCGAATGGTGGGGCTTTTCCGCAGCGACTTTCCTTCTCATCGCTATCGGCTTCCTTAATTTTATCTATCCTTTTCGTAACGATACCTTTTTTTATCTGGCAGCATCCGGGACTCTCTTTTTGGGCTTGTTTTACTTCTTGCGGATGCGCCTCTGGGTGCAGTTTCGACAGGATGGTAAAAAATGGAAATTCGGACTGCTAAGCCTCCTGCTGCTGGGGCTCGGCTTCGCGCTACATCTTCTGTTCGCGGAAATCATGCATGGAGGCCTAGGTCCGGCACCGATTTATTTCCGTATGCTCCTGCTTTTTGGACTTTATGCTGCCTTCGTGCTTCTGCTCGACCAAATCGCCCAGCAGCGGGGGAGCCAGGACCTGCGCTGGTATAATGGCATCCGCTTGGCGCTGTTTTACCTCTTTTTGACCCTCTACCTGTTTCAGTTTTCAGATGGCCGCTTCACGCTGCTGACCCGCTTGTTTGCCTTTTACCTCCCTTTTGTCGCAGTGGTAAGCTTTGTGAACTTCTTTTTTATCTATGGGGAGAAGCGTGCGGGTAACCCCGCAAAGGCGACGCGCAACTATGGCTTCTTGGTTTCGGCCATCCTCTTGGGTGGGCTACTGCTGTGGATCGGCAATCCATTTGCGGTTTTTATCTCTGCTGTCTGGCTGCTTTTCGTCGTGGTCGTGCTGATCATCCCGATTAGCGACCTGCTGTTTGCCCGCTATGAGGACAACTTACAGCAGCTCACGCGGCTGAATGTGCAGGTTAATCGGAATGCCGCGCAGTTAGCCTTTTTAGAAAGTCAGATCAATCCACATTTTATCTTCAATACGCTGAATAGCATTTACGGCACGGCGCTACAGGAGGGAGCAGAACGTACAGGAGAGGCCATTACCAAGCTGGGGGAGCTGATGCGGTACATGTTTACCCAGCATGAGAAGGCGAAAATTCCTGTGCAAGAAGAGCTGAGCTATATCGAGAACTTTGTGAGTCTGCAGCGGCTTCGCTTTCAGCAGGATGATAATCCAGAGATCAGCCTGCAGGTGCAGTTAGAAGAGGGCTGGCAGGGAACGATTGCCCCGATGCTGCTCATCCCCTTTGTGGAAAATGCGTTCAAGCATGGAGTTAGCGTGCAACATAAATCTTGGATTAAAGTGCATGTGAAAGGAGAGGGGGAGGTTTTGCATTTTCATGTGACCAACAGTGTGCATGCTAAGCAGGGGGAGGATCCTGAGGGGCACTCGCACGGTGTGGGGGTAGAAAATGTCCGACAACGACTGGCGCTGCTGTATCCAAAGCGGCATGAGCTAAAGATTTACGAGGCGGGCGATGCGTTCTTTGTGCATTTGAGTATCTTTATTGTATGAGTAGTGGAAATCTGTCCGCCGTGGTGATCGATGATGAGCCGATGGCGATCGAAATTATCAAGGCGCATGCTGCCAAAGTGCCTTTTTTGCAGCTGGAGGCGACGTTTACGGATGCGATAAAGGGCTTGGATTTTTTACGTCAGTCTACCTCTCGGCGTCCACTAGTGGTTTTTTTAGATATCAAGATGCCCGATTTAAATGGCCTTGACTTGGCGAGCTTGCTTCCGGAGCACTGCTTGCTCATCTTCACGACGGCCTATTCAGAGCATGCTTTGCGCAGTTTCGAGCTGGACGCAATGGATTATTTGTTGAAGCCTTTCGGGCTGCCCCGCTTTTTAAAAGCTTGTCAAAAGGCGCGCGACTATCAGCGCCTGCTGGAGGCAGATGCCGATGAGGCCCGCTTTCTGAAGGTGGGGGCGGAGCATGTGCGAATCGTCTGGCGGGAGCTGAGGTATGTGGAGGTGCGGGGAAATTATGTGCACTTCTTTTTGTTAGGTGGTGAGGAATGGAGTGCGCGAATGACGCTGACGGAGTTAGAACAGGATATTCCGGCGTACATTATCCGCGTGCATCGCTCTTTTATGGTAAATCGGCTCCATGTTTTGCGCGTGGAACGGCATCAACTGACCTTAAAAGGGGACGTACGGGTACCTTTAAGTGCGCGTTATGAAGATGCCGTCAAGCGCCTTTTAGAGGCATAGAGGCCCCTTATGTTGGAGGGATGGAGTCTATTTAAAGATGCTTTTGGGGGGTGGAGCCCCTGAAAAAACGTATAATTCCCCAGCCTGAAACCAGGAGAAAGAGCAGGAGGAGGCTAATTTCCCAGGCGGCATTTCCGCCTTTTAAGGCCTTGTAGATATCTGCAGCGAGGTATCCCGAGCTGAAGGCGAGGAGGGTGCGGGGGAGCATGCCGAGAAAGCCCCAGAGGAGTAGGGGCTTCCAGCCGACGCGGAGGGTGGCGAAAAGTACGTTAGAGAGTGCGAAGGGAATGACGGGGCTTATGCGGACGAAGAATACGAGTTCTCCCATGCGTGAGGCGCGCTGCTGCAGAAGTGCTTTCAGGCCTGGGAATGCTTGGAGAAAGCCTTGACGGTCTTTTTGGGCGTCCAGCCCAAGTCCAAGGGCATATCCGATGGCGGAGGCGCAGAGGTAGGCAGCGGTGAGGAGCGGGAGGGCTTTCCAGCCCAATAGAAAGCCACAGGAAATGGCTACAAAGGTAGTGGGCAGCAGGGCGAGTCCCATGCTAAGGCTGAGCACGGGGAAAAGTAAGAGAAAGGAGCTGTTTTCGGTGATTTGGCGTAGGTGCTCGGGGTACCGTAAGAAGAAAGTGCTGAGAAGGGCGCTGCCGATAAAGGGGATGATGCTAACCCAAAGGAAGGCGAAAAAGAGCGGCTGCTGCCCTTGGAACCGCTGGCGCCAGTGCTGAAAACGAGAGGAAAATGGCATGAAAGGCAAGATACGGGATTTTTGGCATTGCGCGTAGCATTTATTTTTTATTTCTTTTTCAAAAAAACATTAGTTATGTGTGTTGATTTTTTAGGACCTTAAAAATAACTTTATATTGTATTTTTATATATTTCGGAATTTACTTTTGTGAAGGTATACATTTCAGGCCTTGTAATCTGTTTCTTAGGTCATGTCCTATTGCTATTTTAAAACATAATTATCATATTTCGATTCAAATGTCTGTATTTGGTAGAAAATAAAGTGAGGTTGTGTACTATAGTAATCATGTATGAAAAATTTCTTATTCTTGTTATTCTAATCCTGTTGTCTTTTCGTTACGAGCTACCTAGTAGTGGATTTGGAGGCTATGCTAACCAGCGAATTAGCCAACCAAATCGAAATTGAAATCCCAGAAAATGTCCTTTTGGATATGTTGGAGGAGATGAGATATTGGAACAAATTTTCGATACTCTTCACTTTCCTTATTTTAACTATTAAGTGCTTTTTGATGGCTTTGGTCCTTTATGCGGGGCTGTTCTTTGCTAACAAGCATCAGGGCATCAACTTAGGGAGTTTATTTACGGTTGCGGTATATGCCGAAAGTATTATCGTGATAGGAGGATTGCTGAAAGTGATTTTAGGGGCAACATCTGACTTGACTTATTCTGAGTTCTCGCTTTTTGCTCCGTTGTCAGTACTCAGTATGCTGGATATTTCTTCCGTGCATCCCATTTGGTATTATCCTTTACAATTGCTCAATATTTTTGAGGTCATTTATTGCATACTCTTGGTTTACTTCTTTAGTCAGGAACTGGATTTTAAAAAATCAGACAGCTCAAAAGTTGTCCTTGGATCCTATAGCTTCTCCATGAGCTTTTGGGTGATTTTGATTCTTTTCTTAACTATTAATTTTACCTAAGCCATGTCAAGAAAAATATTTTTGCTCGTCGTAGGAGGATTGCTGCTATGCTTACTTGCAGGGCTTGTTTGGAAGTTGAACCAAAAGTCTAAGCAAGAAGCACAGGTTAGTCAACAGATCCAGTCTATTCCTTCCATGACTTTAGCCACGCTAAAAGAAGAAAAGGTTGAGATTGAAACATTTGCATCGAACCGCCCATTTCTGTTGGTTTACTTTAACTCCACGTGTGACATTTGTAAAATCACGCTTAACGCTCTTAATTCACGGATTGAAGAATTTGAAGATGTAGCTATCTTACTTACTACCAACCAATTGAGGGACGAGATAGAAAGTGTTTCGGGAGATTATCCTTTTCTTAATCAGCGGAATGTACAGCTAGTGATCGATGAGGAAATGTACCTATCTACCTATCTAGGCGTACGTTCTGCCCCCAGTATTTTTTTGTATGATAGCTCGGGGAATTTGATAGCCAACTATCAAGGCCCAGTGAAATTGGATATTCTGCTAGATAAGCTACTGAAAAGAGAGGAGGCAAAACCATGAAATTACAAGCATCCAAATTAAAAAGGCTCCATGATGCTCAATTGGGAGAATATGCCTGTGGCTTGGCTTGTCTGAGTACGATTTCCCGATATTTTGGTGGAGAAGTCACCCAAGAAAAACTACGTGATGTGAGCGGAACAACGATGTCAGGCACTACCCTTCTGGGGCTGATTCAAGCAGCTTCAGAAATTGGATTAGAAGCCAAGGGCTTCGAAGCGGAAATCAAACATCTGAAAGAACAAGCAGACCCCGTCATCCTTCATGTAATTATGGATCAAGTGAGGGAACATTATGTGGTCTGTTTTGGCTTTGATGGAAACAAGTTTTGGATTAGTGATCCCAGCGTGGGGATAATTGGCTACAGTGAGACTGAATTAAACGAAATCTGGAAGTCAGGTATTCTACTCCAAATAAAAGCTACTGAGCGGTTTCAGGCAAGAAAATCCCAATCCAGTGCCAAAAATGAATGGTTAAGATCGCTTATTGCAGAAGATATCCCAATTTTAGCTGTTGCGGCAGTTCTTGGAACACTTATGGCCATCACTGGGCTTTCTACAGCCATATTTTCACAAAAACTCATTGATGATTTTCTTCCTAATCAGACTTATGACAAAGCCATCTTTGGGGTAATCGCATTGGGAGCTTTATTACTCTTCCGCTCATTATTGGGTTATTTCTTGGGTGTATTTATGGCAAGACAGGGAAAAGGCCTAAATATACGGATTGTGTCTTCCTTTGTCGGGAAAATATTCCATCTGCCCATGAATTACTTCAAGGGGTTCAGTACGGGCGACTTGATCGCTCGTATGAATGATTCCCTACGCATCCAGCAAACAGTCGCCATGATTACCGGGACGGTCATTATTAATGTTTTGGTAGTAGTAGTTTCCTTAGCTTTTGTCTTCTACCAATCATGGGTGATGGGGTGGTTGTGTGTAGTAGCTGCTATGATATTTTTATTCATTGGTTGGCGCTATCATCAGCCCATCATTGCCAAGCAAAAAGAAGTGATGGCAGCCCATGCCCTCAATGAGACGCAGTACATCGATAGCTTGATGGGAGTGCATGTCTTAAGATCCTATGGTAAGGAACAAGTATTCAAAGACAGAATAGATCAGGTCTATGGACATTATCAGTCCAAGGGCTATGACTTGGCTATTATTGGCAATAGCTTTTCATTTTTCACGCAGGTCATTGTAGCCGTATTTATGAGTCTATTATTCGGACTGGGAGTATATTTAGTATTTCAAAAAAACCTCCAACTAGGGGAATTGATGGCCTTGATTCAGGTGGGGAGTTCTATTTTACCAGCTGTAGCAGGTTTGGTAGTAGCCAATATACAGTTTCAGGAAGCCAAGGTAGCTTTTGACCGAATGCATGAGATTGCGGGACTAAAAGCAGAATCGCGGGAAATTCACATAAATAACGAAGATGCTGAAGAGCCAAACGTCCTTTTAAAAGCAGAAAATCTGGTATTTCGATATCCCGGACGAAGTCCGATACTAAAAGGGGTGAGTTTTCAACTACAGGCAGGTCAAACCACAGCACTTTTTGCTCCAGTCGGAACAGGAAAAAGCACCTTAGTGGAGCTGATTCAGCGTTTTTATAGTCCCGAACAAGGGATGCTTACTATGCCCTTCCTGTCGGACGAATGCAGTGATTTGATCACTTGGAGAAATCAGTTGGGAATTGTCAGTCAAAAAGAGAAGCTCTTCAATGGGACAGTATTGGACAATATAGCCCTGACAAATAATCCTCAAGACTTAGAAAAGACCGTTCAGACCTTACAAGAACTGGGTTTAGGAGGATTTTTCAATCAATTCCCTCAAGGAATTCTTACCATCTGCGGGGAAGAAGGCAGGAACTTGTCCGGTGGGCAGCGGCAGCTGGTCGGCTTAGCTCGTGCCTTGGCCAAAAAACCTAAGATTCTTGTGTTGGATGAAGCTACAGCTGCCATGGATTGGGAAACCGAGCATGCCATGCTCTCTATCGTGAAATCCTATGTTCGGGCAAATCATGCTTCTCTTTTATTGATTACGCATCAACCGGCTTTGGCAGCCAGTATGGACCGCTTGATGGTCTTAGAAGATGGGAAGATCAAAGCCTATGGAACTGCTGCTGAATTATTACAAACAGCCAATCAATTTTCTAAAGCATATCAACATCTAGTACCCCTAAACTGACACCACTATGGCAGGATTGAAGTATTACGAGCGGACCAAGCTCTTGATTGAGTTGATCGAGAAAAAAAAGACAGGAGGGCCCTCAAAACTGGCCAAAAAGCTTCAGGTACACAAAAGAACAGTGTATAGAATTTTGGATGATTTACGTCTTTCTTCTCCCTATGAAATCATTTATTGTAAGGAGTCAGATAGCTACATTTTTTTAGAAAAAAATAATCGGGTGACAGGAAATGTCACCGACATCTAATTATTATTATATTGTTAAATAAATTTTCAACCAAATAAATTAAATTCGTTATGAAAGAGTTAAGTGTTAACAGAATGGAGATGGTGAGTGGGGGAAGTTGGGCATGTGCAGGAGCACTTTTAGGTTCGGCATCATCTATTTTAGGTTTGGCAGCTGGCGCCGCACTTACAACTGGTCCTGCTGCACCAGCGGTAGTTGGGGGGTTATTCATTGGTCATATGGCAGCAAATTTATTTGTTCTTGACGCTTGTATAAAATGATTGTAATCAGCCAAAACCAATGTTCAACCATCTCAGGAGGGGGTGGTTTTGCATGCGCAGGTTCTATTTTGTTATCGGTAAGTTTTACATTAGGTGCAGCGGCAATAGTTGCAGGCACAGGTGCGACAGGGGTGCTTTTATTAGGATATGGCCTTGGAAAGTTAGGTGCAACAGCATCTATTATAGGAAACTGCGGAAATATTTAAAAATATAGCTGAATAGAAATTTATCTATTCAGCTATATTTTTATCAATACTTAATTTATATAAAATTTATCATTTAATCAATGAAAATAATCCAATATATTAACATTGTCAAAATAACCTTCATTATAGCTATCTTGTTATTCTTAATTTTCATTTTTTTTGATTTTTGGGACGATTTTAAAAGAGAAGATATTTTTTTTATCTTGAATGGCTACGGTATTTTCTTCTTTTCAGCTCCTGTTTATTTCATCTATATCAAAGGGTTTATTGGCAACTACACGCTAAAAAAAGATTTTGTCCAACTCACAAAAAAGTACTTACTTACCTTTGAAAATTTTATTTTTTTGTTTTCTGGGATCATATTTATTGTCATTACGTCTGATTTCGATACCCTATTGATAGTATCCATCATTGAACACTATTTATTCTTAACATGCCTTTCCTTACTTATATTCGTTACCATCTTTCATACTCAGAGTAGCTTATTGATTTCATTGTTTATTGTATTATGGCACGTTTTAATGATCAATTTCCTAAACTCATTCCCATTAAAAATAGCTATGTGGCTAAACCCATTTTCCTCATGGTCTTATATTTCGTGGTATAAAAATGATTATTTATGGATTCTTTTATTTCTGGTAAAATGGACTCCAATCATGTGGATATTAAATAATCAAAACTATTACCCATCAATAAAGAAGAAACTGAAGAGCTAAGCGTCCTACTAAAAGCAGAAAATCTGGTATTTTGTTATCCCGGATGAAGTCCGATAGTAAAAGCGGACCAAGCTCTTGATTGTGTTGATTGAAAGTAGAAAGACTGGAGGGCTCTCAAAACTGGCCAAAAAGCTTCAGGTACACAAAAGAACAGTGTACAGAATTTTGGATGATTTACGTCTTTCTTCTCCCTGTGAAATCATTTATTGTAAGGAGTTAGATAGCTACATTTTTTTAGAAAAAAATAATAGGGTGACAGGAAATGTCACCGAAATCAAATTATTATTAGCTTATTTAATGAATTTTCAACCAAATAAATTAAATTCGTTATGAAAGAGTTAAGTATGGACAAAATGGAGATGGTTAACGGTGGGTTGTTGAGTCAATATTGTCAAAGTGATTCTGTGTCTTTTTTAGGAGGGGCAACTCTTGCTGGTACTTTAGCAGGTGGAGGAATTGGATTTGTTGTTGGTTTAGGAGTCGGAGCATTTGGAAGTTTAGCAATTACCTACTTCGGAAAGCCTTGTTAGATGTTTTAAATTACAAAAGAATGACAGAGTTACATGAATTTCAATTAGAAGAGGTATCTGGTGGTGATAAAGTCACTGCGTTTTGTAATGGATTTGCGGCAGCAGCAGGAGTTTATACACTAGGTGCTGTCGCTAATTTATGGAATCCAATGGGGTGGGGAGGAACGATTGCTATCTCGGCTGTTGCTCTAGCTTGTGTTGCGTATTAAAACATCATAAGATAGTTCATAAATCTTTTTATGAACTATCTTAAACATTTAAAGCTATGAAGAAATTTATATTAATTATACTCACGGCAATAACTATAATAGTGGTTATAGGGACATTTTCTGATTATGGCAATACCTTTAATAAAATCTTGTATGTTTGGGTGATTTTTCTTGTGACCTATTCTTTTCTAGTCAATAAAAAAATATTTTCTAGTAAAAAATAGCGTCAGCTGAATTGAAAATTCTTTATTAGCCGCTGTTTAAGGAAGCGTTTAGTTGGCAGTAAATTTAGGGTTTAGGAAGATTTTTCAATCAATTCCCTCAAGGGGTCCTTACCATCTGTGGGGAAGAAGGCAGGAACCTTTCCGGTGTGCAGCGGCAGCTGGTCGGTTTGGCCCTTGCACTGGTTAAAAAGCCCGAAATCCTTGTTTTGGATGAAGCTACAGCTGCCATGGATTGGGAAACCGAGCATGCATTACTTTTTGTTGTAAAATCCTATGTCCGGTCAAATCAAGCTTCCCTTTTATTGATTACCCATCAACCGGCTTTGGTAGCCAGCATGGTCCGCTTGATGGTCTTAGAAGATGGGCAAATCAAAGGATGTGGAACTGCTGCTGAATTATTACAAACAGCTAATCAATTTTCTAAAGCATAGCAACATCTAGTACCCCTAAACTAATACCACTATGGCAGGATTGAAGTATTACGAGCGGACCAAGCTCTTGATTGAGTTGATCGAGAAAAAAAAGACTGGAGGGCTCTCAAAACTGGCCAAAAAGCTTCAGGTACACAAAAGAACAGTGTATAGAATTTTGGATGATTTACGTCTTTCTTCTCCCTATGAAATCATTTATTGTAAGGAGTCAGATAACTGCATTTTTTTAGAAAAAAATAATCGGGTGACAGGAAATGTCACCGATATCTAATTATTATTGTATTGTTAAATAAATTTTCAACCAAATAAATTAAATTCGTTATGAAAGAATTAAGTATTGATCGAATGGAGATGGTGAGTGGGGGAGTGAACTGGTCTTGTGTTGGAGCAGTTGCAGGTGGAATAGGCCTCTTAGCTTGGTCTTTTGGAGTTCCTGTTGTGGGTCCCTTGACAGCACTAGTGGTTCTAGGTGGTATTGGGACTACATTAGGAACTGTAGCTATGGTTGCACAGTGTAATGGTTATTAAATAATTATGGAAAAAATTCTACATTTAATTTCAGTTATTTTGTTATCAGTAGCAATTGGATTTGCTATAAAAGAGCAAGGGTTTGCCGTTTGGCAAATCCTTTCACTTCCTATTTTTATTTTTGGTTTATATAAAATAATCAAGAAGGAAAAAAAAGTTTCATAAATATGGGCTTTTATGCCAGTATGGAAGATTTAGCAGAATAGTCTCTGCTAGCCCCACTAGGCGTAGTTTTCTTCTGAAGTTTCAAGTTCAATTTAACGCTGGGTGGAATTGGTCTACCCTACATCAAGCCCAAGGCTAATTCCGATAGCTATTGGAACCAAAGGGATCATTTCTTTACGCCTTTTCCTACCCTGATATCCTTACCAATTTACAATTGGTTACATTTATTTACCAATATTGCATAAGTTCAAGATGAAATCCTAATCCAAGAGATAGGAAAGATCAGTGGGAACGCTAGTTCAACTGTTGACCACAGAAAACACCTTGACCTCGGACTATCAGAATATTCTTCAACCCAAAACCGATGCATCATGGCAGGTCTAAATTACTACGAGCGGTCCAAACTCTTGATTGCCATGGTAGAAAAAATAAGACTGGAGGGCCTGGAGACTTGGCCAAAACTATTGGGGTGTCCAAGAGAATGGTTTATTTGATAATTGATGATTTGCGGTTGACACTTGGTCGGGGTATATGTTATTGTAAGGATGAAAAAAGTTATGTTTTTATCGAAAAAAGTTGATTCAGTAAAAGATTGTTTCACCAGTCCTAAATTAAACTTGTACTGTTAAATAAATTTTCAACCAAATAAATTTTCAACCAAATAAATTAAATTCGTTATGAAAGAGTTAAGTATGGACAAAATGGAGATGGTGAATGGGGGAAACATTGATTGTGCGGTAGCAATTTTAGAAGCAGAGGTTGGCATATTTTCTTTAGCTAGTGCACTTGCATCAACTGGTGTAATGGCTCCTCTGGGCGTAGGATTGGCTGTGGCCAGTCTCTGTTTTTTAGCGTATGGTGTCTATAAAAATGGGGATCCATGTTAATTTAAAATCTCACACTACCAAAGGGTTAATAAATGTATTAATCCTTTGGTCATTAGATCAAACAACTACAGCATTAAGAATATCATCCATGTACTATGAAACACCTTGCTCCATCCATCGGACTTATTAGCTTTTTTCTAATCATTCTTTTCTTTTTCTATCCCAATGGTTTTGCGGAAATGAGTGATTTTGATTTTCTAGCACTTAAGAATTATTTATTTTTTAATATTGGCATATATTACTTTTTCTTACTAAAATTAAATGAAAGTACGATAACTGGATCATCCGATGAACATCTTAACGGATCAGCGAGTAGCAGGCAAATCTTTTTTTCTCAATACAAAAGATCTATTACACAAGTACCAATGCTTGTGATTTTAGCAGCATTTGCCATTTTTATCGGGATTATTAAGATAAAGTTAGGAGTTTCATTACCAGAGATAATTTTTGAACTACTAATCTTAGGCTTCCAATACCTGTTTTTCGTTTGGCTTATGGTATTTATCAAAAATGGCTTTAAAAAACATGGGGTTGACCTAATTATGATTATGTGTAACATCATTGGCTTATTAACAATTGCCGCAAGAACATTTGATGAAAGTTTTTGGCTTTTATTTAATCCATTTGTCGGTTGGATAAATTTTATTCTGATTTGGCCATTTGAATCTACGGCTTTAAAAATTATCTCTGCATTTATTTTGATGGCGGTGGTTTATTCCATAACTCTCTTTTTAACCAAAAAATTTATTACAATAGGTCGTGTAGATGTTAAAGGTGTATAGTGTTTAATATTAAATTAATGAAAATAATCCAGCATATAAATATTGTTAAAATAACTTTTAGTATAGCTGTCCTGTTATTTTCATTTTTTATTGTATTATGGCACGTTTTAATGATCAATTTCCTAAACTCATTCTCATTATAGATAGCTATGTGGTTAAACCCATTTTAATCATGGTCTTATATTTCGTGGTACAAAAATGATTATTTATGGATTCTTTTATTTCTGGTAAAATGGACTCCAATCATGTGGATATTAAATAATCAAAACTATTACCCATCAATAAAGAAGAAATTGAAGAGCTAAGCGTCCTACTAAAAGTAGAAAATCTGGTATTTTGTTATCCCGGATGAAGTCCGATAGTAAAAGCGGACCAAGATCTTGATTGAGTTGATCGAGAAAAAAAAGACAGGAGGGTCCTCAAAACTGGCCAAAAAGCTTCAGGTACACAAAAGAACGGTGTATAGAATTTTGGATGACTTACGTCTTTCTTCTCCCTATGAAATCATTTATTGTAAGGAGTCAGATAGCTGCATTTTTTCAAAAAAAAATAATCGGGTGACAGGAAATGTCACCGATATCTAATTATTATTAGCTTACTTAATGAATTTTCAACCAAATTAAATTCGTTATGAGAGAGTTAAGTATTGATCGAATGGAGAGTACCATTGGTGGTAGAGATTGTGAAACATACACTGGTTTGGGAGCAGGATTCGCAGCCGCAATCCTAATCGCTGGTGTAGCAACTGGAGGTGTTGGATTATTAGTAATGGGAGGTTTAGCTGCCTACGGTACAGCTTATGGTGCAATTTATTGCGCAATGATTTAAAATTTTAAAATACAATAAGATGAAGGAATTAAACTTTGATGAATTATCGATTGTTAATGGGGGGGGCTTTATTACTGGTGCTTGTGCCGGGATAGCTCTTGGTTCAGCTGCTTATTTTATAGGTGCATCAACGAATTTTTGGAATCCCGTTGGTTGGGTTTCAGCGGGACTTGTAGCCGTTGATGTTGCTTGTGCAATTTATGCTGTTACATAATTACCTAAAAGTACCTGACAAGAATTCAGGTACTTTTTGGTTTTCTGAAATTAATTTAATATGTATCTGTCTGAGACGTATTATTTATATAAATATTAAGTTATAAGATGATACATACGAATGCGGGATGACTATTTATAAATATTTATATTATATGAAAACATTTGCTGTTTTGTTACTTGTGATAGGGGCGGCCCTATTGGTAGTAGAAGTAATAATTATTAATAATAAGTATTTCTCTTTAATTTCTTATTTTTTAATAATTTCAGGAAGTCTTTTAGTTATATTTAAAAATAATAAAAAATGATTACAGATAAATGACGCTACATTGAAAAGTGTATAAATATATTTTTAGGATTTGTTGCCCCATATCTGTCCTGGGGCCAATTCCGAAAGCTATTGGAATCATTGGGATCGTTTTTTTATGTCTTGTCTTACCCTATATCCTTAACAATTTACAATTGCTCATATTTACCAATATTGCATAAGTTCAAGGTGAAATCCTAACCCAGAGAATGTTGTATCTGATAATGGATGATTTACGTCTTTCATCATCTCATGAAATCATTTATTGTAAGGAGTCAGATAGCTTCTTTTTTTTAAAAAAAAATAATCGGGTGACAGGAAATGTCACCGACATCTAATTATTATTGTCTTATTAAATAAATTTTCAACCAAATAAATTAAATTCGTTATGAGAGAGTTAAGTATTGAAAAAATGGAGATGGTTAGTGGGGGTTAAAACTGCGAAGATATAGCAACCTTCGCAATTACAGTAACTGGTGTTTTTGCACTTGGAGCATTAACAGCAGTATCAGGAGGATTAGGATTAGGTGTTGCAGCTGGATTATCTGGATATTTTGGAACAATAGCTGTATTAGCATGCGAAATGTATTAATTATGAAAGAGCTTAATATTTACCAACTAACTGATGTAAGGGGGGGGGGACTACTGGTGAGGCAGTTTGTCACGGACTAGCTCTTATTTCTGGTGTAATGGGTGTAGGAGCATTGGCTAACTTCTGGAATCCCGCAGGATGGTTTATGGGTGGAGTTACTGTGGTGGCTCTAGGATGCGAAATTTATTACGGAAAAGATTGAATAAAATCAAAATTCCAATGAATAAATTTGAAATATTGATTTTTTTATTGGGAATAGTTACTATTATTTATATTCCGTTATACTTTTTTGAGGTTGTTAGTTTTAATGTCTGGCTTTATTTTTCAACCCTCTTGTTTTTGATTTTAATAATTTTAAACTTGTTAATAAAGATCAAAAAAAAGGGCTAGTTAATAACAACAGATCAAAAGTTTTAATAGCGAATACATGAATAACACAGATTATTTATAATTTATAATGGGAAGCACTCAAGGTGCTACCCCATTATTTTTATAGATCAATTGTCAAAAAAATGTAACATTGGCATTTTTCTTTGGTCGTCGTCATCAAATTAATTGTTTATGAGACAATTATATAGATGCTTTTATTTGCATTGTTGTTTGATTAAAAATACATAAACATCTTCTATTATTTAACTTGTCTTTGTTTTTTTTCGACTTAAAAAATTGAATAGTTAAAGTTAGCAAAATCTTTAAACATGAGTAGATATTTTGATTATAACGTTTTTTAAAAAATCCTTAATTATTATACTTTTATAATTAAAATTATTTAATTGCTAATAAAACATTATACTTTTCACTAAAGGAAAAGACCTCAGACCAGCGCCCCTGTCCTACTTTTAATCGTTTTTTTCTTGCAAGACCTCAGGCCTACGGCCCAATAATTACTCTAGAAAGTGTAGTGCTTTTTCCAAAACTAAGCATGTGTAGCAAATTAAACGTTTAACTTCTTGCAGCTTCTTCCTTCATAGATCAAAATTTATTAATTTTTGTGTATTCACAGGGCACCAAAATTATATTAAACGTAACGTTTTTATCATCAATAAAACTAGTATTCCCACTGATATGAGATATTTAAAAGTAATTACTCTCCTTTTAGTTCCTTTTCTTTCTTTAGTCAAAAGCTTGAGGGGTTTTATTTAGGGAGTTTAATCAGCGATCAAGATTTGTTTATCATTAAAAAAGAAAAAGATCATTTTTTAGTGACCTTGCAGTCCACAAAAAAACAATTCTATTCTAATGGTAGGAATAAAACTGGACAAAAAAATAAAGTTTGCTATTTCTTTGGACAGCGGCGAAGAACTTGAGGTTACTGCTGGATAAATCCATTTTCAAAACTACTAGTATTCGCCATAGGAAAGGGTTCTGGGTGCAGCCAAAAAAAAGAGGAAAGAAACTTTATTGTCGTCCACAAATGCGGCATCTTTGAGGTAAAGAGCAGAAATAGTATGAAATTTGGCACCAAAGTCATTCATGCAGGACTACAGCCCGATCCTGCCACAGGGGCACTGATGACGCCCATCTATCAAAGTTCCACCTATAAGCAGTCTTCTCCAGGCCAGCATCAAGGTTTCGCCTACGGGCGAGCCGATAACCCGACGCGGGCTGCTTTGCAGGCTAATTTAGCCGCCTTAGAAGGAGGTAGCGCAGCCTTCTGTTTTGGCTCGGGAATGGCTGCCATCGATGCCCTCATGCGTCTACTACGCCCCGGTGATGAAGTCATCGCCACCCATGATCTCTACGGTGGCGCATATCGCCTGTTTACCCAAGTCGTGGCCGCCTATGGCATTCACTTTCACTTTGTAAACCTGTCGGATCCCGAGGCCATTCGCCAAAAACTCAATGCCAACACCCGGATGATCTGGATGGAGACACCCACCAACCCCACGTTGAAAGTCCTCGATATTCGGGCTGTAGTCGAACAGGTTCGCGGGCAACAATTATGGGTGGCTGTTGACAATACCTTTGCGAGTCCCTATCTTCAAAATCCTTTGGAACTGGGGGCTGATATCGTAATGCATGCGCTCACCAAATACATCGCGGGCCATTCTGACCTGCTCATGGGGGCTGTTATCGTCCGTGATCCGGAACTGGCAGAGCGGCTAGCCTTTATTCAAAATACCTGTGGAGCGATTCCAGGACCTCAGGATTGCTTCCTAACACTTCGCGGCATTAAAACGCTAGCCCTACGTATGCAGCGCCACTCTGAAAATGGCCGCGCAGTCGCCGAGTTTTTAGCAGCACATCCCGCTGTAGCGCAGGTCTACTGGCCCGGCTTAGCGGAACATGAAGGCCACGCGGTGGCCAAAGCGCAAATGCGTGACTTCGGAGGCATGCTCTCTTTTCGCCTCGTCGATGATCGACGGGAAAGTGCTTTAGCCCTGATGCAGCGCTGCCGCTTGTTCGCATTAGCAGAATCTCTGGGAGGTGTAGAATCTTTAATCGGACATCCCGTCACCATGACCCATGGGAGCATTCCGAAGGAAGAACGCGAGGCGGTGGGCATCACAGACAGTCTCATTCGCCTAAGTGTTGGCATCGAAGATGCCGAAGATTTAGTAGCCGATTTAGCCCGAGCCTTGGCGCATGTGTAGCAACAGCCTCTCTTCAAGCGTATCTATTCGGTCCATACCAGAGCGAAAAGCTACAAGCATCTGGTGATGGTCTTTAGAAGCAGTGTGGAATGAGCTAGGTGGGCTTTGCGCCGTGCGCGCACCGCCACCAAAAACGTGCGATAGGCCTCCTGCGTATGCTCCTCCATAGACACATAGTAGGACAGGTGCTGGAGAAAAAGCTGTACCTCAAACCACTGGCGAATCGCGACAAGCAGCTCTGTGAAGCGCTGGTGCATTTCAGGGAGAAAAATGCTTTCGATGCCCACGGAAAGGCGGATATTTTCCAGCACCACCACCCGCTGGAGGGCCTCAAATACCTGTCGCCACTGGGGCGCATCTAGCTGGTCCCCATCACAAAAGCGGATAAAGGCCAGCTCTTCTTCCACAAGGGCCTGACTGGTCTGATGCAGGGGCAAAAGCTCCACCCCCTTACTCCCCTTGTACAGCGCTTTGTGAAAGGCCGCATGCGCGGCAGGAGTGAGGGTGAGTACCTCTTCGAAAGCCTCCGTGTACAGATCCAGTTTTTCCTTTTCTAAGGTCTGTGCGTAGGCTGGTAGCCGCATCGACAGCGCCTTCCCGAACTGCATGTACTGATTTTCGATGGCCTTCAGGTGGCGCGTCCTGCGGAAGTAACGCTGTAAACGTTTAAAAGCATCCGGAAGGTGCAGCTCCTCTTTTTGACGTAGCCGACCCACCAGCGCTGCATAAATTTCCAAGAAAATCAGCGCCTCCTCGGCCTCCGCCGCGCGTTTACTTTTGTATAGTTTCCCCACGGCCAGCAAGGCATCCTCGAGCCGCCGGTACTGCTTATCACAAATCGGGAAAATAGAAGGGAGCGTCTGGCTCATACACGTTGCATCTTTATGAGGTGGTGATCTTCACAAGCGTGGCTCCAAAGCCAAAGCGGCTTTTTTGGCTGTCTTTAAAGTACTGAATCCCTTTCCACTGCCCGAGTTGCTTATGGATTTCCTTCCTTAATACCCCATTTCCGATTCCATGAATATAGGTGATTTCATCCATACCCGAAAGGATGGCGGCATTCAGTGTTTCCTCAAAGGTGCGCAGCTGCAGCCGTAGCATCTCTCCATTACTCATGCCCGTGGGATCTGCTACCAGCTGCTCGATATGTAGATCTACCGCCGCGGGTGGGCGCTTCACCTTCGGTAGGGCCGGAGCCTGAGCGGTAGGAGAGAGGTCTTTCAGACTTTCATTTAACGCGAGAACATCCAGCTCCCGCGTGTGCTGCAGAAGTTCGAAAACATACCCCTTTTTCTGGAGCAGCGGCGCAGTACCTTTCTGCTTAAAAAAAGTGGTCGCCTTAAACTTAAAGCTCCGCTCAAAAGGCGGCAAGGCACGCTCGATTTTATAGTTTATCGGAATAAACTGCGCCTTTATCGGAGGCCAGTCTTGAAAGGCTTTGATACTTTTTTCACCAATTTTCAGGTTTTTTCCGGCCTCCAGTCGCTCTGCCAGCAGGGTGATGGCATTCTCCCCATACTGCTCCGAAAAGTAGCACAGGTAGGACTTGGAAGTGGCATTGCAGAGGTATACCGCGAGCAGGTCATCGTTGATGGGCAGGTAAGCCAGCACCAATCCCTCACGTGAGGTAACCTTCTCTCTTTTGCCCGGCACAAAGTCCGGCACCTGCTCCGCCTTCTTGCCAAAAAATGCAGTCTCCGCCGGCGCGATCACCACCACCTCATTGCGCATGGCGGGTATGCGAAAGCCATCCTCGATTTCCACCTCCACGCGGCCACTGCCAGAGATTTTCGTGATCACACCTTCCTCCTGTCCGTGCAGCAGGCGCACCCGGTCTCCTATATTCATCCTAATGCTTCTTTATACGTTTGTATGGCGCGCTCCCGCGCAAATTTATGGTCCACCATGGGTTTTGGGTACTGAGCAGTGCCATATTCAGGCACCCACTTTTTGATATAAGCACCCTCTTTATCGAACTTCTCCGCCTGCGCGGTGGGATTAAAGACGCGGAAGTAAGGCTGCGCGTCTGTGCCTGTCCCAGCTGCCCACTGCCAGCCACCGTTGTTAGAGCTCAGCTCGTAGTCCAGTAATTTTTTCGCAAAATACGCTTCTCCCCAACGCCAGTCAATTAATAAATGCTTGGTCAGGAAGCTGGCCACGATCATGCGCACCCGGTTATGCATGTATCCTGTCGCGTTTAACTCCCGCATGCCGGCGTCTACGATCGGATATCCGGTCTTGCCCTGGCACCATTTTTCGAAGTCCGCCTCCTCCTGACGCCAGGGGATCTGGTCGTAGGCGGGCTTGAAGGCCTGATCCACTACTTTCGGGTTATGGGCTAAAATCATCATGTAAAACTCCCGCCAGATCAGCTCGTTCAGGTAGGTGTCATTCAGTTCCTGCGCTCTTTTTGCCAGCTGTCGAATCGAAATCGTCCCGAAGCGAAGGTGGATACCGATCCGCGTCGTCCCCTTTTTGGCCGGAAAATTTCGGACAGCACCGTATTTTTTGACGATGGCCTCATCTACTTCCATGGGAGGTATCCGGATGGAGCTGGGCTTAAAGTCCATGTCCTCCAGGCTGGGAAAAGGCAAGGGTTCGGTCTGAAAAAAGGCATCCTCCTCCAGCTTTTGCGCCTCCAGCTGCAGCTCCTCGAACTTAGCACGCCAGGCCTTGCTGTAAGGGGTGAAGACTTTATAAAACTCCCCAGAACCATTTAGCACCTCTCCCTCTTCGAGGATGACCTGATCCTTAAAAGTACGGAAGGGGATGTCCGCCTCCTCGAGTAGCTCTTCGATTTGGGCATCGCGGCTCCGCGCATAGGGCTCGTAGTCGCGGTTCGTATACACGGCCTCCACCCGGTAGCGCTTCAGCAGTTCGGGAAACACTTTTTCCGGATGGCCATAATGCACCTCCATACTACCGCCTTTGGCCTGGAAGGCCTCCCGCAGCGCCGCTACCTGCTCATGGATAAACTGTACGCGGGCATCGGAGCGCTCTTCCAGCTCGTCCAGGATGTGCCGGTCGAAGATAAAGAGGGGCAAAACATTTTTTTTCTCCCGGCAGGCTGCTGCTAGGCCGGTATTGTCTTCTAGTCGAAGGTCCCTACGGAACCAAAATAGCGTGATATTTTCCATAAACGTGCTCTTGTCATACAAATAGCCCTTAGGGGCAAATTGTTTGCGCCAGCGCAAAAGCTCCTTATCACCAGTCGATTAGTCTTTTGGGCGCGGCAGCTGCTGCAAGTCAATCGGAATCCAGCCTTCCTCCTCCGATCGGAACAGCAGGTCAGCATCAAAGGGGTTTGGGCGCTCCGGAGCAGTGGGGCCATCCTCGGTGATCCGGTTTCGTATCCGATTAAAGAGCTCCCGAAAGCTGTTGAAGGCCAGCGTCTGGGAAAGGGAAACACCATAGGTCGCCACATTTTGCGCCAGCGAAAGCGAGGTGAAGGTATTAAAATTATTCCGGTTATAGATTCGCATGCGGTAGCGCCCGTCCTGGGTGAGCAGGTATTCTGCCTGCCAGTCGCCGGCGATGCTGTTGATGTCGGCATTCCCCTGCAGGTCGGTGAAGCCTCCGTCCCGCGTGACGCGCAGGCGCCCGTCCAAGAACGTGTAGGCCACCCGCAGCTGAAAGGTTTCCAGGGCGGACTGGTCGATGGTGGCTAAGTCAATGTCCACCTCGAGGTTTTGATCCACTTGGGCGATGAAGCTGTTGAGCTGGGAGCTGAGCAGCTGGCTGAGGTTAGAAGAAGCCAAGTTGGTGACGCCGGAAAATTGCCCTTCGGGCGAAAAAGAGCGCATCATAATGACCGAAAACACCTGTCGGTTTTTTTCCTGTTCATCGTTTTGGATGCGGTTTTTAAAGGCGGAGATATAAGTTTGAATATTACCCTCAGGAAATTCGCTAAAGTCGAAATCAAAGTCGATGTCTGGCGAGAGGATATTGCCATTCAGGCGCATGAGCACGCGGAGAGGCCAGCGCCGGCGCAGCTGGGCATCTTCCGACTCTAGACCCTGGGCATTCGCCTGCAGGGAGAGCAGGGAGACACTTTCCTGGTAGAAGGCGCGCAGGTCCATCACCCCCTCATAAGGGTCCCCGAACCAAGAAATACGGCCGCCGGGCTCCACATTAAACTCGCGACGGATGACATTGTAAAGTGAAAAATTGTATTTGGCCTCAGTAATTTCATAGGTACCGTTCATGGTAAAATTCCCCAGGTTGTCGATGCCCAGATCCAGCACCCCACGTCCACGCCCTTGGATGAGCTCGCCCGTTCGTGGGTCAACTTGAATTTCGGCGTAGGCATCCGGGGTGATGTCGAGTGAAAAATTCAGCCGGTAGTTTTTACGTTCTCGGCGCTGATCGGCGGCATTTTCCCGCGAGAGGGTGTCGCCGACATCGAAAATACGAATAAAATCTTCCTGGGCCTGCACATTCGAGCTGCCTAAGGGGATGTATATGGCGGTATTCGGCTCTGATTTCAGCCGTGCATCGAAGACGATATCGCTAAGCGGCCCATCGATTCGAATATTGCCCGTGGCGAAGGCAGTCCCATAAAAGAGCTCATTATCGCGGACATCGGTATTCAGAAGCTGCACATTGCGCAGGTCCGCGTTCAGGTCGAGCTGCAGGTCGCTAAAAAAGCGGTGCCGGATGGCGCCAGTGATGCGGGCGTTCCGCCCAAAGCGATCGCGCAGGGTGAGCCCGCTGAGGTTAATGCTCGAGTCGGTAAAACGAAGGGTGCCATTTAGGGCATAGCGGGTCTGGATATAGTCCAGCAGAAAGCTGCCTTCTTCCAGTCGTGCTTCGCCGCGTACGAGAGGCTGCCCCAGACTGCCGCCCACGAGCAGATCTCCGCTTACAGTCCCGCCGATCTCACGCACATACTCGTCTAAAAAGGGTTCTAAAATATCCAGTCGAGCTCCCTGCAGACGTGCCCGAAGGTTCAAGAAATTTTCCTCCCCGGCGAGTGTGCCATTCAGTGCCAGCACCTCTTCTCCTTCACGGTAGTTTTCCAGCTGCACATTCAAGGTATTTTCAGCAAAGTAGGTCGCCAGCTCCACCTCTCCCAGCAGAAAATCATTGATGGTAATGCTATTCAGGCGCAAGTTGCCATTGATATCGTTTCTACCTTCACTGCGGTTCAGGGAGAAGATGCCATTCGCTGTTCCGGTGAAGGCCTTTAGGCTGAGGGTATTGAAAAAGTCTAGATTAAAGTTTTCGATCTGGAGCTCGAGCACCTCCTCAGAGTCGGAGCGCAGGGCTCCATTTAGGGCGATAAACTGCCGATCCTGCTGAAGCCGCACATTATCAAAGAAGATGCCTTCCGGCTGGATGATGATTTCGTTTTCTTCCTCGAAGCGCCAGACCCGTTCCATTACCTGAAAGGTAGAAGGGGCTAGTCGGAGGGAGCTGTAACGTGGAAAGAGCTGCAGGTCGGCGGAAAGATCGATGTAGCTGGAGGTACTTTCCTGCGCCTGCTGATAGCGGAGGTCGATGGTATCTCCCTGCCAGTCTGCCAGAAAAGCGGCATCTGTGAAGACCAGACCATTCGAGAGACGCTGTTCTTGGGAACGCAGCAGCAGGTGCGCCTCCACACGGTTATCGGCTAAAAGCTTGGTGGTGGTGAACTGTAAGTCGTTTTTAAGCAGTCGGTTTGCGCCATAGCGCAAGGTGTCGATGTCCGTTTTCAACTCAAACTGCCGGCTGCCGGCTTCTTGACGGAAGCGCCCTACGATAGAGGTATTCGGAGAGAGCCCCAGGTCTGGTACGAAGAGCTGCACGAGTGGGTTGATGTCGATTAAATTCACGGAAAGGTCGATGGCATAGGTTTCTGTTTCCCTTTCCTTGGAGAGATTGCGGAGTTTTTCTCGGTCGTTCGTCAGCTGCGCCCAGTAGTTTTGGCCCAGGGCCACCACATCCCGGGTCAGGCTTTCTACTTTAAAATTGCCATTTATGGCTGCCACCAAGAGGTCTGAATTCAGGCTGATGGTCCGTCCCTCTCCTGTGAAAAGAGATTGGAAGAAGAAGTTATCTACCTTGAGTTCGCGTCCCTCATAGCCGAGGCGAATATTTTTAAAGCGCGCGATGCCTTCGATGGCATCTAGGCTAAGTCCCTGCACGTCCACATCCACTTCACCGCTGAGGAAGCTTTCGTATTCGAGAAGATTTAGGCGGTCTAAGCGTGCGGTGTCGATGGTGGCAAATAGGTTCACAGAGTCGCGCCCATCACGGAGGTCGAGGGTGCCGGAAAAGGCAGCTTTCAGGTTTGGGTCATCGACCTGAAGCTCGCCGCTGAACAGGTCCAGGCCATAGGTGGCATTCGTGCGGATATTCGTGTAGGTGTACCCTTTTATGCCGAGCCGCTGAATGTCGGCATCCACGGACAGGAGTGCTTTTTCGATGCTGAGCCCCTCGCCACGTATGCGACCGTTAAAGCTGGTTTTTTGGAGCAGCGGATTTTCGAGAAGGCGCCCTAAGTCCAGGTCACGCACCTGAACACGCCCCTGGTACGTAGGGTCCGCGTCGCCATGGGTGTAACGGATGGAGCCACTGGCCTGCCCGATCCCGGTTCGAAACGTGCCATTCGCCTGAAAGTCTCGCGTATAGCCGCTGAAGAAGGTGTCAAAGCGGATGTCGCGGAGCTTGACCACCTCGGGGTAGGTACTTTCCTGTACGTAGGGGCGCAGGTCGGTACTGTACATGACCGAATTCCGAAGTGCGAGCTCGAAATAGGTCGTGGACAAGCTGGGGAGCCCACGGATGCTAAATTCACCGAATAGGGCACTACGCTCCCCGAAGCGGATAAGCAGCTGCTCGGAGCGTAGGTCTTCGATGGTGCCAGTAATTTCACCACTGAGCACCAGGCGATCTTCTATCGCCGGCAGCTGTTCGCTGAAGTAACCGAGGTCCCTGATGTCTAGGTTCGCTTCGCTGAGCTTCGCAAAAAGCTGCACCTCCCGGGTAAAGGAGGAAAGTGCGGAGAGCTTGGCATACTCGAAGCGCAGGTAGTCCCGAATTTCCGTGCGATTTGAGCGTAGGTACAGGGCATCCAGCTCGATGGCCGTAGGGGTGTAGGTGAAGTGGGTCTGCAGCTGCTGGATCGGAATGCCGGCCGTCGCCTCATGGCCACGGAGGTAGTTCAACTGGAAGCGCAGGGTGGAGCCTTCTAGGGAAATTTTTTCTGCCTCGGTAAGCAGCTCCCGGAAGCGTAGGCGGTTATAGTCGAAGCCGCGGGGCAAAGCATCCGAGGAATAGTTCAGGATGTCAACACTGCCCTCCTCGAAGTGCACCCTGCCGATGTAGAAGCGCTGAGGTTTCTGATCGGTTCGGTCCTTCTTAGGAGCGAAGAGGTCTTGGATGCGGAAGATAAAGTTCGCCAAATTTATGCCCTCCACTCCTGCATGCTGGAGCAGGCGCACCTGTCCGGATTTAAAGCGGATTTCGTCGATGCCGGGCTGCTCGGCGTCGAAGAGCACACGGGGGGAGAAGTCCAGGTAGATTTCGCGCATGTTCACCATCAGGCTATCCTGCGGGTCGTAAATGCTGACGCGCTCCAGTGTCACAGCATCCCACCAGCGGATCTTCACGCGCTCGATTTCTGTGCGGAAGCCAGTACGCGCTGAAAGTAGGGCCGTCAGCCGGTCACTGAGAAAGGTCTGCACCGTAGGTAGCTGCAGAGCCACTAGGACTAAGCTTAAAAATAGCAGCAGGTAGAGCGACCCCTTCAGAAGGAAGCGAAGGAAGGCATACAGGCCGTTCCATATTTTCTTCGTAACTTTCGCTTTATTTTCCAAGGAACTCTATTCAATGGCGATTAACATTCTGGCGATTGAGTCTAGCTGTGATGAAACTTCCGCTGCACTCATTTCTAATGGCAAAGTACTTAATAATATTATCGCGACACAATCTGTGCACGAAAAATATGGGGGAGTGGTGCCGGAGCTGGCTTCTCGGGCCCATCAGCAGCATCTGATTCCGACGGTGCGTGCTGCATTAGAGGGGCAGGGGCTCCGCCCAAAGGACTTGCATGCGATCGCCTTTACCAAGGGGCCGGGACTTCTCGGGAGTCTGCTCGTAGGCGTGTCCTTTGCGAAAGCGATGGCTTATGCGCTGGACCTGCCGCTCATCGAGGTAAACCACATGCAGGCACATATTTTGGCACACTTTATCGATGATCCGCGGCCAGCATTTCCCTTTCTCTGCCTGACCGTTAGTGGTGGTCATACGCAGCTGGTGCATGTGCGGGGCTATTTTGATATGGAGGTGATCGGTGAGACTCAAGATGATGCCGTAGGAGAAGCCTTCGATAAAACGGCCAAGCTGCTGGGCCTGCCCTACCCGGGAGGGCCGCTGATCGACCGGCAGGCTGCTTCTGGCGATCCGCATGCTTATGCCTTTCCGATAACGGAGATGCCGGGATATAATTTTAGCTTCTCGGGCATAAAAACAGCCGTCCTCTATTTTCTTCGGGATCAGATGCAGGCGGATGCTACCTTCATCGACCGGGAGTTAGCGAACATTTGCGCCAGCGTCCAGTATACTTTAGTAGAAATGCTGCTACGCAAAGTCCGCAAGGCAGCAGGCGAGCTGGGCTTGAAGCAAGTGGCCATCGCCGGGGGGGTGAGTGCGAACTCGGGCCTACGCAGGGCCTTAGCCGAGGAGGCAGAGAAGCGCGGCTGGAGCCTGTTTATCCCGAAGTTCGAATACTGTACCGATAATGCGGGAATGATCGCCATGGCAGCCCATTTCAAATACCTAGAAGGGGATTTCTGTGGCCTCGATGTGGTGCCGGAAGCACGCATGAAGTTTTAAATTTGAAGACGAAAAGAAATGATGAAGAAAGCCTCACGATTCGAGAAAATTATCAATATAAAGAATAAAAAAGCTCGCTTCGAATACGAGTTTATCGACACCTATGTGGCTGGCATCACCTTAAAAGGTACCGAAATCAAGTCTATCCGCGAAGGAAAGGTTTCGCTTACCGAGGCCTACTGCTATTTTAGGCGAAATGAATTGTACATCAAGCAGATGCATATCACCCCGTATAGCATGGCGACGGTCTACAACCATGAGGCTACGCGTGAACGAAAACTCTTGCTGAATCGTAAAGAATTAGATAAATTAGAGACCAAATTTGAGGAAAAGGGGCTTTCTATCGTACCGGTGCGCTTATTTGTAAATGATAAGGGGCTCGCTAAGGTAGAAATCGCCCTGGCAAGAGGTAAAAAACTGCATGACAAGCGGCAAGGGATTAAAGAACGTGATGTGAGGCGGGAGATGAGCCGGCTTTCCTACTAAACAAAATCCCAAAATCCCTTGTTTTTATGCTTAGTAAACACGTAAAGTATGGAAAAAAGGGTGCTGATTTTAAACTTAGACCATACGCCGATCGCGGTGGTTTCGGTCCAGAAAGCCCTGGTATTGGTATTTCTCAACAAGGCCACTTCGCTCTCTCACTATGAAGCTTTAGAAATCCGGACGGTAGATCGAAGCTTTCGCTACCCGGCAGTAGTCCGCTTAGATGCGTATAAAAATATCCCCTACAGAGGGGTTTTGCTCACACGCAATAATGTTTTTCGGCGCGATAAAGGGCAGTGTCAGTACTGCGGCTCTGTAAAAAACCTTACGGTAGATCACGTCATTCCACGCTCGAAAGGGGGCAAAACCTCGTGGACCAATCTCATCACTGCGTGTAACCGCTGCAACACCTACAAGGGGGATAAAAAGCCCGAGGATGTGGGGTTTCGCTTGCCTTATGCCCCCTATAAACCGACGCTCTCTCATTTTTTAGCCGACTATGCGGAGCGGCATGCGATGGAGTGGCTTCCCTTTCTAGAAGTCAAGCCGGTAGGCTGAGCTTGGCGAGGTTTTTGTCCTTTGCCAGTAGATAACAATGTGCATGCGCTCCTTTCGAGCCTGTTAATAGGATACATACGATGGCAAAAGATACGCAAAAACGAGAGCGCTTTAAGGTAGGCGCCAAGGTGATCCTAGGTTTTGTTTTGGCACTGATACTCGTGCTGGCGGTGGCCTCGGTGACCTACATCAGCATTCGAAACCTCTTAGATACCGTAGAAGATTTAAGCGAGCCGAACGAGAAGCTGCAGGAGTTAAATGGCCTGCTAGGCGATATTTACCTGATGGATATGTCTCGTCTGAATCGGACCTCGGATAAAGATTCCGTGCTTACGGCGGCCTTAGAAAGCATTAAGGACCGGCATAAACGGCTTATCGAGCAGGCGAATAATCCGGACGAAAAAGAAAAATACGAGCAGATTAATTTAGCTGTTCGCGAACTTTTAGTGGGCTACGCGGGCCTGGAAGAGGTGCGCTTTAACCTGACCAGCCGTAATTTTTCCGAAAAAGCCCTCAGCGACATAGAACGGCGCATTCGGAGACAGCAGGAACGTAAGGAGCTGGAGTTTCTAGGGCGCATCCGGGATAAGTCCAGCCTGGACAGCCTAAAGCGTGGCCGTATTTTTAGCGAAGAATCGAAAGAGCAGGAGGAAGAGTTGAAAAACTTCGTAGAAGAGCTCGAGAAGCTTTCTGCTGAGCAGGAGGGCAACCCCCGTGCTGATGCCGACGCCATATTAGGCAACATTAAAACCCTCATCGAGGATCTTTTTGAAGACGAGCAGAAATTGCGCGAGCAGTTCGTTGACATGGAAATGGATCTTAGCTTAAAAAATCAGGAGCTCTTCGCTACGATCCAGCAGCTGATCGCCAGTTTACAGGCCCAGGTGGTGCTGGAATACAGGGATCAGACGCGCTATGCGTACAATCTTACCAGTAATGTCAGTACGGTGCTGGCCCTACTGGTTTTCCTCGGGGTGATCGGCTCCCTGGGTTTTGTGTACACCATTTTAAAAGAAATACGTCGTGCGAATAAGTACCGCAATACCCTGGAGAGTGCGAAAGAGCGTTCGGACGAGCTGGCGCGCGCCAAGCAGGACTTTCTGGCGAACATGTCCCATGAAATTCGGAATCCGCTGCATGCGATCCAAGGCTACCAGAGTATGCTCGTGCAGGAGTCTTCGCTCAGCCCGGAGAACCGCGAGCAGGTAGAAATGATCGGTTTTGCTTCCGGCATGCTCATGGACATCGTGAATGACATATTAGATTTTTCCAAGTTAGAGGCAGGCAAGCTCCGTCTGGAGGAGGAACCCTTCGACCCAGCTAAGCTTTTCTTACAGATCAAGCATACCTATCGCCTGCGTGCCGATGAGAAGGGCTTGGACTACGCTTGGAAGTTGGATTTGCCCGAAGGGCAATGGCTCCTCGGAGATGAGCTGCGCATCAGTCAGATCGTTTCGAATCTCCTATCCAATGCGGTAAAGTTCACCGCTGAGGGTGCCGTGCGTGTGGAGGTACTTTATCGGGAAGGAAATGTGGAGTTGGAGGTACGCGATTCCGGGATGGGGATGCCCAAGGCGAAGCTGGCGGCACTTTTTGACGAGTTTAGTCAGGCGGATACCTCTATTTCTCGAAAGTATGGTGGTACCGGCTTGGGCTTAGCGATCGTAAAGCGGCTGGTGGATTTACAGGGGGGGACGATCCAGGTTTCCAGCACGGAGGGAGAAGGCACGCAGGTTCGGGTGCTGCTTCCCCTAGCCACATGTCCCGCTCCGGCAGTGGAGGAGACGGTGAACCAGGAGGCGATTTCGCTGCAGGGGCATCGCCTGTTGCTTGTGGATGACGATGCCTCCGGTTTAAAATTGCTGCGCATGTTATTAGAGCGCCGTGGTGCGGAGGTAGTGGCCTTTCCGGGCGGTCAGGCCCTTAGTCAAGAGTTGCCAGAAGAGTCCTTTTCTATGGCATTTTTAGATATTCAGATGCCGGAGGTAAACGGTCTCGAGGCGCGTGAGCTTTTAGCTGAGGCGGCGGAGCGCAGGGGAGAGCCCCTTTTTCCGGTGGTGGCCATGACGGCCAATGTCTTCGCGGAGGAGCAGCACAAGCTGTTGGCTTCGGGTTTTGATGCCTTACTTTTAAAGCCTTTTAAGGAGAAGGCCTTGATGGAAATGATCCAGCGCTATTTGGGCGAAGCCCGTTCGGAGGGCGGTGCGGCCCCTACTTCAGGGCAGAATGATTTGCCGCAGGCCAGCGCAGGAGAGAAGCGCGGTTCATCGGGTGAGGCCGAAGAGCTTGCTACGGAGGATAAAAAGAAAGAACAGGAACTGGATCTGCAGACCTTGCGGGAGTTTTGTATGGGGGATGAAGAGATGCTGGCGGAGACTTTAGCCGATTTCAGTGAAGTAACCGGTACAGATCGTGAGCGTTTGGCGGCGGCCTTTCAGGCCAAAGCCTACGGCAAAGTTCGGGAGATTGCGCATCAGTTGGCCAGTCGTTTCCGTCAGGTAGATTTTTATTTTGGGGAGGAGGCAAAGGCTTTGGAGCTCGCCTTAAAGGCGGGAGCTACGGAGGAAGAAGATGATCGGATAGCGGCCTTGATACGTGCCTGTGGCGAATTTCAGGAAACGGTCGATCGGTATCGGGAGGCGCTGATTTGAATTTTTAGATAAGGGTGCCTGCGCGGGCCGCATTTAGAGAAAAGGCAGCCGTAGGGGCTGCCCTTGCGGCCGCCCTATCGACACATATCCTTCCGAATATCCCCCCCCATAATACCGACCATCCCCATCCAAACATCAAATCAACAAAAAGAAACCAAAACACAGTTTAATAAACCATCCCAATACCCCCGTAGGGGCGGCCCTTGCGGCCGCCCTATCGATATTCCCCTGAGGATGCCCTAATTATTAGGATAGTTTTTAATTTATGATGAAATGTACAAAAGCCGGTTAAGTTTTCTTGGGTTTTAATTGCCAAATGAGCATGAAATCCCGCAGTCGCATCCTTGCAATTGGGAAAGAAGTGGACTTTCATCGAGAAAGCACATAGACGCTTCAAAACCTTGCTAATCTACTCAACACAAAGTCAAGAGGGTTTATAAATTACTTTGGTAAGATGGAAACAAGGAAAATAGAGAAGTTATTCCGATATTTAGACTATCGCATAGCAAAGTGGGCTAAGAAGAAGTTTAAGAAATTACAAAGCTACTAAAAAGCATTCCATTGGTTATGCGATATCAAGTTTAGCTACCCCAGTATGTTTGTACATTGGTCAATTAGTAAAATCTGAGATTGTATGTCAAGAGCCGTGTGAGTCGAGAGGTTCACCACGGTTCTGTGAGAGGCTTTAGCTTAAATGCTCCTGCCTACTTGACCCCGAAACCGTTATGGCCAAAAAAACCTATGAGACGCATTCTACTCTTTATACTATTACTGACTGATAACTTTCTTGTAGCTCAAGATCTGCCAAGGTTTGTTCAAGAAAGAATTGAATTCTGTAATTCTAACTTTTCAGAAAAATTGGAAACTCAACTTCAAATAGAACTTAATGAACTTGAAAAGTACTTTATTGATCAGGGCGTTTTAGTGGATGGGTCAGGAGCAAGCTATCGGGCTGTATACGAAGGAATCGCGAAAGAAAACGATCTGAACTTTACTATAGACAAGAACTTCGAAATTTTGGATACGCTCGATTTTGAATTATCAACAAACTGCTTTTACAAACTTTTGACAAAAGAACAACTTTCCCAGCTTACCTCGAGACACCAGAAAATTGCTGAACATATAAACTCTGCTTATGACGGCAACATATCTCCAGGAGTGGTGGCTCAAAGAATTATAGACAACTTGATTATTGAAGATTTCAACTTAGAATTTTATAGAATTTCATCTTTATTAACATTATATCGTATTTCACACCCTAAATCCAATCTAGATTTTGGTCTTCCTGATTGGGCGACTAATTCCGAAAAGGACTTGGATACTATTGAAATCTTTCTAAACGAAAACAATGAAATTGAAATAAACGGTGAATTATCAACTCTGGAAAAGGCAAAAGACACTATCTATAATTTCATTTACAAGCATCCTCAAAAAAGAGGTGTTGCGTTTTCTTCTTCAAGATTTGCTCTTTATGAATCTTACCTGGTTGTTAATGATATGATAGATTCAACCTATACTCAGCTAAAAGCTGAACTTGGTGAGATTCCCAAGAACATAATATTCAAAGAACCAAAATGAAAAGGCCATAACATCACCTAATAATTGGGGTATCCTCACTTACCGATTATGGCTCGCCTTTGGAAATTATCAAACGGTTTGGAAGCAAATCCAAATACTTGGTTGCAGTAAAAGAATTAGAACAAGAACTTTATAAAACAGGGGCTTGATATGTCGGAGATCATTATCTACTATACAGCCGATGGTAAAGCGAGTGTATCTTTATACGCACGTGATGGCGATGTATGGATGAACCAAAATCAATTAGCAGAACTTTTTGACACCTCTAAACAAAACATTGGTCAGCACATTAAAAATATACTGGAAGAGAAGGAGTTACTAGGGAATTCAGTTGTAAAGAATTACTTTACAACTGCCGCTGATGGCAAAAATTATGAGGTAACTTTTTATTCTCTTGCTATGATTTTAGCGATTGGTTTTCGGGTCAGAAGTAAGCGCGGCACCCAGTTCAGAATCTGGGCTAACCAAAATTTGCGTGAGTACATGATCAAGGGGTTTGTGATGGATGATGAACGTTTGAAAAATCCTGATGGCAGACCGGATTATTTTGATGAGCTCCTAGAACGCATCCGGGATATCAGGGCTTCCGAAAAGCGTTTTTATCAAAAAGTAAGAGATCTCTTTGCGCTAAGCGCTGATTATGACGTATCCGATAAGGCTACTCAAATGTTTTTTGCAGAAACGCAAAATAAACTGCTCTATGCCGTAACGGGTAAAACAGCGGCAGAAATCATTGTCTCTCGTGCCGATGCCAGTCAACCCAATATGGCCTTGATTTCCTGGAAAGGGAGTATCGTGAGAAAAGGGGATATCACCATTGTTAAAAATTACCTTTCGCATGATGAAATTGATACCCTCAATAGATTGATTGTCATATTTTTGGAAACAGCAGAGCTTCGCGCCAAAAATAGGCAACAACTTACCATGAACTTTTGGAAAGAGAATGTCAATCGGATTTTGGAAATGAACGATCAAAACATTCTCCAAGGAACAGGATCCATTAGTAATTAACAAATGGAAAGTCATGTGAAAGGTATTTATGAAGCGTTTGACCAAAAACGTAAACGCTTTGAAGCTGAGCAGACAGATTTGAAAGAACTGGATGAACTTGAAAAAACAATTAAACGCAAAAAGAAATAAATGGCAAACCTAAAAGGAATCATAGATAGCATCCGAAAAATCATGTGGCAAGACACCGGCCTGGACGGTGATGCACAGCGCATTGAACAGTTGGGAAGGGAGACTTGCACGCATGGTTCTGTGGGAAGTTGAGGGTGAAATTCCCTTGCCTGACCCGATTGTGGCACATCTTAAAAGCCCCCATTTAATAAGAAGCAACTTTTTAAAGATAGAAAAATCTTCTATGTTTGTGTCCAAATGAAGACAGGGTATTAAATGTATTTTATTGAGAAGACTGTTGAATTTGACAAATGGCTGAGAAAATTGAAGGATTTGAGAGCAAAGGAAATTTAGCAGAGGATAGAAAAGTAAAAAATGGAAACATCAAAATTTGATATAGCCGATTATTTGGATAGCAAAGAAATGATTGCTGAATATTTGAATTCTATTTTGGAGGAAGGGGATAATGATGATGTTGTTGTTGCACTTGGGCACATTGCAAAAGCAATTGGGATGTCTAAAATAGCGGAAGAAACTGGCATGAGTAGACCAAGTTTGTATAAAGCCTTATCAACAGGTTCAAAGCCTCAATTTGAAACAATAATGAAAGTATTAAAAGCTGTTGGTGGTCAATTAAGAATAAATCCTATATCGACGTAAAAAAACGATACCAGAACATCACCTTGGATACAGCGGGAGGTTCATGGTAAATAGGAAAATTCAGTATCTTTAAGAACTTAGGAGTAGGTTGAAAGAGAACGGCTCCGAATGCCCACCGTCTCTAAACTGAGTCACGCACGTCGGCAGTAAGCATACATAGAATCTCGAACAAAGTATTAATGAATTAAGACAAGAATGAAATCTTATACCTTTCTTTTTATTCTCCTTCTTCTATTTAGTTATTCAAAAGCTCAAAGTCCAGCTTTCGTTTCAGGTTACTATGTAACAAATGCAAATGATACGGTTAAAGCTCAAATAGAGCTTCCCAAATATATTTTTAGTAATAAAGTCTTTCTGTTAAAATTTGCTGGTAAAGTAGAATTAATTGATGCCGATAACAAAAAAAAAGTTTTCAAGGTAAATGATATTAGAGGCTTTGGATTTGTTTATGACGACAATACATACCAATATGTGTCCAAAGATTTTGGAAAAGAAAATGCATTTAGTGCAAGGACAGACAGATTTTATCAAGTAATGGTTCTTGGACAGAAGAGTAACCTTTATCACAGGCTAACAACTGTAGATACAAATGAAAATATTCTTGGAATTATGTATTTTTTAGAAAAGCCAAATAGTGTAAATAAAGCAATTTATTTATATCCACAGACGAAACCAGAGTTTATTAGGGATCTCTTAAAAGAGTTTTATGACGACAATAAAGAGATTCACCAATTAATTGATGATAAATTTCAAAACAAAAACTTTACAGCCTGGCATAATGAAATTATAGAAATAGTACAAGCTTCAAATAAATAATAGAATACCAGCAGTCAACAGCCGATTTGCAAAAGCGAGTTGATACGGGAAGTATGGAACCAACTCAACCACCGCTTGCTTAAGTGGGTCAAATGGGAGAAAGGACTATACAGATGGGTGGCAGTCAGAGGGCTAAAGCAACAATACAAGTCCACCCCAAACCTATTTGTGCATTGGAAATTGGTTAAACCTCGGGTCAATTAGGACCAAAGCGATTTATAAACCTGAAGCGTCCGCCTCGGCGGGTGAGAGTCACGCATGGTTCTGTGGGAAGGTGAGGGTGAAATTCCCTTGCCTGATCCGATTAGCGTTCAGTGTTAAAAGACAGAAACGAACAATGGAACAAACTATAAGCTACGATAAAAAAAATTTTAGACCATTAGCAAATTCTGAAAATGGAGAAACTTCTGATGAGACAGTTTTCAATTATAGACAAGAAGGAAATGTATTAAATGCTACTTACTCAGGTGGTAAAATTAAATTTGGACATTTAATCGGTTTAGTAGATGAGTTTGGAAATATTGATATGCGTTATCATCAAATAAATATCAATAATGAGTTAATGACTGGAATTTGTCAATCAAGACCAGAAGTTTTGCCAAATGGTAAGATTAGATTACACGAGACTTGGCAATGGACGAGTGGAGATAAATCAAAAGGTACATCAATCATTGAAGAGATTTGATTTAAAAAATAAAAAAATGGCAAGCAAGATTATTTTGAGACAAGAAACTGAGGACGACTTTAAAGAAGTTTTTGAACTTAACTATATTGCTTTTGGTCAAGAAAATGAAGCTAAGTTGGTTGATGCACTTAGAAAAAATCAGACAGCATTTATTCCAGAACTTTCAATTGTAGCAATTGACAACAATAAAATAGTTGGGCATATCTTATTTACTAAAATCGGAATAAAAGACGAAGAAGGAAAGCTAAATGAAAGCTTAGGACTTGCCCCTATGGCTGTAAGACCTGAATTTCAAAAAAGTGGCATAGGAGGACAATTAGTCAGTAAAGGATTAGAAGTGGCAAAAGAATTAGGCTTCAATTCTGTAATCGTTTTGGGACACGAACACTATTACCCGAAATTTGGATTTAAGCCAGCCGACAAATGGAAGATAAAAGCACCTTTTGAAGTTCCAGCAAACGTATTTATGGCTATTGAATTAACCCCTGACGGACTTAGAGACGTTTCAGGAACCGTAGTTTATCCGAAAGAATTTGAAACTGTATGACGGAAGAAAGAAAACACCGAACCACTAACAACACCTACCCAAAAGGTGGGGTTTCGTTCTCCGCAGACACATTTATGGTATAGGAAAGTTCAGTTTTCCGAATGAAGTTTAGTGGTAAAAATCCTGCCCTTCGGCTAGCTGCAAAACATGCGTGACTTGAATCAGCTCCTTGGGGCTGCACGCTTTGAAATGGATGGGGGACTATGTGGTAATCAATAGAGAGGCTCTCTGATGGCGGTTTATCGAAACAGCCATCAAACTACCTTAGGCTGCATTTAAGGTAAACCATTATGTAGTGAGCGGTAAAGAAAAATGGGGACTTACATCCCTGTAGGTGAGTACTGGTGGAGTTGAATGCATAGATTACCCCTCGACTCAAGCAGTTGTCAGGGGTCTGCTCATCTACTATCGCACGTTGAGAGGAGAGTCGATACAAAAAGTATGGAACCAACTCAACCACCGCTTACTCAAGTGGGTCAAATGGGAGAAAGGACTATACAGATGGGTGGCAGTCAGAGGGCTAAAGCAACAATACAAGTCCACCCCAAACCTGTTTGAGCATTGGAAATTGGTTAAACCTCGGGTAAATTAGAACCAAAGCGATTTATAAACCTGAAAAGTCCGTCTCGGCGGGTGAGAGTTTCACGCATGGTTCTGTGGGAAGTTGAGGGTGAAATTCCATTGCCTGACCCGATTATCGCTCAGTGTAACAAGCCAGCCGCACATTCAAGCACATTTGGTTTTTGCCGACACGCATAGCCCAAACTAAAAAACCAAAAGAGCTTGAATTTTTTCCAACGCACGGACGAGAGAAACAAAAAGAAATTGTATTTTTGACAAATTAGTCCAAACAAACACGACAAGGTGAATTCTTTTGGAGAATATTTACGAAACAGACGAGAACAACTGGGGCTTCCGTTAAGAAAAGTTGCAGCCGAACTTGACATTGACACTTCAATTTTGAGCAAGATTGAGAGAAGCGAACGAGTGGCGACAAAAGAAATGCTCCCAACTTTAGCAAAGACTCTGGAAATTCAAGACAAAGAAATTCAAATAGAATTTATTCAATCGACAGTTTTAAGTGAACTCGGAGACTTGGAATTTTTGGCTGATGGTCTTAAAAACGTATTGAAGAAAATATGAGTACAAAATTTTTTACCAACGAGGAACAGAATACTCTTCTTAAGAAAATAGAAGGTATTTTCAAACATAAAAACATCCATTTCTTAGATGCATTGGTTGGCTACTTCCGTGCATCAGGTTATTTCCAAATCCGTGAATTTGTTGAAAGTGCTCAAGAAATAAGAATTTTAGTAGGCATTAACATTGACTCTCTCGTTTATCAAGCCAACCAACAAGGTGTTTTATTTGACGGTGATGCTGAAAAGGCACAAGAGGAGTTTTTTCAAGAAATTAAAAAGAACATACAAGAAGCGGAATACGATAAAACTGTTGAAGGTGGTATGATTCAATTGATTAAAGACATCACCACTGGTAAAGTAAAAATTAAGATTCACCCCAAACAAAATATTCACGCTAAGATTTACATTTTTAGAGAAAAGGAAAAACACGACCACGGTTACGGTTCAGTTATTACAGGCTCAAGTAATTTGACAGATGCAGGACTTTCTAAAAATTTTGAATTCAATGTTGAATTAAGGGACAATTCAGACATTGATTTTGCAACCCAAACTTTTGATAAACTATGGGAAGAAGCTGTTCCCGTGGATATGGACAGCATAGAAAAGCTTCAAAAGGAAACTTATCTAAATGACAACTACACACCGTATGAAGTTTATCTCAAATTCTTGATTGAGTATTTTGGTAAGAGCATTGAATTTGACCCCAACTCTATTTCAGATTTACCAAAGGGTTTCAAAAGATTATCTTATCAGGTAGATGCCGTAAATGACGGCTTTTCCAAAATGATGAAACACAATGGTTTCTTCTTGTCGGATGTTGTCGGACTTGGAAAGACAATCGTTTCAACTCTAATTGCTAAGAAATATTTTTATACCAATGGTTTTCCAGAACACCGTTCTAGAACTTTAATTATTGTTCCACCTGCATTAAAGGACAATTGGGTTGAGACCATTGAAAAATTCAACTTAGACAATGTAAAAATCATAACAAATGGAAGTCTACACAAAATCAATGATGCAACCATTTATGATTTAATTATCGTTGATGAAGCCCATAAATTCCGTTCCGATACTGCTGGAATGTATAATGAGTTGCAGAAGATATGTAAAACACCAACAAGACGAGGTTTGCCTGACGGCAAAACCGTTCCTAAGCGTGTAATACTTGTATCTGCGACTCCATTGAACAACAGACCAGAAGACATTGCCAATCAGGTTTACTTGTTTCAAGACAGCAAGGAATCAACCTTGGAAACAGGAAATCTTCAACACTTTTTCAGACAACAAATTGATGCATATAAGAAATTGAAAGATGAGCCTGACATCGCCAAAGTTCAAGCTCGAGTCAAGAAGATTTATGAGAAAATAAGAACAAAGGTTATTGAACCGCTCATTGTGCGTAGAACGAGAACTGACTTGATGGCTCACGACTTATACTCACAAGATTTAGAGAAACAAGGAATTAAATTTCCAATAGTAAGGCAGCCAAAGAAAATTTTATATGTCTTAGAACCACATCTTGAAGATTTATATGACAAAACCATTCATGTTCTAAGTCACGAAACCCAAGGTTTAAAGTACAATCGTTACCGTGCTATCGGATTTTTGAAACCGCATAAAAAAAACAAATACAAACAAGCGGATATGATTTCGGCTCAATTAGCCAAAATTATGAAAACGCTTTTGGTAAAAAGGATTGATAGTAGCTTCTATGCTTTTAAACAGTCGCTTTTCAGATTTATGAAAGCTACTGAAGCAATGGTAACTATGTTTGAAAATGGTAGGATTTTCATAGCTCCAAACTTGCCTGTTTCTGATATGATAAACGAGGGCAAAGAGGAAGAGCTGATGGATTTGGTTATGGAGAAATCTATTGAAGACCCAACAATTGATATTTGTGAACCTGATGATTTTGAATATGATTTCTTGCCCGGGTTACAAAACGATTTAAAACTGCTTAAAGAATTATCGGCAGAATGGGAAAAAGTAAGTGAAGACCCAAAATTGGAAGTGTTTATCGAGTATTTGAAAAATACGCTTTTAAGCAAGTCAATCAATCCTGAATCTAAATTAGTATTGTTCTCTGAAAGCAAGGAAACGACAGAATATTTAGAGAAAGAACTTCCTAAACATATTTCTGCGAGCATTCTCTCTGTGGATAGCAAGTCCAGAAAAGACAGAATGCCAACGGTAAGAAAGAATTTTGATGCCAACTTGCCCAAAGCCGAACAAGAAAATAATTACAGCATCATTCTAACAACAGAAGTATTGGCTGAGGGTATCAACCTGCACCGTTCTAACGTGATTGTGAATTATGACACGCCTTGGAACTCCACTCGGTTGATGCAAAGGATTGGACGTGTGAACAGAATTGGTTCAACAGCTGATGAAGTTCACGTTTTCAACTTCTATCCTACTGCTAAAGTGAACAAAGACATTGAGTTGGAGAAGAAAGCCATTATGAAACTGCAATCTTTTCACGCTGCATTGGGGGAAGACAGCCAAATATATTCGCCTGATGAAGAAACCGAAACTTTTGGACTTTTCGACAAAGAAATGGAGGAAGAAAAGGACGAAAAACTGGCTTATTTGATGATGATTAGAGACATCAAGGAAAAAACACCAGGCGTTTTCAAGCAAATCAAAAATATGCCTTTCCGTGCCAGAGTAGGACGAAAAAACAAAGACTTGAATCAAAGTACCATCTGTTATATCAAAGACAGCAAACGTGATGCTTTCATATTAGTAAAAGAAAATGGAGACCAGTCTGACGAACAGGCAGAAACGGAAGAGCTAACGTTTTTAGAAACAGTAAAGATTTTTGAAGCAGAAGTTTTAGAAAAGGCTATTGCGTTGCACTCGAAACATCACGAACAAGTTCAGGCAGGGATACTCTTGTTTTCAGATTTGCTCGAAAAGGAGAAAGCAAAGGATAAAAAGATAGATACCACCCAAGGTCCGAATGAGAAAAAAGCAAATGCATATTTAGATGCAATGCTTAATCTACCTTTGGTTAATGAAGAAGAAAGAGCCTTGATAATAAAGGCTAAAGAAGCTTTGCGTCAAGGTCGTTTTCAAAATCTGCAAAGAGACATCAACAAGTTTCAACGCACTTTGAAAAAATTCCCTTTGAAGCCTGCAATCATTTTGGAAAAAGTAATCGAAATCCTAAAAGGCTACCCTTTAATGAACGAAGAAGCAGAACAGGAATTCGAGAAAAAAATTGTGAGGGTTAAAACCTTGAATCCTGAAATTATTATCACTGAAAGTTTTAGTCAATGAGTCAACATACCAAAGAACATCAAAATATAGAATGGAAAGAGTCTTGGCACAATGACTACTTCAAATGGATTTGTGGTTTTGCAAATGCTCAAGGTGGAACTTTGTTTATCGGAATTGACGACAAGGGCAACACCAAAAATTTGGATAATGCGAAAAAACTCTTAGAAGACTTGCCTAATCAGGTTAGGGATCTTTTGGGATTAATGGTAGATGTAAACTTACATACAGCAAATGGTGATGATTATTTGGAAATTGTGGTAGAACCCTACCCTTTTCCAATCAGCTTACGTGGCAAGTATTATTATCGGTCTGGAAGTACTTTACAGGAATTAAAAGGTGCTGCCTTGGCAAAATTTCTATTGCAACGACAAGGCAAAAAATGGGATGGTGTGCCTGTTCCCAATATTACCGCAGACGACTTAAAAAATGACACTTTTGATTTCTTTCGAAAGAAAGCCACCAAAAGCAAACGACTAGAACCTGAGGATTTAGACGGAACCAATCAAGAACTTTTGGAAAGTTTACAATTGTATCTGGAAGAAGAAAAAATGCTCAAAAGAGCCGCTATTCTACTTTTTCATCCCAAACCCGAAAAATATGTAACTGGTACTTTTATTAAAATCGGTTTTTTTGAAACTGATGACGACCTGAAATTTCAAGATGAAGTAAAAGGCAATTTGCTTGAACAAGCAGAAAAGGCATTGGATTTACTCAAAACAAAATATACACAAGCAATCATTTCTTACCAAGATGGTAGCAGAGAAGAAACATTTACTTTTCCTGAAGACGCAGTAAGAGAAGCTTTGTATAATGCTATTGCACACAAAGATTATAGTAGTGGTATTCCAATTCAAATCAGCGTTTACCCAAACAAAATGATTTTTTGGAATGAAGGACAATTGCCAGAAAACTGGACTGTTGAGAAACTGACTCAAAAACATCCGTCCAAACCACATAATCCTGATATTGCCAACACTTTTTTCAGAGCTGGGTATATTGAATCTTGGGGTCGTGGCACTATCAAAATGATTAATGCCTGCAAAGCACACAAAATAGCTCCGCCTGTATTTTCAAATATTCCACCCGACTTTCAAGTGGAGCTCATTAAATATACCGACAAAGGGCTCACCGAACTTGGCTTGAAAGAAGAATTGAGAAAAATCATCCTGCATATTCAGGAAAACGGAAGCATTTCCAATTCGGAAGTACAAACAGTTTGCAAAGTCAGTAAAGCTACTGCTACAAGGTATTTGGGCGAATTAGAAGCGGACTGGATTGATAAAGTTGGTTCAACAGGCGTTGGAACAATGTACGTTTTTAAAGGGCTCACTAAGGGCTAAAAAATGGATTAAGCAATGGACTCACTAAGGGCTCAAATAGAACAAATAATGCTTGCCGAAAAGACAGGAACCATTGTTTATCAATGGGTTGCAACTTTTAAAAAGGGCTCAATATGGGCTCATTGTACGAGTATTAAAGGGCTCAAAGAATTTTAGACAATGAAGGAAAAAGACTTAAAGCATAGATTACAGCAAACATTCGACTTCTCCATCTGGAAGGAGATTTTGCCTTTGTTTTTCAAAAAGATTGACTATTTCAGTCATCCTGAAAATGTGTTTCCAAATGATGAAAAAGTCATTGACGGAAAACAAATTGGTACGGTAAAACTGGATGACGGAAAGCAATTAGCCATTTTCACAGTTGAAGTGGCTGACAGCATCAGCATTGTTCGCAACCGCCAAGGCTTGCGTGAAATTGCTGCCAAACACATTGACCAAAACATCATTCACGGTGCGTTGGCATTCTTCTTCAATAAAAACCAAGTGGATTACCGCTTTTCTTTCATTGCCAAAGAACCTAGTTTGGATTTCGAAACAGGCGAACTCATTAAAGGTGAAACCAAACCCAAACGCTACACTTACTTATTAGGAAGAAACGAAGTGCTTGTGGTATTTACTTAAGAAAGCGTATTGAAGAACTTTTAAAAAATTTACTCCCAACAAAATATCGGAAAGAGCCATCAAAAGAAGATCCCAATGTGCAGGTAGATAGGAATTTAAACGACTTAATTAATGCTCTAAAACCCTATTGCATAGAAGAAAATATTGATTACACAGACTTAGCGGAACTCAAAACTTACAAGGATGCTATATTAAATCCATTAGCACACAATGACCTAGACGCTCCATTTTACAGAAGAGAATTAAAAATCCTTATCGTAGTTCTCGAAAAACTGGAAAAAATAAAAAGAGGTCAAGTCATTCATCATCCTAATCGAAATATGAATTTCACCTTAATCAAACCAGATGGAACTTTTTTTTCGGTTAGAATGAAAACAAAAGAAAGCGTTGTTTTAATTGAAGAAGACAGTAAACCATTGCGTATTTCAGTTTTTTCAAAATGCAAGGTATCCAGTAAATCAAACAATGGAGCAATTGATGAAAATGAAGAAAACTTTGATACACTGAAAGAAGTCTATGAGGAAATGTGCAACAGGTTTGGAATAGCTCCAGTTCAAGACATTTCAAGATGTTTTGATTATCAAGGAGAGACATTTGACCAAAAAATAAATGCACTATGAAAATGCCAACGCTTCACAGCCACACACATTACCAAGTCGCACCAGCCAACGCTACAACCCAAGCTTGTGAAGGCTTCCCCAAAAAAGGGGAAGCCTTTATACCTATTCCCCCGATAGGGGCGTCAGAGAGAGACGCCCCTACGGGGTTTTTGATAGGAATTGGATAATTCGAATGAAAATAGGCGCCTGTGCCTAACGCAAGCAAAGGAACACATGCGCAGCCGCAAAAGCTAGCCTGCCACGTGCCCCTCAAGCGCCTTTCTCCCGCATTAGCCCTGCAAAGCAGCCAGTGCCGAACGATTCGCCTCGCCGATCTGCTGGATGTGCGCATCGGTAAGCGCTGTGGATAAAAACAAGCTTTCAAACTGCGAGGGGGCCAAGTAAACGCCTCGCTGAAGCATCTCCTGAAAATAACGACCAAAGAGCGCCGTATCCGATTTTTTCGCACTTTCAAAATCATACACCTCCTCAGTAGTAAAGAACAGGCTATACATGCTCCCGATATGGTTAATCGTGTATCGCAAGTTCAAAGCGTCCAGCCCTTTGCGGATCTCCCGCACCACACCTGCGCCTACTTCCTCCAGTCGCGTATACACACTCGGATTTTCATGTAAATGGCGCAGCATGGTCAAGCCCGCAGCCATCGCTATCGGATTTCCCGAAAGTGTGCCGGCCTGATATACAGGGCCTGCCGGTGAAACGTGGTCCATGATCTCCTTACGTCCCCCATAAGCGCCCACAGGCATGCCGCCCCCGATAATCTTACCCAGCGTACACATATCCGGAGTCACCCCGAAGCGCTCTTGTGCGCCCCCCGGAGCTAAGCGAAAACCGGTCATCACCTCATCGAAAATAAGGACAATACCTTCTCGGTCACAAATGGCCCGAAGCCCTTCCAAATAACCCTCTCGAGGTAAAGTTAGCCCCATATTGCCCGGAACGGGCTCCAAAATCAAAGCCGCTATCTCTCCTTTATTCGCCTCCACCAACTGCTCGATGGCCTCCAAATCGTTATAAGGTGCCAACAGCGTGTCCTTCGCCGTGCCCTTCGTCACACCGGGCGAATCTGGATTGCCCATCGTAATGGCCCCAGAGCCGGCAGCGATCAAAAAGGAGTCCCCATGCCCATGGTAATGCCCTTCCATCTTGATAAATTTATCACGACCTGTAAACCCACGGGCCACCCGAATGGCCGACATCGTCGCCTCCGTTCCTGAATTTACCATGCGCACCTTCTCCACAGAAGGAACCATCGCGATGATCAGCTCCGCGATCTCCACCTCCCGGGCAGTAGGAGCCCCGAAAGAGGTCCCGTTTTCCATCGCCCGAATAACCGCCTCCCGGATCAGGGGATGGTTGTGCCCAAGCAGCATCGGCCCCCAGGAATTAATCAACTCGATGTACGCATTGTCATCTTCATCGTAAATGAAGGCACCATCGGCACGCTTGATAAAGATGGGATTGCCCCCGACAGCGCGGAAGGCACGAACCGGAGAATTTACCCCTCCCGGAATGCTGTGCTGGGCCTGCTCAAACAAGGCCTTACTTTTCGTAATCTGCATGAATGCTATAGCTATTATTGAATGACGAGTTCACCTCTCACCAGCCGCACCATCGGCACAAAAGCGTTACTGCGGCTGCCCTGCTGAAAGTCTAATCCCAGGCTAATGCCGTTTTGGAAAAGCCCCTGCTTGCTGAGATTTTGATGCAAATCTAACCCTTTCGAAGGGCTTAAAGTTTCGGAAAGCCACAGGATCATCTCGTAGCCCAGCTGTGCATGCACACTCGGATAGGCCTGATACCGCTCGAAAAACTGCTCCCGGAAATGACGCAACTTCCTGCCCGTCTGCGGAATGGTGTTGTTGCCGAAAAATAAAAATTGACTCTCCGCCTTCATTTCATAGTTGGCAAAAGGGAAAAACAACCAGCTATCCGGTACGATGATGGGCGTCTCGAAGTCGATCGCTTCTACCTGCGCCAGTGTCGGCTGCGCTATGCTGGGATTATCACTTAAAACGAGTATCGCATCCACCTGCACCTCTCGGGACTCGATGCCCAGCCGCTCCAGGAAATTACGCATCCCATTCCCCCGGATTTCCTCCTCCTGGGTCACCCGAATCCCCTTTCTGGCCGCCTGCTGCTTGATCGCCTCCGCTAACTGTTGATCACGACTCGAAGGGCTGTAGGCCAGTGCGATACGCTTGGCCTGTAGCGGGCCACTGAGGTGCTCCACAATTTTGGCAGCGATCGTCCCCACTGCTGGGCGAAAGAGGTACGCCTGCGGATTGTCCTGCACCAGATCATCGAGATTGGATAGGGGATTAATAAAAGGAAGGGCGCGCTGCCGCGCAAAGTCCCCAATCAACTGTGTTTCTTCTGGATAAAGCGGCCCTATCATCACATCTGCCGTCCGCAAATAAGGCTCCTGTAAAATACTGAGTACCTTAGCCGGGTCGCGCTCTGTATCGAAACTCTGCATATTTAGCTTACGCCCACGCTTGCGCTGCTCTTCCACGGCCAGCTGCATGCCCTGCTGCAGCTCAAAAAGAAAATTGTTTCCCGATAAGGCGGCCTTGCCCTTTTCTTCTCCGAAGCTAAAGGGGAGCACCAGGGCGATGTCCAGCTGCTCCCGGTTTAGGGTGGGTTTCACGGGTCCTCCACCCACATTTCCCGCCGCATTCGCTTGTATCTGGCTGAGGGCCTGCGCTTCCTCCGTGCTCATCACCGCTTTTTCTTGTAGCAGCCGGGAAGTGGCAGCCAAGAAGCCTTTATTGCGCTGAAAAGCGCGCATGTTCCCCACCAAACTACTCAGCGGCGCCTGCTGTAAATAGGTAAAAGTGGCCTCTTCGGCGCGAGCATACACCTGCTCGTCGCGGATCAGCTCCACCGCCGTCAAGCCTCCGATGTAGTCCTTCTGCTGGAATTTAAGTAAAGCCTGCAGGTAATGCCACTCGCTCTCCCTTCCGGAAGGGGGTTGTCCAAGTGCTTGTAAGGTGCTGGTAGCCAGACTGTACTGTTCGTTTCGAAAGGCGGCTAGCGCAAAGTGCATGTGCGCATAGGCACTCAGTTGCCCATAAGTGGAGCGATCCAAGTAGGGGCGTAAGCCGTCCATGCCTGCTTTAAAATCTTCATCCAAAATGGCCTGCTTGGCCTCCCGATAGCCCTTTAAGGCATCTTGGGCCCAAGCAAGACTGGGAACCCACAAGCAAAGCAGCAGCACGAGGTGTTTCATACGGTTTATTTTTTTCGAGGTAGGGCAAAAAGCATACCGTTCAAATGGCCCCCGAAGTTACTAAATTTCGATGGATTAGGAAATTTTAAACACATTCCCCCGCTCTGCAGGCCCTGAAACCGGTTTTTTCCACCACCGCCTTGGTATTCTCGCTGCTTCTGGCTTTCTTCGTCTACGCTGCAGGCCTGTTCTTTTAACTCCTTTTAAGGGCTGGCAGCGGAAACCATCTGCTCTTTTCTATCCTACTACTCCTACCTTTACCCTATGGCCGTCCTTAACCGTATTTTCTCTCCTTTTCAGCTCTTGCTGGCCTCCACTTTTTCCCTCCGCCTCCCAGGCATACGCTTGGGGATGGGCCTACTTGCTGCTGTAGCCCTTTTCATCACCTTTGGGGCCTCGGCCCAAAGGCTAACCGAAAAGCGCGTCGCCCGACTGATCGAGGGCTCCGAGCTCCTGCAAGAACATTTTGTCGGCTTCCTGCTGCAGGATGAAAAAGGACGTGTCCTGTATGCCCAAAACCGTCATCGGCACTTTATTCCCGCCAGCAATACCAAGTTGTTCACCCTCTACACGAGTAAGGCCGTATTAGGGGACAGCATCCCCGGAATCGATTACCAGGTGCGCGGCGACAGCCTACTGTTTTGGGGCACAGGAGACCCGAGCTTGTTGCATCCCGAGCTGGATAATGGCCGCGTTTTCCGCTTTTTGCAAGAAAGCCCCTACACGCTCGTTTATGCCCATGCGCCTTTCGAAGGGCTGGAGCCGAGTCCCTGGCGGGCGGACCTAAGTCCCTTTCCGCTCTACGGGCAGCTGGCGGAGGTAGCCTTTCGGGAGGGGCGCCTACAGGTTTTTCCACGTCCTTTAGCCTCCTATCTGGAGCCGGACAGCACCTATTTTCCGCCGGAGTTTCGATTACGCCGTTCTTTAGACGGACGCCGTCTCCTGCTGCCCGCTGCGGGCGAGCCGCAAGGTGAGTTCCGCCAGCGCCTGCCTTTTCCCGATAGCCCGGCATTCACGGCGCAGCTGCTGGCCGACACCCTAGGACGCTCCGTGGGCCTGGTGCAGGAGGCCCGACCTGCGGAGCGAAAGACCTTGTACAGTATCCCTAGCGACAGTTTATTTCGGGCCATGATGCTGCCGAGTGATAATTTTTTAGCCGAGCAGCTGCTGCTGTTAGTGGCCCATGGCATAGGGGAGGAGCTTCGGCAACAGCATGCGCTGGACTTCGGCTTGCAGCACCATTATGCAGGATTTCCGAACCCCCCGCTCTGGGTAGACGGCTCGGGCTTGTCTCGCTTTAACCTGATGACGCCGGAAAGCATCCTTCGCGTTCTAGAACAGCTGGAAAATAGCGTCGGGGGCTGGGAGGCTCTAAAAGTATTCCTTCCGGCCGGGGGCCAAAGCGGCACCTTGAAAAATGCCTATACCCTAGATGAGGGAGAGGTCTTTGTGTGGGCCAAGACGGGGACTTTGCGCCACGCGCACCTCCAAAGCGGCCTGCTAGAAACCCGGAAAGGAAGAAAACTGCGCTTTGTCTTTATGCATAATAATTTTACACGGGAGACAGCAGAGGTGCGGGAGGAAATGGTGCGCCTGATCACGGAGCTGCGCCGCCGCTACTAAAGGGCTGGTGAGAAGCCGGGCGAAAAGCCAAGAGGCCATGCACCAATCCCGGAAATATTATGTTACCTTTGTGCCTGAAACGCATCATTCCCCCTCGTCAACATGAGTGACCAAATCAAACATGAGTGTGGTATCGCCATGCTCCGCTTAAGAAAACCGCTCCAGTATTACATCGACAAGTATGGCTCGCCCTTATATGCCCCCAATCGACTCTATGTGCTGATGCAGAAGCAGTTGAATCGCGGTCAAGATGGTGCGGGTGTGGCCAACATCAAGATTAACACCACTCCGGGAACCCGTTACATCAGCCGCTATCGCTCTGTAGAGCCGAATGCGGTGAATTATATTTTCGATAAAATCCATAAAAAGTACAAAAAAGCCAAAAAGCATGGTGGAAACCGGGCCCTGATGGATGCCGAATACCTGAAGGAGCAGATCGCTTTTTCGGGGGAAGTTTGGCTGGGGCACCTGCGGTATGGCACCCATGGCGAGAATAGCATCGAGACCTGCCATCCTTTTTTAAAGCAGAACAACTGGCGAAGCCGGAATTTGGTGATGGCGGGCAACTTTAACATGACCAATGTGGAGGAGCTTTTCAGCAAGCTGGTGCAGCTGGGCCAGCATCCGAAGGAAAAGACGGACACGGTGACAGTGATGGAGAAGATCGGCCATTTTTTAGATGAGGAAAACCAACGGATTTTCGATAAGTACAAGCATCAGTACACCAATGAGCAGATTACAGGCGTGATCGAGGATGAGTTGGACGTGGCCCGCATTTTACGGCGCTCTTGTCGGGATTTCGATGGGGGCTATGCCATGGCAGGCTTGATCGGGAATGGAGCTTCTTTCGTGGTGCGAGATCCCTCGGGCATCCGTCCGGCGTACTATTATGCGGACGAGGAGATCGTGGTGGTCGCCTCCGAAAAACCCGCTATCAAGACTGCTTTTAATATAGACTATAAGGCCATCCGGGAAATTCAGCCCGGGCATGCCTTGATTATCAATAAGGACGGCTCCTATGGGGAGCATAGCATTTTACCTGCTCGGGAGCGCAAATCATGCAGTTTCGAGCGGATTTATTTTTCCAGGGGCACAGATCCGGACATTTACCGAGAGCGCAAGCAGCTAGGGAGAGCTCTAATCCCACAAATTTTAGAGGCCATCGACTTTGATTTGAAAAACACTGTTTTTTCCTATATCCCGAACACTGCGGAGACGGCATTTTTGGGGATGATCGAGGGTCTAGAGGACTATTTGAGCGCGAAGCGCAAAGAGGTTCTCTTAGAGGGGAAGCCGCACCTAGAGGACTTGGAGGATCTCCTGCACTTCCGCCCGCGGGTGGAGAAGCTTGTGAGCAAGGACGTGAAGCTGAGGACGTTTATCACCAACGATTCAGATCGAGATGTGATGGTGGCGAATGTGTACGATACCACCTACGAGGTGGTCCGTTCGCATGTGGACACCTTAGTGGTGATCGATGATTCCATCGTGCGCGGTACCACCTTGGAGAAGAGTATTTTGACGACACTAGACAAGTTAGAGCCAAGGCGGATCATCATCGTTTCTTCTGCGCCGCAGATTCGTTTTCCCGATTGTTACGGCATAGACATGTCTAAGATGCGGGAGTTTATCGCTTTCCGTGCTACGGTAGCCTTACTTAAGGAGCGGGGCATGACCTCGCTGATGGATGAGGTGTATGAGAAATGCATTGCACATCCTGCACCGACGCAGAATTATGTCAAAGCGCTATATGCGCCCTTTACCGATCAGGAGATCTCGGATAAAATCGCCGAAATTATTACCTCCACATCTATTCAGGCGGAGGTAAAGGTCATTTATCAGACGGTGGAAAACTTAAACCGTGCCTGTCCGGAGCATTTGGGGGATTGGTACTTTACGGGGGATTTCCCCACGACGGGGGGTATGCGTGTGGTGAATAGGGCCTTTGCCAATTATATGGAGGGCAAAGCGATCCGCGCTTACTAGGAGCTGTTCCAGTTCTTTCGGTATTTCGGTGGAAAGTTTATCTCCTAGTCTGATAAAATACGACTGAAAAAAATCGAGTTGTCTAAGAGTCAAAATCCACTTGACCCGCTTCGGGTCCTTGGATACCAACTGGAGCCTGCTTGTTTTTTTGCTGCATCTACTAAAAAAAGGGATGCCCTATTCGGAGGGCATCCCTTTTTAGTAGGATGTTGCGCGCTTTACTCTTTTGCGGGAAGTAGTTCACTGCTTACCTCTCCGAACCCAACGCGTATGCCCTCTTTTTGGGCGAAGCCCTTCAGGATCACGGTATCATGGTCGGCGAGAAACTTACGCTCTCCGCCTTCTTTTAGCTGTACCGGCTTGGTGCCTTTCCAGGACAACTCCAACATGGAGCCATAGCTGTCGGGTGTAGGTCCGGAAATGGTGCCGGAGGCGTACATATCGCCCACATTAATGTTACAGCCATTTACGGTGTGATGCGCCAGCTGCTGGGCGATATTCCAGTACATGTATTTGAAGTTAGAGCTGCACACCTTCGTCGCGGCAGCGTCTTGTGGTCTAATGTAAACTTCCAGCTGAATATCAAAACCATGGGCTGTCTCACACTGCAGGTAGGGCAATACGGGAGGATCCTGAACCGGGCCGGCTACGCGGAAGGGCTCGAGCGCTTCCAGTGTCACTACCCAAGGGCTGATGCTGGAACCGAAATTTTTGCCCAAAAAGGGCCCTAGCGGCACATATTCCCATGCCTGAATATCACGTGCGGACCAGTCGTTAAACAGCACAAAGCCAAAAATATGGTCTTCCGCTTCTGCCGTGCTCACACTATCCCCTAGCTTGGTGGCTTTCCCGGTGATAAAGGCAAGTTCCAGCTCAAAATCCATCCTTCTGCTCGGGCCAAACTCCGGTTTTTCCATCGAAGGGTCTTTGTATTGGCCCTTCGGGCGGTGGATCGGTGTGCCAGAAGGTACGATGGAGGAAGCCCGTCCATGGTAGCCGACGGGGAGGTGGCGCCAGTTGGGCAGTAAAGCATTCTCCGGGTCCCGAAACATGGCCCCGACATTCGTGGCATGCTCGATACTGGAATAAAAGTCGGTGTAATCTTGGATACGGACGGGAAGAAGCATGGTCGCCTCTTTTCTGCTGACCATCGCCTTTCCACGAATTTGATGGTCGCGCAGCGCCTCGTTATCTGCTAAAAGCAGGTCTTGCACCTTTTCCCGTACGCGACGGGTGACGGGCTTGCCCAGCGCGATAAAGGCATTTAGACTGTCTTGCTCAAAAATAGCTTCGGGCAGCTGGCTCAGATCAGAAAAAAAGCCCGCATCGTGTAGCACGGCTAAATCTACGATCTTGTCCCCGATCGCGATACCGATGCGTGGGGACAGGCGCTTGTTTTTAAAAACCCCAAAGGGCAGGTTGTAAATCGTAAAATCAGAGCTTTTAGGGATTTCTACCCAGCTTGTTAATGGGTTTATAGTTGATTCAGTCATGAAGAATAGCTTTTAACAGCAAATTTAAGAAAATCCTTGGATTCCGGGCATTGGTTTTGGCCGAAGGCCAAAGCGCTCCTGCCGGAGTCAAGCGCTGTATAGGGGTGTAATTTCTTCTCCGGATCGCTTTCCTAAGGAAAAGGCTCCTGAAAGTACACATAAAATGGTTAATTCCCTTAATTTTGCGCTTTGAAAATAGGTTTTATACGAGAGAATCATGGCTTTAGATACGAAATACCAACCGGAAGCAACGGAGAACAAGTGGTACGCCTACTGGCAGGAAAAGGGGTTTTTTCGCTCCACGGTAGATCCTGAGCGAGAACCTTACACCGTCGTCATCCCACCTCCTAATGTGACCGGAGTGCTCCACATGGGGCATATGCTGAACAATACGCTGCAGGATGTGCTGGTCCGAAAGGCGCGCATGGAGGGCAAAAATGCCTGCTGGGTGCCGGGGACGGATCATGCCTCCATCGCTACGGAGGCGAAAGTAGTGGCCATGTTAAAAGAGCGCGGTATCGAAAAGAGTAGCCTGAGCCGGGAAGAATTTTTACGTTACGCCTGGGAATGGAAGGAGAAGTATGGCGGCATTATCCTGGAACAGCTAAAAAAACTGGGGGCCTCCTGCGACTGGGAGCGGACCAAGTTTACCATGGATGAGGACCTCAGCGAGGCGGTAATCGACGTGTTTATCGACCTTTACAGAAAAGGTAAAATTTACCGTGGTATCCGGATGGTCAACTGGGACCCGGCGGGCAAAACGGCACTTTCTGATGACGAGGTGATCATGAAGGAGGTGGCCTCTAACCTGTACCATATTCGGTATCAGCTGGTGGATAGCGAAGAGTTTCTAACCATCGCGACGACCCGTCCCGAAACGATCATGGCCGATACAGCGATCTGTGTGCATCCCGAAGATGCCCGTTTCCAGCATCTGCACGGCCGGGAGGTCTATATCCCTTTAATCAAGCGCCGCATCCCTGTCATCACGGACAGCTACGTGGATAGGGAGTTCGGCACAGGATGTTTAAAGGTTACGCCTGCGCATGACTTAAATGATTATGAAATCGGTCTGCGGCATAAATTGCCTGTCATCGATATTTTGGCCGAAGACGGCCGCCTGAATGCACAAGCGGAAATCCTCGTTGGGGAAGATCGCTTCGTGGCGCGTAAAAAAATCGCCAAAATGCTGAAGGCCGAGGGGCATCTTTTGCAGGTGGAGCCTTACACCTCTAATGTGGGGCACTCTGAGCGCACAGATGCCGTGGTGGAGCCGCGCCTCTCCTTGCAGTGGTTCCTGAAAATGGAGGAAATCACTCAGCCAGCCTTCCGAAACGTGATGGAAGATGTGATTCAGCTGCATCCCCCCAAATTTAAAAACATGTACCGCGCCTGGATGGAAAATGTACGCGACTGGTGTATTTCCCGTCAGCTGTGGTGGGGGCATCGTATTCCGGCCTACTACCTCCCGAATGGGGAATTTGTGGTGGCGAAAACCTTGGAGGAGGCGCTCCGCATCGCAGAGGAGACCTTCGGTGAGTCTTTTGCACCCGAAGACCTACGGCAGGATGAAGACGTCTTGGATACTTGGTTTAGCTCTTGGCTCTGGCCGCTCTCGGTTTTCGACTCGAAAGTGTTTGGGGGCGGAGCCCCAAATGAGGAGCTCAAGTATTATTACCCCACCAATGACCTGGTGACAGCTCCAGAGATTTTGTTTTTCTGGGTGGCGCGCATGATCATGGCCGGCTATGAATACACAGGAGAGAAGCCGTTTAAAAACGTTTACCTAACGGGTATCGTCCGCGATAAGCAGGGCCGAAAGATGTCTAAGTCCCTCGGTAACTCTCCGGATCCTCTGGCGCTCATTCGGGATTACGGCGCGGATGGGGTGCGTACGGGCATGCTATTCAGCAGCCCTGCGGGCAATGATCTGCCTTTCGACGAAAAACTGGTGGAACAAGGGCGGAATTTTGCAAATAAAATATGGAATGCCTTCCGCCTGGTAAAGGGATGGGAGGTTCGTGAGACCGCAGAGGTGCAGACTCCTGCCGCAGGTATCTGGTTTGAAAATCGCTTCCAGGCGGCTCTAGCTGAAATCGAAGATCATTTTGAGAAATTCCGCATTTCTGACGCCTTGATGGCCACCTACAAGTTAGTATGGGATGATTTCTGCTCTTGGTACCTGGAGATGGTGAAGCCAGCCTACCAGCAGCCGATCGATCCGGCCACCTATGAGCAGACGGTCGGCTTCTTCGAGCGGGTCTTAAAACTCTTACATCCGTTTATGCCCTTTATCACAGAGGAGCTATGGCATGCACTGCGCGACCGAGCGGAGGGAGATGCCCTGATCGTGGCCTCCTGGCCGGAAAAGGCGGCTTTCGATGCAGCGATTTTGCAGGATGCTGCCCAGATTTTCGATGTGGTTACGCAGGTACGGAACGTCCGGAGTGCGAAAGGAATCTCTCCGAAGGAGGCCTTTGTGCTGACGATCAACACGCAACAAGAAGCGCGTTATACGGCATACAAAGCGATTTTGATGAAATTGGCTAATCTGACTGATGTTCAATTCGGTTCTGAGGTGGCAGGCGCACTGAGTTTCGTGGTGAAGGCGGATGAGTGCTTTTTGCCTTTAGGCGAACAGCTCGACCTGGAAAAGGAGCGTGAGCATCTGGAAAAGGAATTGGCTTACGCCAAAGGTTTCTTGGCCTCGGTTCAGAAAAAACTTGGCAATGCCCGTTTCGTCGCAGGGGCTCCGGAGCAGGTGGTGGCCAATGAACGGCAGAAGCAGGCCGACGCTGAAGCTAAGATCAAAGTCCTGGAGGAAAGCTTACAGAAACTTTCTTGACCGGAGTTCAGGTTGTTTAACCGTTTCCAATAAGTAAAAAAGAGGGCTACAAAAGCCCTCTTTTTTTTTCATCCCTTTCCGAGTAGACGGGCATTTAGTGCTCCCAGTGGTAGGTATGTAGCTGCTCCAAGCAGGCCACTAGGAGGTTTACGCTACCTACGATGTCTGCCTTATGCGCACTTTCGATCACCTGATGCAGGTGGCGTGTTGGGATGGAGATGGCTCCGGCGATGGCGCCCTGCTTGCCCATCCGCTGTACCCCTGCGGTATCGGTTCCTCCAGCAGTAAGAATTTCCAGTTGGTACGGAATTTCCTGCTTTTGGGCTACCTGCTTCATGAAATTGACCATACGGTAGTCACAGATGCTCATGGCATCCATTACTTTAATCGCCGTACCTTTACCCAGCGCCGTAATTTGTTCATGCGGCTGAGCACCAGGAACATCGAAGGCGATGGTCGTGTCCAGTGCGATTCCGAAGTCTGGATTAATATGGTGCGCGGCCACCATCGCTCCCCGGATGCCCACTTCCTCCTGCACGGTAAACACGGCATAGACATCATGGGAAGGATTTTTTAGCTGGCGCAAAGCTTCCAGCTGCACATAAACAGCCACGCGATTGTCGATAGACTTACAGTTGACACAGTGCCCCATTTCGATGAGAGAGCGCTCGCGGGTGATGGGATCGCCTACTTGGATACAGGCTTCCACCTCTTCTTTAGATAGGCCTAGGTCGATAAAATAATCACTCGTTTTCGGAAGCTTGGCGCGTTCTTCGGGGCTCATCACGTGGATCGGCTTGGAACCCATGACGCCGATAAGAGGTTTTTTGCCGTGGATGATAACCCGCTGTGCGGTGAGTGTTTTGGGGTCGAATCCCCCCAAGGTGTGGAAGCGAACGAATCCCTGCTCGTCGATGTGGGTGACGATAAAGCCGATTTCGTCCATGTGGGCGGCGAGCATCACCTTTTTGCCTGAAGGATTTTGCGCAGCGCGCTTGATGGCCACCACAGATCCCAGGTTATCGACGAACACCTCGTCCGCTAAGCCTTCTAATTCTTTTAGGATCAAGTCACGGATCGGTTTTTCAAATCCGGGAGCTCCCGGCGTTTCACATAATTGGCCCAGTAGGGCGACATTTACTTCATGTAAGGCCATACAGTTCTTTATTTTTAGATGAAGATAAGCAGGAATAAGGAGTGAAATTGAAATTTGGCATGCTATTTTCTTTTAAACGTTTAAGAATTTGTTTAAAACAAGAAAATGTATGATCCAACTCCTATTCGTGCTCTTGGGGGCATTTGTTGTTTTTATATTAAGTACCTTAACAGGAGGTGGGGCCAGCTTGTTACTGATGCCGCTGGTGGCGGTGGTCGTGGGCGTGAAGGCTGTGGCGCCGGTGATGGCGATCAGCATCGGGATGAGCTCCACATCGAAGGTTTTATTTTTCTGGCGCGACATTGACTGGAAGCTTTTCGCCTGGTTATTTCCATCTACCATCATAGGGTCGATTTTGGGGGCTAGCTTGTTTGCAAGTTTATCGGCAGATTTCTTGCAGGTGCTCATTGGTTTACTGCTCATCTCTACCGTTTTCCAGTTTAACCAGAAAGAAAAAAAGCCTCGGTTTCAGATAAAGGCTTGGCATTTTGCTCCCATGGGGCTGGTGGTGTCCTTTCTGTCCGGCTTGATCGGAGGGGTGGGGCCGCTGATGAATTCTGCCTACCTGAATTATGGCATTAGCAAAGAGAGTCTACTGGGTACGCGAAGCGCAAATGCCATCGTACTCCATATTACGAAAATAATAAGTTACGCCTATTTTGGCTATGTAACGGGCGAGGTGATCACCTATGGTTTGATGATCGGGGTATCGTCCATCCTAGCCGTTTATGTGGGCAAAAAGATTTTAGCGCGCATGTCGGATTTGTTTTTCCGTAAGATAGTAGTCGCCAGCATGGTGCTCAGTGGGGTGCTGATGCTGTGGAAGAACAGGGACTATGTGGTAGCCTTTATAGAAAATTTACAAGCATAAAGCGATTTAAAGATGAAATTAAGTATTTCGAATCATGTGCACCTGGTGGAACAGGGTGATTTCGAGGCGACGGATCACTGGTATCCGCGTGTTTTGAACTCGAATATCCATCCGCTGGTGGCCTATTTTCTCAATTTGACACACGAGCAGATGGTGGAGCGTTACCATCGCATCCATCCGCAGACAGATAAGGAAGCGCTTCTTGAGTTGTTTCGCTATCAGCCGACCTATTTCCGCTGGGCGGGAACGGATATGATGCACGTCATTAACCATGAAGGCAATCGGAAATTGACGCTGATCGAGACGAACTCTTGCCCTTCGGGCCAAAAGTCCATGCCGCTGCTGGATTTAAATGTAGAACAGGGTGGCTACCGTAGGCTGATTGAAAAGACGTTCAAGCCTATGATCGATGCGCATCAGGAGACAGGTAAGCTAGCCGTACTCTATGATAAAAATCCGATGGAAAACTTGGGCTATGCGGCTACTATAGCAGATGTGATGGGCGAGGATGTGTTAATCGCTAAGTTTGACAAGGCGGATCAAGATCCACCAGCTAAATTTATCGACGGGAAGCTCCACATCCGAGGGGAAAAAGAGCAGTGGGAAGAAGTTCGGGCCGCTTTTCGGTATGTTACCCAGGAGCCTTGGACACGTATTCCCGAGCAGGCAAAAACCTTGCTCTTAAATCCGATAGAAGCTTGTCTGGCAGGTGGTCGGAATAAAAAAGTAGCGAGTGAGGCCTATGATGCTTTTAATGAGGCCTTCGCTGAGAAAGGGTTAAGTATCTTTACGCCGCAGACTGTACGTGATGTCCCCTATGAAGACATAGAAAAGCATTTTCATGCCCTAGGTGGTGCCATGGTGATCAAGGTCCCGGATTCGAACGCCGGTCAAGGGGTGTTTACAGTAGTTTCGGAGGAGGAGTTAGCACGCGCCTTAAAAGCGATTAACAAAGAAGACCGTTTTCTGGTACAGCAGTTGATCCAAAGCAATTATGTTCCCGGTCAGGATACATCGAATGCCTGGTACCATGTGGGCACGATTCCCGATTCCAAGGGCAGGAGCTTTGCTTTTGACTTGCGTTTAATGATGCATGCTACTTCGGAGGGCGTACGTCCTTTGGCTGTTTACAGCCGTAGGTCCCGGTTTCCATTAAATCAGGCCTTACCGGAAGGGATGGACTCTTGGGAGGTGTATGGCACGAACCTGTCCGTGAAGGGAGAGGACGGTTGGACCTATGCCGATGAGCGGTTGATGCTCTTCGATATTCGCAACTTCGGTCAGCTGGGCTTGGGAGTGGATGAATTAATTAAAGGTTTTGTGCAGTCCGTCATGGCCGTGTATGCGATCGACCAGCATGCGATCCGCACCTTTGGAGAAAAGAATAGGAATCACTAAATTAACCAAAAAAGGAATCAAATGAGTGCGAAGATATTAATTGTTGAAGATGACGTCGTGTTCTGCAAGATGCTGACACGTTTTTTGTCCAAGCAGGGCTATGAGGTGCGCGATGCGCAAAACGGGAAAGATGCGAAGGAGCTGATCGCATTAAATACCTTTGATTTGGCGATTTTAGATTATCGGCTGCCCGATATGAATGGGATTGAGATTTTACAGCACATGCGTGCGGAAGAGGCTACGGCAAAGGTGATCTTGATTACGCGTTATGGAGATGATGAAATCGCCTCTAAGGCGATAGAGGAGGGGGCAGCGGCTTTTGTTTCTAAGCCGATAAATCCTAAGGAGCTTACTGAAGTCATTCATCAGGTGCTGTAAGGCACCTTTTTTTATGGCACTACCTGAAGGAGGCTTTTGTGATGAGTAGTGTGTTTTTCGAGATGAAAAATAATTTACTGTCAATAAATCATAAGTATTTTGCTACCGATTAGTGCGCAGGAGTCTGCTTACTTTTACACTATCAGCACAAAGAAAAAGGATTCGCGATTTTTTTGTCTGATGGCGGAAAGTCGGATTTTTTTCACTTTATTTTTTTGTGGCCCATGTTGCGACATGTTACGCATTTTTTAGGAACCCGACACGGCTGGAAGCAAAAAAGTGCCCCCTACACCGAGCGGTATAGGGGGCCTTTCCATTTCGTTTTGGTTGGTTTTGCGCGAAGCGCCTGCACGGAACACCCGTGGTGTCTAAAATAGTGTATTCCTAGCAGCGGAAACTGCACCCACTTCGGGGATTTAGCGCCCTGTCCAACAGGATTAGGGCTGCAGCCTGCGGGTTTTAATCCGTGTGCCATCATGGTACACGCTGTGAAGTGCTGGGATAAAGTCGGTATCTTCCGCTTGGAAAATATTCTCTACGTAGCGCTGGGGATTGCGGTCGATGAGTGGAAACCAGGTGCTTTGGATTTGGATCTGGATTTTATGCCCTTTTTTAAAGGTATGAAAAACGTCCTGAAGTAGGAGGGGCACTTCTGTGGGGATATTGGCCTGGAAAGGTTTCGGTTTGCTAAAGTCCTCACGGTAGCGACCTCGGATCACTTCAGAGCGTACCATCATGTGGTAATTACTCAGGTGCACACCTGCTTGCACATGCGGATGATCGGGGGTGTCAGCGGGGAAGACATCAACGAGTTTCACGATCCAATCGGCATCTCCTGCATCGGTGCTCACGAGAAGTTCCGCGAGGATCTCACCGACCAGTGTGATATCCTCTTCGAGGACTTCGGTTTCGAAGACAAGCACATCTGGCCGCCTGGCGGCAAAGCGCTGGTCATCGGCCATGTATTTTCGCGGGGTGAAATTAAATTTGATGTCCTGGCTGTAAGGCACTGGCTTGGCAGGATCTGAGAGGAAGCTGCTTTTCGTGTCCTTTGCCGCAGGCGAAGTGCTCAGGCGTCCATTCGCATGTGTGTAAAAGCTAATTTCCGCGCTATTTTTCGGAGGCCACTCCTCGAAAGAAGACCAACCATGCTTGCCGGTATCGAACACATAAGCTTCGGGGAGACCGGTTTTCCCATCGCCCTCCTCTTTTAGGAAGTGACGGAAGAAGTTGGCCTCGATTTCACGCTGATAGTGGGTGCTCAGGCTATCGCCAAAGTAAATGTTAGATACCTGTTGGCGGCCGCGCTCTCTAGCCCAGTCCCCATGTGACCAAGGTCCCATGACTAAGGTATTATAGGTGCCGGGATTATGCTCCTCGATCGTTTTATAAATCGTAAGTGGCCCATAGAGATCTTCAGCATCGAACCAGCCGCCAACAGTCATTACCGCAGGGCGGATATTTTCTTTCAGGTGCGGGATGATGCTCCGCTCTTGCCAAAAGCTATTGTAGTCTGGGTTTTCTTTCAGCTGTGTCCAAAAAAAGTTATCTGGGCCATAGTACTGATCGGCATTTTTTAGGGAGCCCATGTCCATAAAAAACTGGTAGGCATCTTTGGTGCCGGTATTGACCATTTGGTACCAGGGCTTGTCGGTAGGGCCATCGTGTTGGTAGCCAAAAACTGCGGTGGCCACCCAGTAGCTTAGAAAATAGGCACCGTTATGGTGGAAGTCGTCGAAATAAAAATCACCGATGGGAGCTTGCGGGGAGACTGCTTTCAGGGCGGGGTGGGCATAGGGGAGGGAAGCTGCCGAGTAGAAGCCCGGATAAGAGATACCCCACTGTCCGAAGCGTCCATTACTTTCTTCGCCGAGCGCATCCAGTAAAAATTCGATCGTGTCGTAGGTGTCGGTGCTTTCGTCGATGACGGTATTTGAACTACGGTCAGCTTGAGTAGGTCGCATATTGTCATAAGTGCCTTCCGACATCCATCGGCCGCGGACATCTTGGTAGGCGAAGATGTAGCATTCTTTCATCATGGTTTCGGAGGGGCCGAGGCTGGTTTTCATAGCTTCACCATAGGGGCCTGCACTGTAGGGGGTGCGCTGCATGACGACAGGGTAGGCGCGGCTTTTGTCTTTCGGTAGATAGACCTCAGTGTGGAGGTGCACCCCGTCCCGCATGGGGATTTTAAAGGTCTTTTTCGTGTAGTGCGTAGGGACGTAGTTTTTTTCTGTGGTTTCTTGCTGCGCAAAACCTATTTCTAGGCCTACGAACATGACCAGCAGTAGAAGATAAAGTGGCTTCATAATAGTGTTTTTTTATAAAACTACACGTTTTCTTTCAGGACTGTATCCTTTTTTCCATAAAAGTGGCCTGTTAAGGGCTTAATGGCCACTTTTGCTGCGCTAGCAGCTACCAGGTATGCACTTTTATTCGGTAAATATAGAAATAGATTTATTAAAATTAGGTACTTATGATTTGGAATTCCTAAATATTTTTTGTAAATTCCAATTCACAATCTAAATAAGATGTCTTATGGTCAAGAGCTTTCAAGGAGTACGTATGGTTGAAACCAAGAAAAACGAGGCAGCCCTTACGGTGGGAGCCTGTATGAGTACGAAGTTGATTACTTTTCGGCCGGAGGATCCGGTACTAAAGGTCGTGGAGGTCTTCGCCCAAAAGAAAATCTCGGGTGCTCCGGTCGTGGATGATGCGGGGAAATTAATCGGAATGATTTCAGAGGGGGATTGTTTACAGGAAGTGATTCGGGGCAAGTATTCGAATACGCCTCAGTATCCAAAGACGGTAGAAAACTACATGACACGCGAGGTGCGCACCTTACAGCAAGACATGTCACTTTTCGACGCGGCACAAGCTTTCCGTATGGAAAAGGTGCGGCGTTTTCCGGTGTTAAGTGCTTCGGGACAACTTGTGGGCCAAATTAGTATCAGTGATGTCATACGTGTATTTGCCCGTTTACAAGCGACTACCTGGTAGAAGTAAATGATGCAGGAGATAGCTGTGTACTGCATGCAAGTCGGCTGTGGGAAACGTGCTGTATGGCTAAAAGATGCTCAGATTTTCCAAGTGAAGAGGGAGGCATCGGAAGACCCTATGCATTTGGTTTTTAAGCCATTCTTTTCGGTTTACTGAACGATGAGGGCCACCGTGTCAGCCTGCGTGCGCACTTTCAGCCATTCTTGGAAGCGTGCCAGCTCGGCCTGACTGGGACGTTTTTGGAAACCGGCATAAGCCATGAGTAAGGTATCTACTTTTCCTTCTGCATTGGCCAGAAGTACTTGGTTGAGGGTAAAGCGCTGCAGGTCTTTATGGTGTACGCGTGCCTCTCGCAGGAAAAGAGGAGCTTGTCCAGCAGTGGCCACATATCCTTCCAGCTCTCTTTCCAAGAGGGCTATTTTTTTGTCTTTATCCTCTAGCGTCGCCATATTGCGATCGTAGAGATCTTTTAGAATATCGGAGCGCAACACATTCATGTCAGCCGCGGGATCCCCGCTTTGCTTGATACTTACATAGGTATTTTTAAGACCGAAGGTCTCCGTTTTCTTTTTTATGGCTGAAAGTTGATCCTCGGTCAATTTATCTCCGATCAGCACCACTTCGATATGGCTGCTGTCTGCAGCGTAGAAAAGTTTCGTATTGATGACCTGCGTCCGTTCGAAGTCGAATTCTGTAGCGATGAAGGTGTTGGCACCCTTCTCCCAAAAGGTTCGGGTCACGATGTTATAGGCGAGATAAACACTTGGAATGATGGTGGCTAGCGCAAAGAAGGTGATGTACTGTCGGACCTGTTTTTCTCTCCGGGGATCCAGAAATTCCTTTTTTGGAAAGTGCATAAAGCGCACGATCAGATAAGTGGAGATACTGATGAATACGGAGTTGATGAAAAACAAGTAAAACGCCCCGAAGAAGTAATACATATTTCCGGTGGCCAGGCCAAATCCTGCGGTACACAGTGGCGGCATAAGCGCCGTGGCGATAGCTACGCCAGGGATGGCATTGCTTTTTTCTTTTCGAGATCCTGCTACGATGCCTGCTAGCCCTCCGAAGAAGGCGATGAGCACGTCCCAGATCGTCGGTTCTGTCCGGGCGAGGAGCTCGGATTGCGCGTCATCGAGTGGGGTAAAACTGAAATAAAGGGTGGAGGTCAGGATACTGATCAGTACAGCGATGCTCAAGTTTTTAAAGGACTTTTTTACGAGCTCGAAATCATTTATACCTGCTGCTAGTCCGATTCCCATGATAGGCCCCATGAGGGGGGAGATTAACATGGCGCCGATGATGACCGCGGTGGAATTGACATTTAAGCCTACCGAAGCGACGAGTATAGCGAAAATGAGAATCCAGAGATTGGCGCCTCGGAATTCCACATTTTTGCGGATATAGTCGATGGTCTCGGCCTCTTCTTCTTTGCCTTCATGCAAGTCAAAGCGTTCCCGAATAAAGAACCAAATGTCTTGAAGCTTATCTGTCCAACGGGCTTTGGTAGGGGACTTCTGCATATACTGTCGCTCTTAAAGATCCGAAAATACACTTTTTTTTTGAATCCCTTTACAGGAAAGAGGAGGGGAGAGCCATTTCGGGCCGCCTTCTGCTTAAATAAGGAAGAGCTGAAACACGACGTTAACGCTTGTTTTTGGCAGCTGGCTGCCCAATAACCTTTGTTTACAGCCTACTTTATCCCCAAGAAGATAACCCTATACGTAACATGAATAGATAATGCATAAGTAATTGATAAAAAGTGCATTAAGTAAATTTTAGACACGTCTAATTTAGAATTAGCTAAATAAGTTAGGATTGGCTAAATCAAAAAAATAGCTGTTTCCGATCCGAAAGGCGTTTGAAAAAGTTAACTTTGTGAAAAGGGTTAAAAAGAATTCAGCGCGTAGATGTCAGCAGTACATGCTTTGGAATGTTATTTGCGGTTAAAGCAGCTAGTTTCTACAACAATCCTTTACCTGCTCATCCTGTAAGAAGGTGGCGGGTGACATTTTTATAAAAGCTTTAGAGAATGAATTATTATGGGGCAGATGCCAGCTACTAAGGGGCCTGTAATCAGTAAAAAGATCGATCGTTTTTTTATTGGTTTAGCAAGCGCCTTTTTATTTGTCAAGCGATTCTTTCAGGAGGTTTGGAAGCCACCGTATGAGTTTAAGGAGATCGCGCGGCAGTGTTATGAAATCGGATACCGCAGTTTACCACTGATCTCGCTAACGGGGTTTATCGTAGGGGTGGTGTTCACAAATCAGTCTCGCCCTTCCTTATCTGAATTTGGGGCGACGTCTTGGCTACCTGCCTTAATATCGATCGCCATCATCCGCGCGATGGGTCCTTTGGTGACCGCACTCATAGCGGCGGGAAAGGTCGGATCTAGTATTGGGGCGGAAATTGGCTCCATGAAAGTGACCGAGCAGATCGATGCGATGGAGGTCTCTGCCATTAATCCCTTCAAGTATTTAGTAGTCACTCGGACTTTAGCGGCCACGTTTATGATACCTGTATTGGTTATGTACACCGACTTTGTGGCCTTAATGGGTGCCTTCTTAAATGTAAATGCAAACGAGATGGTCTCCTTGTCTACTTTCTTCGTACAGGTATTTGAGGCCGTCTCCTTTTTAGACATCTTTTCTTCTATATTAAAATCCTTAGTCTTCGGCTTCACGATTGGAATAGTAGGCTGCTACAAGGGATATAATTCCTCTAAAGGAACAGAAGGTGTAGGAAAAGCAGCCAATGCTGCGGTGGTCATGGCCATGTTTCTCATCTTTATCGAGGAACTGCTGGCGCTTCAAATTGTAAACGCCATACGTGCAATGTAATATGGAAAAGGTTGTTGAAATTCGCGACTTGTACAAATCATTCGGCGACAATCACGTCCTCCGAGGTGTGGATTTGGACCTATTTAAAGGAGAAAACCTTGTCGTTTTAGGAAAATCGGGCACAGGGAAATCGGTCTTGATTAAAATCATGGTGGGTTTACTGACGATCGACTCCGGAGACATTACCATCTTCGGGCAATCGATTAAAGGCTTGAAGCTTAGTGCTCTCAATAAATTACGCTTGCGCATCGGATTCGCCTTTCAGCATTCTGCACTTTACGATAGTATGACCGTGCGCGAAAATATGGAGTTTCCGCTGACACGTAATGTGAAAGGGCTCAGCCGTAAAGAAATCGATTATCGGATAGACCGCTTGCTAAACTCAGTAGGCCTACCGCAAACGGCCAACCAGATGCCTTCGGAATTGTCCGGTGGTCAAAAAAAGCGTATTGGGGTAGCTAGAACCTTGGTTTTAGAACCAGAGATCATGTTGTACGATGAACCCACAGCAGGTTTGGACCCGATCACCTGTATGGAGATCAACCACTTGATCAACCAGGTACGAGAGGAGTTTAACACCTCTTCCATCGTCATCACCCACGATCTTACGTGTGCGAAAGAAACAGGAGATCGAATGGCCGTCTTACTCGACGGACAGTTTGGTGCGGTGGGCACCTTTGAAGAGGTATTTCATGCCGAAGCAGATCCTCGTATTAAGTCTTTCTACGATTATAACTTCATTCAATAATGAGAAACGATAATAAAAAGAATGTCATAGTAGGTATTTTCGTTTTTATCGGAATTGCCATCCTTGTTGCCGGCGTACTTACGCTTGGCGGACAGCAAAAAAAGTTTGTCAAAAGTATCCGCCTAAAAGCGGTCTTTGATGATGTGGCTGGTTTGCAGCCTGGAAATAATGTGTGGTTCTCCGGGGTGAAAATTGGGAATGTCCGACGTATTAATTTCTACGGTGATTCTCAAGTGGAAATCGAAATGAATATCGAATCGAAAACCAAAGACTTTATTCGTAAAGATTCTAAGGCCACCATCAGCTCTGATGGACTTATCGGAAATAAAATCATCGTTCTCTACGGCGGAACCTCCGCCGCTGGCGTGGTTGAAGATGGAGATCGCCTACTCACCGAAATGCCCTTGGATACAGAGCAGATGATGGTTACCCTTCAAGAGAATAACCAAAACTTGGTCTCCATCACCAATGATCTGAAAACGCTTACAGGAAAAATCGCCGCGGGGGAAGGAATCATCGGTTCCACACTGATGGATACGACCATAGCCGAAAGCTTTAAAACCATGCTCTTGAATTTTGAATCAAGTTCAAGGACGGCGAATCAAATGCTTGTGGAGCTCAATCGCTTTTCGAGGGAGCTCAACAAAGAAGGAAACCTGATCCATGATCTTACTACAGACGATGCCCTTTATGCAGGACTTAAGGAAACCATGGCCTCTTTTCAGTCGACTGCTGGTCAATTAGAGCGGATGACGGAAAGCTTAAACGCGATCACAGATAAACTACAGCAGTCGGATAATACAGCCGGTCTCCTGTTAAATGACGAGGAGACGGCGGCTACCATGAAAAGTTTGGTCAACAAGCTAGACGAATCGGCTACTTCCTTAAATGCAGGCTTGGATGCCCTTGAATACACATGGCCCTTTCGAAGAGGTTTTAAACGTAAAGCCAAAGCGGAAGAGGCAGCTTCCCGATAGTTCTGCTAGATAAGGAGTAAATCATTTCACTTTACGAAAAAGAAAAGTCTTTTGACTATGGGTCAAAAGACTTTTTTTTAATAATTTGTTTTTAACTAGGCTTCTATTGGTGTGCTTCCACCATAGGTATTGATGCCCACTACACCAGACTGTCCACCACCAGGACTTTCTTTAAACGACGTATAGGCCTCCTGTAAAGCGCACCATGCTTTTTTGGTTAAGCTTCCCAAACTGTGAAAAATGGAGCCTCCCAGGATTGCGGCGGAGTCCGCAGAAGATAGCGGCTTTAGCATAACATTTTCTTGATTTTTCATAAAAAAATAAAATTAAAATTTTGTTTAGCTACTTAGCTGGACCACCAATAAGCAAGCATAAGTAGCAATAAAAGTAAGACGTGAAAGACGACACGATGCAGCACTGCCGGCCAAAAGCCATGACGAAGATGCGTTATACCTGTACATAGTCCAGAGCTAAACAGTTGGATAGCTAAGAGGCATGTAACGCTCAAGGGCATAGGTAGCTCCTCAGAAAATAGAAACATGCGCATACCGGCATAAAAGAGCGCACTTCCTATCAGGCAATAGAGGGCTTTATCGTAGAGTCGTTTTGAAGCTGCCAGAGACCCTATGAAAAGCAGTAGTCCGGCAGCGAGTAGCTGCTGCTGTAGTTCTGCCTTTAGTAAGAGCGTAGCAACAAAAAAGAGGGCAGCCGCAGCACCTGAATACCACAGGAATTTGCGTGCATGAAAATAAGCACGTAGCAGAAATTCGTCCAGCGGAATCCACAGCAAGGTGAAAAAGGAGATGATAAAATAGGTGTTATCCCAAATTTCGGACCTATCTAACGTGCTTTCTACGGAATCGGCTTCTCCCGTTAGCAGTAGGATGCTGATGATAGCTGCCGTGATGAGCAAGTGAATCCCAATAATTTGGAAAAAACGACTATCTAACCGCTGTTTATTCCTCTGATAATTAGAAGTTAAGGAAGAGGATTCGCGCCAGGATTTAATAATTTCTGCTACCATGTTTACTTAGTTTTCGTTTATTTCCTCACAAGCACAAGGGGTTTCATGAAAGCCATCCGCAAAATCATTAATGGCCTGTCGAATCCCTTCTGCCTTAAATACAAAATCGAAAAATCGGACTACACTCCATATAGTGCCGCCACGAATGCTGTAGATTTCCTCAGCATTTAGTTTTTCTACACACTTCATAATTGAAAAATTTAAAAATCACCACGTTTAAAGGAACGTCGTAAATACTTTGGGAATAAGTGTCAATGCCCGCTAGCAAGGCGAATGGCCTCACTTCCTTGATTCAAAGAAAGCCTCCTTCCGTGCTAAATCATGGACGAAGGAAAAAAAGGTCAAAAAGCAGGGGGGGACTAGCCAGTCCCTGATCTCCCTTTGTCCCGCAGGGACGTAAGTGCCAGCCCTTTTACAGACGCCAGCCCTCCTTCTTCGCAAGAAATGCCCTTTTCTGCCCCAGAAAAGAAAAGGATTAGGAGAAAAGGAATGATTTTTGGCCTTAAATCGTTAATTTGAAAGACTTTTAGACGCGGATACGAAGCAGAGGGGGAGAGGGGAGTCTACGGTAACGAACAACCTTAAACCATAACATCATGAAGCAAGATCCTTTTAAGAGTAAGCGTGAACTGAGTACCTCAAAAGGGCCCCTTACCTACTGGAGTCTGCAGGCCCTGCAGGAAGCCGGCTACCCGATTGAGACATTGCCTTTTTCCATTCGTATCCTGCTGGAGAATGCCCTTCGAAACTACGATGACTTCGGGGTGACTGAGGAACATATTAAGACGCTGGCCAACTGGTCGCCGGAAGCCTCCGATAAAGACATCCCTTTTAAGCCTGCACGCGTGCTGATGCAGGATTTTACAGGCGTCCCAGCTGTTGTAGACATCGCCTCCCTACGCGCTGAAGCAGTGCGGAAAGGTAAAAATGCCGATAAAATTAATCCGCTGATTCCAGTAGACTTGGTTATCGATCATTCCGTGCAGGTAGATTATTTTGGTACGCACTACAGTTATAAAAAGAATGTGGATGTCGAATACGAACGAAATGGAGAGCGCTATCAATTCTTAAAATGGGCACAAAAGGCTTTTGATAACTTTTCGGTGGTGCCGCCCGGCATGGGGATCTGCCATCAGGTAAATTTAGAATACCTCGCACAGGGAGTGATCGCTCGAGAAGGAGCTGTTTTTCCGGATACCTTAGTTGGAACCGACTCGCATACCCCGATGGTGAATGGGATCGGTGTAGTCGCCTGGGGTGTGGGCGGTATCGAGGCAGAGGCAGCGATTTTAGGGCAACCCATTTATTTTATTATGCCTGAGGTCGTGGGCCTCAAGTTAAGTGGCAGCTTACCCCTGGGGACCACTGCCACAGATATGGTTTTGACCATCACGCAGCTTTTACGTGCTTACGGTGTGGTCGGGAAGTTCGTAGAGGTTTTTGGCCCTGGCCTGGACAGCCTGAGTGTGCCCGACCGTGCCACCATCTCTAATATGAGTCCTGAATTCGGTTGTACGGTGACTTTTTTCCCGATCGATACTCGGACGCTCGATTACATGGAAAAGACAAACCGCAGTGCTGAACAGATCGAGCTCGTGGAAGCGTACTGTAAGGCCAACATGCTCTGGCGTGAAAATGAGGAAAAAATCCGGTACAGCACGGTGGTTTCCTTAAACTTAGACGATGTGGTCCCTACCGTGTCCGGGCCGAAACGTCCTCAGGATAAGATTCTCGTCAGCGAGTTTAAAGATAAGTTTCAGGAGCTGCTGCTCGAAAACTATGGCAGAACCTATATCCCCATCGACGACCGCGATAAGGCGGAGGGGCGCTGGCTGGATGAAGGGGGCTCCCAAACCCCTGCTTCTAGCAGTCAGGCTCCTGCGGCTGTGGAATACGAAACGAAGGTGAAGGATGGTCTTAAGACAGTTGTCGTCAAGCTGCATAATGAGAAATTCGCGCTTTACGATGGCTCCGTGGTTATCGCAGCGATTACCTCGTGTACGAATACCTCTAATCCTTCCGTGATGTTAGGCGCCGGCCTGGTGGCCAAAAAGGCCCGGGAGCATGGCCTAGACGTAAAACCGTGGGTGAAAACCTCCCTGGCACCTGGTTCCAAGGTGGTGACCGATTACTTAGAAAAGTCGGGCTTATTAGATGATTTAGAGGCACTTCGCTTTCATGTAGTGGGCTACGGCTGCACGTCCTGCATCGGAAACTCAGGGCCACTTCCCGTGCATATCGCTAAGGCAGTGGAGGAAAACGATCTCGTGGTGAGCTCGGTGCTTTCTGGCAATAGGAATTTCGAGGCGCGCGTGCACCCGCAAGTAAAAATGAACTACCTGATGTCCCCGATGCTGGTGGTCGCTTATGCGCTGGCAGGCCGCGTGGATCTTGACTTGAACGAAGAGCCCATCGGCTATGATCCCAACTTGCAGCCCGTTTATTTAAAGGATATTTGGCCGTCGAATGAGGAAATTCATGAGCAAATGCGCAAAGTCCTCAGCCCGGAGGATTATGCCCGAAGTTATGGGGAAATTTTCGAAGGAAACGAGCAGTGGAAAGCGCTAGAAGCACCCAAAGACGCTGTTTATCAGTGGGATGAGGCAAGTACGTACATCAAGGAAGCCCCTTTTTTCGATGGTATTTCTCAGGAGCCGGCTACGCCAAAGGACATCGAAGGGGCACGGGTTTTACTTAAACTGGGGGATTCTATCACCACCGACCACATTTCTCCGGCAGGCTCTTTTAAGCCGGACAGTCCAGCAGGTCGCTACTTACAGGAGCGAGGTGTCGATCCGAAAGACTTTAACAGTTACGGTTCTCGAAGAGGGAATGATGAGGTCATGACCCGTGGAACCTTTGCGAATGTGCGGATAAAAAATGCCCTTGCCAAACAGGAGGGGGGCTACACGCGCCTCTTGCCAGATGGGGAGGAGATGCCAGTTTATGATGCCGCCATGCAGTACCGAGAGCAAGGCACTCCGCTGCTGGTGTTAGCAGGTAAAGAATATGGTTCCGGTTCCTCCCGGGACTGGGCAGCTAAGGGGACGAATTTACTTGGCATACGGATGGTACTCGCCGAATCCTACGAGCGTATCCATCGTAGTAATTTGGTGGGCATGGGCGTGCTTCCCGCACAATATAGGGAGGGCGAAAATGCCGAACAGTTAGGCTTGACAGGCGAAGAAACCTTTACCGTGACCGGTATAGCCGAGGGGCTATCGCCCCAAAAGATGTTGGACGTGAAGGCTGTAGCTGCCGATGGTTCCAGTAAAACTTTCCAAGTACACTGCCGCTTGGATTCCCAAATAGAAGTAGCCTACTACACGCATGGCGGGATTTTGCATTATGTGCTCCGACAGTTCCTGAATCAAAAGGAGGACTAAGGAATACGTTAGGTTCCGTCCAGCGGCACCTTATGGCTAGGTACTATAGGTAAAGATGTCCGTTTTGGGTTTTTGACCTGAAACGGACATTTTTTATGGACCAACCTGCTTCAGGTAAAGAAAGCGGTCTTTCCAAATCGTCAGGTACAAGATAAGGTAGCCGATAATCAGCGTGGTGGGCAGTAAAAAAAGCGGATTTTTGGTTTTATAGGTCAAGTAAAGGCCGATCAGGGTGAAAACCAGTAAGGCTGTGCGAATTAAATTGCGCAGCACCGTATGTATCTCGTAGGTAGCACCATCCTCTAGCTTATCAAATGCGTAAACCGGGCTGCTACACCAGTCTTGGTGGACGCGAAGCGACTCTCCCGCATGAAGGGAAATTTCTTGACGCATGCGATCGAAGGACAGGCGCCTACTGCCTTTACTCAGCTGTAATTCACGGACATTCTCTAAGGCTTTGGCACGTACTAGGGTGATGGTTTTTTCTTGCATACCTGCTGGATGAAAAGAGTAAAATCGAAGATACCCAATTTTACCCGAGTGCGCCACATATTTTTATGCAGAAAAAGGGGATTTACGAAATTATTTTATACTTTCAAGTCTGTAAAACCCCCAGCATGAATTCCACAATCTTAACCCTTTTAGCCCTTCCCTGGCTTTTTTTCGTCTTTTTATACCCAATCATGCAGGGCGTTTATCGGTTGCGGAAAAGTCATTTTGACCGAAGGTCAAATTTTCAAAACCTTCGATCTCAAGCCGACACAGCGATCGTGGTCAGTACAGCCTCCTCGCCTAGTATCGCTTGCGTCATCACTGCCTATAAAGAAGGGCATGTAGCGCTTCCGCTCATCGACTCCCTGCGCAAGCAGCGCTATGGAGCTCAAAATTTCCATATCTATCTCGTGGCCGATCGCTGTGCACCAGCAGATTTACCTCCCTCTGATGCACAGCTAACGGTCATCGTCCCAGAAGAACCACTGGATTCGAAGCTCAAGTCGCTCTATGCAGCGAGTCAAGCCTTTCACGCTGAGCATAGCGCCGTTTTGGTGCTAGATCCTGATAATTTACTGCACCCACAGGCCTTAGAGGCTTTAGCGGAGGCCTTTGCTGCAGGATTCGAGGCCGTTCAGGGAAATCGTGTGGCTAAGAACATGGACACCAAAATAGCAGCTTTAGATGCTTTAGGAGAGCTCTATTATACCTATCATCAGCGATTCCTTCCTTATCAACTGGGCAGCTCCGCGACGATCGCAGGCTCGGGGATGCTCATCGCCCGCAACTTTTTTCAGGACTATCTGGATCGCCTCTTGTCCACTGAAGGTGTGGTGCTAGCAGAGGATAAGTTGCTGCAGATGCAGCTGGTCGGCAGTGGTAGGCGCATCGCTTTTCAAGAGCGGGCTCTGATCTTCGATGAAAAAAGCACCAGCGGTGCGCAAGTGCAGCGGCAGCGGACACGCTGGTTAAAGTCGTACTTCGACCATGTAGGTGATGTTTACCATTTGGGACGCGCCTGTTGGCGCAAAGGTGACCGCGGAGGCGCCTTTTTCGCACTCATGATCGCTACACCTCCATTTGTGTTTTTAGTTGGAGGTTTGGGCCTATGGACCTGCTTGGCGCTGCTGCTGGCTCCTGGCCTACTGCCTTTGTTTGGGCTAGCGTGGATGGCCTTTTTAGTCGGCTGGGTGATCGCACTTCAGGGCCTGCGTGCCCCCAAAATCCTCTGGGAAGCCCTTCCCTGGATCCCCTTCTTTGCCGGGAGGCAAATCCTCTCGCTCCTAGGCTTCAAGCAGGCCAAGACAGACTTTATGGCCACTTCTCATGATCGAGTATGGTCTATAGAGGAGGTCTGGGAAAAGCGTAAAGCCGATTTTGATCATTTAAATTTGGATGTATGATGTCGCTTGAACAACTTCGACAGCTTCCCATCGTCATGCTATCCATGTCTCGCTGGGATAGCCCGATCTCTTCCGCTTCTTGGTCGCTGGCGCAGGAATTTGCCAAGCAACAGCCCGTTTACTATGTGGATTATCCGTATACTTTTCGGGATTATCAGCGAGAAAAAGAGCGCCCAGATTTAGCGCATAGACAGGCGGCCCTAAGTCGTGGGGAGCAGGTGCTCCGTGAAGTAGGTGGAGCGGAATTAGCGGGACGCTTACAGGCACTGACGCCACCGCTGATGTGGCCGGTCAACTGGCTTCCGCCGGGGCCGCTTTACCGATTAGCGCAAAGGAGAAATGATCGGGTGCTTGCTAATTCTATTCAAGCTGCACTTGCGTCAGAAGGGCATAAGTCCTTCATTTTATGGAATTCATTTAATCCGATTTACTTATCCACATTTAAAGAATTTCTGCAGCCTGCGCTCAGTGTGTACCACTCACGTGATGCCATCGGTGCCATTAATGCCTATACCCGAAAGCATGGAGTGGCGGCTGAGTTGACGGCCATCCGAGGTGATTATTCCATCAGTCTAGCCTCTTCCGGCGCCCTCGCTCAGGACCTTTCAGCGCGGGCAGGTCGAGAGGTACATGTCTTTGCGAACGGAGGAAATACGGAGCTCTTCGCGCGGGCATGGCGGGAGGAGCTACCCTGTCCGTCTGCACTTGCTGGCCTTCCCCGACCGATTATCGGTTACACCGGGAATGTCTGCCAGCGCCAAGATTACGCCCTCCTCGAGAAAATAGCACAACGCTTCCCGGATGCGTCTCTGGTCTTTGTGGGCCCACGTGAGGACCATCTGCATACTTCCATTCGTTTAGGCGATTACACGAATGTCCACTTTGTAGGGCCTCGTAAGCTGGCCGAGCTACCCGCCTATCTCCGGCAAATGGACTGTGCTCTGATACCTTTTGAGAAGACCCCATTAACGGCAGGCATTTACCCCTTAAAGATCAATGAATACCTGGCGGCTGGCAAGGCTGTGGTGAGCACAAATTTCTCTCTGGACATCGCAGGATTTGCGGACGCCATCTACCTGGCTGAAGACCATGAAGCGTTTTTGGAGGCTTTGCCGAAGGCCATCGCAGCCCAGTCGCCCGATGCCATTCGAGCACGCTATACCCGAGCCTCTCAAAACTCCTGGACGGCACGTGTCGCGCATTTCTGGTCCCTTATAGACAGTATTTTATACCGCTAACCTTACGCTTATGGAATTTCTTTTCTTTTTTTCTCTTGCTATTTTAGTCTACACCTATTTGGGTTATGGGCTGCTGATCACGGTATTGGCGAAAATGAAGGTCCAGCCTGCCGAGCCCCCCTTGCCAGAACCGCTGCCCTTTGTAAGCGTGATCGTACCCTGCTTTAATGAAGGCCCTGACCTTCGGTCAAAAGTCCACAACACGCTAGCACTCGACTACCCGGATGACAGACGAGAGTTGATTTTCATCTGTGATGGTAGCGATGATGGTTCGGAGGCCATTCCGGCTTCATTTTCCGAGGTAAAAACCTTGTTTTCCCCTGAGCGTAGGGGCAAGTTGGCAGCGATGAAGCGTGCGGTTGAGCATGCCCAAGGGGAGATTTTAGTCTTTTGCGATGCGAATACGGTGTTAAATCCGGAGGCCATCCAGGCGCTGGTCCGGCCTTACGCGGATCCTCAGGTGGGTGCTGTGACGGGTGAGAAATACATCTTAGTAGATGAAGGCGATGCAGCCAGCAGCAAAGGGGAAGGGGTGTACTGGAAGTATGAGTCCTTTTTGAAGCGGATGGATGCGCGGTGGAATACTTTAGTAGGAGGGGCGGGAGAGCTGATGTCCTACCGCCGTTCCTGCTTCGAGTTTTTACCGGATGATACGATCCTAGATGATTTTATGCTCACCATGAAAATCGCTGAGAAGGGGAATCGGGTGCTTTATGTTCCAGAAGCACGTGCATCCGAGTATGCGAGTGCGAATGTGGAGGAGGAGCTTAAGCGTAAAATTCGTATTGCGGCGGGAGGCTGGCAAAGCATCAGCCGTTTGCCGCTGGCGGCAAATCCATTCCATGACTTTAAACTATGGTTTCAGTATGTTTCCCATCGGGTGCTCCGTTGGACGCTGGCTCCATTTTTACTGCCTGTCCTCTTCCTTACGAATGCGCTATTGGTACTTCAGGGTGCTGCATGGGGGTATACACTGTTTTTTATTGGGCAGCTGACTTTTTATGCGCTGGCTTTTTTCGGTTATCGGCTACGCAATGCACCGGTCACGATCAAGGGCTTTTTCGTGCCTTATTATTTTTACATCATGAATTATGCAGCCATCTTAGGCTTCTTCCGCTGGCTGAAAAAAGCTCAGCCCGCCACTTGGGAACGGGCTAGGCGGGCAGGGGGAGGCTGAAATCAGCCTTCCAAGAGGCGTGTGAGATCAGTTGCTCTTCGATAGGCAACAGAAATTTCCTCCCCACTAACGAGTTTGAGGTAATGTTCTTGTTTGTCCCAGCTGACGATTTTGTTGATATTCACCACAAATTTCGCATGAATGCGTACAAAATCCTTGCTTGAAAGTCGTTCGCTGAGGCTTTTCAAGTTTTTCGAGACCATAAGAGGGTCTTTATTTTCCCGATGGATTTCTGTGTAACTTCCATCCGCCTTTAAATACAAAATTTCATGCGTATGGATGAAGTGAATTTGATTTTCCATCGCTACGTGCAGAATATGTTCATTTCTGATTTTTACCTCCTGCTTAGGGGGGCAAAAATCATAAAATTTGTCTAAGCAGGCTGCAAATTCCTTGCTATTAATGGGTTTCACCAAATAGTCAAAAGGACGGACCTTAATCGCGTTATAGGCGTACTCTTTGTACGCAGTTGTAAAAATGACGCTAAATTCGGGATCTGTAAAGGTATCGAAAAGCTCGAAACCTGTTTTTCCGGGCATTTGAACATCCAAAAATACGAGATCGGGTTTTTTCTTCTTGATGACAGGTATTGCTTCATCCACAGAACCACAGGAGCCGACAAGTTCAAACTTATCCCCACCATAGGTTTCCAGCAGATGGGCCAATAATTGTTGGGCGTGGACCTCATCATCCACAATCAATGTTTTAATCATTTTCTAAAATAGAAAAAAAACTATTTATTCAACAGCCTTTTTCGGTCAAAGTAGAAAAATCTGTTTGAAGGCGTATTCCGTTTACGCGTTTTTACCACACAACAGGTACTTTGACGTCATTTTTTCAACTGTGTATCTGGGACATTCGGTGAAGAGCGATGCATGTGGAGCCCATACCATCCAGGCAGCCCGTTTACCCGAGAAGCCTGCATAGAAATGACGAATGGCTCTGGTATCCAAGTAAGTTTGGAGGGTGGACCGCGGGAAAGTGACTAAATACGGCAATGTCTCTAGACTATTGATTTTTACCTCTTATGTAATTCAGTCCACATCAAGCATTCAGATAGGGCAGAATTATTTATTTTTCAGAAAAACACCATCACCATGAAACTTAATAGAAGATCATTTGTCAAATGGGCATCCCTTACGCCAGCCTTGGCCATGCCTGCTTTTGCCTGTTCTACTTCCGAAGATAAAGCCTCTTCTTCAGCGGGCAGTAGCAGTATGCAACATTTGAATTTGGCGATTCAGCCCATCAGTAAAGAGGAGCGCTTGTCCCGAATAGCCAAGGCGCAGCAATTGATGGAAGAGCAAAAAATCGATGCGCTGTTTTTGGAGCCGGGGACTAGTATGAAGTATTTCCTGGATTTTGATTTTTTCCTATCTGAGCGCATGGTGGCAGCGGTTATCCCCGCTAAAGGAGATGTCTCTTACATCTGCCCGGCTTTCGAGCGGGATAAAGTGGAGGAGTTGGTGAAGTTTGGGAATCAAGTATTGACTTGGGAAGAGCATGAAAGTCCCTATGCGCTGACTGCGAAATTAGTAAAGGATTTGGGTACCCCTAACCAAAAAATTGCCATCGAAGAACGCTGCCGTTTTTTCTTGTATGAAGGCATCAAAAATGAAACTGCCCGACTCAACTTTGTCAATGGAGAGGGCGTCACTGCGGGTTGTAGGATGTACAAGTCTGCTGCTGAAATTGCTTTGATGCAGGCAGCCAATACGGCGACTATTGAAGCCTATAAAATTCTGTTTGACTCCTTGGAAGAGGGGATGAGTCAATATGATTTCCGGGACATTGCTGCTGCTGCTCATAAGAAATTAGGCTTTACTGGCTCTATTGGTGCTAATTTTGGGGAATGGTCGGCCTTTCCTCACGGAAGCAGCAAAACCCAAACCTTAAAGCCTGGCGATATTATTTTGGCTGATGGTGGCTGTACGGTGGAAGGGTACAAGTCTGATATCAGCAGAACGATTGTTTTTGGGGATTATACCGATAGGCAAAAGCACGTGTGGGACGTAGTAAAAGAAGCGCAATCAGCCGCCTTCGAAGTAGCTAACCGATCGGATGCCACCTGCGAACAGTTGGATGCAGCGGCTAGAGCAGTCATAGACCAAGCAGGTTTTGGGCCTGACTATAAGTACTTCTCCCATCGTCTGGGACATGGTATCGGAATGGATGGACACGAATGGACCAATCTAGTGAGAGGAAATACCGCCCCTTTAAAAGCGGGCATGTGTTTCAGCAACGAACCTGGTATTTATATTATGGGGGAATTTGGAGTAAGGCTAGAAGATTGCTTCTATATGGCTGAAAATGGTCCTCAGTATTTTTCTCAACCCAGTCCTAGTATTGATCAACCATTTGCATAGCTATTTTTTAGGATTTAAAACCATGAATGAACGAAGGTATAAAAAGTGATAAAACGTAGTGCCTTCGTTCCTTTATGGAATTCCTCTTGGTATTAGCCTTCTTTTTAAAATCGCTACATTTGTGAAAAATAAATCCCTTCATGAATTTTTCAGACCTCGGTTTATCGCCTGCCCTCCTTCAAGCCCTCCTACAAGCTAATTACGAGGCCCCTTATTCTATCCAGATAGCAACGATACCTGCTATACTTCAAAAAAGAGATGTGCTTGGTTTGGCTCAAACAGGTTCAGGTAAAACAGCAGCCTATATACTCCCCATTTTAGAAGATTTGCAAGCGGTCGAGGTCCATAGAAGCCGATCTATTCCTATTTTGGTCATCGTTCCAACGAGGGAATTGGCTGCTCAGGTAGAGGAGATTATTCAATTGTTCGGGAAGTATCTTCCCAGGAAAGTCAAAAGCATGGCAGTGTATGGAGGGGTATCGATCAATCCGCAGATGATGAACGTAAATGGAACGGATATTTTGGTGGCTACTCCCGGGCGTCTCTTGGATCTGCTAGCAAAAAATGCCATCACTATCGACCGTTTAAGAACCTTAGTACTGGATGAAGCGGATAAGGTATTGAGTTTGGGTTTCAAGCTAGAGCTAGATGAGATTCTTTCCCGCTTACCGAAAAAGCGACAAAACATCCTTTTTTCAGCGACTATGGACGAGACAGTGGAAGCCTTGATCGGGAAGTTGTTGAAAAATCCACTGAAAATTGAGATAGAGTCTGAAGAGATCACACCGGATTTGATTAATCAAACGGCTTATTGGGTCACACAAGAGAAAAAGGGACCCCTATTAAGGCATTTAATTGCAGAGGGAAATTGGCAACAAGTACTGGTGTTTGCTTCTTCCATTCGCACTGCAAATAATCTGACGACCAAGCTCAACAAACACGGTATCCAAGCTATGGCTTTCCATGGAGATAAGAGTCAGGGAGCACGTATGGAAGCACTAAAGCAATTCAAGGGAGGCAAGGTGCGTGTGCTGGTTGCGACTGATTTGGCAGCGAGAGGAATCGATATTCAGGCCTTGCCTTATGTGGTCAACTATGAGTTACCTCGATCTCCCAAAGACTACATCCATAGAATCGGTCGAACGGGTCGGGCAGGGATGGAAGGGAAAGCCATTTCGCTGATTACCGAAGAAGATCAGCAGCATTGGAAAGTGATTCAGAAAAAAATGAAGCGCTGGGTTGAAATGGTGGATGGGATGCATCTTGATTTTTGAAAGCGGAACTTCACGGAAACCGTTTTTTATTTTCTCGCTGATAGAAGCGAGCAGACTGGAAAACAAAGAGATAAAAGAGTAGGGAGATAGGTGTTGCAAGCAGCAACCAAGCGCCCAATGCCACGAAAATGCGTTCGGAAAGCACTTGGGCGATCGCTTTTGGACCTTCTCCGAGTAAGGCCTGTAAGCCTTCCCAGTCTAATGGAAACGGTGGTAGACCGACTATCCCTTCTCCCACTCGGATAAAAAATAAAATCCCGATCAGTTGAACAGGGGTCAACATATAGCTAAATCCCATGGCTAGCGGTAAATTTAAGCGTAACCGAAGGACACACAAGGTAAGCAATAGCGTGACAGGCCCTATCAAGGGGATGGTGCTAATAAAGAGAGTGATACTTAAACAAAGCGCCAGCTCCTTTGGGCCGAGGCCCTGCTGAAAAAAAGGTAAAATGAGCTGCTTTAGCTTGCGCAACATGAGTGGGAGGACTTGGAATCGCTTGTAAAACTGGAGAAAGGGCCTGAAAGTTTCCCTTTCTCCAGCGGTCTGGGCTTACTTTTCAAAGATTGCAAACACGGGTCTGTTTGTATCTTTCAGTGCCTCCACCGTGCTCCGGATATGATCGCTCAGCTCGGCGTGGCGGCCTAGGCCTTCTTCCACTTTTTTCAAGATAAAGCTGGCTTCCATTTCCTTATCTTCGATCACGAAGCTTTCCATCTGAAAGAGCTTGAAGAGCTCTCTATATTTGTGCGACCAGGAAATCGCCAGCGAGGGAATGCCTAGGCTGAGCGCAAAGACCAATGTGTGAAAGCGAGAGGCGATCACATAGTGACAGGTTTTGATAACGGCCTTGATCTCTTCGGCGCTCCGATAGCCCTTAATGCGGTAGATTTTTTCTGGCTCGGGGACCAAGTCATGTAGCAGCTGACAGAGGAAGGCGTCGTCTTTCTGGGGTGCCCCAGGAGGACGAATTTCATTTGGTACGAGGAGCACCTCATACTGTGTTCGGAGTGAGGAAATGAGTGCCAGCAGGGTCTGCACATAGGGGTTTTGGCCATCGGCCTTTCCCATTCGTTCGAGCACGCGCATATTCGGTGAAAGGGCCAGCAGGGGCTTACCAGAGGCCTTTACAGCTGCTAACTCCGGCAGCACACTAGCGGGGTCCAAGGTTGGAATGGGGAAGTGAAAGGCGATATCTGGCATTAGGGGTATTTCCTCCACGGGGCGCTCCAGCAGTTCTGCCACATAGGCTCTGGACTGATCATCGCGCGCATAAAACCCATTGGCAGACTCTAGCATACGCCGGCAGTTTTGGCGCACCGCCTCCTCTTTAAACCCTCCCCAGGCCTGCGGCATGAAATAATAGGGGATCCCTTTCGGCTTGCAGTAGTCGATGATGAGTTGGGTTTCGAGTGGCTGCTGGTAGCCGCGTTTATCCCCGTATGCGAAGCCGCTGGCATCGATCACCATGCGCAGCTGCTCGATTTTTTTTATGCTCTGCATCGGGCTATAATCGGCATAGGGCTTGGTTTTTAGCTTCAGGCTCGACTTCACCTTGCCCTCCACTCGGCTGATGAGGTGGAGCAGTCCGGAGCTGGGTAAGTAATGGGGCACGAAGCCCTGTCGTTCGGCGATTTCTTTTTCCTCTGCATGGCAAATGACATGGATGGAGGCCTCCGGATCTTGCTGGCGGATAAAATGCGCCACTGTTTTCATCATGGCCTCAGCACCCTTGTTGATAAAATTCGTTCCGACGATTAAATAGGCATCTTTCATGGTTTTTTCTTAATGGATTTAGCGATGGTGAGGAGTTCTTTTAAGCGGGGCCGCAGGGGCGGCAAAAGGGCCCAAAGCCCCAAATAGCTCAGCCCGAAACTGAGTAGTCCGATGCCCAGCTGCAGCCATAAGGATGCAGCAGAAAGCGTATGCAAGGCGAGATAGTTCATGCCTGCTGCAAAAAGGGCCGTGCAGGCTGGGGCCAAAATACTCCGTAGAAATTGACCGACGGTCACAGGTGTTTTGGCAAAGCAATAATATAAGGAGGGGATGAGAATCAAGTAGTTCGCAATGGCATAGGCAATAGCGATTCCACTTAGCCCAAAGCGAATTCCAATCAGGAAGGCGATGGTTACCACGATGGCATTGGCTAATCCCCAGTAGAAATACCGTGTGCTTAAACCACTGGAAATCATGACCATACCGCGGGTAGAGGCTACGGGCTGTATGAAAGCCGTAATAGCCAGCAGCTGAAAGATCCCGATGGCTTCCGCCCACTGCGCTCCTAATGCTATCAGGATGAGCGCTTCCGCATTCACCAGCAGGAATAGGGTGATGGGCATGGAGAAAAAGGCCATAAAAAATAAAAACTGATTGTAATAGTGCTTGTAGCGCCCGGGCTCTGCGCGCAAAGAGCTCATAGCGGGGATGCCCACGCTATTTAGCGGGTCGCGCAGTTGCGTGATGGGAAGCATCAGGAGCTGGTATGCTTTCGAGTAAAGCCCTAAAGGATCTGATCCTAAGTATTTGCCGATAAGGATATTGTCTAGATTTCGGCTAAAGTAATTAATGATGTTAAAGCCTGAAATCCCCGCTCCGAAGCCCAGGAAAGATTTGATACGCGCAGAGGGCCAGTGAAAATCGGGGCGCCAGCTGCATTTCCTCCACAGTAAGAGACAGGTAATCAGGCTATTCAAGGCGCTTATGGCTACCAGTGCCCAGTAGCCAGCACCTAGGTAGGCCATCACGAGGGCAGGAATCAAGCTGAAAAATGCCGCCTGCATCGTGATCGATGAGATCCGCTGAAACTGCATCTGCCTACTCAGCAGGGCCTGATGCTGTACCGAGAGTCCGCCTAAAATAGCGATGCCGGCATAAGCAAGTGTGATCGGTGCCAGCCGACTTTCTTCATAAAACCAGACGACCAGTGGAGCGGATCCTGCGATGAGGAGTGCTAGCACGAAGCTGATGAGGACGTTAAACCAGAACAGCTCGCTGACCAGCCTTTGCGTCAGCCCATCCTGAGAAATAACAGCCTGCGCGATGCCTAAGTCTTTAAAAATCAAGATAAACCCTGTAAAGGAGGTCACCATGGCTACGACTCCATAATCCTCTGGAAGCAGCAGACGTGCCAGAAAAATAGTCGTCAGCAGGTTTGTGCTGAAAGAGAAAAGTTGGGCGCCCACCGTGCGCAGTCCTCCCTTTACGGAGCGCTCTTTCATGTTATCCACGAGGTGCCCCCGCTCAAACCAGTCTTCGGGCCGTATCGGAGCAGACTTAGGACCGGAGCTCATTAAAACGCATGAGTTGGTCTGGAGTCTTTTTCTGCGAGTAGGGGATCCCTCCTTCGGGGTCTGCATAGCCTACACCGATAAGCATCATCGGACGCTCGTCAGGCCTCAGGGGCAGGAGTTCGTCCATTTTACCCTCCAGGTACTCGATATCGGGCCAGTTAATAGTCACCGAGCTCAGTCCCAGGGTTTCCAGTGCCAGCACGAAACTCATGGAGGCTAGTCCGCCGTCCAGGTAAATGACGTGCCGGTCTCTTTCGCTGAGGTAGGCACTCAGGCGACCCACCAAGACCATGATGACGGGCATATTTTTAAAAAAGGGACGAATACCTGCCGGTAAGGCTCCGACTTTATTCTTCTTCTCCTCTTCTGTAAATACATGAAAATAAAAAGGTTGACGATTACAGGCAGAAGGAGAGTAGGTGGCGGCGGCCATGGCTTTTTCTAAAAGGTCTTTAGGCACCTCTTGCTGCAGGAAGTAGCGTACCGAGCGGCGCTGCTTGGTCAGGCTTAGAAAGTCTTCGTAGGAAACTTGGCTGCGGTGCGCCTCTTTCCGCTTATAGGGAGCCGCTTTTACTGGAGCCTGCTGGATGGAAAGGGGATGCTCGCAGGTCATAAATTGTGTATGCAAGGCTTGAATTTCAGCATCGTGATCCACGGCTTCGAAGTAGGCAGTGAGCACACTATAGCCCCAGAGGAGAAGTCCTTCGTCGATATCGCCACCCAGGTGTCGGTTTTCATTTAGGGTGATGTAATTTTTTACCGTATCCCCGATATAATCTCTTGCGAAGGAGCGGCGTCGGTTTTTCATGATCAGCCCCTTTTCCAGACGGTGCACCTGGCGGCGCAAGTGGAAAGCATTCGGTTTATTCGCCTTCAGGGCACTGAGGTGGAGAAATTTTCCTTCCAGCACCTTCTGATGTTCGCGCGAAAAATCACTGGAAAAGAGGAAGTAATATAAATCGGCTAGCTTCCGATGCTTGCGCACGATAGGCAGTAGGTAGTTATTTTGAATCTTGATTTTTAGGTCGTAAAGGCTCATGGTCTTCGGTTTACTAAATAGGCTGAGGGCGGCGTATGATACGGCCTCCTCTAAGGTACAAATTTCATGTAAATGTCTATCATCTTTTGGGCGGTATTTTCCCAAGAAAAGGAGGCAGCCCTGCGGTGGCCCTTTTCGATGAGCTCTTTTCGGAGCATGGCATCTGAGAGTACATGCTGCAGTGCCTCGGAGATGGCCATAGCCGAATGCGGATTTACATAGTAGGCCGCATCCCCAGCGATTTCGGGCATAGCAGAGGTTTCACTACAGATGAGTGGGCAGCCAGAAGCCATAGCTTCGAGCATGGGTATCCCAAAGCTTTCTCGCAACGAAGGATATAAAAAACAACGCGCTCCCTGATACAAGTAGGGCAGCTGCTTGTTGGGAAGGTAGCCTGTCAGGTGAATGGCCTCACGTAGCTTAGGGTTGCCGATTAGGGCTAGCTCTCGCCTGAGATAGCCCGCATCTAGGTCGGGCATCACCAGCTTAAAGTCCAGCTTACCAGCTTTCTCCACAAGCGAAAGCGCGTGGAGTACATTTTTCAGGTTCTTTTTAGGGTCTGTATTCCCTAAATAGAGCACATATTTATTCGGTATACCTTTTTCGCTGAGAAATTTTTGGATTTCTTCCGGACTATGGAGCGTGAAAAAGTGCGCACTGCAGGCATTGTAAACGGTGCTGATCTTCTCCTCAGGCACTCTCAGATAATGCTGGATACGCTCTTTTTCGTAGTCGCTGACCGTGAGGATATGCTGACACTGGGCTGCCACTTTGGGCACATTCCAGCGGCGATAAAGATTGCCCAGTCGCTGGTACCAGGAGCCCTCGCTAAGCATCCATTTTTCTAGGTAGATGACATCGTGAATGGTGACGATGAGCGGGATTTTACTTCCCGTGGGGCCTGTGTTGCTGGTGGTATGAAGAAGCTGTACAGCCGCTTGCTCTGCTGCCTGCGGCAAAAGGCGCTGTTCCCACTTGACATAATTCGCAGGCCCTAGCTGCTGTACCTCGACCTGCCCATTTGTGTGTAAACAGGGATCAGCATCGGGCTGGACGAAGACCTTTGCCCGGAAGGGCAAATTTTCTTGCCGCTGCATCGCGCGCAGGGCCTCCAATACGACGATATCCATCCCATGTTTTTTCGGGCGGAAAATGCGCTGGGCTTCAATTCCGATGTTCATGGTAACTGCCAGTTAGCAGCCGCTTTACCGGCTGAGGTGAAATTCCATTTAACGCCTTTCCAGTAGGCGGCGGCTTGCTCTTTTTCTCCGTTTTTTTGCATCTGCAGTAGGTTTTTCGGCACGGCGACTGCGAAATAGAAGACATACATGAGCAGTTTTTGGAGTCCGTGGGTATGGCGGCGAAGGTAGAGAAGACGGTTTCTACCATAGTAAAAGGCCTTTAGGGGGGACTGCTTGCCGGTGGACATGCTCTCTTTATGCCACACGCGGCTTTTCGGTTCGTACCAGATGCTGAATCCGGCACGGCTAGCGATGGCGGCGTAGTCCATTTCCTCGTAGTAGAGGAAGTATACCTCCGGCATGGGACCGATTTTTTCCCAAAGCGCTCTTGAGAACATCATAGCGGCACCGTGCGGGCGGCTGATGGCGCGGGCCTCTTCGAACTGGCCCAGGTCTTGTTCTCCTAGTCCGATGGAAAAGCCTCTGCCACTGATGCTGCTGATGGGCCCGAAGCCAGCGAACTGCAGGGTGAGCGGGGCATCATAAAAGTAGATCTTCGGGGAGACCATGCCGATGTCTGGATTTTGTGCGAAGCGCTCCACGAGGGGGAAAAGGAAATCTGGATCTACCTCGGTATCATTATTGAGCCAAAGGAAATAATCGCCCGTGGCCTTTTCCATACCCGCGTTATTGCCTCCGGCAAAGCCCAGGTTCTGGCCCGTATCCACATAGATCACTTCTGGAAACTCCTCTGCGAGCACGGCACAGGGCTCCTTAGAGCCATTATCAACCAAGATAATTTCCAGATTTGGATAGCGCTGCACGCACAAGGAGGACAGGAGCTCCCGTGTGACGGCAGTCGTGTTAAAGTTGACGGTCACCAGGGAGACTTTCGGAAGCTGCTGTGGTTCTTTCTTCATGGCTGTTGGTATCGATATCTTCGATGATATAGATGGCTGCCCAGGTAAAGTAGAGCATCAGGTTAAGCGGAAACTGGCCGAGGATGGGATTGCCGTAGGCGGCAAAGGCGATTCCGATAAATCCTGCGTGCAAGGCCATCAGGTATTGCTTGAGTACGGGGTCTTGCAGGGCAAAAATCACTGCGAAGCCCTTAAAGATAAAAAATAAAATGATGGCAATGTGTAAGGTAAGGCCTACCACGCCAGTTTCTGCCCAAATTTTTACATACCAGGAGTCGTTTGGCGTCTGGGCCAAGAAAGTATTCGGGCTGAAGCGCAGTCCCCAGGTGCCTGAGGTGCCGATTCCTCCTCCGAAGGGGCGGGTTTTCAGGTAGGCTTTGAACTTTTTTTGATTTTCAAGCCGCACTTTCAGGGAGGGGTCTTCGGGGTTAAGGGCGGAGCGCATCCTGCGCAAGGTATAATTGTCGTTTCCGATGGTGGTGTACTTGAGGAAGAAGAAGATACCGCCCAAAACGATCAAGCCAACAGCCACACTACGAAAGTTTTTGGTAGCTACGAGGTAGGCCATTGCCGCGCTAGCGGGCACAAAAAGTGCTCCTCGTGTGCCGCTCAGCCCCATGGCATAGAAGCAGATTAGCGAGGCGGCCAGAAAGAGCAAGCGCTTGCGCAGCGTAAAGGGTCCCAGCGCTAAAATAATGCTCATGATCCCGGCATAGCCCATGGTAGCTCCGAACTGTCCGGAGTCGGAAAGGAAGGAAAAGGCACGTAATACGCCTCTTAGGACGTGCGTTTTAATGGCTCCTTCTAGCAGCCAGGCCCACTCATAGTTATCAAGCCCGATGAAAATTTGTTTAAAGCCCCAAAAGGCGGCGATCACGCACCAGATTAAAATAAAATGAGTAAAAAAATAGATTTCCTCTTTTGTTTTTACATACAGTAGGATGAGTACTACGGTAAACAGCTGGTAGAAGGCCACCGCACGTACAGCATAAAACCAAGCCTCTTTACTAGGGGCTTCGGGGTTAAACAGCTCGAGCACTGCGAATCCTAACCAAATGACACTTAGGTAGATGGCGCCATTATTAAGCAAGCTTAGGCGAGGGTGGCGTGGGCTCACGATGGCCAGAATGAGGGCGATGACCAGTAGAAAATCGACACCAAGGCCCAGGGGCAGACTGGTCAAGTAGCGAGTGGCCCCATTGACGACGAAGGCCAAGCTTAGTGAAAGGTAAAAGCCGCGCAGCGGGTTCATCAGGATGTAGTACAGCAAAAAGAAGCTCAGCAGTCCGACCGTCGCTAAAATCACGAAAAGCACCTCCATCTTCAAAATCATGAAGGCAGAGGCTAGGGCGATGAGGATGCCCCCAACTGTGAAAGCGATATGGGTTTTGGCCTGCGAAACGTGCATGCTTAGGCTTGATTTCCGATGATTTCTCGAATAAAATTCACATCTACCTGGTAGAGGAGTAGCTCTGGTTTTAGTGTTCCACTGTCTTCTAGCCACTCTTTATGAATCCCATCACTGCGTGTCCATGTGTATGCGGCAGGAGCCGCAAAGAGGTGCCAATCTACCTTTTCGATAAGGTCTAAATTCGCATTTTCTGTCCGATAGGGCGGGAAGATAACGATGCTACAGGCCTGCTCGAACCAGTCGAAGCGGAGCTGTTCGGGAAGTAAGTCTGCCCAACTGTAGGCTTCATGAAAAGCCTCTACACTGTAGGCGTATTCTCCTGAACCCAAGCTCTCTGGGTGCAAGACAGGCACTTCTGGAAAATGAATTTGGGTCTGTTTGATGATGGCTTCCAGAAGCGGCAACAGTCGCTTGTCTTCTTTTACGGGATGAATACCGATGATAAAAGGAGTCCCCTTACCTGCTGGCTGCTGCTTCAGTCGTTTTTTCCATTCGTTTACGAAAAGGCGCGCCATAATGGCTGTGGGGAGTTCTTTCGCCGGGGAGGGGAAGGCGCCGATGACCCGAAGGCCAGTTTGCTTGGCCGCTTGCTGCGGTTCATGTAAATTAACCCCTAGAAGTAGCCTGCCGGCGAAAAAGCCGATTAACAAGATGTGTCCAAACATAAAGGAAGCCGCCACCATGATCTTACGCTTAGAGCTTCTCGCCTGCGTCGGAAAAAAAGGTGGGTCGATGATTTCCTGTGTCTGGGAAATTTTCAGATTTTGGCTCTGCAGGCGTGCTTGATTAAGTCCGGAAAGTATGGCCAGATATTCATTTTCATTTACCTGCACTTCTCGCTCGAGACGTTTCAGCTCTGCCCCCAGCGGCGCAAAACGGTCGATGCGGTCCGAAATTTCTTGTTTCGAGCTTAAGGAAATTTCTAAAGCACTAAGCTCTCGTTCCTTCTCGAGATACGTGCTCAGCCATTCTCCTAAAATCTGATTGAGCGGAATGCCATCTACCGCAAAATCCTGTCGGTAGAGGCTGGCGATTTTATCGCTAAGCTTATCGGATATTTCACGGATTTCTTTTTTTAACTCGATGATTTCGTAGCTATCGGGACCCAGTTCGGTCATCAGTGTGTTGAGCATCACACGTTTATTAGACACTTGGGTTCGGTAATAAGAGAGCGAGTCGATGGTAGAGGCGCGGAGTTCGTTTACCCGTAGTTTTTCCTCAAGTTTTCGGAGGCTGGCATCTGCTCCTTCGGACACCTGACGGGCGCGAATGACTTCTTTTTCGATTTCGTTTATGTAATTATCGAGGTTTTTTCCTTGCTCGTAAAAGTTCATGATGCGATTTGCACTGACGAACTCCTTTAAGCGCTCTTCTGATTCTTGGAGTTTCTTAAAGATTCGGTCTCTTTCCTGGATGTAGAAGTCAATACCTCCACTTGTCTCACTGATACGTAGATCTCCATAGCGGCTGAGGTAAACATCTGCTAGTGCATGGACGGTTTGGTACACGATTCCGGGATCATCTGTATAGTAGCTGATCTCGATCATATCCGAGCTTCTTTTTCGAAGCACGCGCACCCGTCCAGAGATATTTGAGATTCCGTAGTATTTGTGGTTTTCGAGTACGTAACGAATAGGTCCCACACGTGGGTCCTCATCGCGCAGCAGTCTCTCGATACGAAGTTGTGTACGGACGGGATCTCCAGGAACTGCAACCTGGCTGCGAAGAGATTCGGGAATATTTGTACGCAGCTGCTCATACGTGTCCTGCTCCATTCTTTTCGGATCGAAGGCATCCATGCTAAGATGCTGGGAGAGCAGTTTCAGCGCAACAAGCTCCGAAGTTCGCCGACTATTAATCAGTTCGACGATATTATCCATCAAGTTATTTGAGGTAAAATAGTCGATCTTAAGCGATTCGGTCAGGTCGGCAGTTTTACGGGTAGAGATGCCCGTATAAATAATGGTGTGCGAGTCGTAAATTTTTTCGAGATTGCGCGTCATAAAAATAACGACCGCAGCCAAGATACCGGGTACAAGTAAAAACAAGTACCAGTATTTCTTAATCTCCCACCATAGTTCTTTAATTTTTAACATGTAAGGCTTATCGCTTTAACATAGAAAGTTTAATGCCGAGTAAAATTTCTAAATTTTTATAGGCTGTCATAAAATCCGCATAGGCATTGTAATAGCGGTCTCGGGCCAGTGAATTGATTTCCGCCAGTCGGGTGTAATCGGTCAGGGAAAGTTGATTTTCTCTCAGTTTCAGCTCGCCGACCTGTTCACTTGTCGTCGCTTTTTCGAAAAATTCATGGTGGTTCACCATGGTTTTCTGAGCCGCCAGCAGCTGGTAGTAGGCCTTAGCGATTTCCTGCTTGGTTTCTATGGTCATGGCATCGCGCATGTGCAGGGCAGCTTCCTTTTCTGCGGTAGCAAGCTTGATTCGGTTTCCTCGCGTCGTAAATTCATAGAGCGGAATACTCACATTTAAGCCATAGAGAAATCCGCTGGCTACTGTATTCGTGAAGACGTCGGCAGATCCTGTCACCAGAATTCCTTGGTTTCCTTGTGATAGAATCACGAAGGGCCGAATATGGTTGGTCCAAAGCCTTTTTTGTACGTTTATGCGCTGTTCTTCCGCTCTTGCTAGCGCTTCTTCTCGTTTAATGGTAGGGTTAAAGTCGGCCCCCATGTCGAGAAGATCGTCTAAAGGCGGCAGCTGTAGGGCGAGATCTTCTAAAATATTAAACACTTCGATTCCTGAATCCCGGTCAGAAAAGGGCAGGACGTTCTGTGCTTTGGCCTGAAGGCCAAAAAATAAGGGGAGAAAAAGTAAAAGATAGGACCATTTTCTATCCATATAGAAACTGTAATAAGGTGACTTAGACGCTTTCCTTCTGAAATAAGGCAGGAAAGGTTTTTAAAATTATTTTCATATCCAACCAAAAGCTGAAATTATCCGCATAATAATTATCGAGTGAGATGCGCTCCTCCTCTGACATGGGTCCCCCTTTCCCACGTTTGGTAACTTGCCACAGTCCAGTGATTCCTGCGGGCGCCATAAAGCGTTTGGAATACTTATCTGTCGTTAGTTTTTCTGCTTCATAGATCGGTAGTGGGCGGTTTCCGACGATGGACATGTCTCCGATGAAGACATTAATCAGTTGTGGCAGCTCATCGATACTACTATTTCGTAGAAATGCCCCCAGCTTGGTGATACGGGGGTCGTTTGCGATTTTGAAAAAGGTGTTATCGCTCTCTTTTTTAAAGTCCGGGTAAAAGGTTTCGCAGATGTAATCGCCGCTATCGTTAAAGAGTGGTTTTTCACAACTTATCGCATAGCGCGTACAGGTATCACAGCGTTTATTGATGTATTTATTTTTAGATATTTCGGCCTCACCTGTCTTGTACTGGTTCAGGTGGTCCAAGCTTTTTAATTTTTTATCCGCATCGGGAACCATGGAGCGGAACTTGTAAAAGTCGATGACCTTCCAGGCGGTACCTACACGTTTAGACTTGTAAAAGATAGGTCCTTTTGATTCCAGGCGAATCAGGACGGCGATAGTCAGCAGGATAGGGGAGAGCAACAAGAGCGCCAGACCAGAAAAGAAAATATCGAAAAGTCTTTTGTTTAGCGGTGTCTTGTAATCAAAAGAGGCAAGGGTCTGGGTGTCTTCCGTAAGCTCTTCTCTCAGTTTAGAGGGTTCTCGGCTAAGGGCTTGGCTGAGGGCCTCCATAAAATAGTTTTTCTTCAAGTCCTTTGCGCTCAGCAAGCCGTCTACATCTAGACGAATCGCATGCCCTCTGTCCTCTTTTACGACTACATCACTAAAAACAATCACTTTAAATGCGTGAATGGATTTAAAGGCACTAATCGTTTCGACAGTATTTAAAAAGGAAGGGTCCGAAAGCTTACCGAAAAGACATACCGCATCTACCTGAAGCTTTCCAGCTTTAAGTTTTTCGATGAAAGAAAAGATGCTAAATTCCTCTGCCAGCAGGTAGGAGGTAGCGAGTTGCGTACGAACCTCCTTCGTAAACAATAGATCGGGGCGGATAATGGCCAGCGATGGGTTCATGCCTCGTGAAATTTATAACGATCAAAAAAACGCTTGATGCGTACGCGTAGTTCTTTCGGGTTAAAAGGCTTTATAAGGAAATCATCAGCTCCGGCATTAAAAGCCTCTATGCGGGCATTTACGCTATCCTCGCCGGAAAGGACAATGACAGGTATTTTTTCGAGATAATGAAATTTTCTAATTTCACCTAAAAACTCCATGCCTCCCATTTTCGGCATGTTTAGGTCAATAACGATGACATCAGGGATCTCTCCCTTCATGATGTGACTGAGTGCTTCCACACCATTCTGTTTAATGGTAACCTGATGATCCTCACTGAATTGCTTTTCCACGATCATCCCAATGATGGGTTCATCGTCGACTAAAAGTAGGGTACGCTTCTCGTCTGGGTTCATAAGTACAGCGTGCTGTTTAGTTTGTATTATTTAAATATAAGCTTTTTACACAAAATAAAGGCAAAGGTGCTGAAAAATCGGCATTTATTTTTAAAGGCCGATTTAATTTTTGTTCCTAGGGGATTGTTTTTATACTTTTGGCTTACCTATTAAACAGATATTTTCTATGCTACATGCTATCGATCCCACCACGACGTCTGCTTGGAAGACGCTTAAGCAATTAGCCGCTTCTTCAGGACAACTCAGCATCCGTACGTTGTGTCAGGATGCTGCGCGATTTTCCAACTATTCGCTCGCGTTCGAGTCCATTCTTTTCGATTACAGTAAAAATAAAATGAATGACGCGGTTAGGGAGCAGCTTTTAGGTCTGGCTAAGGAGTGCAAGCTCGCCGATGCTATTCACGCCATGTTCGGTGGCGAACCCATAAATTTGACTGAAGGTCGAGCCGTTCTACACACCGCGCTCCGTAATCAGTCTGACCGTCCCGTCCTAGTAGAAGGGCAGGATGTGATGCCAGACATTCGACAGGTGCTGTCACAAATGAAAGATTTCGCGGAAGGCATCGAGCAGCAGCGGCATTTGGGCTACACGGGTAAACCCATCGATACACTCGTGAATATCGGTATCGGGGGTTCTGATCTAGGCCCAGTGATGGTGACCGAGGCGCTGAAGCCGTATCACCTGCCGCATATAACCACTTATTTTGTATCGAATGTGGACGGGACGCATTTAGCGGAGACCCTGAAACGTGTAAATCCAGAGACTACCTTGTTTTTTATTGCGTCTAAGACCTTTACGACGCAGGAAACCATGACGAATGCCCATTCTGCGCGCGACTGGTTCTTGGAGCATGCGCGGGATGAGAAGGCGGTGGCCAAGCATTTTGTGGCCCTTTCTACGAATGCTGAGGCCGTGCAAGCTTTTGGAATCGCCGCCGAAAATATGTTTGGTTTCTGGGATTGGGTTGGAGGTCGCTACTCCTTATGGTCTGCCATAGGCCTGCCTATCGCGTGCACAGTGGGCTTTTCCCATTTCGAAGCATTGCTTCAGGGTGCCTATAGCATGGATGTCCATTTTCAGGAGGCGCCCTTCGGTCAAAATATTCCGGTGCTAATGGCTTTAATTGGAATTTGGAACTGTAACTTCCTTGGCGCTACTTCTGAGGCCATTCTTCCTTATGATCAGTATTTGCACCGTTTTGCAGCCTACTTTCAGCAGGGAAACATGGAGTCGAATGGCAAGTATGTCACCCGAAACGGGGAGCGTGTTTCCTATAGCACGGGCCCGATAATCTGGGGTGAGCCGGGAACGAATGGGCAGCATGCTTTTTACCAGTTGATCCATCAGGGAACACACCTGATACCCTGTGATTTCATTGCGCCAGCGCAAAGCCACAATCCGATCGGCGACCATCATGTGAAGCTGCTTTCGAATTTCTTCGCGCAGACTGAGGCGCTCATGAATGGCAAGGACCTGGCTGCTGTAGAGGCTGAAATGCGTGCAGCCGGCGCGGATGAGGAAACGATACAGAAAATCGCTCCACATCGCGTGTTTGATGGGGAGAGGCCGACGAATAGTATTTTGGTCAAAAAAATTACGCCTTACACGCTAGGGCAGCTTGTGGCCATGTACGAGCATAAAATTTTTGTCCAAGGGGTGCTTTGGAATATTCTAAGCTTCGACCAGTGGGGGGTAGAATTAGGAAAAGTTCTGGCGAAGCGTATCCTTCCTGAACTAGCTGGAGATGACGAAATTCGTTCTCACGATGCTTCCACAAATGGTTTGATTAATGCTTATAAAAAGATGCGCGATTAACCAAGGTCAAGCTTTATAGGGCGGTAAGGAAGTGATACAATCTTTTTTACCGCCTTTTTTATTTTGCTGCACCGATACTGCTTTTATCCGGAAGGGAGGAGGCTTTTTCCCCTTATTATTCGGTGGGTCTACCGTTTAGCACATTTTATTTGTTTTTTTTCTCATGCTTCTTTTCTTTACACAACCTTAGACCAGATACAGACATGAAGTATATACCGCTTTTAGTTTTTTTATTGCTTTTGGCCAGTGGTCAAATGCATGCGCAGCAGATGCAGTCTGCTGTATTAGAGCAGCGTGCGCAGGCCCAAGTAGTAGATGCTTGGCTAGAAGAACGCATCGATACGGTTCTTCCCGAGTTAATGGATCGGACGGGAATAGACATGTGGGTGCTGATTTCCCGGGAGTATAATGAAGACCCAGTCATTCGGACTTTTTTGCCAGCCACTTGGTTTGCGGCTCGCCGCAGGACCATTTTAGTGTTATACAAGCCGAAGGGAAGAGCTTCGGTGGAGGCTTTGGCCGTGGCGCGCTATGATGTAGGTAAGCGGTTTAAAAAGGCATGGGATCCGGATACCGAGCCGGACCAGTATGCGCGCTTGGCGGAGCTCATTCAGGAGCGAAATCCAGAGCGCATCGGCTTGAACTTTTCAGTAAATTATGGGCACGCGGATGGGCTCACCTTTCAAGAGCACGCCTTGCTGATGGATAAGCTCCCTAAGCGATTTCAGGATAGGGTGGTTTCGGCCGAAAAGTTAGCGGTGGGCTGGTTAGAGCGCCGTACGCCGTCGGAATTAGCCACATATCGGCATATTCAGTCGATTGCGAATCAAATTATAGCCGAAGGTTTATCTGAAAATGTGATTACACCGGGAGTGACGACGACGGATGATGTGGTTTGGTTTTATCGGGAGCGCATTAAAGAGCGGAAGTTAGACACTTGGTTTCAGCCTACCGTGGACATACAGCGTGCAGATCCGGATTCTAAGGAGCACTTGCGAACCTTTGATAAGCGTCCGGATGTGTCAGTGATTATGCCTGGAGATCTTCTCCATATTGATTTTGGTATTAGCTATTTGCGTCTCAGTACCGATACGCAGCAGCTGGCCTATGTGCTGAAGCCTGGAGAGGATGAGGTGCCGGCCTATCTGCGTACTGCTTTTCAGGTAGGGAACCGAGTGCAGGATTTTTTGACGAGCTCTTTTGAAAATGGGAAGACGGGGAATGAAATTTTGCGTGCTACGCGCGCCAAAATGGAAGCGGCAGGCATTCGGGGGAGCATTTACTCTCATCCTATGGGCTACCATGGGCATGCTGCCGGGCCGACGATCGGGATGTGGGACAACCAAGGGGATACGCCTGGGGCGGGGGATTATCCGCTTTATCCGATGACAGCCTATGCGATCGAGTTAAATGCAGTCGTGTATGTGGAAGAGTGGGGAAAGGATGTGCGTATCATGTTGGAAGAGGGAGCTTACTGGGATGGAGAGCAGGTGATTTACTTGAATGGGCGCCAAAAGGAAATTATGCCGATTCCAAGAGCGCAGCCATTTTTAAAAAATCAGTGATAGCGATCCTGATCTGCTGACTTTAGGAAAAAAGCTACTCCCTCTTCTAAGAAGGAGTAGCTTTTTTACTGTTTTGGCTGATTTTTTCATCGTAAAATAAATTTGGTTCTTTTTAATTTGAACCAAATATAATTTGATCATTCAGTTGAAGCTCTGGGGTTCGCCAAATTAAATTTTATCAGAAGTGGTATAGTGTAATATATTCTGAAAAAAGGTAAATTTATTTCTCTTTTTTATTCAAATAACATTTTTTCCTTTTGTCCTTTTCTATAAGGTCATCTGTTTATTTTGTGTTAAATTGCTTTTACACGTGAGAACGGATCAACTAAACGGACATGTTTTATAGCTAAGGGTTCTATTTTTAGGCTCGTAGTGCGCATGCTGCGAAGTTTTTTTCGTCGACACGTTCGTAACCCTTTTCTTTAACTTAATACTACTACCTATGCACAAATTTTACAGGTTCACACTGAGCTTGGTGCTGCTGCTTTTAGCCACGGGCTGGAGCATGGCGCAGTACACAGTCACAGGGACGGTGACGGATGATCGTTCCGGGGAGCCCCTGATCGGGGCAAATATTTTACTTCGGGGGGCCAGCATCGGTGCTGTCACGGATTTAGATGGCAAGTTTTCCTTAACGGTACCGGGTAATGATTCGGGTACACTGATCATCTCTTCTTTAGGGTATGTCTCCAGGAGTTTTACGATCAATGCATCCACAGGCACATTAAATGTACGCCTTTCTCAGGATGCCACGAATTTAGAAGAAGTAGTCGTGACGGGTCTGGCTTCCTCTGTAAAAAGGAGTAACTTGGCCAATGCGGTTTCATCCGTTTCGAGTAAGGAGCTGACGGGAACGACCACGCTGCAGACGACAGATGGAGCCCTATATGGAAAGATCGCGGGAGCGACCATTCGTTCGAACTCGGGTGCTCCGGGGGGTGGTTTTTCCATTCAGTTGCGTGGTATTTCTACGCTGGGTGGAGGATCGCAGCCGCTTATTATTTTAGATGGTGTCTACATCAACAACTCTTTTCAGCGTACGGGTCGTGCTGCTGTATCGGGTGCTGGTGGAGCCAATCAGGATGATGGAGCGAACCGTCTGGCAGATTTAAATCCAAACGATATCGAGTCTATCGAAGTGTTAAAAGGTCCTTCTGCAGCTGCCATTTATGGAACGCGTGCGAATGCTGGTGTAATCATTATTACCACCAAGCGAGGTGCGGAAGGAAGAACGACAGTTTCTTTATCTCAGGATATCGGATTCTCGCAGCCTTTACGTCTTTTAGGTGTGGATGACTGGAGTGAGGAAAAAATCAATGTATTTTTCCCTGAAGGACGTAGGCCCATCGAGCTAGAGCGCTTCCGTGAAGCACAGCAAACGGGAAATTTTATCGATTATGAGGATTTCTTTTATAACAATACTGCATTGCTGTCGAACACGCGGATAAATGTTTCCGGTGGGAATGAGCGTACCAAGTTTTTTGTGAGTGGAAATATCGTAAGCGAGGATGGCAATGTACGTAACACAGGTTTCGAGCGCTATTCCATTCGGGCGAATATCGATCAGAAGATTTCGGATAAGATTCGTCTTTCGGTTTCGTCAAATTATGTGCGTAGTAATACCGACCGTGGATTTACAGGAAACCAGAACAATTCTGGAGCATCTATCGGCTACAATATCGCCTATGTGCCGAATTATTTTGATTTAAGAAGAAGACCAGACGGTACTTATCCAGATAATCCGTATTTCGCGGAGAACCCTGTAGCGGTGACCGATCATGGGATTAATAATTCCGTCGTAAATCGTTTTATTCAGTCGTTTAGTTTAGACATCGACATTTTACAGACGAAAAATAGCTTTTTGAAGGCGCAGGTGGCGGGAGGTTTAGACTTCTTACAGAACACGACGTTGGTATATCTTCCTGAGTTTTTACAGTTCCAGCGTGGACAGGCGAATCCTGGGGATGTACTCTGGGGGAAGCAGGAAAGCTTTAACACGAATTTACAAGCTGCTCTAATTTATAACTGGAACTTAGGGAATGTGAACATGAATTCCACAGGGGGGATCGTTCGATTAGATTTTCAGCAGGACGTCCTCTTTAATCGGGGTAGAGGTCTAGCTCCGGGGCAGCGCAACTTACAGCAGGCGAATATTCAGGAAATCAATCAGCAGTTTTTCTCTGAAGTAGCGGATGCAGGGGTTTTCTTACAGCAGGAAGCAAACTGGGACGATAAAATTATCGGTACTTTAGGTATACGTTGGGATAAGTCTTCATTAAATGGAGATCCGAACCAGTTTTATGCCTTTCCGCGAGCCTCTTTGGCGGTGAATATTGCTAATTTTGAGTGGTTTAATGTCCCTGCTATCGCTGCCCTAAAGCCACGTATAGCGTATGGAGAAACAGCTGGACCCGTTGGGTTTGGAGCTACATTCACACCACTCGGCGGCACAAATATCGGCGGTCTATTAGGGTCGGTAGTTTCCACTTCTATAGGCAATACAGCCATATTACCGGAGTCTGCTACGGAGCTAGAATTTGGTGTTGATGCAGGTTTCTTTAATAACCGCATCGGGATCGAGGCTACCTATTATATCAAGAATACGCAGAACAATATTCAAAACTTAAGTCTAGCACCTTCTACGGGTGTGAATTCTACGCCGAGTAATGAGGCTGAGCTACAGAATAAAGGACTGGAGTTAGGTTTATTCGGTACGGTTATAGACCAACCTAATTTACGTTGGAACACCCGTGTACTCTACTGGCATAACCGTTTAAACATGACGCGATTAGGCATTCCGACCTATTTAAGTGGTGGTTTTGGTGCAGCGCTGGGGACTTTCTTATATGCGGAGGGTTTTTCTCCGACGACGATTGTAGGGACACCTGCGGATCCAAGTGTTCCGGGAGGTTTTACGATTTGGGGAGATGCCCAGCCGCGCTTTAATATGTCTTGGGTGAATAATTTCACGATCGCGCGTAATCTTGAATTATCTTTCTTGATGGAGTACCGTCATCGTGGGGATAATGTTAACCTGACTTCTTTTCTGACCGATTCTGGAGGCACCACGCCAGGGCTCTTTAATCCAGAAACGGGAACACTTAATCCGCGTCCCCCAGCACCTTTTAATAATGCAGGTCGCTGGATTCAAGATGCTACTTTCTTGAAGGTACGTGAAATTGGCTTATTCTATACAGTTCCTCTGGAGATCGTTCGAAACACTTTCGGTTCTTCGGTTTCAGGCGTGCGTTTAGGTACTTCTGTAAATAATGCCTTTCTGTTTACTAATTATGAAGGCTATGATCCAGAGACCTCTACATTTGGGGCACAAGCAGTTGGGAATAATGTAGATATCACCCCATATCCGACACCACGTCGTGTGTTTTTCCACATTAACATAGACTTTTAATTTTACCAAGAGAAGCATATGAAACGATACATAAATAGTTTAGGGGTGGCAGCCTTGGCGGCAACGACGTTTTGGGCCTGTAATCCCCTTCAGATAGACGAGGTAATTGATCCCAATAATCCAGCGGTGGAGGTGGTATTAGAAGATGCCTCTCGGGAAGCCGTGCAGTTTTTAATTACGGGCTTAGAGGCCCGTCACAGGGGGTATGTTTTTAACGTGACGACCTCTTGGGGGACTTTTGGGCGAGAAATTTGGTATTTAAATGGATCTGATCCGCGCTTTCAAACCGACTGGTTAGGCCAGGGAGGGCGTCAGCCGGATCGCTCGTATTTTGGGTTTGGTGCTACCGGAGGAGGTTCCTGGGCGGCTCCTTATCAGGCGATTAACCAAGCGGAAGTCTTAGCAGGAGCTGCTACGAATGCGAGTATTTTAAATGAGCGTGAACGTGCTTCGGCACGCGGGTTTGCGCGTACGATACAGGGTTTTCAGTTTATGATTCCTGCCAACTTTGTCTTTGAAAATGGTATCCGCATCGATGTGTCAGATCCTTTTAATCCGGGGCCTTTTGTTTCTTATGAAGAGGCTCTCGATCACGCAAAAAGCTTGCTGGATCAGGGTTTCGCTGACTTGGAATCTGCAGGAGTAGGGCCTTTTCCCTTCCGATTGACCCGAGGATTCGATGGATTTAATACCATCGCAGGCTTGCAGCAGGTAAACCGTGCCATCGCTGCACGCTTAAATGCGTATCGAAAGGATTGGAACGGAGTGTTAACAGCCTTAGAAGGATCCTTTATGAATATGAGTGGTGATATGCAAATGGGGCCCACACACCCCTATGGTGCAGCGCCGGACTTGTTTAATCCGCTCTTTTTTGTCTTAGATGCAGCCATTAATACGCTCACCGTAGTGCATCCATCCGTCCTTAGGGACACTACGGCAGGCGATTTACGCGTTCGGCAGAAGTTCTTTCCACGTACGAATCCAGTTATTATTACCACAGATGCAGCACCGCTTACAGGGACGCATCAGGATCAGCGCTGGCCTACGAACGAGACTTCTGTGCCCTTTATTCGAAACGAGGAGCTAATCCTCTTAAAGGCAGAAGCACATGCTAACTTAGGACAGGCAGGACCCGCGATCGAGGCGATAAATGTAATTCGAAATGCTGCCGGGATAGGTGAGTATACAGGAGCCAATTCCACTGCGGCACTTATAGATGAGATTCTTTACCAGCGCCGCTATTCCTTATGGGCGGAACCCTGGGGGCATCGCTGGATCGATACGCGACGCTATGATCGCATGGAAGAAATCGATACCTCTTTCGATGGTGGTAGCGTTTTCCGACAGTTCCCGCATCCACAGGCCGAGCTCAATTGGGATTTGTATGTCGAAGGACAATAACGTTCAACTCAGCCTTTGAATGATTCAGCCGATACCGTTAACGGTATCGGTTGTTTTTTTAAATTTTTGCATGCGTGTTCCTGAAATCAAAAAGAAAAGCTTAAATTACCCTTCTCAAAGACAAATTATGCGAAAATTTTTACTGACTGCGGCAGGACTCATTTATTCTTGGGTGGTATTCGCCCAGGGTCATGTAAGCACCCGTTTTGAACAAATTCAGGTTTTTGACAGCCGAAAAGCGCAGCTGCTGCCTCCTATGGATGTCCGTGTTCGCGAGAATAAAATTGTTGAAATGGCGCCCCGCCTAGCAGCGGAATCAGGTGAACGTGTGATCGATGGTAGTGGTAAAACGCTTCTTCCAGGTCTAATAGATGTGCATGTGCACTTAACTTTCGGGGCCCTAAGTATGAAAGAAATGTTATCGCCGATGCTTTCTCAGGGCGTTATCCTTGAAAAGGTGGGTGGAGGAGCAGAGGCGATGCTACTGCGTGGGTTTACCTCTGTACGCGACGCTGGAGGTCCGATTTTTCCGCTTAAAGCCCAGATAGATGCGGGCTCGCTCGTAGGGCCACGGATCTGGCCCTCTGGTGCCACGATTTCTCAAACCGCAGGTCACGGAGATTTCAGAAGTCCTGATGAGCGTTCTAGGAAATTTTTTGGTGAAGTATCGCGTGCTGAGCGCATGCAGGCCACTTTTATAGCAGATGGTCGCCCTGAAGTGCTCACGGCAGTTCGTGAAAACTTACGCTTTGGCGCTAGCCAAATTAAGCTTATGGCCGGAGGGGGGACCTCCTCGGCTTATGATCCAGTAGATGTAACGCAGTATACATTCGATGAAATGCAGGCTGCTGTAGAGGCAGCAGAAGACTGGGGAACCTATGTGATGGTGCATGCCTACACGCCGCGAGCTGTTCAGAAAGCGATTCGTGCAGGAGTGAAATGTATCGAACATGGTCAAATTTTGGATAAAAAAACACTTCGCATGATGAAGCGTAATGGGGTGTGGCTGAGTACACAGAACCTAGTGGAAAGCACTCCCGAAATGGATCCACTTCGCGTAGAAAAGCGTAAGCCAGTGCTAGAAGGGCAGGAGAAACTTTGGCCCATGGCCAAAAAAATGAACCTAAAAATCGCTTGGGGGACGGATTTCTTGTTTGAACCTGAGTTGAATAAGCATCAAAATGCCTACATCCTGCGCCTGCAGCGCTGGTTTACAAATGCAGAGGTCTTACAGCTGGTTACGTATAATAATGGACAGCTCCTACAGCTTTCGGGTATGCGCTCTCCTTATCCAGGTAGTTTAGGTGTGATCGAAGAAGGAGCTTTTGCGGACCTGATCGTAGTGGAGGGCAATCCGGTGGAGGATTTGTCGCTGATCGCCTCACCTGAAACTCGGTTTCTGGTGATCATGAAAGACGGGCAAATCGTAAAGGACATCATGAAATAACCTAATTGGCCCTCGTTTTCTCTTCCCATTTTTGAATGATTAAGGGGATTTCATCGAGTAAAAGCTGGTAAAACCCCCGAACATGTTCTAAATCCTCAGTTTTTTTCATGTTCTCCTTGCGTGCGGCGATTGCCGTGTCTAGCATCTGCATGAAAAGTGCAAAACGATGGTTGATCAGAGATTCCGTTGTCCAGCTTTCTAGCGTCAGATAAAAAAAACGCTTGCGCTTTCCCGGTTGCTGCCGGAAAGCGATTAGCTGCTGATCGATCAACATATTCAATGCGATTGAAACGGCACTCTTACTTAAACTAAAATAGCTTACGAGTTCTTCGAATGTAGCAGCGTCCTGCTTGTACATCAGGTAAGTGTACAGTTTGGCTGCTGCTGGCGTTAATCCTAATCGTTCAGCGAGGAGGGCTTGCTCCTCAATTTTTACTTTTAAATGTTCCACTGTTTACCTTGGTTTCGTTATTAAAGAACCAAAATTGCTTTATTTTACCCGAAATCGGGTATAGTACGGCAGATCGACTTTACTTACCTTTGTAAAGGGTGATTAAGTGACTTTTTTAATACAAGACTTAGAAGAGCATGCATTATTTTTCTGCTCTTCTACTCTTTTTTCTCTTGCGCCAAATCATGACGTTTCGGGATATCCGGGTTGATGAATGTAAATCCCCTGGCATCTACTCCTTCATAGAAATCAATTTCCATGCCCATTAGAAACATCATGTGCCTTTTTTCGATCAAAAGGGTCAATCCATCTACCTGAAAAATCTTATCTTCCTTTTTTTCTGTATCGAACCCGAGCATGTAAGCCATACCCCCACAGCCTCCCCCCTTGACGCCTACACGAAGTGCGTAGGAGGGAGGAATATTTTTATTTTCAATGATATAGAGGATTTCTTTTAATGCTTTAGGCGTAATAGAAATAGGGTTAAGCATATACTTGTTTTCCTTTTATGTGCATACTAGCAACAATATTCAAGGATAAAAGTACTCAAATTTCAAAATGTTTACTATCGATATGTAGAATTATGTGTAGGAACATGTAATTTTGTTACTCTTGCTGATATGGCGAGAACTTCTTCTTTAATCTGCTGTCTTTATGGAATTTCTTAGTCAACTACTCACTGTGTTAATTGCTGCTGGTGCTGTACTCTATGGCATGTATTTAGTCGTGCTTACCTTCCTGAAGCAAGAGCGAGAAAAGCAAGATAAGGAGCTGCGTGCTATTCGTCAGAAAGAACTTATCCCCATTCGCCTGCAGGCTGCGGAACGTGTTTGTCTACTTTTGGAGCGAATCCGTCCAAATCAGCTAATTCGTCGCGTGAATGATCCTGAGTTTTCGGCTGCTCAGCTTCATCAAGCGCTACTTCGGGATTTAAGAGAGGAAGTGAACCATAATCTCTCTCAGCAGGTTTATTTTTCAGATGAAGCATGGGCGCGGGTAGAGGCAGCTGTAGAGAGTACGATCGTTCTCATCAATGCTTCTTTTCAGGAGATAGACGCGCAGGCGAAGGGGCTAGTACTGGCAAAAGTTATTATGGAAAAATCCTTAGCTTCTTCCGCGGAACCTATCCGTTTAGCCATTTCTGCTATTAAAAAAGAAGTGAATCTGTACTTTTAACTCTTAAACTCGCGGGCATGTGGAAACAGAATAGATATTTTCAGCAGGCTAGGTTGCGGTTTTTGGCGCAAGCCGAACAAATCGCTTCCAGCAAAGAGGCGATGCTCAAGCTTCTCGATGAGGCGAGGGCGAAAGTGACAGCATTAGGAGAAAATAAAGAGGTGCAAAAGGTTCTTCAACCGCTAGGTGTATTCAAGCGGATGTTAGAAGCCCATCGCTCCGGAGCCCACCGCTTATCCTTTAAGACACTAGCGCTTTTGTGTCTAGGCCTACTTTATTTCGTAACACCCATTGATATTATTCCGGATGTTATCCCCGTACTGGGTTTTGCAGACGATGCCTCTGTGCTTTTAGCCATTTTTCATGCGCTGAAGCAAGAGATTGAAGACTTCCAAGCTTGGGAGGCTGGTAAAGAAAATACCTAAACTAAACTGTAATATATTATGCAAACGACCACTCCTGCTGTTCCTTTGGAGCTACTAACAGGGCCTACCTATACGTATAATACCTATAGAAACTTAGTCGATGAGCTCCTGGCCAAGGGGCAGACTACGGGAAATAATCATAGTGAGGCGATGCTACATTACACGCGTATGAATCAGCAGCGGATGAAGCGATGGGATAAAACGGCCCAGGTTCCTGAAACCTTTATTAGCCTATTAGTGGATTTAAAGCGTCCTCAGCATTGGCTCATCCTCACCGAGGCTTGGTGCGGTGATGCTGCCCAGTCAATTCCATTTTTAGCTAAACTGGCGGAAGTGAGCGAGCGCATTTCTTTAGACCTAGTATTGCGTGATCAAAATACTGCGCTTATGGCAGCGTTTTTAACAAATGGCGCACAGTCTATCCCCAAACTTATCGCCTGCGATGCTCAAACGGGAGAAGTTTGCTTTACTTGGGGGCCACGCCCTGCCCTTTTACAAGAAAAAGTTCTAGCCTACAAGGCCAATCCAGCAGGCCAAACTCAAGAAGAGTTTATCGCCTCGATTCACCGCTGGTACACCGATAATAAAAACCAAGCTATCGCAGCTGAATTTGAAAAGCTTTTAAAACCGTTTACACTATGAAAATCGCACTGCTAGCTGGGGCGACGGGCATGGTCGGGAAACAGACCCTTTATCAACTTTTAAATTCCGACTGCGATGCAGTCCTTTCTTTTGGCAGACGTCAGCTCCAAATTAAGCACAACAAGTTACTGCAGTTTACAGTGGATTTTACTCGAGTGGCTGATTTCGACTTAGAGGAAGCCCTGCAGGAAAAAAATAGTGGAGGTGATTGGACTTGGCTGCGCTTAGCACTCACAGAAGGCCAAGCGGAACTACATGCCTTTTGTGCCCTAGGCACTACGATTAAGCAAGCCGGATCACAGGAAAAGTTCAAACAAATCGATCAAACCTTTGTGCTCGACTTTGGAAAGTTGTGTCTACGCCTGGGAGTGAAAACGTTCTCTTATGTATCTGCTTTGGGTGCTGACCGCGGGTCAAATGTGTTTTACAATCGCATAAAAGGGGAAACCGAAGACAAGCTAAAGGAGCTGGGATTCACTCATTTACTGCTGCACCGCCCCAGCTTGCTCTTAGGAGATAGGGACGAGGTTCGTTTTGGAGAGACGCTGGCCATGTATCTTATGCTTCCTCTCAAATGGCTGCGTGTAGGAGATTCTTTTCGAGGAATCGAAGCCTCTAAAGTTGCTCGTGGCATGCTCCTGCATGCATTTAAGGAAAATCCGGCTGTCTTTAAAATAATTGTTTCACGGGAAATGCATCAGTTCACACCATGATCGTTTTAATTCAGCGTGTTCGACATGCGCGAGTGGAGGTAGCAGGACATAGCGTAGGAGCCATAGCGCAGGGGCTGCTCGTACTTGTAGGGATAGAGGCAGCAGATACTACTGAGGATGTGGATTGGTTGAGTCGAAAGGTCTGTCAACTTCGTATTTTCGAAGATGAACAAGGTGTCATGAATAAAAGTGTGCAGGAGGTGGGAGGTGACATCCTTTGTATTTCTCAGTTTACACTTCATGCTAGCACGAAGAAAGGAAATCGGCCCAGCTATAGTAAAGCCGCTCGACCGGAGCAGGCCCAGCCGTTTTATGAAGACTTTTGTTCCGCTTTAGAAGGACACTTAGGTCGGCCGGTTGCCAAAGGGATTTTTGGGGCAGATATGCAAGTAAGCTTGCTCAATGATGGCCCGGTAACCCTACACATCGACTCCAAGAATCGCGTATAAGGGCTGTGTTTTTAGCGAATCCCTTTTGCACTTAAACCTCTAATACCGAATTTCAATAGGTGTGCATGTTGAGGTTGAATAGGGATTTCGGTATCATTTAAATATTCATAATCGAGAAAAATACGGACTTGGGCAGCGCCTCGCAGGAGGAGCCCCGTGCTAACTCCTGCATTCACATGAAATTCGGCTGTTTCTCGAAATCGATTGGTAAATCCTTTATCCCGCCCGAATAGGTTCGGTTGTACATAAGTATTTACAAACCATGCCACTTGTTCGTCTTTAAAGGGCAGTAGTACGTGTGCTTTTAGCGAGGCCGAGGCTAGCAGTCGTTCTTGGTTGAGGGACTCGGGAGCCGGATTAAATGGATCACGGGTGTCTTGAAGGATGCTGTAGAGATCGGTCCCGAGGCTTAGCCACATTTCCCTGCGCTTCGGTAGCTGGTAGGTGCGGATATGTTCTGCCCGAAAGCTACCGTAAATAAGTGTACGTTCCTCTCCGATGGATAAGTTGTCGATATCATGCTTGCAGCGATGGTGGTAGCTAAACTGCCAAAACCGATCTTCTGCTGTCTTTAAGGAATAAATGAAACCCTCCGACCACCAAATGGCGCGTGGGTTAAAGGTAATCCGATTAAAAGGGTCAGCGATAAACTCTATAGTAGTGTAGACGGAAAGGGTACTGCGGTTGGAAAAGCGAATCAACTCGATAGCAGCACCCAGCTCATGAAACCATTCGTGATCATTGTCCGAAACTCCTGTATAACGACCAAATCCGGCCCACCCTTGCAGCGCATGTGCAACAGAAAAGCCTTTATTTTCGGGAAAAGAAGTACTATCTGCTAAGGGATTAATGATAAGATTACGATCGCTGAGCCGCTGGGCCTGGCTCGTGGTTAGCGCAAACCAAAGGGCGAGAAGCGTAAAGTACATGCATAAATTACGGGAGGAAACGTTCATGAGCTAAGGGAATAGTGGCTATAATTTCCTCAACTCTAAGAGAGAGATTTAGTTTTAAAGAATCCCATATTTCCGATTTTTGTGTGCCCCTTCTTCAATTTTCTATCTAACCTGCTCGACGGGTATAAAAAAACCCTTCGCGAATGCGAAGGGCTTTAAACTTAAACACCTACTTAAATTTCATTTAAGTATTACAAATATAGGGCGGAGACCTCGAATAGGAAATACCTATTTTTAGGTATTTTTCGCCACTTTGAATTATAATAATTAAATAAAATAATAAAATAGTTTAATTAATCAAAAAGCACGCTTTTCTAGATGCTCCTCTAGGCTTAATCTTGGTATACCGTCCACTACCCAATCGGGGGCCGCTGCTCCTTTCAGAAAGTGATCGAAGAACTCAAGCATGCGCACGCTGTAATCTTTACGGTTCTCTAATTTACCCAAACCATGGTTTTCACCTTTATACTGAACCATAATTACGGGCTTTTGGAGACGCCGTAAGGCATTGTAATATTCGATACCCTGTGTGAAGTCTACGGCACCATCTTTATCGTTATGCAGCATAAGCAGTGGCGTTTCTACTTGTTTCACATGGTAAATAGGGGAGTTCCGCTCATAAGACTCCCAGTTTTCCCATGGAGCTCCACGGAAACGACCCTGAGAGGCTTCAAAAATACTCATGTTGCCACTTCCAGTATTCCAATAGATAAGGTCATACATGGAAATCATGTTGGTAAGTGGCGCACCCGCTGCCGCTGCTTTAAAGCGTGGTGTTTGCGTGATAAGGAATGATGTCTGGTACCCTCCCCAGCTATGTCCGTGCAAGCCCATGCGGTTTTCGTCGATTACTCCTGTTTTAATGGCTTCATCTACAGCCGGAAGTACACACCATACAGCAGACATCCCTGGATCATCTAAGGTGTATACGATGTCTGGAATAAAGACCGCATACCCATTTGAGGTATAAATGGCAGGGTTCCAACCTGTACCAGAGAAGTTGGGTGCCGCATAGTTATGCAGCGTCTGAGACAATTTTTCATAATAATAAATAATCGTGGGATATTTTTTCCCTTCCTCATAGTTGGCAGGCAAGAAGAGCGCTCCTTGGAGCTTTGCGCCCTTATCAGAGGTATAATCGACCAGACGAACGCCAGCGCTCCACACAAATTTATCCTTGTCAGGAGCGTTTTTCGTCACCTGAATGGCATTCGATAAATTCATATCTGCCATAAACAACTCAGTCGGCACTTGGAAGTTTTCGCGGCTAAAGCTCAGCTTATCTGCTTTTTTCGGCTTAGCAACGCGCGAAATCGCAGCATCCTCCCAAAGCAGCACTTCAGGACCTGCTACTAGTCCACGACGGGATGCATTCAGTCGACCCACGCCACTCTTCTTCGTCCACTCCCCATACATGCGTAGGTACTGCGGCTTACTCAGATCGATGCCTTTTTCCTCCATATCTAGGACGTAGCGAGCCTGGTAGCGAATGCCTTTCTCGCGTCCATCCACTGTAAGGTTTATGGCTGCTCCTCGCCCTGAGACCGGTACCTGCCAAATATCCCAGCCATCACGTAAAAGCACAAACTGACTGTCTGCACTCCAGCCTAAGGGCGTGTGTAGCGGATCGGTTACATTTCGGTCATTTTCTGTATCGATAAAGGAAACTGGAATATTTTCGGTTAGCTTAGTAGTAAGCCCTGACTCTAGATGTAAGACATAAAAATGACCTTCTAAGCCATAGAGCCATTGCTTCCCATCCGGAGAGCTTCTCGGAAGACTTGCGAAGGTAGGCAGATAGAAATTCTCGAATCGTAGTACTTTCTCCCCTGTCTGTAGGTTCACACTGTAAATGTCACGGAAGTTTTGGCCATCGAGGTTACTCTGCAGCTCATAGGCGCGCTCGTCCATACCCATCGCGAAATGCTGCTTCGGGAGTAAGTTGAGGTCCTTCATCGTGCTGTCATTCAGGGTAATATGCTGTTTATCGGCCAAGCGAAACATGCCATAGTAGCTCAGGTTTTTATCCTGATTTTCTAGAATTTGCTGCCGCGACTGTAGCCTGCTATCCGCCCAGTGCCAGATGGTCATATCGGGCTTTTTAGCTTCATTTTTCTTGGCTTTCTGGCTTGCCTTAGCCTTGTCTAAGGTGTCTACCTTTGCTAGCGCTTCGCGCAAAGCCTTTATGTCCGCTATGGAGGCATCATTTCGAAGCTTTTCGACCATCACCTTTTCTAAAGAATCTCTGTTGATCGTACTGGAGCTATCCTGCTCCTTGTCCGATTTTTCAACTGTATCGTCCGCCTTTTCCAGACGATGTAAGCCATAAAACAAGCGTGTTTTATCCTCTGACCAGCTGGGTCTGCGGTTCGGACTGATCGTCATATTGCTCGTTTTCAAAGCCTCGATTTCTCTGGGATCAACCAGCGTAAGTTTTGGCGCGTTTAGCACCGTAAGCCCCATCGCGATACCATGTTCCTGCTTGTATTTCTTGTCTTTTATAAATTTAAGCAAGCTTAGGGCATCTCCTTCCTCGTTCCAAGAAAGCGACTTGTAGGAGGCCTCGTCATTATCGATTACCTGTGTCGTCCAACTGGCTAGCTGTAAAAGGTAAAGGCCGTTCCCATTTTTGTTGGCGGCATCTACCAAGTAGGCCAGATGTGTCCCGGGCTTGTTGAAGCTAAATTCAAGCACATTTCCTAGGTTCAGCTTTTTCTGGCTACTCAGCTCCATGAGCAGAAGGTCCGAGCCTTTGCCGTCCCCGGCATTACCTTCTTTCAGTAAGTTAATGGCGATAAAATTCCCATTTTCATTGTTAAATGAAAAATTAGTTACTTTATCGATCGTCGTCTCTTTCAGGTCGCTTAGATTCAGAACGGTAAGCTTATCGGGCTTGCCCTTACCGTTACTTTTTGCGGCAGCTTTTTTACTTTTATCGTCTTCGTAGATTTTAAAGGCGAAGTAGCGGCTATTTTCTGAAAAATCGAACATAGGAAAGGTGCTCGAGCCAATGTTAAACGTTTTGATGTCCTCGTTTTTCGTGGCATCGTGTAGGATCAGCTCAGCGTCACCGTCCACCTCTGAAATACTGTAGGCAACAAAACGCCCATCGGGGCTGATTTTCACCGCATTTGGGTTCATGGCTTTCCAGGAGGGGATATCCTGCCAGGTCATCGGACGCGGCGTATCCTTTTCTTGAGCGAAAGCCCCCGTACTCAGCCAGAGGCCGAGGACGAGGGCAAGCATGCTTCTTCGGGGCATGTAGTTCATAAGTAGTAAGAATAGTAAATTTTCGATTAGTTGGGATGCTGCACGTAGCGTTCGAAGAACTCGATGATACGTCCGATACGATCCATGCGGCGTGTGATGTCTCCGGAGCGGGACAACTCATGTCCTTCATCCGGGTAGCGCACGTATTCTACGGGTTTGCCGAGGATTTTTAAGGATTTATAAAGCAGTTCGCTTTGGCGCACGCCCGTTCTTAGATCCACATCTCCATGCTTGATTAGAAGCGGAGTTTGGATATTTTGTACGTACGTTTGGGGTGAATTATAGTCCATGATTTCCTTTACGCCCTCTTCCCATGGGTACCCGAAGTGGTGGGGAACCAGTCTCCAGGCATTTCCTTCTCCTAGGAAAAAGGTGAGTTCATAAACGCCGCGCTGCGCAAAGGCCGCTTTAAAGCGGTGGTCATGTCCGACGATCCATGCGGTTAAATAGCCTGCATAGGAGCCTCCCGTTAGGAAAAGCTGATCTTCATCGATCCAATCGTACGTTTTACCGGCTTCATCGAGGGCGCTCAGCACATCGGAAGCGGGGCCATCACCCCAGTTTTGGAAATTGCCCTTTTGGAAGGCTTTTCCGTATCCGCCGGAGCCTCTCGGGTTTCCATACACGACACCATAGCCTTTCGCGGCCATCACTTGAAACTCATGCCACATGGAGCCTTCACCTGGCCCCCACATGGCGCTAGGCCCGCCGTGCATTTGAAGCACAGTAGGGTATTTCACGCCTGATTTTTTGCCGATAGGCTCCATCACCCAATAGTCGATTTCGAAGCCTTCATCGGTTTTTAGGCGATGCGCCTTGGGGTAGGAAATTTCTTTCGTGGCCAGCCAGTCAGCATTAAAGCGTGTGATTTGTTTCGTGTTTTTCGCATTTTTATCTGCGAGGTAAAGCTCAGAGGGGTTTTTTACTTCGGTAAAGGCATAGAGGAGGTGGTCTCCATGGAGGTCAAAGCTGCTGACGCCCACCTGTCCGCTGATGAGCGGTGTGATTTTCGCATTGCTAGCTTGTACGCTCCAAAGGGAGAAGCCTCCTTCGTTAGCGGCAGTGAAGTAGATATTTTTACTGTCCGTGCTCCACTTGGCGCTTCCTACGCTTCGGTCGAGGCTTTCGGTGAGCCATTTAAAGCCGCTACCATTCGCTTGTAAAATGCCGATCATAGACTGATTATAGCTCGGTTCATCGATCTCCTGGCCGCTCACCAAGATACTTTTTCCATCCGGTGAGAAGCTGGGATTTCCTACGCGGAAGCCCTCAAGGGCAAAGAATACGGAGGCTTCCTGGGTCGCCACGTCCACTTTCCATACTTCGGTATGCTGGGTGAAATCTGGGTGGATTTCATTTTTAAGGCTGGAGGCTAAAACGAAGCTTCCATCGGGGGACCAGGTGGCGCCAAAGTAGTTTTGGAAACCGGAGGTAAGTGTGGTCTCAGTTCTTGACTCCAGGTCAACAATAGCAAGATGGGAGAAATACAGATCGGGGCTCAGGTCTTTTTCGCCGAGGAAATTTAGTCTATCGATGACTTTAGGATCTTGTTTGGCCGCATTTTTAGCTAGCCAAGCACGCAGTTCGTCTAGATCGCCGTCTACATTTGGTTTGACTTCTTCTTTTGCCAGTCCTGCTTGGATAGCGCGGTAGTCGGGCTCATCGCCAAAGCGTCTGCCAGGGCGCTGGTGTTCCCAATCGGGCTCTCCTTCGATGGCCCACATGGGGAGAGTGCTGGAGAAGAGGATTTTTTTGCCGTCAGGTGACCAAACTGGATTGGAGGCGCCGTATTTGGCATCGGTAAGCACTTGGGCTTCTCCACCGTTAAGGGGGAGCAACCAAATTTGGCTTTTGCCTTTATAAGCGCGGGTGAAGGCCAGGGTTTTACCGTCCGGGGAGAAGCTGGCTCCACCGCTGTTTGCCGTTGGGGAGCTGATGGGGCGCATGGTGTTCGGCTGTTTCACGTCCATCATCCAGAGCTGGCGTTTATAGGAATAGCTGCCCTGTTCTTCTTCCATAAAGCTTTTCACGAAGATGGCTTTTTCACCGTCCGGGCTGATGGAAATGGAGCCCATGGTGACGACTTTGGTAAGGTCAGAGATGGTAATGGGTTCTTTTTGGCCGAAGGCCGAGAAAAAAGTTCCGAAAAAGAGAAGTAGAATGAGGAATCTACTGCTTAGATGTTGCATGGTTTCTATAGAATTACGTTATATTGTCGCTTCAATCGGTTTCACGGGCAGATGCCTGAAGGGTAAACTGAAATAAAATAAAAATAGCTTCTCCATCATGGTGATTTCTGATCAAGAGGATTTTTTCGTGTTATTTGGCGATAATCCCTGTCCGATAGCATTTTTTGGCCCAGAGGGCTTACGTTTCTCGAACGGCGCCTTTGAGCAGTTCATGCAGCTCCTTTCACCGGATAGGAGTGAGAGGTTTTTGATGGCTATCCACGAGAGGATGATGGCATCTGCTGCGCCTTCTGCTGCCACTATCGAAACAGAGCGGGCAGAAATGCCCAGATTCTCCATACATGTGGCTGGGGAGGGTTTATTTTTGGTTAAAGTAAGCGATAAAAACCTGCGTATCCAAAACCAACAGCAGCGACTTTCGCTTCCACTTGTGCAGTATAGCCGCGAAATGCTTATTATTTTAGATGAGCAAGGGCGTTTTTTATTTTTAAATGAGGCGGTAAAAAAGCGGCTGGGGGTGGTCGAGAGCATGCTGGAAGAAAAGACCATTTTCGATTTAAAGGAAAAGGGGCTTATTCAGGTGACGAAGGGTTCGCTGAAGGAGGTCATCGCAGGAGGGCCAGGGCATGAAGTGCAGGTGGATTTTTGGGTGTTATACGACTCGGACCGCCCTCTATTTGTAAAGAGTGTGGCTACTAATTTACTTCACGATCCGACCGTACGTGGTATTTTATTTTCGGGGAGTGAGACTACGGCTTTCATCGAAACTGAGGGTTCACTAAAAAAGCGGTATGCTTTAGAGCAGCTTATTAATAAGATTTCGACCAAGTTTGTAAATGCGAATGCGGAGGACTTACCACTCATCTATCAAGAGTCTTTAAGAATGTTAGGGGAGTATGAACAGGCCGACCGCACCTACATTTTCTTAATTCATCATGAGCTGCAGGAGATGGAAAACATTTACGAGTGGACAGCAGAGGGGGTGGCACCGGAGATCGATAATTTAAAGCATTTGCCCTACGAAATGAATCTACTGACGATGGTGACCTTAGCCAGAGGGGATGTCTTCATCGTGCCAGATGTGGATCACATGGATGACTTGTTTCAGTACGAACAGGAAGTATATAAGGCGCAGGACATTAAATCCGTGATGCTAATACCCATTTTTTCAGAAAGTAAGTTGATAGGCTTTTTCGGATTAGATGCTGTTCGTGAAAAGCGGGACTGGCAGGAAAAGGATGAATATGTGCTCCGGCAGTTAGGGGATATCTATGCTGCTGGTTTGACGAAAGGGCGCATGATCAGTGAGTTAAAACGCAATGAAAGTTTACTGGAAAGCACCGAGCTGATAGCTAAGTCTGGTTCTTGGCGTTATAGTTTTATTACCAAACGCTTTACGTTTTCAGAGGGACTTCGGCAGCTGTTCGAGCTTCAGCAGGAGGAAGATTCTATTCCTATTCAGCATTTTACACAGTTGATCGCAGATAAAGAAAAGATACCCTTTCTGCGCCATCTGGTGGCGGCCGTGCAGGGAGATCTGACGAGTTCCGGGCAGTTTATGCTGGAAACACCTTCGGGGCATTTTAAGCATGTGCAGTATTTCGTAAAAAGGGGGGACACGCTGGAAAATTCTCATAATGAGGTGTATGGCTACTGCTTGGATATCACGCACAAGCAGCAGGCCGAGCGTTATCTGCGTTTTCAGTCGCAGGTATTAACTCAGGTAAACGATGCGATATTTGTGACAAATGTTAATTTGCAACTGGTGTATCTCAACCGTGCTGCAGAGTCTTTTCATCTTTTACATCGGGCGTTTCAGCAGGAGGAGGAGATTTCTTTGCAGGATCTTTTAGAACCCTCAACGCTCCGCAGGGGGACTTTAGAAGAAATTCAGGTACAGCTGCAGCAGCGAGAGGTGTGGAAGGGTTTCTTGACTTGGTATCAGGAAGGAAAAGAAATTCCGGTGGAGTTAAGTGCTTCGCTGCTGCGTAATGAAGACGGAGATCCTTTAGGCTATTCCTTTGTTATGCGGGATTTGACGGCTTTGCGTCAGCAAGAAGCTTTAGCGCGGCAGGCGCAAACGATCGTAGAAAACAGTACAGCCATTCTCTTTACAGTGAACCCCGCAGAGAACTTTAGAATCACTTATATTACCGAAAATGTACAGCAATTCGGGTACTGTGCTGCTGATTTGGTGGCGGAGGGGGCCAGTTTAATGGAGCTCGTACATGCAGAAGATCGTGCTGCGATCGAAGCATTTTACTCCAAAGAGAATCAGGTAGGGGAAACCGTCTTTTCCGGAGAGTATCGGTTACGGTGCGCCGATGGACGCTATATTTGGGTTTCAGATAAATCCACGAATACGCTGCAGCAGGGTTCGGGGGCGGTGCTCCATGAGGGGGTCATTCAAGATATCACAGAGCAAAAGAAATACCGCGAAGCCCTAGAGCGGGGGCAAAGGCTTTACCGTTTACTTGCTTCTAACTTGCCCGGAACGGGCGTGTTACTCTTGACTCCAGCGCTGGAGATTTTAGTTGCTGAAGGAAGCGTGCTGCAAGATTGGGAGACGGATACGCGCGCCTTAGAGCGGCATAGCATCGTTGACTTTCAGGGAGAACATTGGGCCAAGTTGCAGGAAGCTGTCCAGAGCAGCAAGCGCAGCTGTGTCATGAAGGTGATCACCTTTAGTCATCAGGACAGGTACTATGAAGCGTATTGTAACCCGATCCTGGAAAAAGAACAGCTCCAATCCATGCTAGTGGTGATACGCGATATTCACCATGAGTTTACCTATCAGCAGGCGCTGAAGGAATCGGAAAGCAAGTACAGGACGCTAGTGGAAGAGTCTACTGAGATTATTTTTTCGATTTCCAGTGATTTACGCCTGTCGTACATTTCTCCGAATGTGACGCAATATTTCGGGTATAATCCAGAGGAGGTACTTGGACTCTCTATTATGAGCCTGATCAGTGAGGAAGACAAACAAGTGTTTGAACAATCCCTAAATGCCGTAGATCCCTATGATTTTTTTGCACAGAACCAATTTCTCGAATTCAAGCTGCGTACCAAAGAGGGTGTGCTGAAGGTGCTAAGCTCAAATGGCAAACTGGTCTATGATGCGAACGGAGAGGTAACAGGCTACATGGGGGTAGCACGGGATATTACGCGTTTAAAAGAAACCCAAAAGGCGCTGTACTATGCCAAAATAAAGGCAGAAGACGCTCTCCGGGTAAAGTCGCAGTTTCTCTCCATTATGAGCCATGAAATCCGTACGCCGATGAATGCGGTGATTGGAATTTCTCACTTGCTACTTCAAGATAATCCGCGGCTAGATCAACTGGAAAACTTAAAAACCTTACAGTTTTCGGCGGAAAATCTTATGGCACTTATTAATGATATTTTGGACTTCAATAAAATTGATAGTGGGAAATTACAGCTGGAACATATTCCATTTCAGCTGAAGGACAACATACAAAAAATAGTCCGCTCCTATTCTTATACAGCCTCTGAGAAGGGACTGCGACTAAAAGCAGAGGTTCAGGAGGCTATTCCTGAGCAGGTACTAGGAGATCCGACGCGCATTTCCCAGATTCTTAACAATCTCGTGAGTAATGCGCTAAAGTTTACGGAGTCCGGTCATGTGCTGCTTCGTGTCGTTCTCATAGAGAAAACAGCAACTCACATACAGCTCTTGTTCGAGGTAGAGGATACAGGAATCGGAATTCCAGACGATAAAAAGGAAAGTATCTTCGAGGCATTTACACAGGCAAGTAGTGAAACTACCAGAAAGTATGGCGGCACTGGATTAGGCTTAGCCATCGTTAAGCGCCTCATCGAAATGCATGGTTCGCATATACAGGTGAAGAATAACTTTTATGGAGGCACCACCTTTTCCTTCTCCTTATCATTCGCCTATGAAACCGTCACCGAGCAGCCAAGAGAAGTGCGTGCAGAAGAAGACGACAAGGCTTATTTTTCCCGTCTACGGGTCTTAGTGGCGGAAGATAATATGGTCAACCAGCTGATGATTCGTAAATTTATGGAACGCTGGGGGGTAGGGAGCATACGTCTGGTCGATAATGGGGAAGAGGTGCTGAAAGCGCTGGAGGAAGCCCCTGCAGACTTGCTGCTTTTAGATTTGCAAATGCCAATTATGGATGGCTTCGAGGCTGCGCGACTGATTCGTTCTAACCCCTTAAAGCCCTATGCAGCTATTCCTATTATTGCTTTGACAGCGTCTTCCATCGCCGAAATTCAGCAGGATATCCGTGCGGCAGGGATTTACGATCACATGGGCAAGCCCTTCGATCCGCAAGAGCTTAAGAAAAAATTGATGCAGGTGGCGCAGCAGCTCTAGACCTAGTCGGCAGCTCGCCGCGTGCTTTTTTCACTGCCGATGCGAAAGGCCTTTCGCCATCTCCCCGCTTTCTCTTACCTTTGTATCCGGATGTTTAGGAAGACACTTGTATGTACTGGGCTCCTTAGCCTGCTCGTAAGCTTGCAAGCTTTTGGTCAGCTGGACCTGACGAATCGCTCTACCGTATACGGAACTTTCGGCCTCACTGGGGCTACGAATAGAGAGTTTAATGAGCTGCTGAGCAGCAAAGGACTCTCCCCGACACGGAATGGCTACATGAATTTTGGACTGGGATTCCAAACCCGTTATAATGATTTTTTAGTAGGTTTCGAGCTGTTCCAAAACGTGGGGCAGTATGCGACCTTTAACGACTTTACGATAAACCAACGTAGCACACGCTTTTATGCAAATGTGGGCTATGCGCTCACCGAGGAAGGGCGTTTTCAATTCTTGCATTACCTCTCGCTCGGTGCTGGATTTCTCAACTTCCAAATGCTGCGTGATACACCCCGAGAGACCTTCGGCCACTTTCTCGATCAGCCTCAGCAGGGATTCATTCTACGCGATGGTGATATTCACCGAGGAACCAGTGCCCTCACGGGCTTTCTTACAGAGATAGGCTTTCAGGCGAGCTATGACTTTTTTATTCCCGGAAGGGGGGAAATGTTGGAGGTGATTACTCGCTTTGGTTATGCCTTTAGCCCCTTTGAAAATTCTTGGGAAATGGCAGGCATGAGCTTCAATAACCTTATGAGTGGAGCCTTTTTCCGCATGGGCCTAGGGCTTACACTGCCAGACCAAAACTTCTTTTACAAGGATGCCACTCTAGGGGTTTACTTCCTCTATGGCCCTAATTTCACTGCGCCAGAAGCCTTAAACGAGGCACTCGAAGATGCTGGATTCGAGCCCGTTGCGAATCGAGCTAATAATTTCGGCATGCGCATCATGGGCGAGTCTAAACAGTTTCTCTATGCTATTGATATTTATAATTCCGGTCATAGTGGTGTGGCAAATAGCTCTTCTACGCATACGCTAAATTTTACGCGGATGTATCTAAGTGGTGGGCGGAAATTTTTCGAATGGAAAAACTTCGAGCTTGGAGGGCTGCTGGGCCTGGGGTATGCGAATCTGCGGTATACGCTGCTGGCGCAGCAAAGACCCGAATTCCCCGTGCTTTTCGAAGAACCTTTCCATGACGGTTACGTGAGGACCAGCGGTCTGGCTCTCAAGCCGGAAACATCCTTTTTATACGGTATCCCGCTTACGAAAAGCCAACTTTTTAATGTCGTCGTAGGTCTAAACGTAGGATTGGAGCTCCCCATCGGTAGCTTCGACCTCCTTGATGTCCCCATGGGCTCTTATGTGCGCAGCCCCTATGCACAACTGGTTCTTGGGCTGCGGCCCTAAATGTGCCTGACACAGAAGGGAGCCAGAGCGGGTGCTTTGGGAAAAGAAAACCATCGAAAGCGCTCCCCGCATAAGGTAAAACTATTTGGCATGAGCAGCAGTTATGGATCCTGTGAAAAAACAACATTTACCCGAAAAGATGTGTCCTGTTTGTCAACGCCCATTTACCTGGCGTAAAAAGTGGGAAAAGAACTGGGAAGAAGTAAAGTATTGCTCGAAACGCTGCGCTGGTAACAAGCAAGCGAAAAAGTAACCCTTTTCCACTTGCCCTTTACCTGCTGGTTCCATAAAAAACGATTGCGCCAAGCATGCGCACTGCTCTTCCCCATTTCAACGAGTAAAGGAACCTCTTTGGCTCATTTCTTATGTTTTTATTCGCCGAACCCAGCTGCTTAGCGTGCTCAAGCCGGCATTACTTTTGACTACCAGTCAAAATCACAGAATATTTCATCTGATCCGATGGGGGCCCCATCAGGAACCTTCAGGGTACTCCGCCTTCCTGCGGGCATTTTTTCGCTTAAAAAATGGGTAATTTTATCCCGAATCAGCGCCCGATGCATAGACAGATAGGCATTCGCTTTACCTCCCTTATTGTCGGCAGCTTGGATCAGAGCGATCTCTTGGAGTTTCGCCCTACTGATGGCTTGTACTGAAGGACTACTGCCCGGATCAGCAGCGATACGCTCCAGATGTTCCACCAGCTTGTGCTCGGCCAGTACCTGAATTTCATCCGTATAGGTGGCGGCATAGCGGCGGACCACTAGGGCTTCGCTAAGCGCATCCACTAGCTCCTGATAGGTCGGCAAGGAAGGCTCGAATAGGTGTTGCTGATGTAGACGATTAGCCCTCCCAGGCTCTAAAAGAAGTCCGAGTGCGAGATCGAGAACATTTTCCGCTGGCGCAAAGGGATCGAAATTCAAGCCATTGCGACTTGGAAAAGTTTCGCGGTTACGTCCATAGCCCATGGGACGCGGGGGAATACGCTCGATGATAAACTCGGGGAGAGCAAGCTGTTCCGCCCGTAGAGATTCTAGGATCGCATCCAGTGCCCCACGCTGTGTGGCAGCATCTAAGCGGACCTGCACACGCTGATTATCTCCTTTCACTTTATAGGTGTAGTCTAGGCCGCCTATTCGTTTACTCGTCGCTTCCAACTGATACCGATGCATCAGGTACAGCGGAACTAACACTTCTTCCATCAGTGCTTCGGGGGTTCCTTCAGGAATGCTGTTAAGGGAAAAGGTGGCCAGCTTTTGCTCTCGAATTTCAAGCATTCGCTTTAGCTCCTCTGCCGCATCTTCTCCGTTATCCCACAGGTGCGCTTGCGGATGACTTCCACTTGGATGGCGCGCATCTGTATCCGAAATAAAGGTATGTCCAGCCGCGTAGGTGTCCTCTAAGAGTGTCTTCAAATGCTCGGCTTCCGTCTGCCCTTCCGGAACTGGCTCGTAGCCGTAGCGAATCGCCCAAATGTCCCAAGCGCCAATCTTCTGGTCGTAGGCATTTGAAAAATCAGGCTTTCCCTTGTTATCTAAGCTGATTAGTGGATAGGGGTAATCCATGACAGAAGCACGATTCGTGGGCGAAGAGGCATAGGCATGCGCCAAACCGATCGTATGGCCGATTTCATGTGCCGAAAGTTGGCGCAGCCGTGCCAGCGCCATTGCTAAAAGGGGATTTTCGTCCGGATTTTCAGCGTCATAAGGCTGTGCCAGCCCCTGTGCGATCAGGAAGTCCTGGCGCACGCGCAAAGAGCCTAAACTAACATGCCCCTTTAAAATTTCTCCTGTCCGGGGATCACGGATTGAGCTGCCGTAGGACCAGCCTCGCGTCGCGCGGTGTACCCACTGGATAACATGGTAGCGCACATCAAGGGGATCTGCTCCTTCAGGCATCAGTTCTACCCGAAAGGCATTCACGAAACCCGCTGCTTCGAAGGCCTCTGCCCACCAATTACCGCCCTCGATTAAGGCTGAACGAATGGGTTCAGGTGTCCCACGATCCACATAGTAGACGATGGGTTTTACGGCCTCTGATCGTGCCGCTGTGGGATCTTTTTTCTCTAGCCGATGCCGCGAAATATATTTTTTGATAAGCGGACTGTTGATCGGGCTACTGTAATCTTGATAGCTGATGTGAAAATAACCTGAGCGGGGGTCGAACGCTCTGGGCTGATAGCCTGCATCAGGCAAAGCGATGAACGAATGACGCTGCCGAACGGTGATATGGTCCGCATCAGGGCTGACGCTGCGGATATAAGCCCCTTTACCCTCACCGCTTACCGTTAAAATACTTTCTACCTCTGTGTTTAGAGGGAAATTTTTTACCATCGGAAAATGCAGGGCACTTCTGCTCGCATCTACTGTGTATCGCCCCTGATTCGCATCTGTAAGCTTGCGAGCTACCTGATGCGCATCCTGTAAATAAAAGGAGGTTGCGTCCACCAACAGGCTTCCGTCAGGACGCCTTTCAGCGATATCAAAACCAAAAACCACAGATTGAGCGAAGGCATCTTCTACCGCTTTCAGTTCCGATGGATTATCCGAATACGCTCGAAAGCCATAATTTTTTTCGATAAGCAAGAGTTTTTTACCCGCCTCATGAAAGTATACGACACGAGTTTTGCCGAGCTGTCCTCGGTCTAGGCCTAGGTCATTGGAGCCTACGCCTGCGGCAAGGCTGTTGACATACAAAAACTCTTTTTCCAGAAATTCCCGTGGAATCTGGAGGCTAATTTTTCCTGCTTGGCGTTCGATTTCTAGCGGAACGAAACCTGCTAAGAGTTCTTTTTTTTCCTGCTGAGCGAATATTACGCTACTGAAGAGGCAGAGGAAAAGGAATAAACATGCTCGGGATCGTGTTTTCATAGGGTAATGCTGCTCAAGAAGTAAAAATACCTCTAAAAAATTCGGGGTAATTTCCAAGGGCGGAGAATTTATGGCTTATTATGCTATAGGTGAATCGGGTGGATAAACGGTAGAAAAGGTACTTTTGGCCGAAGGCCTACCCTAAAAAAGGAATTCCGCTTACCTTTACAGGAAAACTAAATATGGAAAAAGATGAACAGCCACAGCCTTCACCCACGCTTCAAGAGGTGCAAGCGCAGGTAGACCATTGGATTAAGACAGTAGGTGTTCGCTACTTTAATGAGCTCACGAACACGGCCATTCTCATGGAAGAGGTAGGGGAACTCGCCCGCTTGATGGCGCGCACCTACGGAGAACAATCATTCAAGGCATCCGATAAGGACCGTGACTTGGGGGATGAAATGGCGGATGTCCTTTGGGTTTTGGTTTGTCTGGCTAACCAGACCGGTGTGGATTTAAGTGCGGCGCTGCGCCGAAACTTTGAGAAAAAAAATATCCGCGATGAGAAGCGCCACCAAGAAAATGATAAGCTAAAAAAATAGCTGCACATGATTCGCAAGGAGGTAGCCTGTAACATCTCCACGGCTTTGCTCTGCTGCTTTTCGGGCTAGTAGCGGTAGCGAACTTGGAGGCTGAGATCGTGCTGGGTATTGCCCGCGATTTCTTGCCAGCCGCTGCTGATGGTCCTGAGGTCGGTATACAGCGTCCGCGCCAGTCGTCCGTATAGGGTAAAGCGATCACCGAGGCGTTTGCTGACCAAGAGATAGGTCCGCTGTCCTCGCCCATGAAAAGCGGGAATCGCAAATGCCCGAAATACCTGTTGCTCAAATAGATACTGTCGGGTATCGAAGTCGTCGGTTTGAAAGAGGGCCATTCGCGCAGAAAAGCGCCAGGTATGGATGCGGTAGTGGAGGTCTTGCGCCAGCGCAAAGCCCCGACTTGGCTCCAGGTCACCATGCCTAAACCGCGCCCACTGCAGGCGGGTTCTACTTTCCCAGCCTTCTTGAAAACGCTTGCTGAAATTGAGCACGGCTTGTGTCCGATGGGTATCCCAAAGCTGAAAGAAGCGGACGCCTTCCTGCTGGGGGGCATTGCGGTCTTTCTGGGTGTAGCGCGTGAAGAAAATCCATTCATCCGATTTAGAGGGAGAAAAGCGCACACGCAAGAGGTACTCGTATCCAGAACCTGGTCCATAGGCACGAAAGCGAGCCTCTTTAAAGGAAAAAAAGTCTGCATAGGTAGTCAGCAGCCAGCGTCTTCCTTTTTCATATTTGAGCCCCACGTACATGCCTCTTTCATTTTCTGGCCGTGTGTTTTCAGCGAATGCAGCCGCATAAAAGCTAGAAAAATCCGGTGCGTAGTCACGCCAAAGTAGGGAAAGGGATAGTTGTGGGTGCAGTGCGCTCATCAGTCCGACAGTGTAGGCCGCTCCTCGTCCCAGGCTTTGGGCGAACTCTCCAAAGAGCAGATGATTTTCCCAGTTCAAACTCCCATAGAGGCTAGCCACGGTATGCTGCTGCCCACGAAAACGCTGTTGGTTGTAGCGATTCGGGATGGGCATCCACTCATGACCGAAATTCGTGTGAAGGACATTGACTCCTAGCTCCCATAGCCCTTTAGCACCCGTGTAGTGGTAATTTCCCCCGAAATCCACTACACGCTGCTGCTGCTTAGCGGCAAGCTCCGAGAGGGTACGGTAGCGTCCGACGGTAGGAAAAGAGCGAATCCTTCGTGCCCAAGTCTCCTCCGTACCTTCATCCGGTTCATGAAAGCGGGCGTCTCGTTTTTGGCTGGAAGCCATCAGCGTCAACTGATGCCTTTTTTCTTGGAAAGTGGCAGTAGCCCCACGGAAATAGCCGAAGGGCATTGTCCCAGTGAAGGGACGGCTGCCCTTACTGCTTTGACGTAAGGAAGTGATGGTTTCGGCCCCCTTGCCGACCTGAAAACCCCCACCGAAGACCAAGCCCTGCCCGAACTGCAAGACATAATCTCCCAAAATAAGTGCCCGAATGCGCCCTTTTGGATAGAGTGCTGCATGAAAGCCTTGATGGTTATAGCCAAAACGCCGTGTGTGTGGATCCCAAAGAAAGGCTTCTCCGGGCTGCTTGCTTAGGGTGAGCCCAAAGCTAAAGGCACCGGGCTTGGCATAGCGTGCTAACAGCAGATGCTGCCAGGGGTCACCCAAATAAGCTGCGGGGCCTTGTTCGCTTCGAAAGCCTCGGCGTGTTTCCAAAGTGCGGGCAGCGCGCTGCAAAATATCCCATGTCCCTCCTTTTTTAAGGTTGTCCCGTAGATTTCCAGTGTCTGCCAAAGGGGCATTCAGCTGCACGAAAGGCAGAAAGAGCTGGAGCGATTCTAGCGATAACTCTTCTATCCCCTGTAACTCGTATAGGGACTGAAATGGGCCAAACTCCTCCCGAAATTGCAGGAAGGCCTCGATTTCCCTTTGGGTCCAAATGCCTAGGGCTTGTATTTCTGCTCCAGTAATCTCGTTTACTCCACGTGGCTGGGCGAGAGCTTCGAGGAGCTGTTCCTGAAGTGCTTCCAGATCGACATCTTCGGCATGGCTGCTGAAAAGGAGGTTTTCTAACATGCGTTCGAAGTGAGGATCTTCCTGAGCCCAAGCAGGCCCTCGTAAGCTCAGCCCAAAACAAAGGAGTAAGGCAAACCATTTTTGAAATAAAGTCATGGCGAGAAAAAGTTAAAAGTCCAAACGGAAAGCCGCATGATGGGTGAAACCTAGTGCCTGGTGGTGGCGAGAGGCAAAGGAGATGTCTAGCTTGCCATAACGAAAGCCGAAGCCTCCATGCAGGCTCTCTTGCAGCTGGTTCACCCCTAGGCGAAGCTGCAGGGCATCTACTAACTGGTACGCTAGCCCGGTTTGGATGCCAAAAGGATAGAAAAGATCTTTTTCCCCTTGGGCGAAGACCTGTAGCTTCTCGGAGAGATGGTAGCCGAGCCCAATTTTTATCAGGGAGGGATAGCGTTCTTCTGTCTCTGAACTCCAGCGTGCTGCATTCAAATTAACAGCGTGCATGCCCATGTAAAGTTTTTTAGAAAGCGCCATATGTAGCCCTGCATCGATGTAAAAAGCTCCCGCACTGCCGATCCCAGCCATGTAAAGGGTAGAATAGGTGACTTTTACACCGATAGCAGCAGGCCCCACCCGATGTGCATAGGCTAGCTTCAGTTTGCTTTCATGCATATGAGGGCCTCCAAAGCGGGAAGCCCCCACAGTCATGCTGCCATTCGCTAAGGGGTGTGCGTATGCAGCTCCTAGACTGCTAAGCTCGGCCAGTTGCCAGCGATGGTCATAGCCAACTACTGCTGTAGCCTCTGTTATCAAGCCTAGGGCCCCTGGGTTATTAAAAAGCGCCCAGCCATCGATTAAAGTGAGGGAAGCATGCCCTAAAGCGGCAGCGCGTGCACCTTTCGGAAGGAGTTCTTGACTTCCCTGAGCTAGCAGCTTCTTGGTGAGAAAAAAACTTAAAAATAGAACGACAAAAAAAGTAAGACGAAACGGCATATGAAAAAATTTTCAGCAATATCCATCCTTTAGAAAGCAGGATCCGGAGGAAAAACACTTGTAGTCTGTTTCAATCGGTTACGGTTGCCATCGCATCAAAAGTCTATAGTTGTTTAGCGCTCTTAACACACATTTCCCGAAGGGGCAAACTTATTTTTTCAAATAAAAGCCTATATTTGGCATGGAAAAAATAGTGTTTTTACTCTATTTATTCTATTCGAAGTAATTCAAACACAAAAAATAGGTGTACATGGCGTTTGAGATGGAGTGGGAATTCGATCGTTTGATGGAGTTTCATGAGTATAAGATTCCGTATCTGGAGGCAAAAGCGCATTTTAATGCTTTAAATGAGCTCGCAGCTCAGATTTTCCAAGTACCTTTTTCCTTCACCCATGTTTTCGATGCCACTAATCAGTGGGCGATAGGCGCTTATGGGGCCGACCCTACCTTAACGCCGCGCATCACCACCATCTGTCATCACACCATTACCCAGCATGAGGCGGTAGAGATTAAGCGGCTGGATTTAGATGAGCGCTTCGCAGATGCCCCCTGGGTGGTACAAGCTCCTTTCTTCAAACATTATTATGGTGTTCCGCTCGTTAATCCTAAAAAACGCGTACTAGGAACCTTATGTGTCATCGCCACTGAGGATCAAGAATTTACCGAGGTACAAAAGCGCATGCTACAGTTGCTGGCTCAAGAGTGTGTGAAGAAATTAGAAGCCCTGCGTGAGCGTAATGCGCTTTTGAAGTATGTGGCCTCTACGCGATATTATAACAGTGCTGTCCTTCACGATGTCCGTTCTCCCTTGTATTCGTTGCGCCAATTTGCCGCATTGGAGTCTGAGGAAGCCAAAACGATGGCGGAGTCTAAAAATGATGCTTTTGCCCTTGCGGTACATGGCCTGGCCAGTACTTTATGCGAACGCCTAGACGATTATCTAGGACAAAGCGAGGAGGCCAAAAAATTTCAAAATACGGCGGAAGTGGATCCAGTCGATGTGGTGGAGATACCTGACTTGTTAAAAGAGTATTATGGCCCGCTTGTGCAGGCCTTCGGTTGCTCCTTTGAAATTGATATGGCTCCAGGAATTTCGCCACGTAAAGGATTTTTTCCCCGCTCGAAAGTATTAGAAATTATCGGTAATATGCTTTCTTATGCCGTTAGTGTCACTGAAGACAAGCGGGTTCCTGTGCGCGTCGAAATGAAATACATGTCTGTTGAGCATCAGCTCTTCGTAGAGCTCATCTTTGCAGGCGCTCCTCTCGATACCGCTGTCGTACAAAATATTTTAAGTATCCGTCAGCAGGACGAGCTGCAGGGTAAGGAAAGTTATAGTGAGCGATTTAAGTTAAAATACATTGCATATGCCGTGCGCAGTGTGGAGGGCAAAATGGAAATCGGAGAGGATCATCGCACCCAGCACTGCCGACTGGCTGCCTTACTTCCTCTTAAAGATAGGAAAAGGAGCCGAGTGCACATGGATCATCCTGAGACATGGCCACAGTTTTACTTGAATAGCTAAAGATTTTTTCTTTTGGCCGGAGGCCAAAAAACAACTTAAAACGGAGCTCGGAAATTGATGAAAAATACATTTTCTCCATTATTATTTCGAGAAAGCTCAAAGCGTATCGCCAGGTCATACAAGCTCACAAAGTCCAAGCCCAGGCCGTAACCGAAAAGGTAGCTATTAGCGAGGCGCTGATTTTCCGGAAGGCGCATGCGGTCATTTACATAGCCATGATCGAAGTTCGCACTCAGGTAAAAGGTGATCGGCAAAAAAGAAATTTCATCGAAGGGGATATAGTCGCTCAAGTCCCAGGCATAGTCTAAAAATTTAAATCGGAGGGAGTTTTTTTGGACGATAAACTGCTGTCCTTCCACCACATTAAACTCATAGCCCCGTATGAAACTGGGCGGATAGCCGATGCCGGTCACTAAGGTGTAAGGTTGCTGGCGCCCGAAAAAGTAGGTTCCGCTGGCCCCGGTAGCCAAGTGAAAGCGCTCTCCGAAAGGCAAAAAACGACTGGCTGAAAAACTGAATTCCAGGTCTTGTATATCATCCGAGGGCAGCAGCCCATACTTGCGCAGGCTGGCCTCTAAAAATGCACCTCTGGTGGGATAGGCGTTGTTATTCCGTCGGTCATGCCGGAAGGTATAGGCCGCTGTAAAGTAGCGCAAACGCCGACCTTCATGGAGAAAGAAATTGGGGTTTTCTTCCAGCACATCCGAGTTCATAAGGGTGTTCGTAAAGCCTATATTTACAAAGTGGAAATTGTAAAAACTCCCTCTGTAGGTGTAACGAATGGCTGCCGCAGTGTTCCTCCTCAGCACCTCTTCGTTTTCGTTGGTGAAAAAAACCTGCCTGTTGTTTTCCGAACGAAGCGCCACCGTTTTCTGTGTGAAATAGGTAAACTGCGCCGCGATGCCGTGCTTTTGATTGCGATCGATGTACGGGATGGAATAGAGCACGTCGAAAGCCTCGGTGAAACCTAGCTGTCCCCCGATGCGTAGCTTTTCATTTCGGCCGGCGACGTTATTATGGGCCACACGCATCCCGAAGTTCACGCGAGAGAGGTCACGCTCCTGATTGGTCCACCACTCGGCCAGGTTTCTATCGGCTAGCGCCAAAATGATATTTGGATAAATGTACCAGCGTTCTGTTACCGTCACGAGAATGTCTACCGTATTTTGGCCGTAGACGATAGGTTGTACGGTTACTTGATTAAATAGAAGTAGATTATATACCTTCGCGCGGTCGGCCTCCAGCTGCTCGAGCAGAAAACCCCAGGTGTAAGTGCGTCCTTCCTCTAGGGTAAGCTCTCGCGATATGATGTTTCGGCGTGTTTTTTCATTGCCTACCACATAGATAGCGCCTACGGTCACTTCGGATTCAGGGCTGAGGTCATTTTGCGCGGTAGCGCAAAAGACAAGGCCAAGCCAAAGGCCCAAAATAAGGCCTATTAAGCGACTACCAGAAGAGCTCCAACAACTAAATTTCATGCTTTCTCCTTAACGCTGGCGCTTATTCGCGCGTATGCTCGCTTATGCTTTTTTCTCTAGCGTAGGGGGCTTGGGGGCCCCATTTTTTAGGGCCCGCGCTATCAGTATAATTCCCGCGATCACCAGTGGAATGCTCAGCAGCTGTCCCATGTTATACTGCAAGCCTTCTTCGAACTCCACCTGGTTTTCTTTCATAAACTCCCAGAAAAAGCGCATACCAAAGACCAAGATAAGAAACAGTCCCAGCAGAAGGCCTTCCGGAACGCGCTCCTTCATGCGAATCCAGAGTAGCAGCAGGAATAAAAATATCAAGAAATACGACAGCGATTCGTATAGCTGCGTCGGATGGCGGGCGATACCAAAGGTCTCCACCGTCACTTTATAGGTACTCCCATTATCGGATACTTGCAGCTGTACGCTACCCTCCGCTGGCTCGGCTAAGTATTTTTGCGAACTGCGGTATCGGGTCAAGATGTACTTGATATCCTGACCTAATACGCGCTCCAGCTCAGCTTTTTCGAAGGCACCTTTCGAAACTTGCAACTCGAAATTTACCGGTACGATGCCATTTCCCACTAATTCGTTTTGTCGGTTTTCCGGCTTGTACGCATGTACATCTACGATGGGTACTTTCAGTTCCTGCATGATTTCTACTGCTTCTCGGGCGAAAACAAAGCCGCTGTCGGATTCTGTAGGCTTGCCTCCGATTTCGGAATTCATCAGATTCCCTATCCGGATCATCGCCCCCACCATGGCGGTGACGATGACGATGCGATCTACCACCCAGAGGTACGACTGCCCGGGTGTTTTTCGCGCATACAGATACAGGGCAAAGAGAATGGCAAAGGCTGCTCCATGGCTGGCTAATCCACCCTCCCAGACTTTTAAAATATCGATGGGATTACTTAGATATCGTTCGGGCTCATAGAAGAGCACATGTCCTAAGCGCGCCCCGATGATAGTGGAAAGTACCATATAAATCGTCAGTCGGTCCACTAGCTCTGCTTTATGGCCCTCCTTGGTAAAGAAATACACCATAATCTGCTGGGAGATAATAAAACCCAGTGCGAAAAGTACGCTGTACCAGCGCAGGCGCGGAAAAGCAGAAAAGATGGCGGGATCTGCATCCCAGACTGTATAGGCGAGTAATGTATGCAACATGCTGATGTACGATCGTTAAGAACGTGTAAACTTACTATTTTTCGAGGGTTTTCCCTGTTAAATTAACAACTAATCTGCTGAATAGGCCTCCAGCTCGGTCAGTTCTTCGTGAAAGCTGCCACTTAAAATCGGAAAACGGTACCAAGTTTTCGGATCTACATTAAAGTCGTCCAAATGAAAAGAAGGGGCTAGGCGCTCTCTTTTCCACTGGTTTTGGCTCCAAAGCTTGAAAAACCGGATTACCGAAGTCTTTAGGGTCTGTGGATCTCCCCATTTTCCTTCTTCGAGGAGATTTTTATACACATCTAGTGGGGATCTGTACTCCCGAATCGCCAAGCTTTCGATCGCTAGCAGGAGGGGGTAGGGCATGAGGTCATCTTCGTCGCGCTGTTCTTGGGCCAGCGGCCGGAGTTCGGCAGAAGGCTGTAAGCTATTGACAGCCGTCAGACCGCTGTAGCCCAGCTCGCTTTCCGCCCAGCGCAGCCACTGGAGCACGAAGACCTTACTGAGGCCTGCGATAGGGGAGATGCTTCCGCTGGTATCCCCATCCATGGTGGCATAGCCTACATCTCCTTCGCTTCTGTTGGAGGTCGTAAGCAGTAGGGCCCCCTGGATATTAGCCAGCATCCAGATGATAGGAGAGCGTGCGCGAGCCTGAATATTTTGGAGGGCGAGGTCATCCTCCTGCCAGCTGAGCTCTCTTCCGAGGGCCTGTGCGATTTTTTGGCTGTAGCCCTGCACTTCCGCATCGATGGTCCAGTGGTGAAAGCGCGCACCGATGGATGTGGCCAGCAGGCGTGCACTTTCGAAGGTAGCTTCAGAAGAATTTTCTGTGCCTTGGTATGCAGTGGTAAACAGCCGTCCGGTGAGTGCCTTCAGCTCCTCTGTTTCCGCCTCCTGAGGAAGGGATAGCGCCTGCGCAAAGGCCTTTTGGCCAAGGGCCTGCACACCTCTTCGCACCATTTCTGCCACCATGACAGCGATGCTGGAGGAATCTGCCCCGCCACTCAGGGAGAGGACGAAGCCTTTCGCTCGGCTTTTACGTAGGTAATCGAAAAGTGCTAAGCTTACTGCCTGCGTAAGCTCTTCATTCCGGTTGTATTCGGCCTTCGGCCAAAAGGGAGCCTTTTCCTGCTTGTGATACTGAAAGCGGTGGAGGGTGAAAGGCTGAAAGGAGAGCAGTTCTCCCTTATAGACGATACCCTGGGGCTGCGCGATAAGCGCTTCCCCATCGAAAATCATGCGGCCGGACTCATTTCCGGTTAAGTTAATGTAGCAGTAGGTACCTTTCATAATCCCGACGCTTTCCATGAGAAGCTCCTCACGCGTTAGCGTCTTGCCCATCGCATAATGGCTGGCACTAGGGTTAAAAATGAGGTCAACGCCCCTTTTTGCAAGGCGATAGGCGGGGCGGTCCTGGCCTCTCCATGCGTCTTCGCAGATTTCGAAGCCAATTTTATGCCCTTCAAGCGTGTAGATGTAATCGCCAAAGGGGATAGACTGCCCCTGAAAGTCGATAGTATCCAGTTTATCGGCAGGCCAAGGTTCGAACCAGCGAAATTCATAGTGAACCCCGTCGATGGCCATAAACTGCTTCGCGATACAGGCTTTCAGTGCGCCATTTTCTAGGATAGCCATACAGTTATAGAGCTTGCCCTCTTTCCGAACGGGCAGGCCGACGGCCACGCTAATATTTCTGGTGTGCGGAATTAGTTTTTCAAGCTGCTCCCAGGCTTTTTTCGGGTACCAGTAGCTTAAAAACAGGTCCTCGGACCCATAGGCGCACAGGGAAAGTTCAGGAAAACAGAGAAAAGCGATTTCTTGTTGTTTCGCTTCCTGGATGGCGCGTAGAATTCGATTTAAATTTCCGGACCAGTCGAGAGGGGTTTGGTTTACGGAGGCCAGGCCGAGGGCAAGTGACAGGGTAGAATTTTCGCTCATTCGAATATGCAGGGGTAGGTAATTTAGAGTAAAGAGAGACTTTCACAAGCAGCTTTAGCGGCTTCTTGTTCGGCTTTCTTTTTAGTGGCTCCTTTTCCGGTGGCGATGCTGGTTCTATCCACTAGTATTTCCACAGTAAATTCTTTGAAGCGCTGGTTTCCAGTAACGGATACCGTGCTGAACTCGATCACCTTGGATTCTTTTTGGCTCCATTCGATGATCTTGCTTTTGTAATTTGCGGTGGTCGTGATGAGGTCATCGACATCAAAGTGAATAACAATTCTTTTCAGTACAAAGTTGCGCGTGAATGCATATCCGCGATCCATGTAGATGGCTCCCACCATGGCTTCGAGCGTATCGCCGTAGATGGATTTATGGATTTGAAAATTTTTATCGCTTTGCTGGGCCTCTATGATTTTTTGCAAGCCGATTTTTCGAGCGATTTCATTTAGCGCCTCTCGATTTACCATTCGGGAGCGCGTTTCGGTGAGAAATCCTTCGTCTCGGTAGGGGAATTTTAGATAGAGAAATTCAGCGATTATAGCACCTAAAAATGCATCGCCCAAGTATTCGAGACGTTCATTCGAAATTTTAAGCCCATGGACGACCTCATCTGCGATAGAGGCATGCTTTAGCGCGAGGGTATAAAGGGCTATGTTTAAAGGCTTGCTTCCTACCATATGTTCGATGGAGGATGCAAGCCTTCGTTGATTTTTGTTATAAAAGATCGACCGGAGTCGAAGCATTAGCGTTCGGATCAAGTTACGCGTCTATTTTTTTGAAAATGATGGAACAGTTATGTCCACCAAATCCAAAGGTGTTACTCAAAGCCGCTCTGACTTCTCTTTTTTGTGCTTGGTTAAAGGTGAGGTTCACGCCGCTATCGAAGACCTCGTCATCTGTGAAGTGGTTGATAGTCGGTGGAATGATCCCATTTTTAACGGCTAAAATAGAAGCGATCGCTTCCACTGCCCCGGCAGCACCCAGCAAGTGACCGGTCATGGATTTCGTACTACTTACATTTAGCTGGTAGGCATGCGCTCCGAATACAGACTGTATTGCCTTGATTTCACTTACATCTCCCAGAGGTGTAGAGGTGCCATGCACATTAATGTAATCGATATCCTCTGGCTTCAGGCCAGCATCTTCTAGTGCAAACCGCATTACATTACCGGCCCCTTCTCCCTCAGGATGTGGTGCAGTAATATGGTGGGCATCGGCTGTCATACCTCCACCTACTAATTCAGCGTAGATTTTTGCACCACGTGCCTTTGCATGTTCATATTCTTCCAGTATAATGGCGCCGGCACCTTCGCCTAGGACGAAGCCATCTCTGTCTTTATCGAATGGGCGGGAGGCTGTCTCAGGAGAATCATTTCGCTGAGAAAGTGCCTTCATTGCATTAAAACCACCGATACCTGCTTCGGTCACAGCGGCTTCTGATCCGCCTGAGATAAAGATATCAGCTTTACCAAGACGAATGTAGTTAAAGGCATCTATGAGTGCATTCGTGCCGGAAGCACAAGCGGACACCGTCACGAAGTTCGGGCCTTTAAATCCATACTTGATGGAAATAAACCCTGTGCTGATGTCGGCGATCATTTTTGGTATAAAGAATGGGTTAAAACGCGGCGTTCCATCACCGGTCGCGAAACTGGTAACTTCATCTTGGAACGTGCGTAAACCACCTATTCCGGATCCCCAGATTACGCCTGCGCGCAAGGGGTTGATTTTTTCGAGATCAAGCCCAGAATCTTGCATAGCCTCATCCACAGAAATCATAGCATACTGCGTAAAAGGATCCATTTTACGGGCTTCTTTCCTGTCTATGAAGTCCTCTACGTTTAGATTTTTAACCTCACAGGCAAATTGTGTCCTAAATTTAGATGCGTCAAATTTCGTGATAGGCGCAGCACCACTTACACCCGCTACTAATCCCTCCCAATAAGCTGGGACGGTATTACCAATGGGCGTAAGGGCACCTAAACCTGTAACAACTACTCTTTTTAAATTCATAATTTAAGCTTATGAATTTTATTTAACGTTAGCCTCTAAATAATCGATCGCCTGCTTAACAGTACCGATTTGTTCAGCTTGTTCGTCCGGAATCGAGATGTTAAATTCCTTTTCGAATTCCATGATGAGCTCTACCGTGTCAAGAGAGTCAGCACCAAGATCATTCGTGAAGCTAGCCTCAGGAGTAACTTCACCTTCATCTACGCCAAGCTTATCAACGATAATGGCCTTTACTTTTTCTGCAATTTCAGACATTTTAGATCAGTTTAAATTTTAAACACTCCGCAAAGAAATAGATTTAATGCCTTATTGCCAAAAAAAAATGGCAACTAAATGAAGATATTCGTGTAGCGTGTTAAAGTTGAGCGAGAATGCTTAACTTTGTATTTTGACGTCATCCAGCCATGAAGAAAACCAAACTCCTGATAGCGCCTTCTTATGATTTCGAGTTATTGGGGTTGGCGACTTCTTTGCGAGCGCATACTTTGGCCTTCTGGTTAAATAAAAAATTAAATATTCAGCTAAAGCGCGTAGACGATCATGAAATGTATGCAGCGCGGGGGGAAAAGCTATTCACGACCATGTTTAAACAAATGCTTGAACATGGTTATCTGGTACTAATCCAAAACAGGGGTATCCTACAGAGTGGCCGTCGTGGCTACCTGCTTCCTGAGCTTAAGCAAATGGATTATTTCTTTCTAATTGAAGATGAAAGTGTAGGCTTTGACCCCGAATTCTATCTAGAGCGCATGCGGACCTGTCCAGGTGTGCAGCTTGTTTTCAAGCTGGATATTCGTAAATTGAAATCCAAAGACAATCTTATAACCTATTAAATACTCTTAAACCTATGATTAACCAATCGTTTAATCGCACGAAAATTTTAGCGACAGTAGGTCCCGCCTCGAACTCTGAAGATGTGCTCAGAAGTCTCGCTGCAGCTGGAGCTAATGTTTTTCGTCTTAATTTTTCGCACGGAAACCACGAAGGACACGCTGCTGTCATCGAGAAAATCAGGAAAATAAATAAGGAGACAGACTCTAGTTTAGGTATCCTCCAAGATCTACAAGGACCTAAAATCCGCGTCGGTGAGGTGGAAAATAATGGGGTTACGATCAAGCCTGGTGATGCTTTAACCATCACCTCTGAAGAAATGGTAGGAAATTCCGCTATGGTTTCTACCGTCTATCAAAATCTTCCAAATGACGTAAAGGAAGGGGATCGTATTCTTATCGATGATGGTAACCTCGAGCTGCGCGTAAATAGCACCGATGGCAAGCAGGTGCACTGTACGGTGATTCATGGAGGCGTGTTAAAATCCAGAAAAGGCATTAACCTGCCGAACACGAAGGTTTCCGCCCCTTCTTTAACGGAGAAGGACATCGAAGACCTGGCCTTCGGCTTAGAGCAGGAAGTAGACTGGATCGCACTTTCTTTCGTCCGCTCAGCAGCAGATATCGAAGATCTAAGACGACGTATCCAGGCTGCGGGGAAGTTTTGTAAAATCGTGGCCAAAATCGAAAAGCCTGAAGCTTTAGAAAATATCGATGAAATCATCGCCGCCACAGATGCTATCATGGTGGCGAGAGGAGACCTCGGCGTCGAAGTGCCCATGGAAAAGGTGCCGCTCTGGCAAAAAACGATGGTCGAGAAATGTAAGCTGGCATGCAAGCCTGTCATCATCGCTACCCAAATGCTGGAAAGCATGATCGTGAACCCACGGCCTACGCGCGCTGAAACGAATGATGTCGCTACCGCCGTTTTAGATGGAGCAGATGCTGTCATGCTTTCCGCTGAAACTGCCTCCGGGAATTTCCCGATTAACGCCGTGAAGGCGATGAGTACCATCATCGCGCATATCGAAGAAAACGCGCCCATTTACCATAACCTCTTCAAGATTCCTGAAACGGACGAAACCTTTTTATCGAATAACCTTATATTGATGGCTGTGCGCCTCTCGCGTAATGTGAAGGCTAAGGCAGTGGTCGGCATCACTTCTTCAGGCTTTACGGCTTTCCGTGCCTCCGCACACCGTCCCTCAGCAAGCATTTTTATTTTTACCCGAAACAAGCCGCTCATCACACAGCTGAGCCTGGTCTGGGGAGTGCGCGCCTACTATTATGAAAGTAATGTCTCTACGGATGCTACTTTCATGGATTTACAAAATAAGCTGAAAGAGGACCGCCATGTAGCTCCTGGCGATATTATCGTGAACACGGCCAGCATGCCTTTAAAAGCAAAAGGAAAGACGAATATGTTGAAAATCCATATCGTGGAATAAGACGCATAGTCGCCAAATCGTTTGAGTCTGTATCTTCCAGAGAAGGTACAGACTTTTTTTTTGCCCAGGGGGCAAAGGAAACTTTCCTTCATTACCCGAAGATGAAGTGTCCCTACGGAAATCTTGCTGCGCGTTAAGCCTTTATTAAGGCTACTTAACATGTTAAAATTTAACATGTGGATGAAGTGAAGAACGCGAATTTTGAGGCATCAAACGACACTTTATCTTACTATGCTTACACTATTACGCTTACGTGTGCTGCTCCTGATTTTCGGGGTGGTATGCCTGCTGGCCTCGCCCAGGTCAGCTTACGCCCAAGCTACTAATGCCACGATAAGTGGTTTAGTAGTGGATGATACAGGGGAAACGATGCTCGGTGCCATGGTGCTGGTTCGAAATGAATCCACAGGCTTCGAGGCAGGGGCCGTTACAGGACCCGATGGCCGTTTTACTTTCCAACAGCTCCCTTTAGGAAGCCCCTACACGGTTACGATTAGCTACATGGGCTATCAGACGCAGCGCTATACGGGATATGCGCTGAATCAAGGGGACCGGATTCAAGTGCGTGCGGAGATGTCTTCTAGCGACAGCCAGCTGGAAGAGGTAGTCGTGACGGGCAATAGTTTTAAAAATCAGATTGACAAGCTTGGGGCTGTGACGGCCATCGATGCCAAGCAAATTAAAAATCTGCCTACGGAAGGAAGGAATTTCGCCAACCTTACCGCGCTTTCTCCACTTCAGGGCGGTGGTGCTCTGAACTTGGGAGGACAGCGTAGGACGTCTACAAATATCACCTTAGATGGAGTAAATGCCCGAAATCAGTTGACCGCTGGAGAAATCGGTAGGGGGCCTTACACGGTTTCCATCGAAGCGATTCGGGAGTTTGAGGTCGCTACGAATGCCTACGATGTGACCCAGGGCCGCCAGGCAGGTGGTGCATTAAATGCGGTTACGAAAGCTGGAACGAATGAAATGGAAGGGGCCGCGTTCGTGTATCACCGAAATGATAATTTGGCTAGTCAGACGGATATTCGCGGCGTACCGAGAGATGCCAGCTTCCATAATACCCAGTGGGGTTTCAGTCTCGGAGGGCCTATCATTAAAGATAAACTCCATTTTTATACCGTATTCGATCGCCAAGATGCTGGTGAGCCGGTGTTTATCGCGGACATCCGAAATGAAGACGATGAGCGTCGCTTACGCATCCGCCAGGATACCTTAAACCGGTTCATCGACATCGCGCGTTCTAAATTCGGAGTCGGGCCGGAGCAGCAGGTGGGGGAATTCGCACGTACGACCGTGGCCAATACGTTTTTTGCGCGACTAGACTGGCAGATCAACAAGCGAAATAAACTGACGATTCGAAATAATTTTACGAATTGGAGTAATCCCTTTTCTGTCAATGACAATACGGCTATTAACTTGGCTGAGGTCTGGGGGGATTTTACGTCTAAAGAAAACAGTTTACTGGTTTCTTTACGTAGCATCGCGAATGCATCCACCACCAATGAGTTAAAAGTCCAGTTTCAGCATGCTGAGCGTGCCTTTGCCCCGAATGGACAATTACCGTTTTTTAATATACCGCGGGCTATCGTGCGGGTAGAGTCTCCTTTCCCAACAGAGAGCAATCCCGATGCCATCCAGACCACGAATGTACAAATCGGTGGCCAGCGTTTTTTACCGGAAACGAACATGGAGCGCCAGCTACACTTCGTGAATACGACCTATATGCAGCGGGGCAAGTTCAATTTAACTTTCGGAACGGATAATATGATTACCTACTTGGAAACGCTTTTAACGAGTGAGCAGAACGGCCGGTTTTTTTACAATAGTCTGACGGATTTCGAAAATAATCGTCCCTTTCGCTATGCGCGGGAGGTGCCACTGCAGGGATTGCCGATCGTTAAGCAAACGGTGATGGACTTTTCGGTATTCGGGCAAGCGGAATGGAATCCACATCCAGATCTGAATGCGGTAGTAGGTATTCGTTACGATGCCACGCTGTTTATGAATGCGGCAGCTCCAAATCCGGTATTATTTAATGAGTTAGGGATTAATACCCAGGTGAAGCCTCAGGATTTCACCAGCGTTCAGCCCCGGGTACAGTTGACCTGGAACATAAAAGGAAAAAATACAGACGTGCTGAAGTTTGGTGCAGGGATCTTTGCGGCTCAGCCGCACTACTATGCCCAGGTGAATAACATCCAAAACTCTGGGGTGATGTTAGCGGCTATCGATGTACAGGGCGATTTAGTGCCGGAGGCTGATTTTATCGGTTACCGCAATGGGGTGCCCGCACCTGGGGTACCGGAAGGGGCAGATTTTATCTCTACCATTAATGCGATAAGCGATGATTTTAGAGTTCCAAATACTGTGAAGGCGAATGTGAACTACAATAAGTTTATCGGCGATCGCTTCCGAGTGGGGGCCAATGCGCTTTTCTCCTACACCTACAATAATTATGTATATCTGGAGCGGAATTTAGTGGAGGAACCCTTTTTTAGGTTGGAAAATGAAGGGAATAGAGGGGTTTTCGTGCCAGCAGGAACTATTTCAGATCGCGGGCAGACCAACTGGCTCTTTTCCCGTGCTTCAGAAAACGTGGGGCGTGTACTTGAACTAAACTCTGTGGCATCTGCGTATCAGTATGCATTCATTTTGGACGGTTCGGTGCGTATCGGTAAAGATGGCTATTTTACGGCTTCTTATACCTTTAATCAGGCTTTTGATAATTCTTCTTACAACTGCTGTGTGGCAAATACCTCGACCTTCCTGCCGGTGGTGGATGATTCCCGCGCCTTGAACTGGGGCTATTCGGATAATCAATTCCGAGACAAGGTGGTGCTTAACGGTGCCTCTCCGACTTGGAAGGGCTTTGTGTTTGGGGCGAGTTTAATCGGAATCGGGGGGTCGCGCTACTCTTTTATGACTTCTAATGGCTCTTTACAGGGAGATTTTCCGCTGAATAATGCCTTGGCCTTTGTCTTTGACCCGAATGATCCCGCTACCCCAGATGCTATTCGAGCGGGATACGAAGCGATTTTAAATGATCCGAATACAGCAGAAAGTGCTAAACGCTATTTAAGGGAAAGTTTCGGAACGGTGGCACGTCGAAATGGAGGCGAAAACCCTTTCTTCTTCACAGTAGATCTGCGCTTATTAAAAACGATCAAAACCTTCGGTAAACAGCGCTTCGAACTATCTGCCGATGTGTTTAACTTTATGAATATGTTGAATAAAGACTGGGGCGTGAATAATAACTTAGGAAGTACCCGTAACCTGCAAAGTATTCGTGGATTTGACCAGGCTTCCCGCACCTACCAGTATAATGTAGAGTCTGGAGTAGGGGTGTTACCTATTAACGGTACCCCATGGCGTATGCAGCTGGGCTTACGCTATGCCTTCTAAAAATGACGAAAGGTGCTGCCAACTAGAATCCTGATGGGTCCTCGGTAGAGAGGGTTTTTTTTTCAGAGTCCAAGGAATGCGATGAGCCGCTCCTTGGACTCTTTTTTTATAAAGTTAAGTTTTCATCTCGAGCAGTTCAACGTAAAAAATGAACAGTTCAGGGTCTAAATTCTACAAGTCGCAGAAAGGCAGGAAAACTTTTTATTTTTAATCGGTTTAATCCATAAAATAATTTTACTCTCTTATGAAAAAACTAGCCAGTTATTTACTCGCAGGATCTCTCTTCCTGTCATTCTTCGCTTGTAGTGATGAGGACGAAATGATGCCTCCAGTAATGGAGGAGGATGCCCCCAACTTGGTAGTGGCTGCTCAGAATGCCGGTCTAACGACCTTATTAGCCGCAGTAGAGGCAGCGGGAGTAGGGCCTGACCTTCTTGCTGCTGATGCCATTACAGTCTTTGCTCCCTCAAATGAAGCCTTTGCCGCAGCGCTAGCTGCATTCGATGCCAGCGACTTAGGTGAATTGGTTGCTGCCTTAGGTGGTGTTGAAAATTTAGAAACTGTTTTGGCATTCCACGTGGTACCTGCTGTCGCATTCGCAGCGGATTTACAGCCCACTCAGATGCTTCCTACGCTTAGTGGTCAAGAACTTTTAGTGGAGCGAAACGGAAATGTCGTGACGGTAACAGATGCGGCAGGAAACACATTTAATGTGATCGCTGCTGATGTAGAAATCGAGAATGGCGTCGTACACGTGATCGATGGTGTTTTACTTCCTGAATTAGGCGAAATGGAAATGGAGGCTCCGTCTCTTTTGGAAGCAGCTACTGAAGCAGGCTTATCTAATTTAATTTTAGCAGTGACAGCAGCGGGAATCGCAGATGACTTGGCGGCTGCCGAAGCCATTACAGTGTTTGCTCCTAACGATGAAGCCTTCGCGAACGCTTTAGAGGCGTTTAACGTGTCTTCTTTAGAAGAGTTAGTGGTTCGCATCGGCGGAGCTGAGAATTTAGAAACTGTTTTAGGCTTTCACGTCGTACCAGCTGTTGCTTTTTCTGAAGACCTATCAGCTACAAATACGTTTACTACCTTAGCTGGACAGGAATTAACTGTTAATGCGTCTAATGGAACAGTTACAGTGGTGGATGCAGCCGGTAATACGTTTAATGTCGTGACCGCTGATGTAGCGATCGAAAATGGTGTGGTACACGTAATCGATGGTGTCCTACTACCTGAGCTTACTTTCCCGAATGTAGTAGAGGCCGCTACTGCAGCTGGCTTAACTGTTCTTTTGGACGCAGTTATGGCTGCTGATTTAGGCGCCACGTTATTAGAGGCGGAAGAGATCACCGTGTTTGCTCCTTCTAACGAGGCTTTTGGGGCCTTACTCGAAGAGCTAGAGGTGGACGACTTAGAGGGACTGGTAGAGCTTTTAGGACTGGAGGGCGTGGTTAATGTGCTTGGCTTCCATGTAGTGCCAGCAGTCGCTTTCTCCTTTGACTTAGCCGATGGGGCTCAGGAAGTGCCTACCCTAGCGGGTGAAATGCTAACCGTAACGCGCAGCAATGGCAGCGTAACCGTAACGGACAAAAATGGAAATACCTTCAATGTGACTACAGCTAATGTAGCGATTGAAAATGGTGTAGTGCACGTCATCGATGGTGTATTACTTCCTTAATTAGGCAATCCTTGCTTTTATATACTTAGAAATGGGGCATTCTGTGCCCCATTTCTTCATCCAAAACAGACCCGTAGCACGTATTTTCCTTAAAGAAGGCCCATGTTCTCTCATAACTATCGATGGTTATTTATCCTCTTCCTAACGGCATTCTCCTTTTTAAACATTTGGCTGTTAGACGGAGATCGATTGACTTTAGTAGAGGTACAGGCTTTACCGCTGGGTTTACTTGTTTTTTTGGCCGTCACCTACGTATGGGAAGGAAATCGCCTCCTGCAGCGCTACCTCGTTCACAAACCCACTGGATTCCATGTTCTTGTTAATCAGTTTCTTGCCAGCCTACTGCTGACGGGTTTAGGAGCACTCTTTTTCACATGGGCGAGCGCCAAAGTATACGGAGATCCTTTTTTTTTCCGTGTAGAAAATTTTCTGCTTATCGCAGGCTTTATGTACCGGGTCAACTTGTTTTTAAATACCGTACATGCACTCTTTTACGTACATCGACAGTATAAACAGAAAGCCTTAGAGGCAGAGAAACTTTCCCGCTTAAATTCTGAAGCCAAGCTAGAGCGCTTAAACGCGCAAATGAATCCTCATTTCTTTTTTAATAATTTAAGCACATTATCCGCTCTTATTCAGACAGATGTAGATGCGGCAGAAAATTACCTGCAGCAGCTAGCTAAAATTTACCGCTATCTCCTCTTGCATAAGGACAGTGTCCTGGTTTCACTGGAAGATGAGCTCGAATTTATGCGCGCTTACTTGGCGTTACTTGAAACCCGCTTTGAAAGTGCCTTACAGGTAGAGGTTCGCTATGCGTCCCATTTGAATCAAAGCCTCCTCGGTATTCCACCAGCTACTTTACAGCTCCTCATCGAAAACGTGGTGAAGCATAATAGTTTTACACAAGCCCAACCCATGCATGTCCTGTTAGAGGTAGGACCGGAAAGCATTAAAATAGCCAATAAAAAACAGCTTAAGCCGTATCCTGAGAATTCTAATGGTATAGGGCTGCAAAACATTCGTGAAAGATATCAGTTTTTAGGACATGCGATAAGGGTTCAGGAAACACCTGAACAGTTCGAAGTCGTTCTTCCCATGCTGAAACGCCATGAAAATCTTACTTATAGAGGATGAGCCTTTAGCTGCTAAAAGACTTCAGCAGCTTATTTCCAAGCTGCGGCCAGAAGCGGAATTTTGTGGTTTGGCGCAGAGTAATGAAGAGTTTGACCAACTGCTATCCGCCCACACAGAGATAGACCTCATTTTCTGCGATATCCATTTAGCGGATGGACACAGTTTTCATACTCTACGAAAGCATCGGCTGCTAACACCGATTATCTTTGTCACTGCCTACGATCAACATGCCCTTGAGGCCTTTGAACACTACTGCATCGATTATCTACTAAAGCCTATAGAAGAGCGGAAATTGATTCGTGCCTTGGATAAATTCGCGCCTATCGTACGGCAAAAAGCTGTGTCAGCCTCTGAAAATGCTATTGCTGATCCTGAACAACTGAAGCAAATGATTCAGGAGGTGCTTGCTCCGCCTCCGCCAACCTATAAATCTCGTTTTTTAGTGCATGTAGGTAAAAAAATGCATTTTGTTTGGGCACAGGATGTTTCCTTTTTCCATTCCAAGGCAGGAATAACGTATTTAGTAACTCGAGATGGCGGTCAACGGTACCTAGTAGACGAGTCATTGAGTGAGTTGGAAAAAAATTTAGATCCTGCTGTTTTTTACCGTATCAGTCGCAATACCATCGTACACATCGGGGCACTAAATGTCATAAGCCCTTTCGAAAATGGACGTCTGAAAATTGGTGTTGGAACAGCAGATGGCGAGCAGCTCGTGGTATCTCGCGAGCGTGTTTCCGGGTTTAAAAACTGGGTAAATCAATAAACTGAATAAGATGAAGGTGTTTCTGTGTACCCTGTTATTTCTCTGCCTTGGATGCTTTGCGCATGCGCAAAAACAAAGCGAACTGTTACAAGAAAGCCCTGTCTCCACGGGCCTGCTCACTCGCTCGGACTCTTTGGTTCGTGCGCTTTCTCGTCTGGAGATAAGACAGTATGAGACGGATATGCGCTTGTACCAAGCCAAACGGCAGTTAAAAGCGGGTATTTTAGTGGCCACGCTAGGTTACTCTGTCACTATCCTGGGTGGGCAGCTATTAGGCACCCGGCCCCGGGCGGGGGAAACGCTGCTTTATGTCGGGGGAGGAATAGGCATTGCCGGTACTGTGGTTTTAGTAAATGGCTTTAATAAAATTAGTTTGGGGCGACCCGAAATAGACTTGTATTTTGCTCCTCGCGAGAGTGAATTGCGCTAGAGAGATTTTTTTCTTATTTTTCCTACTAAATCGAATGTATGCTTTTACTTGCGGATATTTACGACACTTCGCTGCCGTTAAGCAACCCTGTGCTGCGCTTTTTGATTATTTTAATTATCATCCTGGTAGCGCCCTTACTGCTTCAAAAGATTAAAATTCCGCCTCTGCTGGGACTCATTATCGCGGGTGCCATCGTGGGTCCGAATGGGTTCTACTTGCTGGATCGTGACAGTAGCATTATTTTATCCGGGACGGCGGGGCTTCTCTACATCATGTTTTTAGCTGGACTGGAAATCGATTTGATGGATTTTAAGAAAAATGTTAACAAATCCCTCGTGTTTGGCTTATTCACCTTTCTGATTCCCATGGTTTTAGGGACCTCTGTGTCCTATTTTCTGTTTGCTTTCTCGCTACCAACATCTGTACTCTTAGCGAGTATGTTTGCATCTCATACGCTCATCGCTTATCCGCTGATTAGTAAGTTAGGGGTGGCCAAAAATAAGGCTGTCAATGTGACCGTTGGCGGAACGATGATTACCGATACGCTGGCCTTACTTGTTTTGGCTGTCATTGTCGGCATGAGTGCCGGTGAGGTAGATGGCTACTTCTGGGGGCGACTAGGTATCGCGCTTATCGTTTTTTCTAGTATCATTATCTTTTTATTTCCCTTACTGGCACGCTGGTTTTTTAAAAAAGTAGATGATAGCGTGGCACAGTATATTTTTGTACTTGTTATGGTCTTTTTAGGTGCCGTTTTAGCCGAACTAGCTGGCATCGAAGCGATTATCGGGGCGTTTTTATCCGGATTGGCATTAAATCGCCTCATTCCACATACTTCCCCTTTGATGAACCGCATTGAGTTTGTAGGAAATGCGATCTTTATTCCTTTTTTCTTAATAGGTGTCGGCATGTTAATCGACTACAAAGCGTTTTTTAAGGACGTAGAAACGATTAAAGTGGGGACAATGATGATCTTGGTAGCTACTTTATCGAAGTTCTTGGCGGCCTTTGCTACGCAAAAAGTATTTAAATTTTCTGTTGATGAACGTCATCTGATCTTTGGCTTAAGTAATGCGCAGGCAGCAGCTACTTTAGCTGCGGTGTTGGTTGGGTTTAATATCATCTTAGGTACAGATGAGGCGGGGAATCCTATTCGCTTACTTAACGAAAGCATCTTAAATGGGACGATTTTAATGATTTTAGTTACCTGTACCATTGCGAGCTTTGTGGCCCAAAAAGGGGCACGTAATATCGCTCTGCAAGAAGTAGATGCTGAAGAAAATGAAGCTACGGAGGAAAAAGAACGTATCCTGATTCCAGTCAGTAACCAAGAAACGACCGAAGAGCTGGTCAACTTAGGCTTGCTGATTAAGTCGAAGAAAAATACCTCAGGTTTGTATGCATTAAGTGTTGTGAATAACAATGACGAGGAGGATTTACCGATAAAAAATGCACGGAAAATTTTAGAACAGGCGGTAAGGACAGCTGCCGCCTCTGATAATAAGTTGAGGGAATTATTGCGGTACGATCTAAATATCGTGAATGGAATTAATAGCGTCGTTAAAGAGCATGCCATCACGGATCTGATCCTAGGGCTTCACGTGAAAAAGGGAATATCGGATTCTTTTTTAGGGCACCTGACAAAAGGGATTCTGACTAAATGCAATACGACTACTTTTATTTATAAGCCCGCGCAGCCTCTTAGCACGATTAAGCGACTTTGTGTGGTACTTCCAGGAAATGTGGAGCGAGAAATCGGTTTTCCTTTTTGGTTAGTGAAAATATGGAATATTAGCAAAAACTCCGGTTCTCCAATCGTATTTTACGGGACAGAAGCCGCATTTAAGGTTATTCGTACCATCCAAAAATCTAATCCCATCGAAGCAAGCTATAAGCCTTTTACCAATTGGGAAGATTTTTTAATCCTCTCGCGAGAATTGAAAGATAATGATCAGCTGGTACTTATTATGAGTCGAAAGGAAAAGATTTCATATCATGCTGCCATGGCGAAGATACCCTACTATCTAAATAGTTATTTTACTAATTTCTCTTACTTGCTCGTTTATCCGATGCAGCGTGGAGTGGGTAATACGGATTTCCAAGCCCTAAGTGACCCGTCCCTTGGCGATAGGGCAGCTTCTTTTGAAGGGATTAGCGAGACACTTACGGCGCTGTTTCGGAAAAACAGGTAGTGCAGGAGCTTTAGCTGTTGCGCGCTCTTACCAGAGGCTCATTGGGGAGAGAGAGGCTGTACGAGGATCACCTTTTCTCGGTCTACCCTGACAGCTCCTGGGGCACTGCCCTTTACCTTATGTACGTATTTGGCTGGCGTGTAAGCGATCGGTGCGAGGCTTTCCTGCTTGTATTTAGAGTAATATGCTGCCAGTCCAGCTGCATATTCGAGTACATCTTTAGGGAAATTAAGGCCAGAACGGGCCTTAATGAGTACATGGGAGCCGCTCACGTCTTTGGCATGGAGCCATAAATCTTCCTTCCAAGCATAGCGGCGCAGCAGTTCGTCATTGGCTTTAGCTGATTTCCCTACTAAAATTTCAAATCCCTGATGCTCGAAGCGCTTGAAAGGGACACTTTCCGCCTGCTCCCGCTGCTGGCTTCCGAGCTGATTGTCCTTTAGAAAGGCCTTTAGGCTACGGTAATCTTCCAGCTGCTCGAGCTGTTCTATAAACAGGTCGTTCTGCGCGATAAGCTCCTCTTTATCGCTGACATGCTGTTCGATTTGTGCGATTTCCAGGCGGCGGTTTTTTGCTTTTTTGTATCTGAGCTCGGCTTGTTTTTGGGGACTCAGGCCTTGCTTAAGCTTAAAGACCTCTTCCTGTCCGCTATAAAAGTTAAACAAGCGCACTTCGGTCTCGTTTCCGCTAAGCTGGTGTAAATTAGCCATTAGTACGTCGGCTTCTTCTTGAGGGGAGCGCCCTTCCACCAGTTCCTTCAGGCGCTGTCTATTTTTGGCGATGTAGGCCTGCGACTTTTTGTTTTGACCCTGAAAATGTTTGATCCACTGCCCCCGTTCTTTTTCGAAGGCGCGAATGGCTACCCGATACTTAAAAAGCATGCGGCAGGCCTCGAGGGCCTCACTGGTCTGAAATAAGGGTTTTTCCACAGGCAGCATGCTAAGCACAAAGTCTTCATGCTCCTGCATAATGCTAAAGAGCGGCACGCTAAGCATATCTAACAGCTCCTGGAGGAGCTCCCATTTTTCATCGACAGAAGCGTCTGGATATCCTCTTTCTTTTAGCCACTGGCGAGGGATTTTGCCCAGAGTGGGCAAAAACTGGCCCGCATGGCCACCTAAAGCATTAAAATGTTCCCTGCTTAGGTCTAATTCCTTTGAAAAATGGTGTAGAGGAACCTCATGGTCCTCTTTTAGCTCATTGCGGAAGAGTAGCTGCGCGGCGGGAGCGTCGGCGGACTCGAAAAAGAGTACATTAGCCCGGGTGCCGTGAAGCTTAAAAAGGAGCACCGATCCCCCACTAAGTAGCAGTTGAAAGGCCCGCTCATGCGGCATGGCCGCTACATCTTCGATGTTTTTTTCCAGCAAAGGAGAAAATAAGTTGATGGTATTACGTTTTCCTCGATGGAAGGTGTCGGGAAAGTCCATACACGCCACACTCGGCAGAAAATTAGCGCGGATAAAGCGCTCCCCAGAAGGACCGCCTGTGCCGATGATCAGTTCATCTTTGTTTTGGGAAAAACAAGCGTTTATCTGTTGTCCGACGAGAATTTCTCGCAGCTCCGGCACGAGAAATTCTAGAAAATAGCGGTTGAAGTGCATGCTTAGGGGATTGAAACGCTGAGCCCATCGTAGGCAAGGCGTACGTGTGGAGGCAGCATGGCTTCCACCTCTCGATGGGTGCCCAGTTTATGGGAAATATGGGTGAAGTAAGCTTGCTCCACCTCGAGATCTTCTACCAGCGCGAGTGCCTCTGTTAAGGTAAAGTGGGAGATATGCGGAGTACGCTGTAAGGCATTCACCACGAGAACTTTACTGCCCCTGACTTTTTTTAATTCCTTCTCTGAGATATAGTTAGCATCTGTGATGTAGGTGAAGTCTCCGATTCGAAAGGCCTTCACGGGCAGTTTATAGTGCATGACCTCGATCGGTGTGATGGGTACGCCTGCGGCCAAAAAAGGGGCTTCATCGATCGTTTCAGGGGCTACAGACGGGACGCCGGGGTATTTAATCGCCTCGAACACATAGGCGAACTCGCGTTGAATTTGTTTTAACACATCCGCAGTAGCAAAAATGGGCATGTCTTGCTTTTGCTTAAAATTAAACGAGCGGATATCATCCATTCCTGCTGTATGGTCTTTATGAGCATGCGTAAAAAGTACGGCATCTAATTGTTGCACGCGGTTTTGCAGCATCTGCTGCCGAAAATCGGGCCCTGTATCGATCACAAGTGTTTTTCCTTGGACCTCCAGCAGTAAGGAGCTTCTGAGGCGCTTATCGCGGAAGTCTAGGGAGCTGCAGACCGGACAGTCACAGGTAATAACGGGAACCCCTTGAGAGGTTCCCGTCCCTAAAAATGTAATCTTCAAAGTTTCAGTACAGTTTGTTTGATTTCAGAAAGAAAAGCCTGCATTTTTTTATCTGTCACGGTAGCAGGATCTAGATCTAACTCCTTTAAGATATCCAGTAGCGTATTTATTTTTCCCTCTAGCGTATAATACTTGTTAACGATCACAATCTTGTTTTCGTTCAAGATACAATACCCCGATTTAAAGCTTCCTTTTTCATACCGGAGATGATAGGCAGAAGCGGCAAAAATACTTTCTAATTTATCTAGGTAGGCTTTGGTATACCGTACGGGCATGAAGAAATTTATTTGGTCAAGTGTTTCTTCACCGTGGCGAGCAGCAGATCATAGTCGAGTGGTTTTTGGATATAGTCATCCAGCCCAGCAGCTTTAAAGTCATCCAAGGTGTAGTTTTTATAATTTCCTGTTATGGCTACGATAGGAATTTGAGATTTTTCTGGCTTACCTAATTTTCGTATTTCCTGCGTACAAGAAATTCCATCCATGATAGGCATGTTAATATCCATTAGAATAAGATCGAAGTCTTCATTCTCAAGCTTTTTTAAAACTTGCGCACCATTTTTTACGGCGGTGATGTGATACTTTTCGAAGGCCAGAACATTTTTAGTAAGGTTAATGATAACGGAACTATCCTCGGCTACTAAAATTCTTTTACTTTCCATTTACGTAGATGCTTGGTTTTGTGTGCTTAATAAATGCTGTTTAAAGTGCTGTACCTTCTCTTTCAGACGGTCTGTTTGGGCACTCACCTTGTCAAAAATGCCTTTTTTAATACTATTTTCAAAATCTTTCGTGAAAATAAAAATATCTGTGGCCCCCAGTGTTCCTGAATTTCCTTTAATGATGTGGAGCTTTTCTCCGATTACTAAAAATTCTTCCCGCACACATGCCTCTTCGATATCGACCAGTAGACGTTCACATTCATCGATAAAATCAAAATACACCATCCGGATATTTTGCTCGGTATTGTATTTTAAAAGTTGCTGCCAAACTTTTTCATCCAGTACCACTGCATGCGCACTACTTAAATTTTCTTCCCTCCTTTGAATTAACTCCTCCGCTGGAGCCAAGTGAAATGCGATACACTCTAAAAGTACTTTCGGCTTTACCGGCTTGGGTATAAAGTCATGGAAGCCAGTGGACAAGAAATAGGCCTTATCCGTCTCGTCAGCGAATGCAGATACGGCAATAATAGGGCATTCGGTTAACTGCTCCTTCTGTATAACACCCAGCGCTGTAATGCCATCCATCACGGGCATCTGTATATCCATGAGGACAAGATCTACTTTCTCTACTCGTAGCAAGTCGATGGCCTGCTGCCCATCTTCAGCTGAGCGAATTTCGTATAGCTGGCCGACGATATGTTCGAAAACCTTTCGATTAAGTAGGTTGTCGTCTACTATGAGTATTTTTTTTGTTTGGCCGTCCATTTATTCTATAAATTTATCCCCATGAAAGATGATGTCCTCAATAAAACTTTAAAGCCGATACTCATCACGGTGGTGGGGCCTACTGCTGTAGGCAAAACATCCCTATGCATCGCATTGGCTGAAAAACTTCGTGTTCCCATACTTTCCGCCGACAGTAGGCAGTTTTTTCAGGAAATGGAAATCGGTACCGCGAAACCTTCTCCCGAGGAACGCCTGAAAGTAACGCATTATTTCGTAGATCACAAGTCTATACATGACGCGTACGACGTGAATTTGTTTGAAAAAGAAGTCCTAAATTTTATGGATGCTTATTACAAACAGGAGAAGGTTTTGCTGCTTACGGGTGGCTCAGGACTTTATGTCGATGCCATCACGAAGGGATTCGATCCGATTCCAGCCGTACCTCCTCATTTTCGAGAACAGGCCCAACAGCTTTTTCAGTCGGGAGGGATCGCTGTCCTGCAGCAGGAGCTACGCGAGCTGGACCCCACATATGCGGCAGAAGTAGATATGCAGAATCCCCAGCGCCTCATGCGGGCGCTTGAAGTCTGCTGGGGAACCGGACTTCCCTATTCTGGCTTTCGCCAGAAGCAACTGCCCGAGCGGCCTTTTCGCACCATTAAAATCGGCTTAGAGCGTCCGCGTGAGGAGTTGTATGCACGGATCGACCAGCGCATGGACCTGATGCTAGAAGCGGGACTCTTACGTGAGGTGGAGGCACTCTATCCTTTTCGGAGCTTAAACGCGCTGCAAACAGTAGGATATACGGAGCTCTTTGCATACCTAGACGGTCAATATCCTTATGAGGAAGCTGTGCGTCTACTAAAAAGAAATTCGCGTAGGTATGCCAAGCGGCAGCTTACCTGGTTTCGTCGCGATCCAGACACCCGGTGGTTTCATCCGGACGCATTCGAGGAAATTTTTAGGTTTATCGAACAACAAATGGCAGCACCCGCGTAAGGAGTGCTGCCCATACCTGATAAAAGGGCCATTTACGCGAACTGCGGACGTGCCCGAAAACCAAAAATTTTAGCCACGAAGCTGTAAGGGCGTTTTTTGACCAATTTATTGTAGGCCCGAACCTCCAGTTGGTAGGTTTTGTGCGCTTGCGTAAATTGCGCGAGGAGCGCCTGATCAAAGCTATTTTTTTTATCCGTCTTTAGGGAAGGGAAAAAACCAGAAGGATGCTGCGTCTCTCCATAGAGCTGGGTGAAGCGTAGGCTTCGCGCGGCAGCGCTCATCTGCAGCTCTAACTCCTCTAGCGTCTTATTCCGCTGTGCCAGATAAATACGTACCGTTAAGATAAACAGCAAGGAGGCGCCGCCTACCACAATCATAATCGGTAAAAACCCCATAAATTAGATGCTCAAGATTTCGATTAACTTTAGGTGATCGTCTTTTAGAACTTTCTTCTTCGTGATACAGTCGTGGAAGTCTGTGTAACACACCTCCCCATTTACTACCCCTGCCATCACACGTTTTTGTCCCTGAAGAAGGCCCTCTACTGCGGCCATGCCACATCTAGAACCTAAAACACGATCTCGGGCTGTAGGGTTTCCGCCGCGCTGAATATGGCCGAGAGTGGTTACTTTAAACTCTTTTTCAGGGTCGTTAATGGAGGTCTTTACTTCCTGCATGATCTGTTCAGCAGAGCCAGCGTCATCGCCTTCTGCTACCACGATGATGCTGGAGCTTTTCGATTTGCGCAGGTTTTTAAATGTTTTAATGAGTGCCTTCAATTCCGTTTTTTGTTCAGGGACGAGCACAAATTCTGCACCCCCTCCTATACCACACTCCACGGCGATGTAGCCTGAATCTCGTCCCATCACTTCGATAAAAAAGATCCGATCGTGTGCCGCCGCCGTGTCGCGAATTTTATCGATGGCTTCCAGTGCCGTGTTCACTGCCGTATCGAAACCGATGGTGTAGTCGGTGCCATAAATATCATTATCGATCGTTCCTGGGCAGCCCACCACAGGAATGCCGTATTCCTCATGAAAGATTTTAGCCCCTGTAAACGTTCCATCCCCGCCGATGGCAATAAGCCCTTCGATGCCCTGCGCTTGAAGGTTCGAATAGGCGATACGGCGCCCCTCGGCCGTTCTAAAGTCCTCACTCCGTGCTGACTTCAAGATCGTTCCGCCGCGCTGGATAATATTGCTTACGGAGTGAGACTGCATTCTTTTGATATTGCCTTTCATCATGCCCTCGTAGCCATAATTTATACCATAGACTTCGATGCCATGGTAAATCGCCGTACGGACTACGGCGCGGATACAAGCGTTCATTCCGGGAGCATCACCCCCAGAGGTAAAAACCGCGATTTTTTTCATGAATAGCCTTTAGGTTTTTTTAAAATAGGTTGAGTCGGCCTGCGCCGTTCCAAAAGTACAAAAATAACAGCAGAGCGCCCGATTAGTTTCCATACTTAACGGAGGCTTCATCTAGATTGGTTCTTTTTACCTTCTTTTCTCCGCCAAAGAAACTACAGGAGATGTGTGAAGGCTACAAAATGGAAACTCTTTAGGGATTACTTCGTTTTCGAGAGTACCTGATGGTGTCACTTAAGGCGCGTTTCATGGTGTTTTGTTATTTTTATTCGTGTGTAAAATCAACTGTATATGTCTGCTATTTTTACAGAAGCCGCACATGTGGTGGCCTCGATCAAGTCGGGAGATCGTGTCTTTATTCATGGAAGTGCTGCTACCCCGCATCATTTACTTCGCGCCCTCGCTGCCCGAAGTGCCGAGCTTAAAGGAGTCGAAATCGTCTCCATTTCCACCTTAGGAGCAATGCCACTTACGGAAGTAAAACAAAATGATGCCTTCTTTATAAATTCTCTATTCGTCTCTGAAAATGTCCGCCAGGCGGTTAATAGTGCACAAGGTGGCTATGTGCCGGTTTTCTTGAGTGAGATCGGGCAGCTGTTCCGTTCCGGTATATTGGAGCCGGATGTGGCCATCGTTCACGTTTCGGAACCAGATCAGCATGGCTACTGCAGCTTGGGGGTGTCAGCGGATATCGCCATCCCTGCCGTGGAAACAGCTAAAATCGTTTTGGCGCAGGTCAACAAGCAGATGCCGCGTACCCATGGGGCTGGCCATATTCACATGAGTCGCATACATGCCTTTGTGGAGATCGACGAATCGCTTCCAGAGGTAGATTATAGCCAAAAAATAAGTGAAAAAGAGGAAAAAATAGGGGCCTACATCGCCGAGTTGATCGAAGATCGCTCCACCCTACAGATGGGCATCGGCGGTATCCCGGACGCGACCTTACGTGCACTTTCCCAGCATAAAGACCTGGGTATTCATACTGAAATGTTCTCCAATGGCCTACTTCCGCTCATCCAGTCGGGCGTGGTGACGAATGCATATAAGAAAAAGCATCCCGGTAAGGTCGTCACTGCCTTTGCCATCGGCAATCGCGAACTTTATAATTTCCTTCACGATAATCCACTCTTTTCTTTTCAGGAGGCAGCCTATGTAAACGACACCTCCGTAATCCGTAAAAATCCGAAAGTAGTTTCCATCAACTCCTGCTTGGAGCTAGATCTTACGGGCCAAGTATGTGCAGACTCCATCGGGAGCTATCATTATTCTGGAGTCGGCGGGCAGATGGATTTTATGCGCGGCGCGGCCCTATCGAAAGGCGGGAAGCCCATCATGGCGCTTGCTTCGACTACACGGAAAGGGGAGAGTAAGATCAATCCATTCCTGCGTACAGGGGCGGGGGTAGTGACTACACGGGCACACATGCACTATGTGGTGACAGAATATGGTGTGGCCTACTTGTATGGTAAAAACTTACGCCAGCGCGCCTATGCCTTGATGGAAATCGCACACCCCGACCATCGGGAAAACCTGGAGCGGGAAATCGTAGCCCGATTTGGTTCTTATAAGTATACGTTTCGTTAAATAAGGGACTAAAGTACTAGAATGGAGGTACTTGCTCTTTAGGAGTGAGTCCTCCATTTTTTTTTGCGCCGGGGCGCAAGTTATACGGCCGCTCTATCGATGTCTATACAGCCGTTTATTTATCTACTTTAAGCTGCGTTTTCTTTCAGAATATTTTTAGTTTACACCTAAAACAAGTGCGAGCGGAATAATCTTTTGCTAGCTTTCTGTAGGAGGGGTTTCTCTCTAAGCATAAATTGCTTATATTCGCAAGATAGCCGGCAGGCTCCCCACTTACGGGGGCATCTAAGAAAAATATAGCTTTATCATACAGTGACGCAAGAAATCTATAAACCCAAAAATCACATCCGAATTGTGACAGCGGCCTCGCTTTTTGATGGCCACGACGCTGCGATAAACATCATGCGGCGAATCATCCAAGCGACTGGCTGTGAGGTCATTCACCTAGGGCATAACCGCTCGGTGCAGGAGATCGTGGACTGTGCCATCCAGGAAGATGTGCAGGCCATCGCTATCACCTCCTATCAGGGAGGGCATGTGGAGTATTTCAAGTATATGTTTGACTTACTACAGGAGAGAGGCGCCGCTCATATCCGGCTTTTTGGTGGTGGTGGAGGCACGATTTTGCCCACCGAAATCGAGGAGTTGCATGCCTATGGCATCGCGCGTATTTACTCTCCCGATGATGGCCGCTCCATGGGGCTTCAGGGCATGATTAATCACCTGGTGCAGACGGCGGATTTCCCTGTGGGAGATCAGGTGCAGGATTTAGCGGCGCTGCCGCAAAAGGAGGACAAGGTCCGAATCGCACGCCTTATTTCTGCTGCGGAGAATTTTCCGGAACAGTCTGCTGCCCTTTTAAAGCAGGTACGCGAGGCAGCTAAGGCTGCGAAAACGCCTGTCCTGGGCATCACAGGTACCGGCGGAGCAGGGAAGTCTTCTTTGGTAGATGAACTAGTACGTCGCTTTTTGTTGGATTTCGAAGACAAGCATCTGGCGATCATATCAGTGGACCCTTCCAAGCGTAAAACAGGAGGGGCACTTTTGGGGGATAGAATCCGCATGAATGCCATAAATCATCCCCGCGTGTACATGCGCTCTCTGGCGACACGGCAGTCCAACCTAGCGCTATCTAAGTATGTGCAGGATGCAGTAGATGTGGTGAAGGCTGCAAATTTCGATTTGATCATACTTGAAACATCCGGCATCGGGCAGTCAGATACGGAAATTATCGAACACTCTGATCTTTCCCTCTACGTGATGACGCCAGAATATGGAGCAGCCACGCAGCTGGAAAAAATCGATATGTTGGATTTCGCCGACGTCATCGCGCTAAATAAATTCGACAAGCGCGGAGCACTCGATGCGATCCGTGATGTGAAAAAACAGTATAAGCGCAATCATAACCTTTGGGACACTCCAGACGAGGAGCTTCCTGTCTATGGAACCATCGCCTCTCAGTTTAATGATCCGGGCATGAATCACCTGTATCGTGCGCTGATGGAGACTGTGGTGGCCAAAACGGGCGCTCCTCTTCAGACTAGCTTTCAGGTGAGCAACGAGATGTCCGAAAAAATTTATATCATTCCGCCGGCACGTACCCGGTACCTCTCCGAGATTTCCGAGACGAACCGGAAGTATGGGCAGTGGGTAGAGGAGCAGAAAGAAGTAGCTCAAAAGCTATACAGTATCCATAAAAGTATCGAGACCATTCAGCACTCCGGCGTAGCGGATTCTGATCGCCTGGTGAAAGAGCTTCAGGAGGTATATGCACAGGTCGAGCTCAACCTAGACCCTAAGAACAAAAAATGGCTAGAGGAGTGGGACACAGAAAAGGCGCGTTACTCGGACGATTTTTACGTTTTCCAGGTACGTGATAAAGAAATTAAAGTACAGACCTACACGAAAAGTTTAGCGGGTAGCCACATTCCGAAGGTGGTGCTTCCGCGCTACGAAGCTTGGGGCGACCTGCTGAAGTGGGGGCTGACAGAAAATGTACCGGGCAAGTTTCCCTTTGCCGCAGGCGTCTTCCCTTTTAAGCGGGAAGGAGAAGATCCCACGCGTATGTTCGCAGGGGAAGGGGGTCCTGAGCGGACCAATAAGCGTTTCCATTATGTATCGAAGGGCATGCCTGCCAAGCGCTTGTCGACGGCTTTCGACTCTGTAACCCTCTATGGAGAGGATCCTGATTATCGTCCGGATATCTACGGAAAAATCGGTAATTCTGGAGTAAATGTTAGCTGTCTCGATGATGCCAAAAAGCTGTACAGTGGTTTTGACCTTTGTGCGGCCAGCACCTCCGTGTCCATGACCATCAATGGCCCTGCGGCGGCAATGACGGCATTTTTCATGAATGCGGCCATCGATCAGCAGTGTGAGCTTTATATCCATGCCAATGGCCTGGAGGCAGAAGTGGAGGCGAAGATAGCGACGATTTATGCAGAGAAAGGCGTCCCGCGGCCACGCTATAATGCTACCATTCCAGAAGGGCACGATGGTTTAGGTTTGTTCCTGTTAGGGGTGACCGGGGATCAGGTGTTGCCTGCCGAGGTGTACGCGAAAATCAAGGCTGAGACGATGGCGAAGGTGCGTGGAACCGTTCAAGCAGACATTTTAAAGGAGGATCAGGCGCAAAATACCTGTATTTTTTCCACGGAGTTTTCACTCCGCGTAATGGGGGATATGCAGCAGTATTTTATCGATCATGCCATCCGTAATTTTTATTCCGTATCCATTTCAGGATACCATATCGCAGAGGCTGGGGCGAACCCGATTACCCAGTTGGCACTGACGCTTTCGAATGGCTTTACCTTCGTGGAGTATTATGCGTCGCGCGGGATGGATATTAATAAGTTCGCGCCGAACCTATCCTTCTTTTTCTCGAATGGGATCGATCCGGAGTATGCGGTGATCGGGCGTGTGGCCAGGAGAATTTGGGCGAAAGCCATGAAGCTAAAATATGGGGCAAATGAGCGTAGCCAAATGCTCAAGTACCATATCCAGACCTCTGGGCGCTCGCTACACGCACAGGAAATCGATTTTAATGATATTCGCACCACGCTGCAGGCCTTGTATGCGATTTATGACAACTGTAACTCGCTGCATACCAATGCTTACGATGAGGCCATTACGACGCCTACGGAGGCTTCGGTCCGTCGTGCGATGGCGATACAGCTTATTATCAATAAAGAGCTGGGCCTAGCTAAAAATGAAAATCCACTTCAGGGGGCCTTTATTATCGAGGAGCTTACCGACCTAGTGGAAGAGGCGGTGTATACGGAATTCGATCGCCTAACGGAGCGTGGTGGGGTTTTAGGTGCTATGGAGACCATGTATCAGCGTGGTAAAATCCAAGAGGAAAGCTTGTATTACGAGACGCTTAAGCACACGGGAGAGTATCCGATTATCGGGGTCAATACGTTCTTGAGCGCTGAGGGTTCTCCTACGGTGATACCGGGTGAAGTGATTCGGGCTCATAAGGAGGAAAAGGAGTATCAGATCGAGATGTTAGGCTTTCTGCATCAGCGGAATAAGGAGCAGGCGGAGGAGATGCTGAACGAATTACGCCACCGCGCTGTTCAAAACCAGAATATCTTCGAGGGACTCATGGAGGCAGCGAAGTACTGTTCTCTAGGTCAGCTGACCCAGGCACTTTATGAGGTCGGAGGTCAGTACCGCAGAAATATGTAAGATAATTTCAAGGCCTCGGGGATTTTCTTCGAGGCCTTTTTTAGAGAAAAAAAATTATGGCGACAAGACAAGTGGAGGTCCGTATGCAGTCGGACTATGCCTATGAGGCAAAAAACGATCAAGGTATCCGTGTACCCATCGATATGTTGGCACCTGAGGAAAAACAGGCCCAGAGCCCGATGGATCTTTTGCTTTCTGCAGTAGGGGGCTGTGCCTCAGTGGATGCGGTACTCATGATGCGCAAGAAGCGGCGGGAGATTACAGATTTTTCTGTTCAGGTAAAGGGAGAGCGGCATGAGGGCATTCCTGCCTATTATGAAAAGATCCACATGCATTTCGTGTTAGTGTCGCCAGATGCGACGGCTGAGGAGTTCGAAAAGGTGGTGCGTCTCTCGGTGGACAAGTACTGCTCCGTGTCTGCGAGTTTAAAATCAGAAATATCCTTTTCTTCAGAAGTAAAGAAACCGTAAGTATGCGCGTAGTAAAAGAATTCACGCAGGACGATATCCGGATCAGCATCTTTTCCTGGAACAATAAATACATCATCAAGTATGAGCTAGGCCCCTTAGAGCAAACGTATAAGGTGTCCGAGCTGGATATTTTAGAGGAAAAAGAGCTAGAAGGCTTCCTGGCAGCACCTTTTTTAGATGCCGTGAAAAATAATTTTGAGGTAATGGGAGAAAAACTTCGATTTCAATTAGAAAATGGCTAGATTTAGTCATTTGTTATGAAATTATGCGATTAAGTTGTTGGTATTTCGGTTGGTTTCTTTTTCTAATTCTTGTAGCATGTAATCCGGGGGAAAAGCAGGAGGAGGTCTCGGCGGCAGAAAGATTTGCAGCGTCTTTTTATACGCAGCTTATCGAGCTGGAGCGTGCGATGGTGGGTTTATCCTTAGTAGCGGAGGAAGTAATAGAAAATGCGCCTCCATTTTCAGAACAAGAGTTACGCGTGAAGTATGACTTGGGAAAGCATTATTTTAATACCTTACCCCGAGCAGATACTTCGGAAAGTTCACTTTATGTTTCGGCACTAGCCCGGGATAAAATCCGCAGTTTTGAGTTGCTGGCGCAAACGGAACGCCTGGACAGGCACTTTAAAAATATGCTAAAGGATAGTCCTCTGGTCACTCAGGTGTACCTGAACTCCAAGTATCAGATTAATCGACTTTATCCGCCTTATGAAGCGCAGTCCATGCTAACCGCGGAGTTAGATGTCACCACCTATAATTTCTATTATATGGCGGATGAGTTGAATAATCCTGAAAAAGGCCCTGTTTGGATTCAGGAGGCCTACGTGGATCCTGTCGGCAAGGGGTGGATGGTGAGCCTCTTACACCCTGTTTATCGAGGTGAGGAGCTGCTCTTTGTACTGGGAGCCGATATCACCATCTCTACTATTATCGAAAATTATTTGCGAGCTACAGATGAGCTTTTACTCATCGTAGATCGAAATGGCGTTTTAGTGGCAGGAAAAGACTCTGCCGTTGAAATGTTTAGCCTACCGCCAATACGTAATTACTCCTATATTCAACCGGTCATACGCGACAGCTTTCGTCCTGAGGCGTATAATCTTTTCCAAAGTAAACAACTTGAGGTTCGACTTCTTGCAGAAACCTTATTTAAGAAAGGTGCTGAAGTCGATGTATTTACCATGGAGGATAAGCAGTTTGAGGTTATAAAAGTACCTTTAGAGAAGTTAAATTGGTTTGTACTTGAGCTTCGCGCCCTATGAAGAGGAAGGTGATAGAAAATAGCAAAGCGGGAAATTTTATCTTCGGAGCACTAGTGGGACTGGTGCTTTTGCTCACGTTCTACCTGGCATTTACTTTTTATCAATCACTTTATGAAAATAATACCTCCAGCACAGGGCAGGTTTACCGGAAGCAAGTAGAGCTGGCAGCAAATGAGCTAGAGAAGGAATTTGGGAATTTTTATGAGGACATGCAGTTTGTACTCAGCATGCTTGATGAAGGTAGCTTAGGTGATAATGACCGGGAGCGCCGGCTGTTAGAAAGGCGTTTGCGAAGAGTATTGACTTCACATTACGATCTGGTCGACTCCCTTATTTTACATGTAAGACAGGATAAGTATCTGTATTTTTTTGATGCGCAAAATAACTTTTATGTAAAAAATGTAAGCGTTTTACCGCCTGCCTCTGGGAAAACAGTTTTAGTAGATCATCAAATGCTACCTGTTCGCTTAGAGGCACGCGTAAGTGTTCGTAATTTTATTCGGCAGCAGCTGAAGTCCTTTTACATCTCTTCGGGATACAAGATCTTTTTTAAAAATGGTCATTTTTATTCGGCTCAAGGAGGGCTTTCTGATGATGAGCTAGAGGATTATGTCTTTTCTGATGATCTGCAACAAGTGATTTTTTCCAATCAATCAAGTGGTCTTCGCGTCTCTCAAGTTGGCATTTTATCTACCCCCGATAGTCAAATTAGCGGTACGGCGCACAGTTATCCCTTTCGTTTATATCCTCTAGTCGATCAGATGGGGCTTGTGTTTTTCCAGCCGCATCAGGGCGTAGTAGCAGGCATCTACAGAGGGTACTGGGCTACGTTTTTAGGTTTTGTTGTGCTCGTCGTGCTCTTTTCTTTACTGATCTATTTTTGGGTAAAAAATTTAGAGAAAAATGCCCGCTTACTATCAGAAAACGCAGCAGAGATTAATGATTTATTTGAAAAGCAGCGGCTACTGCTGCAAGAGTCTAAAGGGTTCATCTATTTTCAGAATCAATATTTTAAATTCACTGGTGTAGGGGAAGAGGTCAAAGAAATCTTTGGCTATACACAGACTGAGTTTATGCTTGGCTTTAAAGATTACCTAGACGATACGACAGTGGAAGACTATGGCCAAGTGTTTCAGCAGGCGATTAAGGAGAGGAAGGAGTCTCTGACCTATGAGTTTTTTATTCGTCATAAAGATGGAAGTGTGCGCCGTGCGCGTACCTTCGAGCGTATTCTCTATAATGAGGAAGGGGCCTTTACAGGTGTGGTAGGACTCTGCTCAGATATTTCCTCTAGATATGCTGTAGAGGAGGCGATGAAATTAGGTGAAGAGCGCCTTCGCTCAGTGCTTCATGCCCTGCCCGACATCATTTTTATCTATGACCAAGACGCCGTATTCATCGATTATTATGTGCAAGACGAGTCGCTTTTGTTATCGCCCGCCGAGAAGAGTTTAGGTAAAAGTATCCGAGAAGTATTGCCCTCCCCATTAAATGAAAAGGTGATGCACACCTTTAAAAAGACCTTAAAAACGGGTAAGCTTCAGACCTTCGAGTTAGAGTCTGATCTGCCTATCGGCAAAAGAATTTTTGAAACGCGATTTTTTATGCTCGATGCGAACCATGTCATCAGCATGGCACGTGACATCACCGGCCAAAAACTTTGGGAAAAGGGCCTTCGTGAGGCAATGGAAGCTGCTGAACAGGCCTCTCGTGCGAAATCTACGTTCTTGGCCAGCATGAGTCATGAAATTCGTACGCCCATGAATGGGCTGCTGGGAGTCCTCAGCCTTTTCGAAAAAACACCACTCACGGAGCAGCAGCGCCAGTATCTCCAAATCATTAAAGAGTCTGGTATCTCCTTGAAAGACATCATTAGCGATGTATTAGATTATTCTAAAATTGAATCCGGTAGGATAGAGCTGCACCCCTCCAACTTTCAAATTCGGGAGGAGATAGCTGGGATTTTCCGTATGTTTAGCCGGCAGGCCGAAGAAAAACAGGTAAAGATGGAGTTTAAAATTGCCGGAACCATACCTGAGACGCTCCATGCAGATAAAGAAAAACTCCGCCAAGTCCTCGTGAATTTAATCGGAAACGGGCTTAAGTTTTCGAAGCCAAATGGTTTTTTACGACTGCGGATTACTTCTGAGCCTATCGTTGGCCAAAATATCGTACTTCTCTTTGAAGTAGAAGACTCAGGTATAGGGATCCCTAATAACCAGATTAAAAAGCTGACAGAGCCCTTCGTCCAAGTACAAAATACCTCTGTGGGAGGGACTGGGCTGGGCCTAGCGATCTCTAAACGCTTAATCGAACTGATGGGCGGTGATCTTGATATCAAAAGTACCCTCGGAAAAGGCTCTATTTTTATGTTTAGTATTTTCGCTCAAGCAGCTACGAAAGAACAGTATACCCGAGTGGAAGTCCCATTACCTTTCGAGGAAGACGACTTCACGAATATGGCCGAAAAATATCCGCTCCGCCTGCTCGTTGTCGAGGATAATGATATCAATCTTAAATATATGCGGCTATTAATGGACCAATTGGGCTATTCCTTCGCTACTGCCCGCGATGGTTTAGAGGCTGTAGAAAAACTTACAGAAAATAGCTATGATGTCATCTTTATGGATATTCAAATGCCACGGATGGATGGCTTTCAGGCAACCAAAAAAATTCGAGAAGAAAATCTAGCTCCCGATGCCTTTATCATCGGCCTTTCGGCCAATGCATTTACAGAGGATATAGAAAAAGCATACAAAGCGGGCATGCACACGTATTTATCCAAACCAGTACGCCCTGATCAAATCGCTAAGCTGTTAAAAGAAAGAGCATTACAACTTGGAGTAAGCCTCTGATGTGGGCCTTCTCGAGCTGTAATGCTCTTTTACACGCTGAACATGCTCATTCTGCGGAAACTACCGCTGTCCGAAAGGCAGGTTGTTGAAGATTACAAATTGCAATTGATTACGCGTGAATAGAGGGTTATTTGTGCTTTGGCGCATAAAACCTACCTCAAAGCGGAGGCGCGGACTCGTCTGGTAGCCGATAGCCCCATAAAGGCGGTTACGATCGAAGATAGCTGGATTATCTTCTTGGTTTGAATTAAGGAATATCTCGTTATACGCCGATAAATACCAAGTATCTTCTCCCATTCTGTTTTTGTTTAAAGGGAAGTTAGCACCCAAGAAATAGCGCCAACGCATTCTGAAGTCATCGTCTCCGAAAAAACGCTGCTCGAAGCGATAACGGTGAATCAAAACCAGACGGCCTACATTCTGGCGACTCCAAAACTGTTGCCATAAGCGATGCTCATCGAAAGCTCGATCCTCTACTACATCTAAAATGCCATCTAGCTCACCAAGTGGACGTGTATGAATGAAGGCATAACCAGCAGAAAGAATATTGTTGTTCTCCGTAAGGTATCGACCTATACCTGTACGAATAAGTAATTGTTCAGTGTTACCAACGAAGTTATAGTTTCGGTACTGAATTTCATTGTGAAACACCCACTTGTTGTTCCCGAAATTCTGGTTGCCGAAATAAATTAACCAGTTACCAGTTTCAGGCACTTGACTGTAGACGGCTCGCTCTCCGGCAAAGAATAGAAGTACGAAGCAAAGTAATCGTAAAATGTATTTTTTCATACAGGCTTAAAGGTGAAAGAAGCGTTTAATGTACATAAAGAAGCGTCACTCTTTCTAAAGAGTGACGCTAGAAAGTAAAGACTCTTATAGACCCATGATGTCTCTTTTAGAGAATTTAGAGGAAGGTAGATCGGTTAAGGTCTCTTCTAAAAACTCTACTTTTCCTGACTCAAGGTCATAGACAGCACCCACGATGACAATCTCACCATTGTAGTACATACGAGAAAGCATAGGCTCTAATTCTCGCAATTCATTCACTTGATTGATTACGTTTTGCTTTACAGCGAAGTTTAGTAAATTATCGCTTACGCCAAAATAACGCTTAGTAGCAGGCTTAATGCTGTTAATTAAGGTAACCACGTGCCCCGGAGGATTCTCAGGAAGCTTGATCGCAGCATCTACCGCACCACAATACGTATGGCCTAAAACAACGATGAGTTTTGTTCCAAGAACACCAGAGGCAAATTCAATCGTGCCATAAGAAGCCTGTGCCATTACCTGGCCAGCTGTTCGAGTTACGAATAAGTCACCGAATCCCTGGTCGAATAAAATTTCAGCGGATACACGAGAGTCACTGCAGCCTACGATAGTAGCGAATGGAGCTTGACCCTTGGAAAGTGCGTTGATTACATCTGCATCTTGTCTTGGATGAATACTTCTACTCTCCACAAAACGCTTATTCCCCCACATTAACTTTTGTAATGCATAGTAAGGGTTAGCACCAGCAGAGTCCCTGTTGATGATGTAATTTTCCTTTCTCCACTGAGGATCCGCATACAATGCTTCCTTCTCTTTTTTCGCTTCACGACCATCGCGCTGCGCTAGAGCTAGTCCTCCTGTTAGTACAGTGAGCAGGCATGTAAACAGGGTGACGTTTAATAGCCTGAAAAGATTGTTTTTTCTTGTAAACATATAATTGGATTTAATTCCTTGGTTATACGATCAAGTTTTTAGAGAGTTGTTTAAAACATAAGGCCTAGTTCAGTTTTGATGATAAACGTTTAATATTTCGATTTAAAGGAATTGTAATAGTGTACATAAAACGTAAAAATGTAAACGTGTAGCACGATCCTTATAATAAGTGTAGATATTACCTAAAGAATAAACATTACAAGCTCTATGAAACATAATAAACCTATATGGTAAATAGGTTTATGTTTACTGCATGCTACTTTAAATAGAATTAAATTGTAAACTAAAAAAGAGCGCTTTTATACAAAAGCGCTCTTTATATAATTTAATTTATCTTTTTCTCAGTTACAGTTGCATGTCGAGATCGAAGGCCTCTAGATAATCCGCTACGCGACGAACAAACATACCTCCTAAGGAGCCATCTACCACACGATGGTCGTACGAGTGAGAGAGGAACATCTTATGCCGTATCGCAATCACATCGCCTGTAGGCGTTTCTACCACCGCAGGTTTTTTCGTGATCGCCCCCACTGCCAAGATGGCTACCTGTGGCTGCGGAATAATCGGCGTACCCATTACGTTACCGAAAGAACCTACATTAGAAATCGTATAGGTTCCTCCCGCAAGTTCATCTGGGCTAAGCTTATTATTCCGCGCTCGAACTGCTAAGTCATTTACTTTTTTCGATAAGCCACTTAAATTGTACTGATCTGCTTGCTTGATGATCGGAACGATCAAGTTACCCGTAGGGAGTGCTACCGCTATGCCGATGTTGATGTCACGTTTTTTGATAATACGTTCACCATCTACCGAAATATTGATCATTGGGAAATCTCTAATGGCTTTGGCTACTGCTTCTACGAAGAAGGGAGTAAAGGTCAGCGATTCGCCTTCCCGTTTCTTATAGGCGTCTTTAACCTTATTTCTCCATAAAACGATATTCGTCACATCGGCTTCTACGAAGGAGGTCACATGCGGGGAAATACGCTTGGAATCCACCATACGCTGCGCGATCATTTTGCGCATTCGATCCATCTCGATGATCTCATCTCCCGCGCTGATGCTTACTGGCTGTGGTTTCGGTGCTGTACTTGGTGCCGCTGTGGCTGCTACGGGAGCCTCTGCTACATCACGGGTAGCTGCTGTCGCCGGAGCCGCTGGTTCTGCTGGCGCTTGATTGCGATTTTTTAAATAGGCCAGCATATCGTTTTTTGTAACACGACCCTCCTTTCCAGTGCCAGGAATACCTGCTAATTCCGCAGCGCCTATCCCTTCTTCCTTGGCAATGCTCTGCACAAGGGGGCTATAAAAGCGGTCATCTGATGCTCCTACAGTAGGCTGCGCGCCAGAGGCTGTCACTAGGCTCTCCGTAAGGGCTGGAGCCACTGTGGTCTGAGTTACGGCCGCCGTTTCTGAAGCCGGCTGAGCAGGAGTAGATGCCTCTGCTGCAGCGGCATCTGTTTCGATGAGCGCTATCGGTGCACCCACCGCCACGACATCACCTTCTTTTACTAATATTTTCTTTAAAATACCGCCTTCTAGGGCGGGTACCTCTGTATCTACTTTGTCCGTGGCGACCTCTAAAACCGATTCATCTTGCTCGATGGTATCCCCTTCCTGCTTTAACCAGGTCAGGATGGTCCCCTCTATAATACTCTCACCCATTTTGGGCATCACCATTTCTATCGTTGCCATAGTCTTTATTTAATTGGGTTTATTTCTGACTTATAAAATTATATTTTATTTCGGGCTTTTCAAAATCGAAAATAAAATTTTTATTCTGAAATGTTTGCTAGCTCCTGCCGGAGCAAATTCAGCACCGAGATCCCTGTGAGACGTATATTCAGCCCTCGATCAGCCGTCAGCTGTAGCTTTTTCGTCCGCACTCCCTTCTCTGTAGCGCAGGCGATCCACACGGTGCCCACGGGTTTTTCAGCCCAGCCACCGGAAGGTCCCGCGATACCACTACTCGATAAGCCGATATCACTCCCAAACTGCCGGCGCACTCCTTCGGCCATCTGCGCGACCGTTTCCTCACTTACGGCACCTTTGTGCGCCAGCACCTGCTCCGAAACGTTTAACAGCCCAGCCTTATGGCGGTTATGGTAAGGAATAATGCCTCCCTCGAAATAGGCCGAAGCACCCGGAATTTCGGTGAGCATATGCGCTATATAGCCACCACTACAACTTTCTGCTAGGGCGACTGTTTTTTTCTGCTGCCGCAAAAGTCGGCCCACAGCCTCGGATAGGCTATCGTCATCATAGCCATAAATGTACTTGCCGATGAGTGGTAGCGCCGCCTCGATCTGCTCGCTGACGTCACTCACCAGGCTGTCCTGCTCTTCGCCAAAGGCAGAAAGACGCAGCTTGACATGCCCTAAGGAAGGTAAATAGGCCAGCTTAATGTGTGCAGGCAGTGCCGACTCCCAGTCTTGCAAAACTTCCGCCAGCCAACTTTCGCCTATGCCTACGGTCTTGATGACCTTATGGTAAATCATCGGTAGCGGAAAACATCTTTTTAATTCCGGCAGTACGAAATGTTCCATCAGGTGTTTCATCTCGTAGGGTACCCCGGGCATGGACATCCAGTAAGTGCCCCGTTCGTGAAACCACATTCCCGGCGCGGTGCCCATGCTATTTTCTACATAGCGGCAGTTCGTGGGCAGATGGGCCTGTAGTTCATTTAGTCGTGTAAGCGGTCGGCCACGCTTTTCGAAAAACTGGCGAACGGATTCGAGCGCCTCTGGCACCAGCGCCAAGCTGCTGCCAAAATACTTGGCCAGTAGCGGCTTGGTTAAATCATCATTAGTAGGCCCTAAACCACCTGTAATCAGCACCACATCTGCGCGCTCCTCCGCCTGCCGAAACGCCGCCAGCATGTCCGCCTCATTATCCCCGACCGTCAGGCGTAGGACCACACGGACGCCGATACGATCTAGACTTTGGCTGATCCACTGGCTATTCGTGTCCACGATCTGCCCGTAAAGTAATTCATCTCCTACAGCGATGATGGCTGCACTGACTTCTTGGTATGCCATATTATCTGACGCGTGTTCGGGTAATTAATTTTGCAAATAGTCTGGGGAAAAAACGTTTCAGCAGGACGCCAAAGCGCTCTTTTCCGCCTATAGTCACTTCTTGTTTTTTAGTTCGAATGGCCTTGGCAATCGCTGCTGCGCAGGCTGCTGCTGACATCCCCTTCGCTTGGGCCTCATCCATTTCACCTAGTTGCTGGCCTTTGCCCGTGAGGGCGTTTACAGAAACCTGCGTATGAATAAATCCAGGACAGAGGAGCGTTACGTGAATCGGGAGGGGATACAGCTCGGCACGTAGAGAGTCAAAAAAGCCGTGGAGGGCATGCTTAGAGGCGGCATAGGCCGAGCGGTAAGGGGTGCCAAATTTCCCAACCAGGCTACTCACTGTAGCAAAATGCCCACTGCCGCGTTCTAGGAAGTGGGGGAGGAGGGCCTTCGTCAGGGCGATGGTTCCAAAATAATTCACCTCCATGATGGTGCGGTCAACTGCGAGCTCTGTCTCATCCACCCGAGAGCGCTGGCTAATGCCTCCATTATTTACGAGCAGGTCGACCTGGCCGAAATAGTCAATAGCCTGTGCCACATAGGCTGTGGCCAAGCTAGACTTGCTTAAGTCCAGTGGAAGCACATACACCTCCTCTGGGTAGCTGCATCGAGAGGCTACCGCCTGCAGGGCTTCTGCATTACGCGCGGAAAGGATAAGCCTATACCCCTGTAAGTTAAGTGTGTAGGCTAGGGCTTCCCCTATGCCGGAGGAGGCGCCTGTGATCCAGGCTACAGGTTTTTTCATAACTTTTCTTTTCGGATCAGCGTGCGAAACCGGTAGGGGTAACTGTGGCGCTCATCGGCCGGATACCAAGGGCTCACCTCATTTTCCTGCCATTCTGCCTCTGAGAAGGCGGGGAAAAAGGTGTCCGCCTCCGGTTCAGCGTCGACCTCCGTGAGTTCCAGGTGGGTGGCGAAGGGCAGCCCCTGCCGGTAAATCTCCCCACCACCGATGAGGTAAATGCAGCTTTGGCCCGCGGCCTCCGCCCCTGCGAGTGCTTCTTCCAGACTATGGAAGACGTGATGCCCTTCGGGCAAAGCAAACGATGGGTTTCGTGTAATGACCGCAGATATCCTACCCGGAAGGGTACGGCCTAAGCTGTCAAAGGTTTTTCTGCCCATAAGCATCCAGTGGCCCATAGTTAGTGCTTTAAAGCGCTTTAAATCTTCTGAAAGCTTCCAAGGCATCCCACTCTTTAGCCCGATGGCTTGATTGCGAGCGGCCGCCACGATGATACGTATCTCCACAACTTTTTTTTAAAAATACTACTTTCCTTTTCGGGAACAAATCCTTTTATGCTTAACTGACATAAAGAAGCAAGCCCTTCAGATAACTGGTTTCTTGGTGGAAAATGTTTACGGGATGATCTCCCGGTTGCTCAAGATGTTTAAGGATGCGGACAGCGCGGCCGGCTTCCAGTGCGGCTGCGGTGATGGTATGCGTGAAGAGGGCCTTATCCACGACTTGGGAGCAACTGAACGTGAAGAGCAGCCCCCCGGGCTTGATTTTGCGTAGGGCGGTCGCATTTAGGCGCTTGTAGGCTTGGACTGCGCGGTGGCGCGCCTTTATGTTTTTAGCGAAAGCGGGGGGGTCGAGTACGATAATATCGAAATCCTCTGCCTGGATGTCTTTTAGGTAGGGGATAACATCTGCGGTGAGGGCCTCATGTGCCCCAGATAACTCAGGGTTTAAGGCGATATTTTCTTGGACTAACTGTATCGCCTGCGCGGAAATATCCACCGAACAGACCTTAGCGGCACCGCCTTTTAGTGCTGCCAGAGAGAACCCTCCGGAGTAGGAAAAGGTGTTCAGGACGCATTTTCCTGCCGACAAGCTGCCGAGGAGCGCTCTATTTTCTCTTTGGTCGATAAAGAAACCGGTTTTCTGACCTTTTTCCACGTCGATGGCATAGCGAATCCCATGTTCTACAGCGGTTAAATGTTGCTTGTCTCCCCATAGCCAGCTATTCGTGCAGGCATAATCGGCAGGAAGTGTTTCTTTACTTTTATCGTAGATGGCATGGATGCTGTCGCCGGCTACCCGACGAATCGCTTCGGCGATTTCTGCCACATGGGCATGCATGCCCACCTGATGGGTTTGGATCACCGCTACCTGGTCGAAGACGTCGATGATCAGTCCTGGGAGTCCATCTCCTTCACCATGTACCCAGCGGAAGAGGTTGGTGGCTGCTGCTCTTACCAGCCCGAGTTCTCGGCGCAGCTGCCAAGCCTCAGAGAGTTTTTCTACCCAAAAGTCCAGATTGATTTCCCTAGGCGTGAAGCTGAGTAGTCGGACCATGATAGAGCCGAACTGAAAATGTCCTGTGGCCAAAGCCTTACCAGCGGCATCAGCCACGGTGACAAGGCTTCCGGAGTTTAGCTGCTCCACATCGGAGAGTATCGCTCCGGAAAATATCCAATGATGTTTTCTGCTGATGGAAATTTCTTTGCCTTTTTTCAGACGGAGGAGGGGGTAGTTGCTCATGAGGCTATTGGTTTAGGGGTTGTCCAGCTGCCGATCAGCATGCCCAGAATACTGACGCCGAGTGCCGGAATATGTGCATAAATGGGAAGCGGCACTTGTAGTAAGAGTAAGTAGGCGGCCATTCCACCGATAATAGACCAGTAAGCACCTTTTTCGCGGGCGTCTTTCCAGTATAGACCAGCGGTTAGCGGTACGAATAAAGAGACCAGCAGTAAGATAGAGGCGTCTGCTACGAGTTCGTAGATATTCGCTTTATAAAGTGCCAGCGCAATCGCAACAATGGCCACCCCTACGATGCTTAAGCGTAACGTCCAGAGAAAGCGGCGATCGCTCCAGTCTTTGCCCCAGATAGGGCGAATGATATTTTCCCCGATGACGGCAGCGGGGGCCAGGAGTCCGGAGCTGGTGGTACTCATAATGGCGGAGAGCAGAGCGCCGAAAAATAGGATTTGAACGAAAATACTGCTATGGTTGAGCACCATAGAGGGCAGTAAAAACTGTTTGTCGGCTAGGTAGAGTTCCGGATAGAGGTATTTTGCCCCCAGGGCAATAAACAAAGGCAGAAGCCCCAGCGTCAGGTACATACTGCCGGCGATGAGGGTGGACTGAAAAGCGACGCGCTCACTTTTCGAGGACATGACGCGCTGGTAGATATCCTGAGAGGGGATGGATCCCAGACCTAAAATCATCCAGGCGCCAAGGTAATTTAGCCAGGATATGGGATTCGGATCGGGAAGAACTTGAAAACTACCTTCTGGGGCGCTGTCGAGAATGACGCCCACACCACCGGCATCAGCGGCCACCATGTAAGCTACCCAGGCCAGCCCGATGATGATCAAGGAGGTTTGGATAAAGTCGGTAATGGAAATCGCCCACATGCCGCCCATATAGGTATATACCACGACGATGACAGCACCGATGAGAACACCTTCTACCAAGGTGAAATCGGTGATGCTACTGAATATCAGGGCCATCGCCACAAGCTGGGCTGCTACATAGCCGAAGTAGGCAGGGATCATAAAAATGGAGGCCAGCAGTTCGATTCTTGGCCCAAAAAGCTTTTTGTAAACTGCTCCGATGGTCAGTACATCCATTTTATACATGGGCTTTAGGTAAAAGAGCCCAAACAAAATGAGACAGAGCGCGCCGCCGAAAGGGTCCTCGATAACCCCCTGAAGTCCATGCTCTAAATACTCAGAAGAGGCTCCGAAAATCGTTTCCGAGCCAAACCACGTAGCAAAAAGTGCTGCAGAGGAGAGAAAAACAGGCAGTTGCCTGCCTGCTAACACAAAATCCTTCGAGCGTTTCACAAAGCGCGCGGTATAGGCTCCCACACCCAGTGTTAACGCGATGTAAACCGTAATCGCTGCTAGTAACAATTCCCCCTTTTCCCTTAACTGTACATACTGGCCCGCAGGGCTTTGATTTCCTCACTTTCTAAATAATCATCGTAGTTCATCCTGCGGTCGATCGTACCTTTCGGCGTAAATTCGATAATACGGTTTGCAGAAGAAGTGACGAAAGCGTGGTCATAAGAGGAAAGGAATACGGTGCCGCCAAATTCGATGATGGCATTATTAAAGGCCGTGATACTTTCTAGGTCTAAATGATTCGTGGGCTCATCGAGGATGAGGAAGTTAGGGTTTTGAAGCATCATCTTGGATACCATGCAGCGCACCTTTTCTCCTCCCGAAAGGACAGAAGCTTTTTTCAGCGTTTCTTCTCCAGTGAAAAGCATACGGCCCAGGAAAGTACGTACATAGGCTTCCTCTTGGTTGCTGCTAAACTGTGAAAGCCAGTCAATTAGGTTCAAGTCGCTCTTAAAAAACTCAGAGTTATCATTAGGAAGGTATGCTTTTTGGATGGTGACGCCCCATTTAAAGCTACCGGAGTGAGCATTCAGGTCTCCCATGATGGTTTGAAAAAATTTCGTGACCGCCTGCTTGGTTTTAGAAATGAAAGCGATCTTATCTCCCTTCTCTACCATAAGGTTGACATCCGTAAAGTAGGTAGTACCTGCCTCACGTAATTCGAGTGCTTCAGACATGAAGAGCTGATCACCCGCTTCACGCTCCTGTTTGAACTGAATACCGGGATATTTTCGCGTAGAAGGCTGAATGTCGTCCACATTTAATTTTTCAAGCATTTTCTTTCGTGCTGTCGCCTGCTTGGACTTAGCCACATTTGCAGAAAAGCGCATGATAAACTCCTGAAGCTCTTTTCGCTTTTCTTCTACTTTCTTGTTTTGATCCGAACGCTGCTTCGCAGCGAGCTGGGAAGATTCATACCAGAAAGTATAGTTACCTGAGTATATTCGGATTTTGGCAAAGTCGATGTCTACGATATGCGTAGACACTTCATCGAGGAAATGTCGGTCGTGGGAGACTACGATCACCAAGTTTTTAAAGTTGACTAAAAAGTCTTCGAGCCATTTAATGGTTTCCGCATCTAGGTCGTTTGTCGGCTCATCGAGAATCAAAATATCCGGGTTCCCGAATAGTGCTTGCGCGAGAAGCACGCGTACTTTTTGGTTCCCTGCCAGGTTTTTCATCTGCTCATAGTGCAGGTTTTCCGAGATGCCAAGACCACTGAGCAGGGCGGCGGCATCGGATTCTGCATTCCAGCCATCCATTTCGGCGAATTCACCCTCGAGCTCAGAAGCACGTATCCCGTCTTCTTCTGAAAAATCTGCCTTTAAATAAATGGCATCTTTTTCTTCCATGATGGCATAGAGTTTCTTATGTCCCATGATAACGGTTTTCAGCACCTCCATTTCGTCGAATTCGAAGTGATTTTGCTTGAGGACCGCCATACGCTGGCCCGGAGTGATCGAAATCTGCCCACTGGTACTATCGATTTCTCCTGATAAAATCTTTAAAAAAGTGGATTTTCCTGCACCATTGGCTCCGATAACCCCATAACAGTTGCCAGGAGTGAATTTTACATTGACTTCGTCAAAAAGTGTGCGTTTTCCAAACTTTAAGGAAAGATTATCAACAGAGATCATACGTTCAAATTAGTCTTTAAGACTGCAAATGTACGGCAAAAACGATCAGGAATCAAAAATCATCTCGGGAAGCTTCTCAGAAGGGGAGTATCACTGTTTTTCACGTTTTATTGTGGGGACTTTTTATAGGTTAGATTACGAACTGCATGGAAAGCGTCGCTTTGCTTTAGAAGTAACCGGCGAAAAAAATAGATGAAAACCCGAATGTATACAGCTAGATGATCTTAAAGATAAGATACTGTTTAGGTCGTTTCTAAAAACTCAAGAAGTTTCGGGATGTCCTGCTGTTTTAGAGGCTTCGTGAAGTAATGTTTGACCTGCCGAAAACTCGTGGAGCGCGTGATATCGAGAGGGTCCACTGAACTGCTGAGCATACAAACCGGAATACGAGCTAAAGTGGGGACCTCTTGCATATTCATGAGCAACTCCCAGCCATCCATGATCGGCATGTTAATGTCTAAAATGATGAGCCCCGGCAAACGGTTTTCTTCCAGCTGACTGGTCAAATAGGCCCAAGCCTCTGCGCCATTTTCTTTAATGATTAGCTCATCGTAGCAGTCACGATGCTTCTCCAAGTAATTTTTACCAATTACCTGGGTTACTCTACCATCCTCAACAAGTAAGATTTTTAAGGATCTCATGGTTTTACTTCAGTGACTACGCTCCCCAATAGTTTTCAAGCAGAGCAATGTATCTTTCCTAATCCAAGGTAGAAAAAAAAAGCCGCAAATACATGCGGCTTATCATTTTTTTCTTTACTTCTGTGTAGCTCCTTGGGCTTCTAAACCCGGTGAGCGTTCCAAAAACTCTTGATAGAGTCGGATTTGCCTATTACTCATAGGAACACGATATCCCTGAATGAATACATGTTTAATTTGAGAGCGTGTTTCGAATGGATCTCCAGTGGCTACTAAAAGAGTAGCATCTTTCCCTTCCTGTATGCTACCCATGCGGTCATCTACGCCGAATACCTCGGCGGCATGTAAGGTAACAGCTTTAAGCGCTTCTTCTTTCCCCATTCCATAGGCGGCAGCAAATCCTGCATTGAACGGCAGATTACGTGTGTTTTCTGCGTCGTTAGACCGGATGACTACTTTAACACCTGCTTTGGCCATCTTACCAGGATTCGTGTATGCTGCATCGTAGCGGTCTGATTGGCGTGTAGGTATAGAAAGCATCGGGCCTGTGATAACAGGCAAGCCGGACTTGGCGATATCCTCTGCTACTCTCCATCCTTCCGCGACACCCGTTAGGATAGCGCGTACTTTTTTCTCTTTTATCCAAGCGATTGCATTTAGGATGTCCTGTGCTGCATTCGCTTCCACTAGTAGTGGGAGCTCTCCTGCGATCACCTTTGCTAAATGCTCCATTTCTGGGTAATAGGTAAGGGTAGCCCCTTTTTCTGTCAGTTCATGATAAAGTGTGGCCTTTTCCCAAACCTCATTCAGTGACTTCTGGGCTAAGTCCGACTCCTTCTTGATATCTTCGTCTGAGCGTCTATCCCAGGTCGAACGACGTGCCGAGGAAGGGAAATTCAGCACGACGCCTTTGAAGCCCGCATACATTTGATCCGGGGTATAACCGTTTAAATTAATGAGCGCCGCCGTTCCTGGGAAAAGACCTCCCGAAGGCATCGCCAAGGTCGTCGTGACACCACTTACGCGCGTTACAGGGATCGCCACTGAATTCGGGTTGACGGCCGTCAGCGCCTGCATATTCGGCTTCACGTCACCGATTTCCTGATAATCTTGTGTTTCAGCCAGTGAGCCCACTTCCACCAAGCCCAGCCGGCTGCCCCCATCGACCAGTCCTGGATAGATGCTCATCCCGCTGCAGTCTATAATTTCGGCACCTTCTGCAGATAGGTTTTGGCCGATGGCCAAAATCTTTCCGTCCGCCAAGAGCACATCGGTATCCTGTAAGACGGGTCCGCTAACGGTGTAGACAGTACCATTTTGTAATAAAAAGCGCCCACTTCGAGGCTTGATGAACTCACCATCAAACTGCGCCCAAAGCAGGGTAGGCGCCATTAAGGCAAGACTCATGAGTAGTAGTCGTATCAATCGCATAATCGCTGGACTTAATGTTCGTGTTCAAATAAATTTCTACCAAAATTCGTGAAAAAGAAATCCACACCATGCATACAGCGATGGTCGTGCTCTTTTAAGAAAATCGGCTCTACGCGATCCTCAGCGCTCACTTTCAAACGCATATCGTTAGGGTCTTCGTCGATGTCAAAATACTTCTTACCATCGATAAAGGTCATCTGTGGGATCGCATAGACGGAAAGAGGATGTTCATTAAAGATGACCAAGTCACCCTGCTTGCCGACTTCGATGCTGCCTACTTTATCGGCGATTCCCAGCTGCTTAGCAGGATTTATCGTGATGAGTGCCAGCGTTTCATCATCGCTTAGCTCTCCATAGCGCTGCGCTTTCGCGGCTTCATGGTAGAGATGTCGAATGAGCTCTCCCGAGTCGGAATTAATAGAGGTGATGACCCCGTTCTCTGTCAGGATGGCCGCGTTATAGGCTGTCGAATAGTATACTTCAAACTTATACGCCCACCAGTCAGCGAAAATGGAGGCGCCCATGGTGTATTCCGCTAACTCTGGGGCCACCTTGAAGCCTTCATTTACGTGAGAGAAAACGATATTCGTGATATCAAATTCACGACAAACCTTAATCAGCATGTAAATCTCATCTGCGCGATACGAGTGGCAGTGGATGATGACCTTGCCATCTAAAATGTCGGCGAGTGTCTGCAGGCGCTCATCGTAGGCAGGAGGGGTAGGCTTGGCACCCGCTACCTTACGCGCCTCTTCATAAGCTTTCCATCGTGCTTGGTACTGCTGGGCTTCTTTAAAACCATTTCGAATTACAGCCTCTACCCCCATGCGGGTTCTTGGCTGCTTGTTGTTCCCTCGCCCATGCACTCGGGTAGGGTTTTCGCCTAGGGCAAATTTAATCGTCCGTGGTGCGTCCTGCATGAATAGATCTTCAGGATTAAAGGTACCGTAGCGATGCTTTAAGGTGATATTTTCTCCCCCGATGGCATTGGCCGATCCGTGCATCGCATGTGAGATGGTCACCCCACCCGCCAGAGCGCGGTATAAGCCGATATCAAATGGATTCACCACATCGGCCATTTTCACCTCGGAGGTGATGGGAGAAGTAGCCTCATTCACGGCATCTAGCGCCACATGCGAGTGCGCATCTATGATGCCAGGCATCACGTATTTTCCGGAGGCGTCGATTACCTGAACGCCGCTCCCAGCATTCAGCCCCTTACCGATACGGCGAATGATGCCCTTTTCTACAAGGATATCTGTATTTTCCAAAGTGCCCTGCGTGACTGTCAGAACAGTAGCATTTTTTATGAGCACGTCTCCTTTTGGGGTTTGCGCGGAAGCGCAAAAGGCCCAGAGCGCGCAACATATACTGAGTATGAAAGACTTTTGATACATCTGTGTGAAATTAAAGCGTTGGTTTTTTTTCAGCACTAAGCGGGAAAGTGCCGAAGTCAGCGATGTTCATCGTTCCTGTGAAGCTGCTGCCAGCCACGTCCCCACTTACGCGTACCTGCAGTTCCATGCCTGCCGCCGAGACATCGAAGGAAAACCGCAGTTTGCCTTCGTTAAATTCGATATTCTGCATGCTAGCACTTGCCTTTCCGCCACCTGCGGGATCATCGTAGGTGATGGTGCCCGAGTAGCGCTCACCTTCTCGGCTGATGGTCATGGTTCCACCACCACTCCCAGCAGGCGTGGTGCTTTCGTAGTCCCACTCTCCTGTGATGCCGGGTGCAGCCTGACCATTGCCAGCGGCTTTCTTCTTTTGACTCACCTCATAATCGTATACAAAACCATCGGCGATGACATGTTTAATTTGGGCATCCTCCGAAAAAACGGGTGCAGTACTGATCGTGAAGTTGGCTAATTTTCCTTTCTCGATACGGCCGATAAAATTATCTACACCCAGGATGCGTGCGGGATTCGTCGTGAGTGCAGCAAGTGCAGCCTCCTCTTTTAGGCCCGCGGCCACCATTTTGCGAATGGATGGAAGGGCATCACCTGCCTTTGTTTCCATCGTCCCGAAAGCGAAAAGGATGCCGTTATCCGCCAGTGTGGCGGCCTGCTGTACCTTTTGCGTGTAGGCTTCTTGCACCTTTTCTAAGCGTGCCTTCACCTCTGGTGAAGCGTCTGCATCGCCAGCTTTCGGTTCCTTCGGTAGCGAGGGCTTGAGCACAACACGCATCTTGGTCGCCTTCAACTCGTCTACTAGGTAATCGACATCATCGACACCAAGTAACATAAGATTGAAGCCAAGCTCCTTTTGCAAGCGCATCGCGCGCCGCGCCTCCAGGTCATTACTCACCTGAAAGGCGACTGTCAGCTGCTGGTCTACGACAGGAAATAGCGCGCGCTGAGTTTTGGTTACCGCAGGCCGCTGCATGTTGCCGGCATTCGCGAAGAGACGTTCATGACGTGCTGCAAGTTCGGTATTTTTATAAAGATCACGGAATTTTGCCATGACACCGAGCGGTGTGCCCGGATACATGCCTCGAGCCCCACGGAATTTCGCTACTGCCGTAACTTCCTTACGGATGCTGTTGATACGATCTTCTTCGCCGAAAACCACCAAAGCACTTTTGCCCGGAAGCATACCTCCCTGCGGGATCATATGTCCTAGGGTGAATCCAGCCTTGCGTGCATCTTTAATCGCTTGGTTACGCATATCCATAAAGTCTGTTACATCCATCCATGGGCTGATACCTGCGAGCTCGTCAGGAGGGGAGGTGTAGTCGAAGTTGGAAGGGCGCTCTCCACTGGGGGGCGTGCTGACGCCTGCATAGCTGGCCGCATCCAAGAAGCCCGCATAAATAAAGAGTGAGTCCAGTAGAAGCGTCTGAGTGCCTACCGGTACTTTAAGGTTTTTACCCACCTGCTCGATGAGCCCCTCATTAATGTGAATGTCTAGTGCCTCGGGGCTCTTGCCCGGAGCGGTGACGACATAGCCTCCTTTTAATAAATAGGAAGCAGTGACACGCCGCTTTGCATTAGGATCACTTTGCGCCAGCAAATTTCCTTCCGCTCCTAACCAGAAGCACAAAAAAAATGCTAGTAAAACAGTTGAAATCCTGCTCATTCTTTCTAAATTATGGTGTAATTTGACAGTTAAATAGGCATGAAGATAAGAAAAGAACCAGCATGCAGATACTGTTTTGTGTTGCCAATTCCCGAATATGGTAGGAAAGGAAAATAATGTCCATCAGTGGAATAAATGAAGGGTTTCTTACAGTGTGCGGTCTTTTCTTTCCAAACAAAGCCTACAAAAGGAGGGTTAAAAGAGTGTATCGTTAGAATAGGTATTCAAAATTTTTCAGTACCTTATGAGCTGAAAAAAATAAAAAGCGCTGTTTTTAGGCGGACGTGTTTTGATTTATATGGAAAAGAAAGAATTGTTTAAAGAATTATATACGAACATCGGTACCACAGGAGCCATTACCTTTAGTTCGAAAGCATTAGTAGACAAGATGTTGTCCTATGCAGATTTCAAGGGGGCGAAAATGATCGTGGAGCTTGGCGGCGGTGATGGGAGTATCACGCGGGGTATAATCGAACGGATGGATCCGGATGCGACCCTCTTGGTGTTTGAAATTAGTAAGGAGTTCTGTGATAACCTGGAGCTGGAATTTCCACAGAAGAACATTAAAATCATCTGCGACAGTGCTGAACACTTAGATCGCTACCTGCGTGGAAAGCGGGCGGATTTGATTTTATCCTCTTTACCCTTTAGCCTGATCCCGAAAGAAAGTCGCCAGCAGATTTACACGAAAAGTCGCTCGGCGGTAAAACATCAGGGTAAATTTATCCAGATTTGCTACTCGTATCTGCTTCGCTTTCAATTTGCCAAACATTTCAAGCAGATTTCTACTTCTTTTACCCTACGTAATTTCCCGCCTGCCTTTATTATGGTTTGCCAAGGATGAGCACAAAAGCTGGTATAAATGCCCGAATCGTTCATGAGGCGATCGTTTTTTTAGCTGAAAAAAGGGGTAGAGAGGGATCCTTTTGCCCCTCAGAGATAGCCAGATGGCTTTTCCCGCAGGACTGGCGCCATTTTATGGATACCGTTCAGGAGGCGGCCTTTGAGCTTTACCGAGAAGATGTCATCCGAATCCTACAAAATGGAAAGCCGGTACCTAAAGATGCTCCCGTAAAGGGTCCGATTCGAATTGCTAAGCGTTAAGTTAAACTCTTTCGCCATCGCTTATGTTAAAAGTAAAAATTCATTTATGAAAAATAGGTCCATTCTAATCGGGTTTCTGTTCGTCTTCTTCGGAAATCCCTTTGGGGCTGCGGCCCAAAAAACAGTGACGAAAACCATGCAAACATCAGCGCTCCCGAAAACACAAGTTCAAGTGCCAGCAGGCATGGAAGTAGCCACTTTAGGTTCTGGCTGCTTCTGGTGTATAGAGGCGATTTATCAAGATCTAAAAGGGGTGCATGAGGTGCGCTCCGGGTATAGCGGAGGACATATCGAAAAGCCGAGCTATCGGCAAGTGACGAGCGCTACTACGGGGCATGCTGAGGTCATCCAGTTTTACTTTGATCCGAAAATAATTTCTTTTAAGGAGGTGCTCGAAATCTTCTGGTCCACGCATGACCCGACTACTTTAAACCGTCAGGGTGCGGATGTAGGTCCTCAGTATCGATCGGCTATCTTTTATCATTCCGACGAGCAGCGCGCCTTAGCTGAGCAGTTAAAGCAAGCATTAGATAAATCGGGTGCCTTTCCGAATCCGATCGTGACGGAAATTACCCCTTTTACCAACTTCTATGTAGCAGAGGACTACCATCAAAACTATTTTAAAGATAATGGGGCTCAGCCTTATTGCCAGGTGGTTATACGTCCTAAGGTGGAGAAATTTCGGGAGGTCTTCGCCGACAAGTTAAAGTAAAGCAGTATCTTTAGCGCATTAAAAACTAAAAGCATGAAAAAAAGCAGCCTTATCTTAGCGGTATGTTTGGCATTCGCCTGTCAGCCCAAAGAAGCACAAGAAAAGACCGATAGAGCAGTTGAGGACCAAATGGAGCTCGTTGGGAATTTTGGTGCCCCTATTCGAGAGGAAGAAGCGGTTACTACAGCGGAAATGGTGCGTGAGTTACGGCAAACGGGATCGTTTTCTGGCCGTGTAGCCGGGAAAATCGTCGACGTCTGTACTAAAAAAGGCTGCTGGATGACCTTGGAACTTCCGGGTGAGCAGCTCGTCCGCGTTACCTTTAAGGACTATGGCTTCTTCGTTCCGACAGATGCGCACGGTGCTTATGTGGTCATGGAAGGGGTAGGTAGCATACAAACCACCGATGTGGCCACCCTTCGGCATTATGCAGAAGATGCAGGTGCTTCTGAGGAAGAAATCGCTAAAATCACTTCAGATAAAGAAGAACTAAGCTTTGAAGCCCATGGTGTCATCGTTAAGACGGCTAAGTCGTAAGCCTGCCGCAGGGATTTTCTATGGCATGCTGTTATGGGCGGTCTTCGTCGCCTGCGCTGCAGAGCAGCAAAACGAGCTACAAGAGGTTCCCGTCCATGAGCCAAGTGAGCCCTCCACTATTCGCTACCCGAATGAAAGTGCCCCCCTAGCTTGGGCGATGAGAGGGCTTTTCGAAGAGTTCGAAGTGGTACGCGATGCGCTACGAGAAGGCAATAGAATTCCGATAGACATCGAGCAGCATATCTCTTGGATGGAGGCACGGCCTACCGATCCGAAAGTGAAAACGGCGACCTTTTCCCATTATGCTGATCTCTATATCTCCCAGATTAAACGATTCAATGAGGAAACAGATAGCGTTTTATTGGGAAATCACTACAAGGCCATCCTAGAGACCTGCTTGGCATGTCATGCCACCTACTGTCCCGGGCCGATGAAACGCATCCGCTTATTAGAACTTGACACCTAAATGGCCATAGCATTAGATAATTTACGTGTGGGAAGATGTTATTCCTTTAAAAATTACGGAGAAAACAGGAGACTAAAAGTACTCGCACGAATCAGTAGAGAGGATTTTGAGGTATTAGATCTCGATACCACGGAAAAATATACCCTGGAAGAGCTTCTACGCTACGGAAAGGGGAAGGATTATGCCCTTTTCGAATTAGATGAGCACGACGCCTAAAAGTGGAAGCTGTATTCTATTTTCCTTAAACAAAATAAGCCAGATGCGGCAGAGGGTTCCCGTAGACGCGGCCCAAGGTTCTCATACAAGCCAAAAAAGGTGACAGCGTATTTAGCTGCCACCTTTTTTGGCTTGTATGAACCGAATTTTTTCAGCCTATCCCCTTATTTGTGGAAGGTTCTGAAACCAGGTTCATAAATGATACGCATGAAGGAGCTGAGCCCTACGAATTCATTTCTGTTGACCGGTATTCCCGTCACAATACCGATGAGTAAATTTTCAGCTAGTCCCAGCCGCATCTGTGGTCGAAGGACATGGCTGATACCAAAGGAGTGTACTTCAGAGTTTACTTCCACTCCTATGAAATTACGCGTTCCGGTGATCATGTAATGAAAGTTGCTGTTTATTTCATACACTACCTCACTTCGCTGGCCAAAGTCGCGGATTACGCGTGGTCCCGTGTAGAGCAGGGTATGGTAGTTCGATCCCCAGCGCTTGGCAGCGATCAAGAAGGGATTATAAATATTCCCTTTGAAGACATTATCCCGTGTGATCTGATTCAGGTCTACGAACTCGAATTCATGGATGTATCCTAAAGCCAATGTCGTTTTGGCCTTTTCAGACACGAAAAAAGACCACTGTGCAGCCAGCTTAAGCGATTCTACTCGATTAGACGGCACTTCTGGCCGGGCGTTTTCGGGGAAGTTACGGTTAGCAGAATATAAGGTGACAGGGACTTCTATTTCCAATCCCAGTCGATCTATAGGCGCCCACTCGTATTCGATAAGCGTTTCGAACTCCGTAAATCCTCTGCGATCCGTCATACCGGCACCTATGTTCCACTCCTTTTCACCTTTGCGTGCTCCAAGGTCACGGATAAGATCGATGTACAGCGGTTCCGCGTGGAGGACCTTAGGCTTTAAACGTGGTTGATCTTCCACTTCGGCGATAAACATGCTATCTAAAAGCATGCGCTCCATTTTCGCACTGTCCAGTTCGGACTGCTGACTAAACCCCCACATGCTACTAAGCATAAGGATACTGAAGAAGATGGTTTTTTTCATGATCGTTTTAAAACGGCGCAATTTTACTTGCTTTTTTCCACAATTAGGAGTTAAAAACTGTTAAGACCTAGAAAATTAGGCCGATCCCAAATTCTATACGATCAGCTTCCTGAAAGCCCTGTGGGGCAAGGTTGCTGCGGAACTGATAGTTGCCCTTAAAGACAAGGTTTCTTTTCGGTCGGTAATTCGCTCCAATGCTTATGATTTCTAGGTTTTGACGTTCGAAGTTTATGGCATCTAAGCCAGAGGCGATTCCCGCATGGGTATCTAGTCGTTCATAGCGCACCCAAAAAGGAAGACTGCCTTTTAGCGCTTTATTCGGAAATAAGCGAAAAAGGTTGTAGCGCGCTTCTGTATAATAACCGAAAGTTTCTCGACCGATAAGTTGCTGGGAAAGAAGGAAAAGACGGTCGGTTTGTGTCATGTTACCTGTCATCGCCAGCCCGAATAAAGAGAAATCTTTCCATTCATAGCCCGCAAATAGGCTGTACAGCTGTACAATAGGATCTAGGGAAGTGCCATCGGGCAGCATACGTCCCCTTCCAGCATTTCCGTAGTAGCCGCTAAGCCCAAATTTAACGCGCTCATTTCCAGTATATTCTACTTTTCCATTGGCCGCCAGGCCGTTAAAATCCAATGTATGAAAGCGTCCTCTTCGGATCCACGTTCCTTCCACCATTTCAGCTGCATCAAGCCCCTTTGTGATCCCAGCATTGTATTCCCAGCGCCCTCCTAAAACACTACCGTACAACAAAACTCCCGTTTCTAGCCACTGGGTAGGGGAAATCAGGCGCTCTACCTCCGGGCGATTAACGGAATAAAAGGCCGTAGGCTCCTCATTGATATTTACATAGCCGATGGGTACGGGATAGTTACCCACACGTACATTAAAATGTGGAGCTAAAAGATAATCAAAGATCCATTCGAAGTTCAGCTCGGTTCCTAGCTCTTGAAAGCCATCATGCAAGAGTTCCGCCTGAAGTTCAGAGTTAAAAATAAGCTTATCGGTAATTTTATAGCCAAAATAGAGTCCTAAGCGGTATAGATTGGTATAGTTAAGCTCCAAATCATCACCGCGGGTACGATCCCCTAAAAAGCTTACACTATTAAGTTCTAAGAAACCGCTGATCGAGTAGCGCCGGTCGGCATGATAAATTTTAGAGGCAGCATTCGCCAGCCCGGGCTGTTTAATGTATTTCAGCTCCTCGATAAGCTTTTCTTTCGTTTCTACGGCTGCGCTATCCGCTACCGGTTCGACTTTTTCCGTCGTGTTTTTATCTTGTGCATGTAAGGATGAGCTGTAGAGTGTCATGCATGTGATGAACACCCTCAGAATCCGTGAGAGGGACATAGGAATTCGAATTTAAGGTAAAAGACATTATTTTTTTTCCACGTGTAGATCAGTGGGTAAATGGGCGGTGCCTCAGGCATTCCGCCAGCTATGTCTTAACCTTTCGGGGGAGGAGAGAGTACCTCGAAAAAAAGTTGGTAGTGTAGGGTTTCGGTTACAGGCATTCTGTAGGCACGACTTTGGCCGTGGAGTGCAGGAGATAGGCTCAGGAAAAGGGCTTCTAAACGAATTTTTACATCCGACAACTTTCTTTTTTCATGGGGGACTTCGGTGTCAGGAATGGTCTCTTCATCCATTTCAAAGACATACTCCAGCACTAGCTCTGCTAAGGAGTCGATCGGATCGTGGTGTCCTAAAAGAGCCGAATCCTGTAAGGAAGCATGATAAAAATTAGCGCTCAGGTTGATGAAATTCACTAAGAGAAGGTACTTCATCCCCTGAATGAATTTTTTAGGTAAACCGAGTATACGCTTTTGACTCATCCTACAATATTACAAAAAAATGCCCACTTGCGTAGGGTAATTAAATTATATTCCTATTAGAGTTTAGGTGTGTAGACATCCTTCGTTTTTTTCGTGATGGCAGTCACCAAGATCCTAGGCATTAAGTTGTATCTTTACTGTATGAGTAGTAAGAACACCCCTGAAACCACATCCTTAGTCTCTGCTATGCTTGGAGGCAAGTGTCCCAACTGTAGAACTGGCTCTCTTTTTCCAGCATCGCTTTACAGTTACCGTAAGCTTTCTGATGTACATCATAAATGCCCAACTTGTCAGTCGGTGCTCACACCTGAGCCAGACTTCTATTATGGGGCTATGTATATCAGCTACGCCTTTTCCGTAGCCTTGGTTATCACGGGAATGGTAGCCATTAATGTATTGGTAGGTCGCCAAGAGCTTTGGGTGTATGGCGTGGTTATCGTCGTGGCTAATGCCTTATTGACCCCATTCATGCTCCGCTATTCGAAGGTGCTTTACCTCTATGGGGTAGGTAAGCTTTCTTATGATCCGAACTGGAAGCAGAAATTACAGCAGAAATAAGGCGCTTTATTTTTGGCCTGGCAGGGCCAAAAATAAAGAAAGTTGGCACACCCAAATGGGGAGCCAACTTTCTTTATTTTCGCTAAGCCAAAAGCTTATCTAAGTAAATTACTAATTTAACCTGCCGTGACGCCTGCAGCCTCCAGGAGGAACTGATGCATGCGGTAATTTTCCATAAAATGCGGCATCGCTTCCGCTCCCGGCCCGAACATAGCGAGTTCCACATGGTCCGCAGAGTGATTCGTGCCTGCCCACTGCACGTTGGTATGCTTGGCCTGCATCGCTGCAAAATCAGCGAAGGGCAGGTTTCCAGGGTTATAAAGCTCCTTGCTGTCCTTGTTGTAGCGAGATAGAATCGCCTTGGCATCCTCTTCATTTAGCACGATACGCTGTTTGGCCTCGATTAATTCGATAACTTGAGCGGGTGTATAGTTTTGTGTGATTTGATTCAGGACCCACTCATTCGAAGCTGTCGTAGAAAAAAGCTTTTCGAAGTTTTCATTTGCCTTCGAGCCGTAAAATAGACCCGGGTTCGCATTTCCGTGATCCGTGGTCGCGACTACTAAGGTTTCGCCGTTTTCGGCTGCGAAATCCAAGGCCACTGCTAGGGCCTCATCGAAATCCACTTGATCGTAAATAAGTGCAGGGGCATCATTGGCATGCGCCGCCCAGTCCACTTTGCCGCCTTCCACCTGCATCACGAAGCCATTTGGGTTTTTCGATAGGTTTTGAATGGCTAAGCGCGTCATTTCTGCTAAGCTGGGTACTTTCTGTTTTAATTCAGGGTCATTTTCCCGATCTACGGCATAAGGCAGACCATCGTCCGAAAAAACGCCTAATAAGGGTTTTGTTCCATCACTGGAAAGCATCTCCGCCTTCGTCCGAGCGACATGAAAGCCTGCGTCTGAAAACTCTTTAAATAAGTTTCGCTCGTCTTTGCGCGCCGCAGGCGCAAAGAAATTTGCCCCGCCTCCCATCATCACGTCGAAACGTAAATCGAGGTAATCTACAGCGATTTCCGGCTGTGAATTCCGACTATTGCTATTTACACAAAAAGCCGCAGGTGTGGCATGGGTGATGGTTACTGAGGTGACACAACCCACCGCTTTTCCGGCGGCTTTAAATTTCTGCAAGATAGGAGTGGGGCGTTCTCCATTAGGACCTACATTGAGCGCGCCATTATTTACCCGCATACCACCGCCCCAGGCAGAACCTGCAGCTGCAGAGTCCGTTATCCAGGAGTTAGCCGACTGTGTATCCATGAGCCCTCTGCGCATGATCCCTTGTTCATAAGCAGTGATCCATGAGCTGGTACGGCCTAATTTATGTTTCATTAATATATTAGCCATGTTTAGTGTGCCATGGCTCATACCATCACTGACTAGAAAGATGATGTTTTTAGCTTCCCCCTTTCGAGTATGGAACTTTTCAGCGAATGCAGGAGATGCGGTACCCAGCGCGCCGAGCCCTAAAGTGGTTAAAAAGCCATTTTTAAAGAAGTCTCTTCTTTTCATGAGAATGTTAAGATTAGGCGTGTTACGTCGTTTCAAGTTGTCCAAAGATAAGAAAAACTTTTTTTCTACCGAGATGAAGCTTTTTTAACGGTTTGCTCATATGGCCTTCATATAGTACTTGGCGCACACGGCTAAAGACTTGACGCTCAAAGAACGTTTCGATAATTTACAACCTCCTCGTTGTTTTTTCGTTCTTTTGCTCATGAGTATCTTTCTTTGGCGGATCGTGGCGGCAGGCTTTTTTATCGTAGCAGGTGTGAATCACTTTGTTATGCCTGATTTTTATCTCCCTCTCATTCCAGACTATTTACCCTTCCCCAGCGTATTAAATGCACTTTCTGGTGTATGGGAAGTGCTAGCGGGCATAGGCTTGCTACTCACGAAATACCGTCAGTGGGCAGGCTGGGCACTACAGGTATTGCTCTTACTTTTCGTAAGCTCTCACATTTATTTTATTCAGCAGGGGGCTTGTGTATACGATGGCTTATGCGTGCCTATGTGGGTGGCTTGGATGCGTCTTATCGTCCTACACCCCTTGATTATGTGGCTTGTATGGCGTGTAAGCGCACGATAAAATTTTCTAATTTTTTTTTAACAGATTTTGAAAACCGAGAACAAAATGTTTCCGTAGGTAGTTTAGAGCTTGTTATTAATTTATAAGTGTATTTTTGTAATGCACGAAGAAATTATATCTAAAACCCTACAAAAATGGTAGGAATTATAATGATTGTATCACAGATCTTTAATCAATGTTAGGTTTAGATAGTGATATAAATGAAGTTTCAAAACTCTATTACCTAAATATATCATGAAAGAAGTAATGTCTAATGTGCTGATCCTGCTGTTAGGAACGTCGCTCGTATACGGCATGGTGTCGCAAGAAGTTAAATCTTCAGAATCCATCGTGGGAGTCTGGAAGGAGGTCGCTTGGGAATACGAAAAATTACCCACCGTGCGCGATCAAGAGCTTAATTATGATCTCTTAGATACGCGTGAACTGCTCGGAGAGCGCGTCATCATTCATCAGGGTGAAACGTGGGAGTTTAATCCGGATGGCACCATGAAAATCTATCTGAAGGATGGAGATGTGGAAAAAACAAACTACACCATCAAAAGAAGAGGAGATTTATTACGCATTCAGCATGGTGAAAACTTGTTCGAAGCGTATGAAATCCGAGAGCTATCCGATGAACGTATGGTAATCCATTTTCATGCAGATGTATTCGCAAGAGGGATCGTCAAGCTCACTTTCGAAAGAATATGACCTACACAAACCTATAACCTGATAATTAGTAAAGATTCGAGTAAATTATGTTAAGAAAATTTAGTAGCGCCCGTTCACTTACAGACAACATTCAACTAGGAGCCCTAACCGCATTTGCAGCCGGTATGGTTAACGTAGCCTCCTTAATCATTTTCTTCGCCTTCACCTCTAATGTTACGGGCACTTGGGCCATTCTTGCAGAAGAAATATCCAAGGCCAACTGGGGTCAGGTGCTCATCGTAGGAACTTGGTTGTTCCTCTTTTTCTATGGGAATTTCGTGTCTAACTATTGCGTGATTTCCATTAAAAAATCCAACTATCTTTCACATGCTATCCCCCTTATTCTTGAAATCCTATGTGTAGTAGGGGTCGGAATTTATGGCATTTACTACTATGGTGAAACACTGAGGGAAACCGAAATTTTGGTTGGTGTACTGCTCTTTGCTATGGGGATTCAAAATGGCCTTGTAGCCACCATTTCGAATGGCGCCGTTAAGACTACCCACCTAACTGGTCTCACGACCGATATGGGAATTCTAGTCTCCATGCTTACGAAAAAGGAATATCGCGAACAAGAAGCTGTTGTAAATAAGTTTAAACTACTGTCCTCAATTCTTGTGGGTTATATGGCTGGCGGCGTTTTCTCCGGTTACCTCTATTGGAATATTGGTTTTAGTGTATTCTTCGTGACAGCTATCTTCCTTCTTTTCGTCCTGTCCTATGACTTCATCAAGTTCAGACTCAGGTTTATGAGACGTAAGGCTGAAATGCCTGCGCCTGCACAAAGTGCTTATCGAACACAATAAGGAGAGGTACCGTCAACCACCATCTTCTCTAAACGCGACTTTCGAGTCGCGTTTTTTGTTTTAGGGCAGAATTACAGGAGTAATACCGGCCCATTCGAAACTTTCTCCTGTCGTAGTAAAAACCTCAAAACGAAGTTGCAAGCGTGCCGGAGTGCTGGGTATACGCGTCAACCTCAGTTGATTAAAACGAGAGGTACGGCTAAAATCTCTCCAGCGCTGCACCGTAGAACCATCATTTCGTACAAATAAAAAGCTTATGTCATCCCCTATTTGTAAGTCTTCAAAGGGACTTAAGAGAAAAATACGGATATTCGATACGTTTTGCACCTGAAAAATGGGACTGCAATCTAAGCGCCTATTGTCTTGGAGAAAAAAATAGCCGATTTCGTTGGCTAGAGACCTACTTAAGGCATCAGCAACATGCCTAGAAAACAACGAAGCTGTCAAGGGGTTCACTACTTCTTCATCTTCTACTGCATCGAGAGCAAATCCAAACGCCAAATTCAGAAATAGCTGTTGAGCCGATACCGTATCCGCGGACGTCAACCAACGTTCCTGACGGAGTGGTCCAAAGAGCACATCATCGATACGTACTAGGTCGGTCTGCTGTGCTGTAAAACAGTCATCGGGTAGAAGAGGGGGGGTAAAGGAGCACGCCGCAAAGAGGCTTTCAAGTATGCAAAATAGCAAAATCCCAAACAGGGTAGTGGTGTATCGGGTTTTTACAGACATTTTTCTTTTAATTTAAGCAAAAATACCCATTAAAACACTATTCCCGTGAAATTTAGGAAACCCGCTGCTTATGAGGACTACTCCCTCACTTGTCCCGATCCGAAAACCTGCCATTTATAGCTACACAGCGCCTCCAGGCCCATAGGCCCGCGTGCATGCAACTTCTGTGTGCTGATGCCGATCTCCGCCCCCAGTCCGAACTGCTCCCCGTCTGTAAACGCCGTAGAGGTGTTCACGTAGACCGCCGCTGCATCGACATGCGTAAGAAACTGAGCTACCGCCTCCGCATCATGACTTAAGATAGCCTCACTGTGTCGGCTACTGTAGCGATCGATTTGCGCGATAGCGCTATCCACACCCTCTACCACATGAATGAGCAGCTTTAGGGATAAAAATTCACATCCGAAATGTTCTGGCAGCGCCTGCTCCACATAGGCCGAACGAAAGGCCTGCTGCAAATAAGCTTCCCAAGCGCGCGCATCCAGATAAAGGGTCACATTATGCCCCACAAAGGCCTGTATCAAGGCACTCAGCTGAGGTAAATTAGCTGAGTCTAGCAGGATGCAATCCAGGCTATTACATACACTGGGACGCCGAGTTTTGGCATTGAGCAGAACAGGAAGGGCTTCCTCCAGTGGCAAGGATGCATCCCAATAAGTATGTACAATGCCCGCCCCTGTTTCGATGACCGGAACTTTAGCATGTGTACGCACATATTGGATCAGACCTTGGCTCCCCCTCGGAATCACGATATCCACCAAGCCCTCTGCCTCCAGTAATGCCGTCGTCTCTGTTCGTGCGCTACCTAATAGTGCAAAAGCCTCGACAGGAAGTCCTGCTGCTTTTAGACTGGTTTGTATCAACTGAAAAAGTGCTTGATTACTCGCTTGTGCATCTGAGCCGCCCTTTAAAATCAAGGCGTTTCCTGAGCGCAGCGCAAGCGCAAAAACGTCGATAGTAACATTCGGGCGTGCTTCATAAATAACGCCGATTACGCCGAGAGGAACGCTAACCTTTTCCAGACGAAGCCCATTCGGCAGCTGGCGCTGTTCGTGTAAGCGCCCTACCGGGGAGGGGAGTAGCGCCACATTTTCTAAGGAGGCGGCGATGCTGGCGATACGCTCAGCCGTCAGCAGTAAGCGGTCATATCGCGGATCTTCCTGAGGCATGCGTTCTAAGTCTTTCCGGTTAGCCTCTAAAACAAAAGCTGTTTCCGCCACTAAAAGCTGGGCGAGATGCCGCAGGCAGCGCACAATCGCTGCATCCGCATAAGGACTTAGCTGCTTGGAAGCTATTTTAACGCGCTGAAGTGTCTGTAGGGTATTCGTCATGATGAAAAAGATACAAGTAGTTAACATGAATAAAGGGGCGAGCATGCTGTTCGCCGATACGCCTCACCGCCTCCTCAGCGGGATATTCTGCGCGCCCGAGGCCAAAGGCCTGCCCAGAAGGAGCACAGACCTGCACGATATCCCCCTTGTCGAAATGCCCGTTTATTTTTTCTATACCCACCAGCAACAAGCTGCCCCCTGTGGGCTGAAGTAGTGCCTGCTGCGCACCGGCATTTACCCAGACCTCCCCCTTATAGTAGGAGGAACCGTAGGCCAGCCAGCGTTTGGCGGCATCTTGCCTTTTTTGGGGGTGGAAAAAAGTGGCCATTGCCTCGCCACGGAAAATTTTACCTAATATCCTGTCTTCCTTTCCATTCGCGATAAAAACCCCAATGCCAAGCTCTGCAGCTTTACGCGCCATCGCCAGCTTGGAAGCCATGCCCCCCCGCCCGAGGCTGGAGCTCTGAGCGATTTCTACATCCAAGGGCGCTTCGGACTGCACCTCCCGGATAAGTTGACTGCTCGGGTCACTCGGCGCACCCGTATACACGCCCGCCACATTGGTCAGCAGGATCAGGGTGTCGGCTTGACAGAGGGCTGCCGTCAGCGAGGCGAGCTCGTCATTATCGGTGAACATCAGCTCGGTAATCGCGATCACATCATTTTCATTAAGGATAGGCACGATCCCCTGGCTGAGTAATCCTTCCATACAGCGCTGCATATGCACATAATGCTTGCGGTCTCGAAAGTCTTCCTTGGTGACCAGCAGCTGCCCGATGCTTAGCCCAAATCGCTGGAAGGCATGGGCATAAGCCTGCATGAGGGGAATTTGGCCCACAGAGGCGAAAAGCTGCCGCCGCAGGATGGGGTCTGCTTTCCCTTTCCCTTGGAGACTTTTGGACTGCCGTCCAAAGGCCACGGCTCCTGAAGAAATCAACAGTACCTGTACACCCTCCGCCATCAGCTCGGCGATTTCTTCCACCAGTGCTCCCAAGCGCTCCAGGTCAGGAGCTCCTCCCGGAGAGGTCAGTACATTAGAGCCTATTTTGATGACGCAGCGTTTCAATGCTATGGAATTGTTAGTGAAAAACAAAAATAGCAATTGAATTCGTAATCTATTAAAGAATTTACTGTTGATTTTAAAAAGTGATCGAATAACCTGCAGCAGACTAAAAAAAAAGGCGAAACCCGAAGATTTCGCCTTTTGCAAAAAGGATGTGGAAAGGGCTTACATCATGCCACCCATGCCACCGCCACCCATAGGAGGCATAGCAGGAGCATCTTCTTTGATGTCAGCTACCACACATTCAGTCGTCAATAGAAGAGCAGCGATAGAAGCCGCATTTTCTAAAGCCAAACGTGTCACCTTCGTAGGGTCGATAACGCCAGCCTCGAATAAGTCTTCGTAGCGGTCGTAACGGGCATTGTAACCGAAGTTGCCTTCTCCTTCTTTGATTTTATTAATCACGACAGAACCTTCGCCGCCAGCATTCTCTACGATCGTTCTCAATGGAGCTTCGATGGCAATGCGGACAATGTTAATACCTGTATCTTGGTCTTCGTTTTCACCTTTTAAGCTATCCAAAGCAGCAGCAGCACGTACGAGAGCCACACCACCACCAACTACGATACCTTCTTGAACCGCTGCGCGTGTCGCGTGTAAAGCATCGTCTACGCGGTCTTTTTTCTCCTTCATCTCTACTTCAGTAGCAGCACCGATATAAAGGATCGCTACACCACCAGAAAGTTTCGCTAAGCGCTCTTGTAATTTCTCTCTGTCGTAGTCAGAAGTTGTTTTATCGATCTGCGCTTTGATTTCATTAATACGCGCCTCGATAGCACCTTTATCACCTGCTCCGTTTACGATAGTGGTGTTATCCTTATCGATGTTTACCTTTTCAGCATTACCTAGGTAATCGATAGTGGCGTTCTCCAACTTGTACCCTCTTTCTTCAGAGATAACAGTACCACCGGTTAAGATCGCGATATCTTCTAACATCGCTTTTCTTCTGTCACCGAAACCTGGAGCCTTAACAGCAGCCACTTTCAGCGCACCACGGATTTTATTCACTACGAGTGTGGCTAAAGCCTCACCATCTACATCTTCAGCGATGATGACTAAAGGTCTTCCAGACTGCGCGACGGGCTCTAGTACAGGAAGTAATTCCTTCATAGAAGAAATCTTCTTATCGTAGATTAAGATAAATGGATTCTCTAATTCAGCCTCCATTTTCTCCGTATTCGTGGTGAAGTAAGGAGATAGATAACCACGGTCGAACTGCATACCTTCCACTGTTTTTACTTCAGTTTCAGTACCTTTCGCTTCTTCTACAGTGATGACACCATCTTTACCTACTTTATCCATCGCGTCAGCGATCATCTTGCCGATCTCTTCGTCTGCATTCGCAGAAACTGTAGCGACCTGCTCGATTTCTTTAGAAGTAGAAATGTCTTTAGAGTTAGCTTTTAGCGTGCTTACGATCGTAGAGACCGCTTTGTCGATTCCTCTTTTTAGGTCCATCGGATTTGCACCTGCGGCTACGTTCTTGATACCTGCATTAAAAATCGCCTGCGTTAATACTGTCGCAGTAGTGGTACCATCACCCGCATTATCAGCTGTTTTAGACGCAACTTCCTTCACTAGCTGAGCACCCATGTTTTCGATGGGCTCTTCCAGCTCGATTTCTTTCGCTACAGAAACACCATCTTTAGTGATCGTAGGAGCACCGAATTTTTTATCGATGATTACATTACGGCCCTTAGGACCTAAAGTTACTTTTACAGCATTCGCCAAGGCATCTACGCCTTTTTTCAGTTTATCTCTTGCGTCTGTATCGAAAAAGAGTTCTTTTGCCATTTTTTTCTAATGTTTTAGAGTTTAAAGGGTTTAATTAAATGATCGCTAAAATGTCAGCTTCTCGCATGATCAAATAGTCCTGACCATCAAAGGACAGTTCCGTACCGGAATATTTTCCGTAAAGTACAGTGTCACCCACTTTTACAGTCAATGGTTCATCTTTTTTGCCATTTCCAATCGCTACTACAGTGCCTTTCTGTGGCTTCTCTTTAGCAGTGTCCGGAATGAAAAGACCAGAAGCGGTTTTTTCTTCAGCTGCAGCAGGTTCTACCAGAACTCTGTCTGCAAGAGGTTTGATGTTAACGTTTGACATGATTAAATTATAAATTAAGGTTGATTGCTTGTTATCTACAGTGCCCATGAGCGATTCTTGTGCCAATTCTCTCAAATCGGTAGAGACTGCCATAAAGTCGCTTGCTCAGCTGGGTATTTGTGATAAATTCTTGAAAATGGCTTTTTTCAACTGTCAAAATTTCAAAAGCACTTGTTTAATTTGTCCGAACTCCTTAAATTCCAAATCTAGTAATGCCTACTTTATGGAAAAATTAACCGATAACTGGATCGCTGAAGGCTGGATGGACATGGAATACAAAAAATATCTGCTTTTGGCCTACCTAAAACATGTCTCTAGTCGCTTTCGAGAGGTGAAATTATATCCTCCTCTGGCAGATTTAATTTACCATTACCAAAAACTGACAAGTATGCAGGAACAAAAGGAGCGCTTGCGTGAAGCTTTTCCGAAACGTATCCTCGGTCCTGATCCTGAAAAAATGACATGGAAATATGGCAGCGCCATCCCAGATGATGCCTCCATACAGGTACTCGAGGAACTGCTTCACTATGCCATTCCTCAGTTGAAAAAATACATCGAGGAAGGCAAAACCATTTACGATTTTCTGGAAGAGGAAATGGAACTTAGCCCTGTAGGCATCACGCCGCTGTACAGACAGGAAGGCTATGCTATCCTAGGTTCTAAGGAGGAAAAGGAGCTGCATGTTTACCGCTACAAGGTGGGTATCTTCACTCAGGCACGCGACTCCTTTAAAGGAATCATGATGCAGTTTATGCAGTCCATACGTAGAACCTTGGCCGACACGGTAGAAGCGATAAAATTGCGCCTGATTCGTGAATACCGAGACCTTCCGAACCCAGCAGTCTACAGTATTTTATCGAACCGCACGATTCCGCTGCAGGAAACATTCTTGCCCATGAGTAAACGCCTGCTCTTACTCCATCTTAGCGAAGAAGAAAAGAGCTAAGGAAAGTGACGGAGGGTAGGACTTACAGCTTGGACACCCTTTGCGCCAAGGGCGCAAAACAAGGGAAACACTTCTTCACAACATAAAAAAGCGCCACTAACGAGGTTAGTGGCGCTTTTTTATGTTACGAAAAGGATTAATTCTCCTCTTCCTCAGAAGACCCCTCTTCAGCAGGAGAAATCTCTATGTTTTGTAAAGACTCACCACCCTCTTGGATAGAACCTTCTGAGGGAAGTAAACCGCCTTCGTCATCACCGAAAGAAGGTGTTAATAGCTGCTGCTGGCGGGCATTTTCGATGTTTGGAGAGCTAAAGCTATCACCACCTGTCGATGAGGTATAAAAAGCCGAAGATGCTAAGGAGAGCACCAAAATCGCGATGGCAAGCACCCAAGTAGATTTCTCCAAAATATTTCCAGTCTTCGTTACCCCCATAATTTGACTTGCGCTGCCGCCGAAAGCTGCACCTACGCCACCCTTGGAGTTTTGACCTAAAATAACTAAAATTAAGAGTACTGCCAGTACGATGATAACTGTAATAAGTACGGTAAACATATGATGGGATTAATTATTCTTCTTTTTTATCTAAGCTTGAAATAAGGTCTGCAAAGTAAGCCTTTTTATTCGGAAATTTCACCATTAACTGGGCATAAATTTCTTTGGCCTTCGTAGTTTTACCCTGCAAAGTCAGCAGTTTCGCATAACTTTCCGTCACTAAATTCATTTTTAGCTCGGTACTGGGTTTACTAAGATCTTCTTTTTTGTAGGGTGCATCCATATCCTGCGGCAAGGCCCGTAAACGACCATGCCCTTCATCGAATTTAGCGATCAAGGCGTCTAAACGAGAGCCTGTTTCCGCATCTCCAGCTTCTTCGGCAGCGCCATCTTTCGGTTCTTCTACGTCACCTACACTGAAGTCAGGCGTTTGGCTGAGGGCTTCTCGTAAGGCGCCGTCTTCATTTTCAACTGACGGTGATGCAGAAGCGGCTGTCTCTTGGGTTTCTCCTGGCTTTAAAGTGGTGGAGGCAACGACTTGTTGCGCTGAATCGGAACTGCTAAAAACAGTAGTATCATGAAGGTAATCGTATAAATAACGCCGATCCGAAATGCTAATCGCCGCCCAGTGCAGACAGTTTGTACGCTTTCCCTGTGAACGCTGCCGCTCATGATAGGCCAAAACAAGATTCACCACTGCACAGTAAGGAAAATCTTCATGTAGCTTTACCAGATAACCGTATTGCGTGGGATTTAATTCGCTAGGATTTTTTACCGCTGTTACTAATTCAATAAGATTCATCGGATGAAGTTACTGGAAAAATCACACATTTACCAGTTCGCTACGGTAGCCGTAAAGATATCCTGTATGATATTTTCGAAAATTTCCTCTATTAGCTCACTTTCTACCTGTAAAACAGAGGTGGTTCGCGGATCGTAATCTTGGAAAAAGGAAAACGTTCGCTTTAAATCCTGCTCCTCATCGTGAATATTTACATACTCAACCTCTACCGCGATCGTCAAGCGCATCTGGCCCGCACGATCTGGCACATCCGGATTTTGACTGGTGACTGTCGCCGATGGCGCGATAGCATATCGTGTAATCGCACCCGACAACTGTAAATCCCCATTGGAGCGCACCAGCTCCAGCTGGGTATTTCGTTGATAAAATTCTTTTAAGCTTTCCGTGAACAGCTGCTCCATGTTTGCAGGTCCCCCGCCCGAATCATTGAAGAAATTATCGACCGAAAAGGTCTTCGTAATGTCATAGTTGATGTTCGTCCCCGTAAAGCTATAACTGATCGAACACGCGGCCAGAAGCGTAAGCATGCCCACACTACACACTACAGCGAGTATACTCTTCTTATCCCTCGATATCATACTGTTTGATTTTTCTGTAAAGCGTTCGCTCTGAAATACCTAAATCTAACGCAGCATATTTACGTTTATTATGGTGCTTCTTTAAGGCTCGAATAATCAATTCCCGCTCCTTCTTTTCTAATGAAAGGGAACCCTCGTCTTCTTCATGGGCGATGTCCTCGATAACAGTATCTGCATACTCCTCAGCGTCATGCTCATGCTCCTGCTGCTGTCGATGGTCTAGCAAAATCGGATAGGAGACCGTTTCCTCCCGCTCGCTAGTCCGGCTATCTTCCCGATGATCGTCCCGCTCCATACCCTCGCTGGTTTCTACTCCCTCGAAAAGCCGCTGATGCTTGTTAATAATCGATGCATTCAATCCGCCCGACTGGTAGGTTTCCAGCACTAGCTTTTTCAACTCATGCATGTCTTTTTTCATGTCGAACAAGACTTTATATAAAAGTTCGCGCTCGCTGAAATCTTGACCTTTTTCGCCCTCCCCACCTTTGTAGGCCACAGGCAAACTAGACCCTTCACGTGGCAGGTAACGCTCTAAGGTGGCCGCATCTACCTCACGTTCTTCTTCCAGCAACGAAATTTGCTCCGCCAAGTTTTTTAATTGACGGATATTGCCACGAAAAGGGTAGCGGAGCAGAAGTGCCTTTGCATCAGCCTGTAAGGTAATCGGCTTCACGCGGTATTTTTCTGAAAAATCAGTCGTAAATTTTCGAAATAACAGCGCGATATCTTCTCCGCGCTCGCGCAAAGGGGGCACGTAGATGGGTACGGTATTTAATCGATAATACAGGTCCTCGCGGAAATTCCCTTTTTCTACTGCCTTTATTAGGTTCACATTCGTAGCAGCGATGACACGAACGCTCGTTTTCATCACCTTAGAAGAGCCTACGCGGATAAATTCACCATTTTCCAGGACCCGTAGCAGACGGGCTTGTGTGCCTAACGGCATTTCTCCTATCTCATCTAAAAAAATTGAGCCTCCATCAGTTACTTCGAAATACCCTTTGCGCCCCTCGTGGGCGCCAGTAAAGGCTCCCTTCTCATGACCGAAAAGCTCAGAATCTATCGTTCCCTCCGGAATCGCGCCGCAGTTAATCGCGATAAACTTGCCATGCTTACGGGCACTGAGCGCATGGATGATTTTCGAAAAACTTTCCTTCCCGCTACCACTCTCGCCCGTGATAAGCACAGTCATATCCGTAGGGGCCGCTTGCATGGCCACCTGGATCGCATGGTGAAGTAAGGGACTGTTTCCGATAATGCCGAATCGCTGCTTGACGCTTTGTATCTCTGCTGTGCTGATCATAACTGCTGGCTTTCTTCCGCTTTATACGACCTCACCGAAAAGTGTCGCTGTAGAACAATTCGTGATTTTAACCTGTACATATTCCCCGATCTGATGCGTACCCTTATCGATAATGACGACCTTATTCGCTGAATTTCTTCCTTTTAGCTGCTCATCAGAGCGCTTAGAGAAGCCCTCGATCAGGATTTCCTGTACCTGGCCCAAATCACGCTGATTGCGGAGCAGGGAGAGCGCATTTTGTTTGGCGATGATTTCGGCTAAACGCCGCTTTTTTACCTCTAGCGGGATATCATCAGCGAATTTTTTAGCTGCCAATGTGCCCGGACGCTCTGAGTAAAAGAACATATACGAGAAATCATACTGCACGATATCCATTAGGCTCAGCGTGTCTTGATGCTCTTCCTCGGTTTCACTACAGAATCCAGCGATCATATCTGAGGAAATCCCACAGTCCTCACCTAATATCTCACGGATTTTTTCTACCCGCTCCAAGTACCATTCCCGGGTGTAGGTGCGGTTCATCAACTCGAGCACACGACTATTACCCGACTGCACAGGCAGGTGAATGTACTTGCAAATGTTCGCATAGCGCTTCATCGTATACAGTACTTCATCGGTGATGTCCTTCGGATGGGAGGTGCTAAAACGTACGCGTAACTTCGGATCCACCAGCGCGACCATCTCCAGGAGCTGCGCAAAATTCACAACTTCGTCCACCCCTTTTTTATTCAGGCGGGCCTTGTTGTTCTCTTCCTCAGACCACTTGTAACTGTCCACGTTTTGACCCAGCAGGATCACCTCCTTGTAGCCTTTAGCAAAAAGCTCACGTGCCTCGGCCACAATCGAATGGGGATCACGACTCCGCTCTCGCCCCCGCGTAAAGGGTACCACGCAGAAAGAACACATGTTGTCACAGCCCCGCATGATGGATATAAAAGCACTTACGCCATTCGAATTCAAGCGCACTGGCGCGATGTCGGCATAGGTCTCCTCACGTGAAAGGAAAGTATTTACCCCCTTATCCCCCGCCTCCGCCACAGCTACCAGGTTCGGCAGGTCCCTGTAAGCATCCGGTCCCACGACCACATCCACGATCTGCTCCTCTTCTAACAGCTTTTCTTTCAGCCGCTCCGCCATACAGCCCAGTACCCCGATCGTTAGCTCAGGCTTATTTTTTTTCAAGGCATTAAAATGCACCAAACGTTTGCGCACAGTGAGCTCCGCCTTCTCCCGGATGGAGCAGGTATTTAAGAAAATGACATCCGCCTTTTCCATGTCCGAGGTGGTGTCAAAACCATTTTCCTTCATGATGCTGGCCACAATCTCTGAATCCGAAAAATTCATCTGGCAGCCATACGACTCGATGTAGAGCTTCTTACTCTTTCCTGTCGCCTCCTCTACCGTTACTTTTACATCACAGGCCTGCGCCTCCTCTGGGCTGATAATATCTATGTCTCTAATGAGGTTTTCCATTTGCTTTCTCGATTACGCCATGCAAAATTAGTAAAAATCGGACAAAATGACAGTTAGAAAGGTAAAATAAATCACCTCCCTGTTTTTCATTTGCCCTTCCTCTAAAACCACCTTCCCCCGGATGAGTTAATGAGGAAAGCTAAGAAAATTTAAAGGAGATGTGAGAACTTTCAGCTATAAATCAAGTATATTTAGCTACCACAGCTATTCCTTTTCTTAAAAAAGTACTAAACCAACAAGTATTCGTAATTTTTGAAACGTATTATTCTAAAAATAAGTAAAGGCATTGGGTATTTTCTGCTAGTCGTTCTCCTGCTTGTAGTGGGGCTTCTGCTGTTTATACGCACGCCTTATGGCCAAAATTTTATCGTCGGAAAGGCTTTGGCTTATTTGCGCCAGCAGACAGAAAGCCGCTGGGAGCTGGACAGGCTGTTTATCACCTTCCAAGGGGATCTCGCCCTAGAGGGTCTGCTCGTGGGGGATAGCCAAGGGGATACGCTACTTTACATCGGTAAGCTGGAGACAGGCTTCGCGCTTTGGCCTTTTTTACGTTCTGGAACCCTCGGCATCTCTGGGGTGGAACTGGAACAGGTGCGTGCACACATCGTACGCGATGAGGAGGAAAATTTCAACTTCGATTTTATTCTGGAGGCGTTGCTCGGGGAGGAGGAGGCGCCAGCGCCAAAACCCGGCGAGCTAGGTTCTCCCGCAGGGAGCGAGGCCCCTGAGGAGACAGCGGACTTGGGAACCTTATACCTAGGCCCCGTGCAGCTGAAAGATATACAGCTCGCCTTCCGGGATGAAAGTCTGGGGATCGATTTGGAGGCCGAGTGGAAAGAATTTCGCATGAAAACGGAAAAGCTCGACCTAGACGCCGGGGCCTACCTCCTGGAGTCCATCGACTGGGAGGGTTTGCAGGTGCGCTATGAACAGTTTCATGCATTTCCAGCTTCCGAGGAGGAAACGGCGCCCTCGGAGGGTCCGCTTCCAGTGATTAGCTTGGGAAAGCTGCGCATGCCTAATGCCCGCTTGCAGTACAGCGACCTACCCGGAGCCTTAGCCGCAGACCTAGGCTGGGATGAATTTATTTTTGAGCTACCCGAATTAGACCTCCAGGAGCAAAACGTACACATTCATGTGCTTCGTTTTTCAGGTTTGCGTGCCGCTTTGGAGCTGGATTCTTCGGTCGAAATGCCTACCGGTACCGCAGCTGGCGATACAGAGGGGGCTGCCCCTCCCGCAGATACGGCGGAGACCGTGGAGGAAATCTTCAGCTGGCCAGACTGGCGTGTAAATTTTGCAGATTTAAGCCTGGAAGACGCGGCTTTCCGCTTCACAGATCGTGCTGGGACAGCCGAGGTGCTGCCCTTTATCGACCCAAATGACGTGCAGCTAGCTGATTTTAATTTGGCGCTCCGCCAAATCACCCTGAAGCCCGGCCGCCTAAAAGCCCACCTGCACACGTTTACCCTTAAGGAACAGCGTGGCCTGCAGCTCGAGGAGCTGAGCCTGGCCCTGGCGCTGGAAGAGGAAGGGCTAGAGATCGCTGATTTTCGTTTCCAACTCCCCGGCACCAGTCTACGAGCAGAGAGCGAGCTGCGCTTTCCTTCGATCGCCTCCCTACTGGGAGAAAACCCGCTGGAGGCTTTAAACTATGGACTGCAGCTAGAGGCCAGGACCGATTTCCAACAGCTGGCCTTCTTCGTACCGGAACTGGTAGAGGAGCCATGGTTTAAGGCCTTAAAACCGTTTAAAGGAAGCTTTACACTGAATGGAGATGCCGAAAATCTACAGCTTAGCCGCTTGGAAATGGACCTGTCGGAGACCCTTTCCCTCCGTGTGCCAGACCTCTATGTGGCGCACTTTATGGATCCGGAAAAACTTCGTGTTGAGCTACCCGAGCTGCGTTTTACGGGGTATGGACGTGGACTGGGGGCTTTGGCTGACTGGCAGGGAGGCCCACTTCCGGAGCGCTTCACCCTGCAGCTTTCCAGCCAAGGGGGGAGCAGTGGCCTGCGCAGCCAACTGGCGCTTCGCTCTCCTATCGGCGATATCAACTGGCAGCTCGAAGGAGGGCAGCGGGCCCCTGCTAGCTACTTTATGACTACCGACCTGCGCATCCGCGACCTGAACCTTTCTGATCTGCTGGAGCTGCCCGAGCTGGCACCCATCAGTACGCGACTGCAGGCGGAGGGCTCTTTTTCCTCCCTAGAGGACCTGCAGGCTCGGCTGCGCTGGGACTTCGACCAGCTCGCCTACGACAGCTTGGATTTATCGGCCTTGCGGATGGAGCTGGCCCTAGAGGAGGGGGAAGGAGACCTTACCTTGCGGCATGCCCGCGACTGGTTTGACCTGGATCTGCGCGCAGCGATTTCTTTAGACAGTTTGGCCCAGGAGATCGCATTACAACTGAATATACCCCGATTCGATGCGCAACATCTCGGCCTTTCCGATACCCCGCTAGAGGGACAGCTAGGCCTACGCTTGGGGGCACGCTATGCGGAGGAGACATTGGACTTCGGCTTGAAGCTCGAGCAGGCTGCCGTGCTGCAAGCTGGGCGTCGCTTTGAATTAGGAGATTTTAACCTTACCGGCCTTTACCAAAGCGACTTTATCAAGTTAAATGTGCGCTCTGACTTCTTAAATGGCGCCACCGTCCTGGAAGGAGACCCCAACTACATGGCAGAGCGGCTAGAGATTCAGCTACGTAGCCATTTGGGCCTCGCTCTCCCGGAGACTTATACGGCTTACCTGCAGGAGGCCGATAGTACGGACACCTATACCTTATCCGGAGCCTTTAGCTTTTATCCGAATGAGCTGATTCAAAACTTTTTAGAGGAGAATTTTACTTTGGACACGCTTCGGCTAAGTTTTCAGGCCGATGCGCAGGACCAGAACTTTGCGCTGGAAGCGCGCCTTCCCGAAGTGGGCTTCGGAGACGTTACCGTGGACGGTTTTCGCTTTAAAGTGGCAGGAGATAGCGCGGGGCTCACACTGGAGACGGGGATCAGTGGGCTGAACGGCGGTGCCTTTAAGGTCGGAGAGACCCTTTTCGGCCTGACGGCCAAAGCGGGGGATTTCCGCCAGTCTCTGGAGGTGTTTCAGGAGCAGGAAAAGTTTATGGCTATCCGTTCGGAGCTCTACCTGCGGCCAGATTCGCTCGCCTTTCGCCTCGACGGGGAGGAGCTGCTGCTGAACCAGCGCTCCTGGCAGATGGACCCGGAAAATGTGCTTTGGTATGCCGATGGCCGTTTCGGCGCCGAAAAATTTCGTCTGACGCGAAATCAGCAGTCCCTTCAGCTTACGGGCACGGTTTTAGGAGCTGCAGAGGATGCGATGACCTTGTCCTTCGAGCAGTTTCGCCTGGGGACCTTTACCAATTTCTTAAACCCGGATGAGCCGCTCGCCTCGGGGACCTTAGACGGATTTATTACTGTGGAGCGCCCCTTGGAGAATCCCGGGCTGCTGGCGGCTTTCCGAATCGACCAACTGGAAGCGATGCAGCTCGCGCTAGGAAATTTTAGCCTAGATGCCGAGGCGACTACGCTGGAGAGCTACACGCTGGCGCTGGCGCTAAAAGAAGGGTTGGCAGATGTGGAATTTGGGGGTACCTTTCATGCGGATGCGCAGAACAGTTTTGAATTTGACCTCGACTTGCAGCGTTTTGACTTGGCGCAGTTGCCGTTTTTTACAGACTCACTTATTTTGGAGGCGGGGGGGCGTCTGCAGGGGAAGATGCGCCTCTACGGCACGGCAGAGGATCCACAGTACGCAGGTAGTTTTGCGCTGGTGGACGATGCGTTTTTGGTACCAGCAGACCTAAATGCTCCTTTTCGCTTCAGCGCAGATCCTATTCGGGTGGAACGTGAAGGGATAAAAATCGAGCGTTTCCGTGTGTATGACGAAAATAACGCCACCTTTACGCTGAAGGGTGAAGTAGACACACGAGATTTTGACGCTATCCGTCTGGATTTGGAGATGGACAGCAGGGACTTCACCCTTTTTGACTTGAAAAGAGGGGAGCAAGAGCTCTTTTTTGGTCGCGCCAAGTTAGATTTGGACCTTGCGGTGAAAGGGCCTCTGGATAATCCCGATATCCGTACGCGTGTCAAACTTCTCCGTGGGACAGAGGTCACCGTTTTTCTGCCCGAAGACCAAGTGGATGTCGTAGAGCGTTCTGGGGTGGTGCTGCTGGTAGACCGCGAGAATGAAGAAAATTTGGATGCCCAGCGGCAGCAGGAGTTATTAGGCGGAGCCCTAACAGGTTTAGCCGTAGAGGCGCTAATCGAAATCGACCCTACAGTGGTCTTTAATGTCATCGTGGACGAGCGCTCAGGTGACAACTTGCGCCTTCAGGGGAAGGCTGACTTACAGTTTAACCTCAGCCCCAATGGGCGCATGAACCTGGCGGGTATCTACGAAGTGCGCAGTGGGCATTATGAGTTGAGCCTTTTCGGCCTGGTAAACCGCCGGTTTGAGTTGGGCGAAGGCAGCCGGGTGAGCTGGCGGGGCGATCCTCTAGATGCGGAGTTAGACCTGAAAACCATTTACAGCGTCCGCACACCTGTAACAGAGCTGATGTTGTCTCAGCTTTCAGGAGTAGATCCCGAAAGCGCTGCGCAGTACCGGCAGTCTGTTCCTTTTCAGGTATTTCTCTTTGTCCGCGGAGATCTTTTGCAGCCTGCGATTAGTTTTGGGTTGGATATGGCCGAGCAGGATAGGGGAGCCTTAGGGGGCAGCGTGTACGGAGCTGTTTTGGCCTTGAACGAGCGCGAGGATGAGTTAAATCGACAAGTATTTTCTTTACTGGTGCTCAATCAATTTTTTCCCGGAGGAAATAATGATGGAGCTTCTGGGGGATCGGTGAATATCGCCCGAAACAGTGTGAGTAATCTTTTGTCTAACCAGCTGAATGCACTTTCGGATAAATTATTCGGTGAGTCCGGCTTTAGCCTGGACCTCGGACTGGACTCCTTCCAAGACTTCGAAGGTGGCACCGGGCAGGACCGTACGCAGCTGAATGTAGCGGCTCGGCAGCGCCTTTTCGATGATAGACTCGTGATTTCGATCGGAGGTCAGGTGGCAGTAGAGGGAGGGCCCGCGGCGGGACAGCAGCAAAATGCCCTCTTTGGGGATGTAGAGGTGGAATACCTGCTCACACCCGCCGGTATGTGGCGTGCGAAGGCATTCCGTAAAAATCAATTTGAATCTATCGTCGATGGGCAACTAATTATCACGGGGGGCTCCTTGATCTTCAACCGTGAATTTAATTATTTTAAAGAACTGTGGCGTCCCCGTAAATCAGAGGAGGAAGATCCACCCATGAGCCCGGAGGAACAGTTGAGAGAAGTAAAGGAAGCAGAAAAAAAAGAAAATGAGAAGCCTTAACCTGTGGTCGTATAGTGGATTTTTCCTTGTACTCGGGCTTTTGTTAGGAGCCTGTAGTGTGCAGCGCTTTATTCCCGAAGATGAGCGCCTGTACGCTGGTTCCGAGCTGGATATAAAAAGTAGCTCTTCTGAGCGGAATAGCCGTTTGCGAGCCGACCTGGAAGGTGTTTTGCGGCCCAAGCCGAATAGCAGTACACTGGGCATGCGGCTTGGCCTTTGGGCACATTATAAGGGGAGTCGGGAAAAGCCAGGATTTATCAATCGCTTCCTGAAACGCAGAATCGGGGAGGAGCCTGTCTATTTCAGTCGTGTAAACCCGGAGCGGACGCTGACGCTGCTCCAAAACCGTCTCGAAAATCAGGGCTATTTTTTCAATAGCCTCAGCTATCAGCTGGAAGAGAGCCAAAAAAAGAAGGAAACTTCCGTGCGCTACACTTTAGAAATCGGAGAGCCCTATCGACTGCGTGAATTTACTGTAGAAGGTGACAGCCTGCCGATCATGCAGCGTATTCAGCAGCTGATCCCAGAGACAAGTCTTCAAAAAGGCTATCGCTTCGATCTGGACGGCCTAAAAAAAGTACGCGAAGAACTGGAGAGCCGCCTGAAGGCAGAGGGATATTACAACTTCTCCGGAGATTTACTCATCTTCGAGGCAGATACGAATCGCCTGGAGGGTCGGCAGTACGATTTGTTTTTGCGCCTAAAGCGCAATGTCCCCGAAAAGGCACTTTACCCTTATGTGCTGCGAGAAATCGACCTGCTGCCTAATTTTTCTGTAAATGAAGACTATAGCCAAGCCGATACGGTGAATAACCGCGGCATCCGCGTCATTCAGGATGAACTGTTTTTCTATCCGGAGCGCATCACCCCCTATGTGCTCATGCAGCCGGAGGGGCTGTTTAGCCCAGACCTATCGCGGCGTACCAGTAACCGACTGTCTTCCATCGGCACCTATCGCTTCGTCAATATTCAATATGAGGAGCTCGATACTATTCCCGATGCTACCGGCCGTCTCGGCTTGCGCAGCCAAATCGCGCTCAGTCCACAGAATAAGCGGAGCTTTCGTGCCGAGCTGCAGGCGGTAACAAAATCTAATAACTTCGCGGGCCCCGGGATGCTGTTTTCTTATCGCAATAGAAACCTGTTTCGCGGGGGAGAGACCTTTACGCTGAGTGCGAATGTGGGCTTCGAGCAGCAAATTGCCGCAGGCGAACGTACCGGCTTACAGTCTGTTGAATTAGGCCTCCAAGCTAGCATCACCTATCCACGGGTACTGTTTCCGGCTCCAGTGATGAACCGCTTCCAGTACACCATCCCCAGTACACGTATTTCTGTCGGAACGGAATATCAAAACCGCACCGACCTGTACCGCCTCATCTCGTATAATGCCTCTTTCGGCTATTTCTGGAGGGTGAACCGCTTCGTCTACCATGAGGTTAACCCATTGAGCCTGAGTTTCGTACAGCTAGGGAACATCTCACCACTCTTTAATGAAATTTTGGAAAACAACCCCTTCCTGCGGCGAAGTTTCGAACAGCAGTTTATTCTTGGCTTTAATTACACCTTTAATTACAATCAGCTCGTGGATGATTTCCGGAAGCGGGCGCTCTTTTTCGGAGCGACCTTAGACGTGGCGGGAAATAGCCTTTCCCTGGTAAACAGCGCCTTCGGAAGTGAGCGTCCGGAGCGCTTCCTCGGTACTGAATATGCCCGCTATGTGCGCGGCGATATCGACCTACGCTACTTCTTCCGATTTTCGAAAGACAATCAACTGGTCTTACGCACTTTCGCTGGCCTCGGGCTGCCACTGGGCGATAACGTATCTTTGCCTTTCGTGAAGCAGTACTTTTCGGGTGGCCCCAACTCTGTGCGTGCTTTCCGGATTCGCTCCTTAGGCCCAGGAACATATATTCCTGAGATGCAGTCCATCGCGGGATTCTTCGATCAGGCAGGAGACATCCGACTCGAAGGAAATATCGAATATCGCTTTCCACTGGTGAGCTACTTGAAAGGTGCCCTCTTCCTGGATGCTGGGAATGTGTGGCTGGTAAACGACAATGAGGCTTTGCCCGGAGGGCAATTTACCTCCAACTGGGCAGAGGAACTCGGCGTAGGGGCAGGTATCGGACTACGCGTCGATATTGACTTTTTTGTGCTGCGCTTCGATTTCGCCACACCCCTGCGCAAGCCCTGGCTAGCCCCCGACAACCGCTGGCAGCGCAGCTTTGACATCGGCAGCTCAGACTGGCGCAGGGATAATTTGATTATTAATTTTGCGATCGGCTATCCGTTCTAAACCATTTTACCCGCCTTTTTCCATTCGGGCGCATTCCGATTTCACCTAAAATTGAAGCGGAATGCGCTGCTCTAAAAGCACCTCTCCACCTTCGCCCTTGATCCAAGTATGCATCTCTGCTGCCTGCCAGTCGATTTCGAGTAGGCCATAGTGCAAGGCCGCCACATGGTCTCCAGCGATTCGGTGCTTGTTGGGCTCTGGTCTCCAGCTGCTCCAGGTATGCGTCAAGCCGCTGGACGTGATGTCGTAAATGTCCTGGCCATTCGCCAGGGTCTTACGCGAAATTTCCGCGATATGGCGGTCGCCACTCAAAAAAACAGGATTGGCAGCCCCTGAGGAGATCAGTAAGGCCTCCAAGCGCTCCAGCTCCTTCGGGAAATTAGCCCATTTTTCCCAGCCATGCTCCTCAGCTATAAACTGTACCCCGGAGGCGATCAGATGCACCTGCGCATCGCTTTCGCGCAGCTCCTTTTCGAGCCATTCCCATTGGGCTTCGCCCAAAATGGTCCCCGAAGTATTCGGCCGGTAGGCGCCATCCACCCGATAGATCGTATCTCGGTGGTAGCGTGCGTCCAGTAAGATAACTTTAGCCCGCTGCTGTCCCTGGCCATAGGTGTAACTGGCATAGGCCCCCGCTTGGCTGCGCCGCGGAGAATCTGCAGGCTCCTCTAAAAAGTCCAGCATAAGCGCCTGACTCGCCTCCTTTTGGCTGTAATACTTGCCCCCATCGTTTATACCATAGTCGTGATCGTCCCAGATGCCGATCACCTGCGCCTGCTTTCGGAGCTGGGTGTAGGCAGGATGCGCGAACTGTGCCTGGTACTTTTTCTCTAAAAGCTCCATGTCATGGGTGTCACCATAGACATTATCCCCCATCCAGATCCACACCTCCGGGTTATCTGCCAAGATCGGATCCCAAAGCGGCTGGGGGAGGTCATGCTTGTTGCAGGAACCAAAGGCCATGCGCAGTGGGCTGTTTTCGGGGGCTTCAGCCTCTGCCGTAGCTGCCCCTTTTGGGCCCGACTGGCAGCTGAAAAGGGCGATGCCAAAAATACTAAGTGCAAGTTGTGAAAAGCGTTTCATGCGTTTTAAGGGATAAATTTTCTGTAAAGACTCCGTAAAGAACGAATTTTTCAACAGTCTGCCGGCCTCCGCTCCCGTAATTTCACAGAAAGATAACAGACCGATGCCACATGGTTTGCTCGGATTTGGCGTTTGGGCCCCGATCTCTGTGGCCAAAAAGCATGCAAGTGCTTTGGCGCTTGGGATATTTCATCGTAATTTTCCTTTTCAACAAACCCCTGCGCAAATGTCCCTCTATGTGTTTCGCCTTATGCTTGTGCTTACCTTCTTATTCGGTGTTCAGGGGGTGCTGTTGGGACAGAAGACGCCCCCAGCTTTTTTCTGTTCAGATACAGATCGGGATAGGATTACGGAGCTTTTAGCGGCGGCGCAGGACAGGCCGGAGCAGGCAGATGGGGCGCTGCTGCTGGCTTTCGGCAAAGCCTTTTTAGGGACTCCTTATGTGGCTAAGACCTTAGAGCTGCCGGGCCCGGAGCAGCTTGTCTTGGTGTTGGATGGACTAGACTGCACGACCTTTTTAGAGAACATACTGGCGCTGACGCTAAGCGCACGCGCAGGAGACGCTTCTTTTTCTGGGTTTTTAGAGGCCCTACAGCGAGTGCGTTACCGCGATGCCCAGCTGGCGGGATACGCCTCTCGCCTACATTATTTTACGGACTGGATCGCCACCCATGTGGCCTCGGGGCTTTTGGAAGAGGTGACGGCCGACTTAGGAGGAGAGCCGCGGCGCCAAGACTTTTTCTTTATGTCGCGTCATCCGGAATTTTATCCTCAGCTCAGCGACCCGAAGGCCCTCGAAGCCATTCAGCAGCAGGAAAAGCGCCTTAGTGCCAGCGCCTATCCCTTACTGCCTACGGCGAAGGTGGCAGCCGCAGCACCTGCTATCCAATCGGGCGACCTCATCGCCATCCATAGCCAGGTGAAAGGCATCGCCATCACGCATGTAGGCATCGCCCTCCATCAAGAAGGAGCCCTGCACCTCTTACATGCAGGTACCGAGCGGATGCAGGTGGAGATCAGCCCCCAGCCACTGGCAGATTATCTGGCTGCACAGTCCCGTGTCATCGGCATCCGGGTGCTGCGGCTGCGATGAGTGAAAGGTGTATTGGTAGCTATTTTATTCGTTTTACCGGTGAGGTCTCAGCATTTTTTCCTATATTAGAGGACTAACCGACCATAAAATGAACCTTAAAAATTATCCTCTAGGGGATGGTTTTGATGAAATGTTTACACCTGATGGTGTTTCGCGCAGCCACTATGCCGATTTTCTTCATTTAATCAGCAAAACCAGCCCTAAAAAGCTATCACAGCTTCAGTATACGGCCAACAAAAACCAGCTGGCCATGGGCATGACATTTAATGTCTACCACGACAATCAGGGCGTGGAGAAAATTTTGCCTCTGGATATCATCCCCAGAATCATTCCCCATGCTGAGTGGAAGCATATAGAGGCAGGGCTCAAGCAGCGGATCATGGCGCTCAACCTCTTTATACACGATATCTACAACGAACAAAAAATCCTGAAGGACAAGGTAATTCCCGAAGTGCTGGTCCTGGGCAGTAAGGACTACCTACAGGCCTGCAAAGGGCTACAGCCCCCTAAAGGCATTTGGTGCCATATCACGGGCACTGATGTGGTGCGGGATAAAAATGGGCAGTACTATGTTTTAGAAGATAACCTACGCTGCCCCTCTGGAGTGTCCTACATGCTGGAGAGCCGAGAAATCATCAAGCGTGCCTATCCCGACTTGTTCAATCAGCTCGGCGTGATGCCGGTTTCGGATTATCCGGCCAAGTTGCTAAAGATGCTGCAGTTTATCGCTAACAAGGACAGGCCCGTAGTCGGGGTGCTGACCCCGGGTATTTATAATTCCGCGTATTTCGAGCATTCCTACCTAGCGCTGCAGATGGGAGTGGAGCTGGTTTCCGGGATCGATCTGCTCACGAAAAACAATAAGGTATACATGCAGACCACGAAAGGGCTGCGGCAGATCGACGTGCTTTACCGCCGCATCGACGATACTTTTTTAGATCCGCTGACCTTTAATCCTCAGTCCATGCTGGGGGTCCCGGGACTTTTCGGAGCCTATCAGGCGGGAAATTTGGCCCTGGCCAATGCCCCCGGAACAGGAGTGGCGGATGACAAGGCAGTCTATGCCTATGTGCCGCGCTTTATCCAGTATTACCTCGGCGAGGAGGCCATCCTCCCGAATGTGCCCACCTATCTCTGCCGGGAAGAGCAAGATCGGCAGTATGTCCTCGAGCATATCGAAGAGCTGGTGGTCAAAGAAACGAATGCTGCGGGAGGCTACGGCATGCTCATTGGGCCGAAGGCCGATGCCCTGGAGCACGAAAAGTTCAGGAAGCTGATTCGCGAAAACCCGACGAATTATATCGCTCAGCCGACGCTGTCCCTTTCCTCTGTTCCCACCTACACGGAAGAGGGCATACAGGGACGGCATGTGGACCTTCGCCCTTATATCTTGTATGGAGAGGAGATCGAGGTGATTCCGGGCGCGCTGACCCGCGTGGCCCTAAAAAAGGGGTCTCTGGTGGTAAATAGCTCGCAGGGAGGTGGCACTAAAGATACCTGGGTGCTGTATGGGGAACGTTAAACGAAGAAAATTTAAGCTATGCTAAGTCGTGTTGCAGATTCTATTTATTGGCTAGGTCGCTACCTGGAGCGGGCCGAAAATTACGCCCGTTTTATCGATGTGAACTTTAATTTGATGCTCGACCTTCCACCTGACCTGAAGGCGCAGTGGGAGCCACTCATTAATGCCACAGGAGACCGGGAGCTGTACCTCGTCGGGCAGTTTCAGGGCTTCGACCGCAGGGACGTGGTTTACTTTTTGGCTTTCGCCAAAGAAAATCCAAACTCCATCCTCTCCAGCATCCATTTTGCGCGAGAAAATGCCCGTGTGATTCGTGAAAATCTAACCAAAGAAACTTGGGAGGGGCTGAATAAGTTGTACCACTTCGTAAATGCGAAAAGGGAACGAAAAATTTGGCTGAAGGAGGACCCGCGGGCCTTTTTTCAAGACGTGAAAAACCAAATTTTGCTGCTTTACGGCATAGCCGATAGCACGGTGGCACGAACCGAGGGTTGGTACTTTCGGCAGCTGGGCCTTTTTCTGGAGCGCGCCGATAAGACGAGCCGAATTTTAGATGTTAAGTATCATATATTGCTGCCCACGGCAGATGAAATCGGGACGCCACTGGACTTTTTGCATTGGACAGCCTTGCTCAAGTCGGTTACTGCTTTCAATACCTATAAGCGGCTATATGGCAATATCGAGCCGGCCAAGGTGGTGGAGTTTTTGCTGTTAAATGAGTATTTTCCGCGCTCAGTTTTTTACTGTCTGCGGGAGGCGGAGCACTGCCTGACGCGTATTTCAGGTCAGGGAGATCGGGCCTTGCGAAACTCTGCGGTGAAGGCGATCGGAGAGCTGCGGGCACAGCTGGAGTTTACAGAGGTGGCTGAGATCATCGATTCTGGCTTGCATGAGTATATCGATGGCTTACAGATAAAACTTAATCAAGTTTCGAACAAGATCCATTCAAATTTCTTTCAAATTAGAGACAACTTTGTCCAGCAAACCAGTTCTACCATCCAATGACCTTTTGTTTAGGAATCAAAACCAAGCACGGCATCGTCGGCTTATCCGATACCCGCATCACTTCGGGAACAGAAACGACGACCTCGAAGAAAGTTTTCACGGTAAATCGAAAAAAACACAGTTTTTTTATCATGACCTCGGGCTTACGCTCTGTGCGCGATAAGGCGATTACCTACTTCTCGGAGGTGATCGAAGAAAAAGATGCTGAGATTACCAAACTGTACTTGATGGTAAATGCCTTTGCCGACCAGGTTAAACGGGTAGCCAAAGAAGATCAGGCGAACCTAGAGCAGGCGGGATTCGCCTTTAACTTATTTTCCATCATCGGAGGACAGCTGGAAGAGGATAAGTCTCCCAAGTTGTACTTGTTATACCCTCAAGGCAACTGGATCGAAATTCGGCGCGGGACGCCTTTTGTTTCTATCGGAAATACAGGTGCCGGAAATCCCATCTTAAGGCGCTCACTGTCGTACGAAGACTCCTTAGAATTCGCCATGAAATGCGCCTTTTTAGCTTTCGATGCGACCAAGCTGTCCGTGAATGACGTAGACTATCCGATCGACACGGTAGTGCTGGAAAACGATCATTTTCATACCATCGAGCGGCGCTTCGAACAGCGGGAGCTGGAGCACATTTCGACCTACTGGAATGAGCAGCTGAAAGAAGCCATCCAGACGTTACCGGTGGATGCGTTGAAAAAAGCTTTTTCGAGGGAAGGGCTGCGCGTACAAGAAATCCTCGACCTTAATACAGAAGAAGAGCAGCGATGAGGCTTTCCATCCAGCATCATACCCGCTACACTTATTCTTCAGGCGTTTTTCTGCAGCCACACGCACTTTATTTAAAGCCCCAGCAGCGGGGCTATGTGCGGCTGGAAGCAGAAAAGCTATCCATTTGGCCCCAGCCCCAAGGCCTTCACGAGCGCGTGGATATGCTGGGCAATAGCTACTGGCAGTTGTGGTTCAAGGCAGAAGCGTACACTTCTTTTTCCATCAATTTGGAGCTTGAGCTGCAACTTGAAACCGTGAATCCGTATGGTTTTTTACTGCTGAACACACCTCTTTTTCCATTCCAGCATTATGTGTATCCAGAAAAAATGCGTGACTTTTTAGCGCCTTTTCTGGCCTCCCCTCGGGATGCTGCGCTGGAAGCATTTACGCGCACATGCATGGCACAAGCGGTCGATATCGTGTCTTTTTTGGCCAAAATCGCTGCTGAAGTGCATGCCCTTTGGCAACATGAAATTCGGTTGACCCCCGATCTTTGGGCGCCTGAAAAGACCTTTCAGCTGAAAAGAGGCGCTTGCCGCGACCTCAGCTGGATGCTGGTACACATGCTGCGCCAGGTGGGGCTAGCCACGCGCTACGTGAGTGGGTATGCTTACAATAGTGAATGGACAGGGGGGCACGAACTGCATGCCTGGGTGGAGGTATTTTTACCTGGTGCGGGCTGGGTAGGGCTGGACCCCAGCCTAGGCTTGCTGGCTGATGGCGGGTATATTCCTTTGGCGATGGGCTATCATCCCGAACAGGTAGCTCCCCTTCAGGGGAATTTTGCAGGGGATGCTAAAGCCGTTTTGGCCACAGATGTACAGCTTTCAGCGCACTAAGAGCGGGTGTGGCAAACGGAGGGGATAGGGGAAATCTATTTTATTCTCTGTTTTTTATTTTCTAAAGAGGTGAAAGGGAAGCTGCGGCAGATTTGCAGCTAGCTATTGGGGAACATAGGATTCTCCTACCGCTATACCTCCTCTTCCGGACGAAAACGATAGCTGCGCGGATAGGGAAATACATGCAGCAGCTCCCCGCGACGGATCCGCTGCTGGATGTCGATCCAGTATTCCGGATCAAACAGCCGCGTATGGTAGCTGATAAAATGCTGACGCACATCCGCGCGCCCAATCATAAATCGTTTAAAATCCTCTGGAAAGACATCGTTCGGCGCGATCTCATACCAAGGCTCTGAGGCATAAATCTGCTCATAGGTCTGCGGCTTTGGTTTCCAGCGGAAATTCATGTCAGTTAAAAACTCGATTTCATCGTAATCGTAAAAAACCACCCGTCGCTGACGAGTTACACCGAAATTCTTCGTCATCATGTCCCCGGGGAAGATATTGGCCTTGGCCAACTGAATAATCGCCAGACCATACTCCTCCACCGCATGTTTGGCCTCATCATGACTGCATGTTTCCAAATAGATGTTCAGCGGAATCATCCTGCGCTCCGTGTACAGATGCTGAATGATCAGCTCTTTGTCCGTAAAGGACAAAAGCGAATTCGTACTCCGACGTAATTCTTCCAAAAGCTCAGGAGAAATCCGTTCTAAAGGAAAGTGGAAGGACTCAAACTCATGCGTGTCCGCCATTCTACCCACACGGTCATGGCGCGAAACTAACACGTACTTGTCCTTCACCTCCTGCCGCGTCATGCTCTTCGGTGGGTCGAAGTAGTCCTTGATCAACTTAAACACGATATTATAGGAGGGCAGGGTGAATACTGTCATGACCATTCCCTTAATGCCAGGGGCTAAGATGAACTGGTCCTTACTCTGGGCCAGGTGACCGATAAAATCGCGATAAAATTCTGTCTTGCCATGCTTGTTAAACCCGATAGCATTATACAGCTCATGGATTTTTTTATGGTTGATGACGGCTAAAAGAAAGCTGATAAGTTGGGAAGGGATAGCCGTTTCCACCATAAAATAGCTGCGCGTATAGCTAAAAAGTCCGCTCATCAGGTTCTTCTCGAATATCAATGTATCCACGTAGATACCCCTCGGCCCATGCATAAAAGGGATAACGAAGGGCATCCATTTTTCTCCTACATAGGTCCTGCCGATAAGATAGGCCGCTTTATTCCGGTAAAAGACAGACTTGAGCACCTGCGTAATCGTGCGGTCATCTGGCTTGTATCGGGTAAGCACGATGCTGCGCACTGCCTGTACCAAGGACCGGATATCTGCCTCTTTATCCAGGTAAGGGGCCTCGAAATCGAAGTCTTCGACGATTTTTCGCATGATTTTCTCTAAGCCCCAGCGGGGTGGATAGGTATGGTATAGCGTCTCCTGAGGATGGATGTCACAGGTATCGTAGCCCTCATGCACAAACATAATCTCTTCATCTACCGCCGTGTCCGGCACTGTCTTGCGCACGACAGAGTTGAAAAAAGATTCCGCCAGCTCCTTATCTTTTCGGGTGGTGATCTCCCAGGCAAAGTTCGCCTTCACCTCCCGCCAGAGCTGCCGCTGGCCGATTTCATCTCGTAACACGCCCCTTATCAAAATGCGCGTGGCATTCACCTCGTACTTGTAGAGCCGCAGTCTGCGCTTATGCACCTGCTGCATCCCCGTCCAATCCCTGTTTTTAAAGTATTTCGGGGCATAGCTGGTCAACTCATTAAACGTGCTGATGTAGGAGATGTACCCTTCCAGCATCAAGCCGACCACACGGCTTACCTGTTGTGCACTCATAGAATCTGTTTTTTCAAGCGCTCCATGGCCTGTCGTTTCGCCTCCTTGCGCTGCGCTTCTAATAGAAATTTAGGCGCCGCTACCCGCACCTCGCAGTTTTCTACCGGACAGCGCTGGCAGGTCGTCCCCACGTAGCGGAGCGGAATATTTTGGTCGTTATGAAATTTTACTTTTCGCTTGAAAAGGGCATTGGCCTTCAGGCCAAAGGAAATGCTCACATGCTCCTTCGCATTCATGCCCGCCCGATAGGCGATCGCGAAGACAAAATAAGAGTCCCCATCAGGGTAAAAGGAAAATTGGCCTTTGCCAACCACTTTCTCTCCGGAGCGCTCGAAATCATCGAAAATGGTCGCCGACACCCAGCGCCGACAGTAGTCTTCCTGTCCCTTCGATGCATGCGGATGGTGGATGCCGGTGAGGTGCAACTCCTTATTCAAGGAGAAATTTTTCGTTTCGGTATTTTTACTGATGCGCAAGAAGAAAAGTTCTTTCAGTCCAAAATGCCTCGGAAGTACATTCGTGAGGCGGTAAATAAGCGTCTCGGGCGTGACGGTGTACTTTTCGATCAGCTGTAGCAAGCGACTGGCTTCCAGAGTAGGGTGGTGGAGGAAATGCTCTAAATCCTTTACAAAGCCTTTTTCAGGGATCAAAAGGGCGCAGGAAAAATAACTGGCCTTAAAATGGTTAAGGACCTCTTCGAAGGAGTGTACGCTCACCCAGGAGTAGCTCAGCGGGCGGTTTTCTAGTGATAAAAAGCAGTGCCCCAGCTCGCGGCCGAGGGTGAAAAGCTTTTGATTTTCTGTCAGGTTACGGTTAAATAGCAGACGCGGTGACTTGCCCGGAAGAACGAGGGAGCGCAGACCTTTCAGCTCCGGATCCTCATCGAAGTCGTAAGCATCGATCCGATACTGATAGGCCGTCTCGAGAATTTCCTGTAGGCGCTGTACGCTCGGCTTTTCTAGGTGGAACTGCTTCTTTAATTTCTCCGCTGCCTGCTCGAGGTCAGGAAAATAATTATCATGCATCTCCTGATAGGCACGCAGCGCGGAGAGGAAGAACTCCTCCTTGCTAATATCGTAAGCGCGGCTGATGTCCATTAAGGTGATGATAAAGGCATTTAACTTCGAGGGCGCATCGGAGAGCAGCTCGATAAAGGTGGCCACGTCTATGCCGAAAATATCTAAGGGCAGCTCGCTGAGGATGTCGGATTGTAGTAAATCCGATATGGTCTTCATCTTATCGTCGAGCTGAAGGGAGACTAGATAGTCATAACTTACGTTCAGAGATTCCGCAAGCTTAAAAATTTTATCGGCTTTTGGATATTTTTTTGACTTCTCGATTTCATTTAAGTAGGAAATGGAAATACCGGATTTTTCGGAAAGTTCCTGGAGCGATAGGTGTTTGTCTTTTCTTAACTGCTTGATTTTCAGACCAAAAATAATTCTTATGTGTTCTTCTTTCACGTTCGGGTGGGTTTTATTCTTAGACGAATATACGGATTTTATCCGTTTTTACACACTTAGCAAAAATCGCGTAATAAAAATATTTTAGCAAAAAGCGAAATTTCGCTTGTTTATTAAATTTCGTCTTTCTACCTTTAAGCCATCCAATCACACAAACGCACAGCAATCATGACCATACCAGTATCAGACACGTTAAAGCTCAAGGTTCTAGGAGAGATCCGTGAGGAGTATCGGAAAATTTTGACACCGGAGGCACTGGAGTTTTTAGCATTTTTAGAGCTTAAGTTTCGTGAGAAGCGCTACTCTATTTTGGTGAAGCGTCAGCGCACACAGGAAAAAATCGATCAGGGGCAGCTAGCAGAAGTGTTAGCCGAGCTTCCTAATCCTGAGGGCGACTGGAAAGTAGCGGAAGTGCCGGCAGACTTACAGGATCGCCGCTGTGAAATCACAGGTCCAGTGGATAGAAAAATGGTGATCAATGCCTTAAATTCAGGTGCTAAGGTATTTATGGCGGATTTTGAGGATGCATCTTCTCCGAGTTGGCATAACCTAATGGCCGGGCAGGTGAATCTTTTTGATGCCATCCGTAAACAGATTGATTTTACAGCGCCGAACGGCAAAACCTATGCCTTAGCAGAGGAAATAGCTACCCTAAAAGTTCGGCCGCGTGGCTGGCACCTAGAGGAAAAGCACATGACACTAAACGGTGAACCCCTCAGCGGCTCATTGGTTGATTTTGGTTTGTTTTTCTTCCATAACGCGCAGGAATTATTGAATCGCGGCTCGGGTCCTTACTTCTACCTTCCCAAGTTAGAAAGTGCACTGGAGGCGAAACTTTGGAATGAAGTATTCATCGCAGCGCAGGATTATATCGGCATTCCACAAAAAACAATTAAAAGTACCGTCCTCATCGAGACGATTTTCGCGGCGCTGCAGATGGATGGCATCTTGTTCGAACTAAAGGACCATATCGTGGCGCTAAACGCAGGCCGCTGGGATTATATCTTCTCGGTGATCAAAAAATTTAGAAACGATCCCAACTTCCTCTTACCGGACCGCATGCAGGTAAGCATGACCGTTCCGTTCATGAAGGCCTATGCCAGCCTTTTGGTGGAAATTTGCCACCAACGTGGCGCTCATGCCATCGGAGGCATGTCTGCCTTCATTCCGGCGAAAGACGAGGCGACGAACCAGCAGGCACGCGAAAAGGTGCGAGCAGATAAAGAAAATGAAGCCAAGCTGGGCTATGACGGCACATGGGTCGCGCACCCTTTCTTGGTAGATATCGCAAAAGAAGTGTTTACAGCGGCCTTTGACGCAGGTCAGGTCAACCAAAAAAATAAGCCGGTGCCACAGACAGGCGTGCGCCAAGAGGACCTCCTCGATGTGCGCATTCCCGGCAGTACGATTACCGAGATGGGTGTTAGGACGAACATTAACGTGGGAATCCTGTACGTAGAAAGCTGGCTGTCCGGGGTGGGGGCAGCCGCTCTCTACAACCTGATGGAAGATGCCGCTACAGCTGAAATCAGTCGTGCGCAGCTCTGGCAATGGATCAAGCTGGGCGCCAAAATGGACGATGGACGCACCATTACGAAGGAGCTTTACATGACTCTTAAAGAGCAGGAAATGGAAAAAGTCCGCCAGCTCCTTGGGCCGGAGCGTAGCCAGGGAGAGGCCCTCAAGCAGGCTTCTCAGCTGATGGACAAGCTCGTACTGGGAAGCACCTTTATAGAGTTCTTGACCTTGCCGGCTTACGGCTTATTAGAAAATTAAGAAACCTTTCACATTTATACAATAACCATTAGTAACATGAAAAATTCAGCAGAAAGAGCACAGGCAATCCGCAAAGACTGGGAAACAAATCCTAGATGGGAGGGCATCTCACGTCCTTACACAGCGGAGGAAGTGGTAAAGCTTCAGGGCAACTTTACGATCGACCATTCGATCGCTCGTATGGGAGCGAATCGCCTTTGGGACAAGCTTACGAGCCAACCCTTCATCGCAGGTTTAGGAGCGCTTACAGGAAATCAAGCTGTACAGGAAGTGCAGGCAGGCCTCGAGGCGATCTACTTAAGCGGCTGGCAGGTGGCGGCGGATGCTAACCTGGCCGGACACATGTACCCAGATCAAAGTTTATACCCTGCAGACTCCGTTCCTGCGGTGGTGAAGCGTATCAACAATGCCCTTCTACGTGCGGATCAAATTCAGTCGGTGAGTGGTCAGGGGGATTTACATTACCTGGTGCCCATCGTAGCCGATGCGGAAGCCGGTTTCGGTGGTAACTTAAACGCCTTCGAGCTGATGAAAATGATGATCGAGTCGGGTGCCTCTGGGGTTCATTTTGAAGATCAACTTTCTTCAGCGAAGAAATGTGGCCACTTAGGTGGTAAAGTACTGGTACCTACGCAGGAAGCGATCAACAAGCTAGTAGCGGCGCGCCTGGCCACGGATGTGTGTGGTGTTCCTACCGTGCTTATCGCCAGAACGGATGCAGATGCGGCCAATTTGCTAACGTCGGATATCGATGAACGAGACCATAAATTTATCTCTGGTCCACGTACGGCAGAAGGTTTCTATCATGTAAAAAATGGTATTGAGCAAGGTATCGACAGAGCCATTTCTTACGCTCCCTATGCGGATTTGATCTGGATGGAAACTTCTAACCCTGATTTAGGCTATGCACGTGAGTTCGCGCAGGCGGTTCATGAGAAATATCCTGGCAAAATGCTCGCCTACAACTGCTCTCCATCCTTCAACTGGGCGGCGCATCTCTCACGCGAAGAAATGCTTACCTTCCGTGAAAACTTAGCGGAGCTTGGCTACCGCTTCCAGTTCATCACACTTGCGGGCTTCCATGCGCTGAACACCTCTATGTTCGAGCTGTCGAAAGCTTACAAAGAGCGCGGCATGGCTGGCTACTCGGAACTTCAGGAGCGTGAGTTCGCGCTACAGAAAGACGGCTTCAAAGCAGTGAAGCACCAGGGCTTCGTAGGAACAGGCTATTTCGATGCAGTACAGGAGATCGTAACAGCGGGAACTGCGTCTACTACGGCCATGAAAGACTCTACAGAAACGCAGCAGTTTTAAGCAAAATAAAATTTTCGCAATCGATTGTTTGCGCGAATAGAAAACATTTTATACCTTTCGAGTGTGTTATTCATCAAGTGAATATCCACAAATAGGTTTAATAGGTTTGAGAGATGAGAAAGTCCATTTCTGATCAAAAACACTGGGCCATCACGACAGGGATTTTGTTTCGCACCCCTTACGTGCAAACCCGTGAATAAAGGTTGAAGGTACTTTCGATATAAAAAGGAGAACGTGATGCGTTCTCCTTTTTACGTTGTGTACCGTCTTTTAGAAGTAAAAGGGGGAATGCATAAAATTCAACAGATATCCCGTGTATTTCAGCCTTTTTCTCGTAAATTTAATCTGTTATTTGTGCACACTATGAAGACCAACTTTTATTTCATTTTCGTTTTACTTTCCTTTTTTACCGCTTGCTCTTCAGCTCCTGAAGAAAGGGATAGCCTGTCTACAGGTACTCAAGAGACCACAGTTGATGAGGCTACCCGTCTAGAACTGGGACTGCAAGCCCAGCAGCAGTGGTTAGGATTCTGGAAACAAGCCCTTCCGAGTTTTCAAGTAAGTGACTTTCAAGCGGCAGGAACGCTACCTATGGAGGAGGTGAGCTTTCCGGAGAAAAACCCCATTAATGCCCGCCATCCCTTGGCAGCGCATCAGCTGCGCCATCCCGAAGGAGAAGGGATCGTGGACATCTATAGCCAGAAGCTAGCCCTGATCGAAGAGGATCGCCTGCTACTGAACCCTGACTCGGAAATCATTTTTTATAAGCGAGACGGCATGCGCGAGCGCTTGCTTTTCCTAGGTCCATCCGCTAGCATCGAAGAGGCCGAATGGCTGGACCGGGAATGCCTGCTCGTACTTGGTAGCATGGAGGAAGAAGACGGCTATCGCCCCATGGTCTGGCTGATCTTCCCCTTTGAAGGTGAGATCCAGTTGTACCGCCACCAACAAATCGCTCCTGAGCTCGTTAGATATGCATATCTAAAAGAAAAGTTTCAGGATCAAATCGAAGAGCGTGCGTTTTAGTGAAGTCATCCCTCTCCTAGAAGAAAAGCTGCGGCAGCCCTTACCCGGCATGCAGGGGCATCGGCATATGGCACCAGAGCCGATAGATGAGCGCCGTTTCGCTCCTGAAATTCCTAACACCGCCCGAAAAGGTGCTGTCCTGCTGCTGCTTTATCCCGGCGCTAAAGGGCTGGCCACCTTTCCATTCATCAAGCGCCCTCCCTATGATGGTGTGCATGGCGGACAGATCGCCTTGCCTGGCGGCAAATGGGAAAGCGAAGACAAAGATTTTGGCGCGACAGCGCTACGCGAAACAGAAGAAGAAATCGGCGTGCAGCGGGAGCACATCACCCTGCTCGGGAGCCTTACTCGCCTGTATATTCCGCCTAGCAACTTCGTCGTCTTTCCCTATATCGGTTTCGTGGAGGAGCAGCCTACCTTTTCTCCCGACCCCAAAGAAGTGGAACGCTTAATTCCCTGTACTTTTTCTGCGATTTTCGAGCCGGAGGCCATTCAGGTCGGAAATGTTCACGTACGCGATCGCTATGCCCTGCGAACGCCCTATTATGCGGTCGAAAATGAGAGGGTCTGGGGCGCTACAGCCATGATCTTGTCTGAGTTGAAGCTCCTTTGGGAGACGCCATAGCCCCAGCTTTTTGGACTTTCCCGCCGAATGTGTTAATTATGCAGTCTAAACCCAATTGCTGTATGCTTGCACAGGTGCCTCTCCTCACGAACGACGCCGTAGTTTTAGGTGTATTGATCACGATTTTAGCTTTGGTTTTTTCGACCAGCAGCAGCTCTCATCCCTTTTGGAAACGCTTTTATTCGGTGGTGCCGGCCATTTTACTTTGTTATTTTATTCCGGCTCTCTGTAATAGTTTCGGTCTGATTTCTGGTGAGGAGTCCGGCTTGTACTACATGGCCAGCCGCTACCTGCTGCCCGCCTCACTGGTGCTTTTGACACTCAGCATCGATTTTCAGGGGATCCTTAAGCTGGGTCCGAAGGCGCTTATTATGTTTTTAGCGGGATCGCTGGGCATCGTCCTGGGAGGGCCACTGGCTTTATTTACTTGTTCCTTCTTCTTTCCCGAGCTGCTGGGAGGAGCGGGCCCCGATGAATTATGGCGCGGGCTGGCCACGATCGCCGGCAGCTGGATCGGGGGAGGGGCGAACCAGACGGCTATGCTGGAAGTCTACGGTGCGAGCACCACCCTCTTTTCACAGATGATCGCAGTGGATGTTTTGGTCGCTAACGTCTGGATGGCTGTTATCCTATATTGGGCGGGCAAGCCAGGAAAAATCGATGCGCTCTTTCAGGCAGACAGCAGTGCGATTCATACGCTACAAGAAAAAGTGGCCGCTTACCGGGCCGGAATAATGCGTATGCCCACCCTACCGGATACCATGAAAATAGCTGGCGTGGGTCTGGGCATCACGGGACTAGCGCACCTGGTGGCCGACATCGTCGCGCCCTACATCGGCATGCACTATCCTCGGCTGTCGGATTTTTCCCTGGATAGCACCTTTTTCTGGATCGTAGTGGTGGCTACCACGGGAGGCCTGGTGCTGAGCTTCACGCGGGCCCGAAATTTAGAAGGTGCCGGCGCCTCACGCATCGGATCGGTGTTTTTGTATGTGCTTGTGGCCACAATCGGCATGCAGATGGATCTAGGTGCTATTTTCGACAATCCCCTGTTTTTTTTAGTAGGTATCCTTTGGATGCTATTCCATATCACCATCATGCTGCTGGTTGCCTTCCTGATTAAAGCCCCCTTCTTTTATGTGGCGGTGGGCTCTCAAGCAAATGTCGGCGGGGCAGCCTCTGCGCCTATCGTAGCGGCGGCCTTTAATCCGGCACTGGCTCCTGTGGGGGTACTAATGGCTGTATTAGGCTATGCGGTAGGCACCTATGGGGCCTTGATCTGTGGGCTACTTCTGCAGGCTGTGTATAACCTTTAAGCCTCTTTTCAAGTAAAAAGAGTATGGCGACGTACCGCAAGTTTATTTTTGTCTGCAACGGGGGAGACTGTAAAGACGAAGGGTGTAAAAAGCTGACCAAAGACCTCAAATCCCTCATCCAAACAGACGGTCATAAGGGAAAGTATAAGATCATACGCACCAAGTGCATGGACTTTTGTAAAAGTGCACCCGTGGTGGTTTACAACAATGAAGTCTGCAAAAAGGCCGATGTGGAGGCTATTCGTCAGAAGCTTACGGGATAATCTTGACTCCTCCTCAGGTGAGGGGGAAATGAACCTCAAAAGTGGTCCCCTGTCCCTTTGTGGACTGCACACCTATGAAGCCTCCCATCGCTTCTACCTGCCCCTTGGTAAGAAATAAGCCTACTCCCCTTGCATCGGGATGCTTGTGGAAGGTCTTGTAAAGTCCGAAAAGCTTATCCCCATTTTGTTTCATGTCAATGCCGATACCATTATCTTCAAAATGCACGATTTTATGCGTGTCGGTTTCCGTCATGAAAATGCGTAACTGACAGCCCCCCTCAGCCTCAGGACGCTTATACTTCACAGCATTCGTGATAAAATTCAGGACGATGCTGTCGATGTATGCTTGAATTCCCGTTACTGTGGTGTTTTTCGGTACTTGGTTTATAACCTGAACTTTATTCAAGATCAGTAAAGCCCGAATGCTGGCACAGTTATTTTCGATACTGGCATGTAGATCCACCTGCTTCAGCTGGAGCTCTGCTAAATTCATCCGGACGATTTCGGTGAGATCTTCTACGGTTTGCTCTAGGTTATTTGCACCTTGCTGCAAAAGTGGGAAAGCGGCGACCTCTAGAAGTTCTGGCTTTTCCATCTCTAGCAGCTCGAGCATGCCGATCAAGCCAGCGCTGTGTGAACGCAGGTTATGCGCCACGATGTGCGCAAAGTTCTTTAGACGCTCGTTTTGGCTTTTGGTGCGTTCTAGCAGCTGTGTCATCTGTTGCTCCACGTTTTTAAGGCCGGAGATGTTCGTCAATACCCCTAAATATCCTGTATGTTCACCATCCACGGCGAGTTTGGTGATCGAAAGTAAGGTATTCATGAGCGCTCCATGCGCATCGAGTAGCTGAAACTCCCGTGTAAAGAAAATATCCTGCTGAGCCTCGTAAAAAGGAGCTTGTTGCGGGCTGCATGTCACTCCATACTGTTGCTGAAGTTCAGTGCTAAGCGCTTCCAGTTCCTCTTGGAGGAGGAGCTGCTGAAACTGCTTTTTATGTAGGACATCAGCCGAAGAATAGTGCAGGAGACGCTCCGCACCGGCATTAAAAAGTGTTATCTTCCCCTCTAGATCTATACCGATGATGGCTACCTGGGTACTCGCATCTAAAACTGCTTGAAGTTTACTTAAAGCAGTTTTTAGCTGTTCTTCCGCCGCCTTTTCTTCGATGACATCCCGAATGATAGACCAAATGAGTTTTCGGCCATTGAGGTCCTCGATGACGATACCTCTCAACTCCACCGGGTAAAGCGTACCATCTTTTCGGCGGTATTCTTTTTCGAAACGATTGTACTCCCCTCTATTTCGCATCTCCTCCAAGGCGATCGCTTCTAAAGGAGCGTATTGTTTTGGCGTAACATCCCAGTAGCTAAGGGCCAAAAACTCTTCCTTCGTATATTGGGTAGGTGCTAACAGCTTCGTGTTCACGTCTAAAAACTGCCCCGTTTCGAAATCATTCAGGGCGATGCCTATAGGGGAGAGCTCATAAAGAGCCGAAAGCAGATCCCGATGGTAAGCGATTTCTCTTTCTCTTTCCTTTCGTCTGGTAATGTCCTGTAAAGTACCGTACATCTGTCTGGGAGAGCCCAGACTGTCCCATTCGAAGACCTGGCCCTGCTCCGCCACCCAGATCCAGTGACCGCTCTGATGCTGGAGACGAAATTCTACCTGATAGAGGTCCGATTTTCCTGCCAGATACTGGGCGATGGCAGATGCCGCCTGCTCTTTGTCCTCCGGATGTATACGCATCATCCACTTTTCCCGAGTAAGCGACTTCCTCTCTTCCTGCGGAATCTCTAAATAGTCCAGCCACCATTCATTTATCACGAGGCAGTCGCTGTTCATATCCCAATCCCAAGTGCCCAACTTGGCACCTTCCAAAATCAATCGCTGTCGCTTTTTGGCTTCCACTATATCCTGGATAGGCCTCCCCTCAGGAATGACAAAGATGACCTCACCCACACTATTTTTTACAGGCCGCAGGCTAAATAAGATGGTGACCTCTCGTTTCTCCTTGACCCAGACGGTAACCTCATAGCTTACCTCTTGGCCCATTAGCGCCCGATGGAAATGCTCTTTCAGCTCAGCTTGCGTCTGCGAACTAATCTGCCACCAGTAGCAGTCCCAAAAATATTTACCCACCACATCCGATCGCTTTATGCCAGCCATATCTAAGGCTGTGGCATTCGCTTCCGTTAAAATTCCATTTCGATCTAAAAAACCAATAAAAGAAAAGGAAGAATTGAAAATACTCTGAAACTTATCTTTTAGTATAGTCGCTTCTCTAAGTTTTATGTGGTTCTCATTTTCTAATTCATATAAGTCACGATGAAACCGATTACAGTGATCCATAGACTGCTGGAAAAAGCTTATATACTGATTCCGTATCTCTTCGGTAGAACCCGCCGCCAAGGCGCCAACAAGAAGTCCATAATTTCCAGTCTCAGGATCTAGGGCTAATTCTCCTAAAAATACGGTGTCTTCAGAAGCTTCTTGGCCTTTTAGTGATGTCGCTAAGAAAGGAGTATCTCCAACCGATGAAGCTTTGTGTAAGCGGTAACGATCCACCAGCATTTTGGCGCCAGCCAAACCATAGCGTTCCTGAAAACCATGATCATGCTGCAGTTGAACCTGCACCTGATCCCCTGATTCAGATAAGAGCAAAAAAGCCGTCACATGCCCTCTCTGCTGAGAAAGTGATGCACACACATAGTGCAAATGTCTGTATAAAGCATTTTGATTCGCCACCTGGTGTAAGCCCGTCAGTATCGCATAACCGTGCTGCTTTTCCTCCTTTAAAAGGTGCTCCTTATACATCATCTTAAAAGTTTAATAGATGACTAAAGTTAAAAAAAAAAATCGAAAATGATTCTTTTTTCCGTTTTAGGGCTGCCGATTCGGCATCGTATGCTTGCGCAAAATCCGCTTGGCTTCCTCTTGCACCTCGGGCATTTTCTGGGCACTCCAGATCTGATCGCGCGCGATTTTGGCGGCTTTTTCCAACTCGATAATCGGGGCAGGGTAGTCTCTACCCAACTGAAAACGGTGCAAGCTGGCCTCTATCGGGGAAAGCTCCCAAGGTTTTAGCCGATAGGCAAGGGGCAGCTGCGCAAGCTCAGGTACCCACTTGCTGATAAAAACAGCCTCTGGATCATGGTCCTCAGCCTGTTTCACGGGATTATAGATCCGGACCGTGTTAATGCCCGTCACTCCCGCTTGCATTTGGAACTGTGGAAAGTGTATGCCTGGCTCGAAATCCAAAAAATAGCGCGCTAAATGGTCGACACCCGTACGCCAGTCCTGCAGCAAATGATGGGTCAAGAACGAGACTAACATGGCCCGCATTCGGAAATTTAAGTAGCCCGTCTCTTTCAAACAACGCATGCAGGCATCCACCAAAGGAAAACCCGTGCGCCCAGCTTTCCAAGCCTCCACTTTTTCCTGGTCCAGCGGCTTTTCCATCTGTTCGAAACCCTTATTGACGCAGCGAAACTCCATCTGGTCTTCCATCTCGAATTTTTGGATAAAGTGGCAGTGCCAGCGCAGCCGGGACTGAAAGTTGATGATATTCCGCGCCTGAAAGCCACTTTTTCGACGCTCCTCGGCAGCCTGGTAGACCTGCCGCATGGAGAGATTGCCCCAAGCGAGGTAGGGAGAAAGGCGCGAACAAGAACTTCTGCTCAGACTGGGCTTGCTGATATGTTGGTTGTAGTGGCGAACACGCTCGCGCAGGAAACTTTGAAGGTAGCGCCAGGCAGGCTCTTCACCTCCAGGCTGCATGAGCGGGCTTTTTTCTTGCCATGCCTGCGGCAAAGGGACCTGTGACAGGCTTTCTAAGAAGGTCTTCGGAAGGCTAAAGCCCCAAGCCCGACGGAAGTCCGGCTGGGCGATGGGTGCGCTCATCTGTGCATACCAGTCCTGCGACCAGCCTCTACGGTTTTGGCGCCCGCGGCGCACCCCCTGCTGCGGGTACTCCTTCCAAGGAATGCCTCTTTCTCGACAGAAGACAGCCACGGCACGATCGCGGCGATAGGTAACGGCCAGACCTGTTTCTACATGGCTATACAGGCAGGCGATACCATAGCTATCCTGAAGCTGCTGGAAAACAGGCAGTGGATCTGCATACAGGATGTGGAGGTCGAGGCCATGAGCCTTCAGCTTGGCCTGCATTTCCTGAAGACTTTGGAGGACAAATCTCCAGTGACGCGGGTCGCTGAACGGTGAGGCGACAAGTTCGGGCTCAAAAAAGTAGAGCAACAGGCAGGGTTTTTTTTCCGCGAGAGCAGCCTGTAGCGGCGCATGATCGCTGAGGCGGAGGTCACGCTTAAACCAAACGACATGAAGGTCTTGCATGCTGCTAAAACAAGGAGGCCGGATTTTGGTTTAGGGGATATGCGTAAATTCAAGACACTTTCGGATGAAGAAATAGATCGGGTGATCGAAATGGCTTGGGAGGATAGGACGCCCTTCGATGCGATCGAGGCGCAGTTCGGCCTGCCAGAGAAAGAAGTGATTAAGTTGATGCGGCGCGAAATGAAGCAGTCTTCTTTTAAGATGTGGCGGGCGCGGGTACAAGGTCGTGCGACCAAACATAAACAGAAGGCGCCTCAGGATATGGACACCTTTAAGTCCCGCATGCAGCGTAGCATTGCACTGAATAAAATGCCCAAGCGCTAAAGAATCGCCGGTACAGACACTACTGTTCGGCCTTCAAGACACAGTTTACTGAACTATCCCAAGTTAGCAGACACACTTAAATGAACAGTCTCTTTATGGGATAGTTAAAACGAAAGCAAACGAAAGCAAACGAACATCAAAACGAAAGCAAACGAACACAAGCGAAAGCAAAACTCCCTAAAATAGAAGGCAAACGAACATACGAAAGCGATATCGCCGTGCATGAAGTACTCAACGGATGGTAGAACATCACCCAGAGGGTAGCCTTTCCGGACCGCCTGTTGGGAGCGCTCATGAGAGCAACATCGAGTAGAATAGCCCACCAGGACAGCCTTCTAGTGATGGCTCCAGCGGGCGCATAAGAGAGCGGCGCTGCGCGAAAACTGCATAGGTTAATGTCCTCCTGCCGTGCTCCCTACGACAAAAGACAAGGCAGCCTGCCTTGTCTTTTGTTCTGTCACACTATCTCTAGGTGGAAATTTATACGATCTCATAAGGCCAGGACATAATGCCTCCGGCCAGATTATGTAGGTTTTCGAAGCCTGCCTTCGCCATCAGGGCACAGGCCTGACCGCTTCTATTACCACTGCGGCAGTACACGTAATAGGTCTTGTCCTTCGGTAAATTAGCAATCTGCTGCTGGAAGTTTGCACTCATAATGTCGATATTGCGCGCCCCTTTTAACTTGCCCGACTGAAACTCTCCCGCACTGCGGACATCGATTAAAACAGCATCTTTGGCCTTTAGGCCTTCCTGAAAGGCAGCTGCGTTACTATCGGTATAGCCCTTAGGGCCGGATTTGAAGAAACTAAACATAAGGTTATTCGATTTTATACCTTACAAAACTAACGATAAGGCTCCCTACCCACCGTAACCTTTATCACACCTGATGACCTTTCTCAGCTTTTTTGCGCCCATTTTTTATAGGCAGCTAAAAAGAGCAGACGAAACAAGAGCATAAAGGGTATGGCGTGCCAAAAAAAGTCAAACCAGTCCAAAGGCTGCATGCCCTTTGCGCCGCCGGCGATCCAGCGGATTTTACCCCAAATATGAGGTTCAGGAACAAAAGGCGCTAGGCCCAAAGTGGCACAGAGTAGGAGTACAAAGCGCCAGGAGTTGATACTTGCTTTCATCATAAGCGGGTTAACATGCACTCATTACCGGGCGGAAATCCAGTGGCTTCGCTCACCTGGGCTTCGCTGCGGACAAGGGATTTTTATCAGACGCTTCCATGGCTTTTGGACCTGCTGTCGGCGCTTGCGCGCGAGGGGGGAGGTACCTCAACTGGTCCCAAAGCCTAGTCGGAAACTGCTCCATCCCGGGAAAGCCGAGCGGCTCGTCGCGGCCTTCATGTGGTATGTAGGCGGTGCCAAAGAGGTAGTCCCATAGGCTTAGGGTAATACCATAGTTGACGCCATAACTGCCCTCCGGAAGAGTTTTGGCATGGTGCCAGGTGTGCATGATGGGGTTATTCAAAACATATTTTAAGGGGCCATAGCTCAGCCGGATATTGGCATGGTTTAGGTGCCCAATCGCTGTGGTGAACATGTGCAGGATAAAAAAGTCCTCCAGCCCAAAGCCGATCATGGCCAGCGGAATGTACTGGGCGGTTTTGTAGAGGACCGTCTCCATCCAGTGGAAGCGGAGATGCGCCGCAAAGCCCATTTCTTCCACGCTATGGTGCACCTTATGAAATTCCCACAGCAGGGGGGAACGATGCAGCAGGCGATGCACATTCCACTGGATAAAGTCTGCCACCAAGAACATGCTAAGAAATTGGGCCCAAACCGGCCAGGTGCTCAGCTCCAGGGCCACGAGGTTGGTGACACCGAAGAGGCCCAAGAAATCATTAAAGGCTTCCACCGCCACTAAGGAAATGGCATTGTAGGCGATTAGGGAGAAAAGGAAATAGTTGAAGAACATATAGAAGGCATCCATCCAAAAGTCCTTACGTAGGATGCCGTCCCGCTTTCTCCAAGGAAAGAGGATCTCTAGCGCCCATACCAGCAGCGAAAGGCCAATCAGCCACCAGAAGTAATTCTTCCAAGAGGGGTATAGCATCTCGTTTAAAAGATACTGCGCATAGCCGTAGTAGGCGTCGTAAATGATTTTTAGATATTTCTCCAGCACGTCCATTCGGTCTTCACGTTAAGGTTTTCCTAAGATATACGAAAAAGAGGACCCTCCAGAAGAAGGCCCACTTATAACTCCCATAAACCACAATAATTATTTTTGATAGTTTTTCACCGCCGCACCCATGTCGATCACCTGTGCTTGGGGGACTGTTTTGTGCACGATGCTGCTGCCGATCGCGGAGCGGTAGCCTGTTCCGCAGTGCACGACCACAGGCTTGTCTGTAGGAATTTCTCCTGCCCGCTCCTGAAGTTCTGGCAGTGGTATCGCCAGGGCCTGTTCGAAGAGCTTGCCTTCTGCCACCTCTCCAGGGTTTCGGATGTCGAGAATAGTAAAGGCCTCGGGATTGGCCTCGAAGGCGGCCTGTTCGAAGGCTTGCATCTGCGCATCTCCCGTGCGTCCATAGACGAAGGCGCCGACGATGTACTTGTCGTAGCCGATTTTGGCCGTTTGCGCGATGAGCGCATCTAAATTTTCTTCTGAATCTGAGACGAGGTAAAAGCTTTGCCCAGGGGGCAAAAGGGCACCCAGCCAGGTCTCAAATTTAGCACCCTGCATGATGTTTAGCGCTCCTGGTAGGTGGGAAGCCTTAAAGAGGGCTTGATTTCGGGCGTCGATCAAGGGCAGGGCCGTCTGCTCGGTGAGGAAGTCGGGTGCCAAGCGAGGAACACGTGCCAAATCGGCCGTTAAGGTCGCTGCGCCGCGCTTGTTGACCTCCACATTATAAGGAAAATAAAGCGGAATAAAAGGTTGGTCTTCCAGCAGCAAAGCCACAAATTCCGCCTCTGTCATGTTCTGAAGGGCATAGTTAGTCGCTTTCTCCTTTCCGATGGTGCTGACATTATCTGTACCGATGGCTTTGCCGCAGAAGGAGCCGGCGCCATGGGCAGGATAGACGAGCGTGGCATCGGGCAGCGGCATAAGTTTTTCTCGGGTGCTTGCATACATCATTTTCGCCAGCTCCACACGGTCGGCCGTCATGTTTCCAGCGTTTTCGCGCAGGTCAGGCCGGCCGACATCACCGATGAACAGGGTGTCGCCCGTGAATACGGCGATGGGCTGCTGGTCTTCTTCCAGCACAATGGAAATACCGTCAGGCGAGTGGCCGGGCGTATGCATGGCACGAAGGGTAACCCCGTTTCCTAAGTCGAGGATATCGCCCTCATCGAAAGCTTGATGTGGGTAGGCGGCACCTACCAGAGTGGATACATAAATGGGTACGCCTAGGGTCTCGTGCAGTTCGAGATGGCTGCTGACAAAGTCCGCATGGGGGTGGGTATTGATAACGCCTGCGATGCGGCTACTTTTTTCTTCGGCTAAAGCCAAATAAGGGCGTACATCTCTTCCCGGATCGACCAGGTAGATGCCTGCTTCTGCGATGATGGCATAGCTGTAATGCGCCAGTCCAGCATCATGAAACTGATGGATTTCCGCTTTTTTTGGTTCCGCGGCGGGGAATTTATCGGTAAATTGGGCCTGAGCCTGAAAGAAAATACCCCCTATCAGGAACATTAGTAAACTCGTTATACGCATGGTTTTCGTTTCAATTCTCCACAAAGCAAGGCACTATTTTCTACAAAATAGGTGACGATTGTTACATATTGGCTCTGGGTTTGATGGCATTTTTGTAGCTGTGTTGTAATTTGGATAGTCATGAATGAGTCTTTTTGGAATAAACGTTTTGAGGAGCAGCCGCTGCTGTATGGAGTAAAACCGAATGCCTTCTTTAAGGAGGAGCTGGAAAAGTTGCGCCCGGGTCTACTCTTACTGCCTGGTGAGGGTGAGGGCCGAAATGCGATTCATGCGGCCGTGCAGGATTGGGGTGTGGTGGCCCTGGATCAGAGCGAGGTCGCCCGGGAGAATGCTTTACGTCTGGCCCGCTTGCATGGCGTAGTGATCGATTATTTTCTGGGAGATGCCTTGTTGTACCTCCCGCCGGCCAAGCATTTTGATGCGATCGCCTTGATCTATTTTCATTTGCCACAGGCGATGCGCAAAAAAATTCACCATAAGCTAGTAAAAGCGATTCGCCCCGGCGGCACGCTTATTTTAGAAGGCTTCAGCCAAGAGCAGATTGGCTATAACTCTGGGGGGCCGAAAGCGCCGGAGATGCTATACGACCTAGAGGAATTGAAGGCCGAGTTTAAAGGGTTGGATTGGGAGTATACCTTTTCGGGGGAGGTGCACCTCGACGAAGGAGAGGGGCATCAAGGCCCGGCCCATGTGGTGCGCCTCGTTGGCAAAAAAAAGTGATAGAATACACAGGAAAGGCAGGTAGCTTGGTGATTTTTCGGTAACTTTCTGTGAAGATTGCGTCCGATGAGCGGCGATGATCTTCTAAATGGTATTTTAACTACTACTTGAGCACTATGAAAATTTTAGTACCCACAGACTTTTCCGAAAATGCGGCCCATGCCTATCGCTTTGCATTGGCGCTAGCCGTACAGAAGCAGGCCAGCATCCGTTTGGTCTACACTTTTACTGCCGTCTATGATTTCGCGGCGCAGGCTACCGAGATCGTGGCGGGGATAGAGGCGGAAGCGGAGCAGGCACTGGAGCAAGCGCTGGCCATCGGTCGGGAAGCGCACGTGGAGGTGGCCTATAAGATCGTGCAGGGCACAGTGGCGACGGCCGTCACGGCGATGGCCTACCGCGAGGATTTTGACCTGATCGTGATGGGCACGCAGGGGGCTTCTGGCCTTAAAAAAGCACTTATGGGCTCTAATACGGGGCAGGTGATCAAGGAGGCGATGACGCCGGTACTGGCGATTCCAGCCGGAGCGCCGCTACCGGAGCGCTGGTCGTTTACGGTTTCTACCGCCTTACATCCGGAGGATGTGAAGTTTTTTCGCAAGTGGTATCCTTTGGTGCAGGGTTTAGCTGCGGAGTTTTCCCTGCTGCACATTTACGAGGGTTTCGCACATAAAGCCGAGGACCGCTTAGCAGAGTTTTCCAGCCAGCTGGAGGACGCCCATCCGGACTGGCAGGCGCGGCTCGAGTTGCGAGCAGGAGAGAAACCAGAGGAAGTGCTCAATGGGTATTTGGCCGAGCATCCGGAGCGCTGTTTGGTGATGTTTTACCAGAAGAAATCTTTTTTTGCCTACCTCTTTAATCAGAGTCATAGCCTGCAGATGGCCTACCACACACGAAACCCGCTGTGGATCGTGAAGTGAGTGCTGCGGCCGGTCCGTGCCGAGGCAGGGGCTGCAGGAGGGGAGGAAAAAAACGCGTCTCCGAAAGTAGATTTTTCGAAGACGCGTTAGAGCGGAAAGGCCCTGTTTACTTTGGCGCTCGCGCCAAAAGCCGGTGCCGAAAACCCCTTACTTTTTTTAAGGAATCCAAGGGATGTGTCTGAAGTTCGGCTTGCGCTTCTCCAGGAAGGCGTCGCGGCCTTCTTTCGCCTCTTCGGTCATGTAGGTCAGGCGGGTGGCCTCGCCGGCGAATACCTGCTGGCCCACCATACCATCATCGGTGAGATTAAAGGCGAATTTCAACATTTTAATCGCGGTCGGAGACTTGTCTAGGACTTCTTGTGCCCAGGCGAAGGCAGTTTCTTCCAGCTCAGCATGCGGGACCACAGCGTTTACCATGCCCATCTCATAGGCCTCCTGCGCGGAGTAGTTGCGGCCCAGGAAGAAGATTTCGCGTGCGCGCTTTTGGCCCACCATTTTGGCCAGGTAAGCCGAGCCATACCCACCGTCAAAGCTGGTGACGTCGGCATCGGTCTGTTTGAAGATGGCATGCTCCTTACTGGCGATTGTGAGGTCGCAAACGACGTGCAAGCTATGGCCGCCCCCCACTGCCCAGCCGGGCACTACGGCGATGACCACCTTCGGCATAAAGCGTATCAGGCGCTGCACTTCCAATATGTTAAGGCGATGGTAGCCATCTTCGCCCACATAGCCCTGATGTCCGCGGGCACGCTGGTCTCCTCCGGAGCAAAAAGCGTAGACGCCATCCTTCGGGGAAGGGCCTTCTGCTGAGAGTAAGACCACCCCGATGCTGGTATCCTCACGGGCGTCTAAAAAGGCATCATACAGTTCTGATGTAGTTTTCGGCCTGAATGCATTCCGCACCTCAGGACGGTTAAAAGCGATACGCGCCACCCCCTGACATTTTTTGTAGGTGATGTCCTCGTACTCTTTGGCGACGATCCAATCCATGATGTAAAATTTTCTTGCAAGTTAAGCTAATCGCGCAAAAGCGCCACATTCCTTACCTGTAAAAGCGGCGAATTGTTTGTGGAAGGAGCTTCTTTTTCCCTTTTTGTGTGCGGGCGATTCCTCTTGTTTCGGAGCCTGAGCGGCTTGAGGCTGGGCAGGCTCGGGGGGCGATGTCCGGCGGCATCCCTGCTGTTGGGAAAAATGCTATCTTTACGCCTACATGTACGTGTAGCGTAGTAGGAGTGGCAGCCCGTGGCTGCAAAGGGCTCCTGCTGGTTCGTTACGGGGTTTGTCCATGTTTAAATTTGCGCTATGTCTTTGTCTTTCACTGCTGGTTTTCGTCTTCTATATCCCGAGTCCGCAGACGAGCGTTTTGTACAGCCTGCTCGGGAGTTTTTACGCCGCTGGGCACAAGGGGATACTCATTTTACCTTGCACACCTCGGGCTCTACGGGTGTGCCGGCGCCCGTTCAGGTGAGCCGGGCACAGCTGCTGGCGAGTGCGCAGGGGACTATCCGTTTTTTCGGGCTGCGGCCTGAGGATCGTTTGCTTTGTGCCCTGCCGCTGGACAAGGTGGCGGGGCAAATGATGCTGGTTCGGGCTTTGGTGCTGGACGCGCCCCTCTATCTGCTTCCGCCGAGTACCCATCCGGTGCGAGATATCCCAGCAGACTGGCCAGAAACGTTTGATTTTATGCCCTTGGTACCCTTGCAGGCCGCGCGTTTGCTGGAGGAGGCGCCCCATTTTTTTCAGCGCATTCGAATCCTGCTGCTCGGGGGTGGGGTGAGCCATTTGGCACTGCGGGAAGCGCTGCTCCGCCTGAAACCGGAGGGTATCTACCAGAGCTACGGCATGACAGAGACGGTTTCTCATGTGGCGCTGGCGAAGTTGAGCCGGTCGCCGCAGCTGCGCTACCAGGCGCTGCCGGGGGTGGAGCTGCGACAGCGGGCGGACGGGGGGCTTTCGCTGCGTGGTCCGATGACGGCCAACGACTGGCTCGATACCCGAGACCTCGTGCGTCTGGAAGACGATGGCATGCATTTCGAGTGGCTGGGGCGCCAGGATCATGTCATTAATTCGGGCGGGCTGAAGCTGTATCCTGAGGTGCTGGAGCGGGCGCTGGAGGGAAGGCATCCCCTTTTTCAGGGGGACCGCTACTTTTTTCATGGGCAGGAAGATGCGGCCTTCGGCCAAAGGCTTATTTTAGTGCTGGAAGTGGCTGTACTAGAGGTGGAACAGGCAAGGTTTTTGAAGCAGTTATGTCAGCAGGTGCTGCCGGGCGGTATAAGTCCACGTGGGGTCTCTTGGACCTCGGTCTTTGTGCGCACCAGCACGAATAAGGTAAAGCGAACCCAAACAGTTGCATTATGTCAACACATCTTGTTTTAATAATAGGAGTATTACTCATGAGTTTTTTTTGGAAACAAAGTCCCGAGTCGGTAGAAAAGGTGTCCATTCGCATCGAGGTGGGTGATTTCGAGTCGGATGAGGGGGAGATGAGTTGGCTGCTCTTCGATCAGGAGGAGGGCTTTCCGAATAAGGTGGAGAAGGCTTTGCGGCGCGGTGGAGAGCGGATAAAGGGGGGCAAGGTCACCCTTAGGCTTTCAGATTTGGAAAAGGGCAAGTCGTATGCGGTAGCTGTTTTTCATGATAAGGAAAAGAGTGGGAAGCTGCCCACTTCTACTTTTGGTATTCCGAAGGCGCAGTATGGGTTTAGCCAAGACGCAAAGGGGCGGCTGGGGCCTCCCAAGTTTAAGGATGCTGCTTTCAAGGTAGAAAAGGAGGGCGCAGTCTTAAAAATTCGCCTTCAGGGTCCTGGTGTGTAGGTGGGATAGAATTTAGCAGAGGGTGGCTTCGGCTCCGCTCAGCCACCGCGGTATATGGTCCCTGAGCGAAGCTGAAGGGACGCTCAGCCACCACGGTTGGCTTCGGCTCCGCTCAGCCACCGCGGTATATGGTCCCTGAGCGAATCTGAAGGGACGCTCTGCCACCACGGTTGGCTTCGGCTCCGCTCAGCCACCGCGGTATAAGGTCCCTGAGCGAATCTGAAAGGACGCTCAGCCACCGCGGTATAAGGTCCCTGAGCGAATCTGAAAGGACGCTCAGCCATCGACATCCGGTCCCTGAGCGGAGCCGAAGGGACGGTTTTTACTATGACTCTCATTCATGCATTCCGCCAATTTTTTTAATTCATCAGTAAAGCCTTTCATCAGTGCTTCTTTCTTTTTTCTAGACCAGCCTTGTACTTGTTTTTCTCTGTAAAATGCTTCATCCACTCTTGCATATTCCTCAAAATACAACAATTTGACAGGTAGTCTTTTTCTGGTATGTTTGCTTCCTTTCCCTGCTTGATGTTGAGCTAGACGCAAGTTGAGATATTTAGTGCTACCAGTGTAGTAGCTTCCATCCGAACATTCAAGTATGTACATGTAGCCTTTCATGCTTTCATTTTATGAGTTTAATGGGTGGCTTCGGCTTCGGCTCCGCTCAGCCTCCGCGGTCTGGTCCCTGAGCGAAGTCGAAGGAACGCTCAGCCGCCGCACTCCGGTCCCTGAGCGAAGTCGAAGGAACGCTCCGCCGCCATCGATATCCGGTCCCTGAGCGAAGTCGAAGGAACGCTCCGCCGCCGAGATCTGGTCCCTGAGCGAAGTCGAAGGAACGCTCCGCCGCCGAGATCTGGTCCCTGAGCGAAGTTGAAGGAACGCTCCGCCGCCGAGATCTGGTCCCTGAGCGAAGTTGAAGGAACGCTCCGCCGCCGAGATCTGGTCCCTGAGCGAAGTCGAAGGAACGCTCCGCCGCCATCGATATCCGGTCCCTGAGCGAAGTCGAAGGGACGATGGTTTTATAATATCTCCCCCTAAAAAATTGAAACTATAGGTTAAGTTAAAAAACAATTAAATCTAACCTTATAAACAAGCAAACAAAACGCACGTTTTCCTGAATTTAAGGCCAAAGTAGCCCTTGAAGCAATCAAGAATAACCTTAATAAAATAGCTGCTTAGGCTAGCGGCAATAATAGTCAATCTCCGAAGATCATTGCTATCTTTTTTATCCTTAACTTATTCTATTCTAAATTCGTATTTCATCGTTTCCTCTTTTTAGAATTAAAAATAATCCACTGTTCAAAAAATTTACCCTAAAATAAAACTTTTGAACGAGCTTTCTAACTAAATACTGAATTATTTTACGAGATAGCAGAGAAATGAGACTGTTTAGTTAGACGAAGTTAAGCAGTGCCACAACGAGCAGCGCTAACGATCGATATCTCTCTCATTTAAGGAGGTAAAGCTTTAGATAGTAAGCTCTATCGTATTGCCTTCAGGGTCAAGAAAGGTACTTTCAAAATAGCCGTCTCCAGTCATTCTAGGTCCATCCAAATGGGTATAGCCATCCTCCTTTAACCGCTGGCTGAGAAGCTTCACCGCATGTGCCGAGCCAAGAGAAAAGGCAATGTGTGCTAAACCTGCCTGGATCTTGTGATTGGGAGCTTGTGGTTTTTCCATAAAGGTACTATGCATCAACTCTATTCGGCATGAGCCAGCCGAGGTGAGAAAATAGGAGCTGAAACCTTTTTGGCTATTGACATACTTTTTTCCGGCTTGAAATCCCAAATAGGTTTCATAAAATGTGCGCATCTTCTCCAGATCGATCGCCCATAGGGCAACATGTGCAATATTCGTTTTTTTCATGATCAAAGATTTCACCAAAAAAGAATAAAACTTTACACGAAATTCGCCTTCTTTAGGATTAGACTGCCTATTTTTCATTGTGAAGCGGTAACCGATTGTCTTTTTTTTTCAGCAGCCTATCAAAAGGCCGTAAATTGCTTGGAGATGTGCGTGATTCAATGAAAATTGGAGGATGGTTATACTTAAAAAAGAGTTAAGCCACGAGTTACCGCTAAAGGATTATGTACTCTGGAGGTTTGATAAAGAGCATCAGTGCGCCTATGCCATGCTTCATTTTCATGATTTTTGGGAAATCGTCTATGCTCCCTCAGGAAGTGGGATTTTCGTGGTAGAAGGCTTTTCACAGCATTTTACTTCCGGTGTATGTGTACTAATTCCACCCGGCAAGCTCCATAAAGTGTCCTACCAGGTAGAGAAACCAAGTCTCGAGTATGTTTTGCACTTGCAAGCAGATTTCATAGATCGGCTTTGTGGTTTAGGGCAGACAACATCCCACCTGCAACAGTTCATTCAGCGGGCTAATTCAGGAATTTATTTTGAATACAGGGATGAGGGAAAGATTACAGCTCTATTTCAAGCCCTAAATGAAGATCCTGATACTGAGCAGTTGCCTCATCTCATTCGGTTACTACTTTTTTTGGCTTATGCTGAGCCGTATCAGGTACTCGAGATCAACAGTCGTGCACAGGATAGTCTAGATTTTCAGAGAAAACGCTTTCAAAAAGTCTTAGAGATAGTGGAGCAGCGTTTTCAAGAAAACCTAAGTACGCAGCAGGTGGCGGAGGAGGTTGCCATGACACCAACCTCTTTTTGTAGGTTTTTTAAAGCTTTTACCAATAAGTCTTTTAAAGTTTTTTTACAAGGGTATCGAATTCAGGAAGCTAAAAGATTTTTGCTTCATACCGATTTTTCTTTAACGGAAGTCGCTTTTCGCTCTGGCTTTACCAGTTTGTCTTATTTTGATCGGACCTTTAAAAAGCAGGAAGGCCTTAGCCCTGGTCGTTTTAGAAAAATGTATCAGTTTTAGCTACGAGGTGGCTGCAGGAGAGGTCTGGATAAGGAATCTGGACGCTACGCAGCACTTAGGGCAAAAATGAATAATAGTCTTTTCTTATGGGCAAATACACCGGATACAATGCATGCTTCAGCTGCATGCTCTTGCCCAACCCGCACACAGCCTGCTTTGTGCCACAAGATTAATTGCTTAATTTTACCCTCGATTTAATGGTTGCGATGCACATGAGTAAGCTAGAGGATATTCCCAAGGAAGGTATACGGATCAATAAGTACCTGAGTGTCATCGGCTACTGCTCGCGAAGAGCGGCTGATGCGCTCATCGCGCAAGAGGCCGTGACGCTAAATGGCCAAGTGCCGGAAATGGGAACCAAGGTGATGCCTGGAGATGTGGTCCGCGTCCATGGACAGCATGTTGTGCCCCCCAAAGAGGATTTCGTCTACATCGTCTGTAACAAGCCGGTAGGCATCGTCTGCACCACAGATACCAAACGCGAAAAGGATAATATCATCGACTTTATCGGCCACCCAAAACGCATTTTTCATGTGGGACGCCTCGATAAACCCAGCGAAGGCTTAATTCTACTCACCAACGATGGAGATATCGTCAACAAAATTTTACGGGCAAAAAACCATCACGAAAAGGAGTACCTGGTCTGGGTAGATAAGCCCATCCGCGGCGACTTCCTCGAAAAAATGGCCGCCGGCGTACCGATCCTGGATACCGTCACTCGCCCTTGTCAAGTCTTTCCCCTGGGTAAGCAGTCCTTCCGCATCATTTTGACCCAAGGGCTAAACCGTCAAATCCGTCGTATGTGCACGGCGCTGGGCTATGAGGTCACCCGCCTAAAACGGATCCGCATCATGCACCTGCACCTAGACCTGCCCACAGGTAAATGGCGCGACCTTCGACCCGAAGAACTTCAGCAACTCCAACGGATGTTGGCCGAGTCCGAAAATACCATCGGATAAGCGGGGCACCTTTAGGAAGGAACAGTTTCCTGCTGTGTTTTCCAGTAATACAGGGCGCTGGATAGATTATTTAGCCCATTGGTGATCTGTCGGAGTACATTAGTTCGCGTAGAGATGCCCATGGCAGCGGAAGGACTTTGCCTTACGTACTCATAGGTCTCTGCCAGTCGCTCCTGGTAGAAGCGGTCATGTGTGGCCGGCCAGGGGGGGAGCGCCTCCACATACTCTCCCGGTTTGGCATAGCCCTGCATTTCTTGCAGCTGCTGCCGCACAAACTGGCTGCTCTTTTCCAGCCAAAGCAGCTCTTCGGGCTTTCCAGCCTGGTAGATGTGCTGCACATTTTCCTGAATGTCCTTGAAGGCCTTGGCCGCGAAAACCAGCGAGCGTGTACTCATGATCAGCGTATTGAGCTTATCCACCTCCTGCTCCTCCAGTGGTAATTCCTGTAGTTCAGAAAAGTAGGCGGTAATTTCATCTTCGAGTCCTTTGATCTGCCCGTACAGGGCAAAGGGATCTGTTTCCGTAGCCAAAAGCCGCTTCCAGGTACCGGTTTTTTCCTTGGGGGCATCCGTCCTCATGACCTCCTGGATGGACTCTTCGGTCAAGCGGTACAGGTGCTGCACCTCATTTTCGATCGCTGACAGCGCTACCTCGGGGACCTCTACCGGGACCTTGGGCAGGTACTGCGCCACCCCCGCCGTGCTGGGCTCGCTGAATCTACGATTCAAGAAGCGCTCCATGGGACCCAAGAAAGGATAAAAGAGTAAAATGCTGATGACATTGATGAGGGTGTTCAAAAATACCAGCTCCATCAGCGGATCCTGGATGCCTATTTTTAGGCTCAGCGCAACGAGCGGATGGAGGAGTGCAAAACAGAAAAGTCCCGCCACGCCTTTGAAGATTAAGTTGCCAAAAGACAGGCGCTTTTTATCGGCACTACCGCTCAGGGAGCCGAGAACCAGGGTGCTGCTGGTGCCGACGCTGGCGCCGATGACCATGGCGACCGCTTGGTAGATATCGAGCAAGCCGGCATGAAGCGCACTGAGGACGATCACGATCATGGCCGAGCTGCTTTGGATCAGTGCTGTGACGATAAGCCCTGCCGCTAAAAATGCCCAAAGCCCGAAAGCTTCTAGGCCGCTGATGTCCAAGTGGGCCGCATACGCTTCCATCGTGACTTTCATGTAATCCAGGCCTAAGAAAATGAGGCCAAAACCCATGAGGAAGCCACCGATGCTCTTCAAGAGGGGACGTTTCGTAAGGAATAGGGCGGAGAGAATGCCGATCGTCAGCCAGGGGAAGGCCAAGTCGGCCACGTTGACTTTAAACCCCAGCGTGGCTACTATCCAAGCGGTAAAGGTGGTACCCAAATTGGCCCCGAGGACCACGGATAGAGAATTTTTTAGACTCATGACGCCACCTCCGAGGAAGGCCAGCACGAGCAGGTTCACTAGAGAGGAGCTTTGGAGGATGGCAGTGACGATGGTGCCCACACTAATGCCCTTCCAAGGGGTATTCGTGGCGCGCTGTAGCAGGCGCTGGAAAGAGCGGCCCGTCAAGCCCTTGAGGCCTGCCTCCAGCTGGTGCATGCCAAACAAAAACATGCCTAATCCGGCGGCAAATTTCCAAAACTCAAAATCTGTTGTGGGTGTGGGCATAGCTTGGGGGTAAAAGGTCCTGTAAAGATAACCATTTCTACCTGTTGAAAACAGCCGCGCCACGTTCCTGGAGCCGTATATCTATAGATTTAGGAACCCTTTCCGGCTTTTTGTAAGGAGGATTTACCAGGTAATGCGCGAACTATCAGAGTTTACACGTATTTTTGTCCTCCAAATCTCTAAAAACGAAAAATGATGTCCTCCTTACCTGTTGCACTAGAAATTCTCTTTGAATCCGGACATGTACCGCCACCGTACAGCCATGTGTATAGCCTGAAGCTTCAGCCTCAGGAGACAGGCTTGGCCGTGGAATTTTCGCTTCACTATACACATCGTGATGAGCTCAGCCTGGAGGAAATTATCGATGAGGGCTTCAGCGAAGAAGATGACTATACCTATTGCGGAACCGTAGCGGCCGTCTGGAAAGGTCCCTTAAAGGACTTGTGGAACCACACCGACTGGATGGAGATGAGCGCCTTCGAAGATGGAGGCATCATGATCCGCCTTGGGGAAGCGGAAGAGCAAGTGCCTAAACAGCAGGAGGCCTGGTCTTTTTTAGCGCAAGAAATCATTCAAGCGATCTACGAACAGTCAGGAAAGGAAGCCCCTTTACTTCTGGCATTTATGAAGGTAGATAAATCTGGTCCTGTGGAAGTGGAGTTACAACTCTCCTTCGCCCAGCGTAAGGCGGAGGCCAGCGTGAATGGACAAGTAATAGCTCTTTCTTGGGAAAAAACCAAAAAATTATTAACCGACGTGTACCTGCCCGATTACGATTTTGAACATGTGGCGACAAAAAAACCTACGAAGCGCGGCCATTACATCGACCTGGGCGATGGCCACTGGTTTGAGTTGGGGAAAACGGTCCAAAATATAGACAGTAGCTATGATGCCATCGCTGGGATCCGCAGAGGCTTCGAGGCCATCATCGAAAAAGCGCAGTAAGTAAGCCCATATGTCATTTAACGTATATCGGGTGCCGTAGAGCACCCGTATTCGTTCCAGGGAAGCTTTCTTGCTTATTTCTCCTCTTCAGTTTCTGCACTCAGTTTTTTAGCTTCTTCCATAATGGCCGCCCAGAGGGCTGCAGGCCTGGCCTGAGCATCTGCTGCCAGCGCTGCATTGGCCGCTTCGGCCAAGCGTCCATAAAAAGGGTACTTATTCATGTAATCCAAATGTTCCTTAAAAATCTCTTTGAGTTGGAAGATGAGCCAACTTGCCTCTCGGGCATACGGGGTGACCACGTAGGTCATGTCATCTCTCTAGACAAGTCCCTCTCGAGGGGCTGGTTTTCGGGGCACGAAAGAAACATCCGCACCTCCAAACAGAGGAGATTTTCTGGCGATCTGTCGGGTTTCTGGCTCTTGCAGGCGCTGAGCCAGCGCTTCCAGTTTTTTGTCGATTGCGTACATAGAAGAAGTTAAAAAGGTTAGGTATTTTTGGACGTTGGCAAACAGGCTTTTATTTCCTGTAGCATGGCGGCTAAATCTTCGAGCGTAACCGGCTCCGTGGGCTTCTGCGGACTCGGCAGCTGCGTGCTGATATACGCCTTCGCCTCCCATATCTCCAGCACATCGCTGGCGGGAATTTCGTAGGGCTTATACTGCGGATTATCCGACACCAAATATAATTTGCCATTCTCTGGGATATAGTTGAACACCCGCTTGTACACGATGCCCTCCTGACCGGTGATGAGCACGTAGGTCTGCCCACTTTTGATCTCCTCTGGCCGCAAGACGTAGGCTCCGATTACTAAAGTGCCGGAAACCAGGGGCAGCATGCTGTCCCCACTCAGTTCGAAAGCGCGGTAGCTCAAGTCTTTTCTCAGATGCGGCAGTGAAAAATGGTGGAGCTCCCCCATATATTCGGGATCTGCATAGCCATTCAGGTAGCCAGCAGAAGCCTTCTGTGGGATCAGTGCGATGCGCTCCTCCTCTGTGCGATCCAGCGTCACGGCGAGCACCTGCAGCTGCTTTTCTTCTGCTACAGGACGCCGATCCTGCCGTAAATCCTCTTCAATTAAGCGATCCAGCCGCACCCGAAACTGCTTGGCGAGCTTTTGTAAACCAGCCAATTTCGGTTCCGAACGGCCATCTTCGTAGGCAGAGATCATGCTGCGCTGCACTCCGAGGAGCTCCGCCAGCTCCTGCTGGGTTAGCGCCTGCTGGGTACGTAAAAAGCGAATATTAGCTGCCAAATAACTCATGCCGTATACATATAAAAACAGTGATCATCAGTTGCATGCAGCGAAAGCGCATGTAGCCCCTTCTGACGCGTACTGCGGCGTAAAATTTCATCGATGATGGCAGAAATCGGCTTCGGTTCATCTAAAAGTAAATACCCATACCGCGGCCTCCGCGCATCATCGATGTAAAATTTCACCTGCTTTTTTCCTGACTTTAAGTTGCGCTGCTCTAAGCGAATGATCCCATGCTGTTCCATAGCTGCTCTCGGTTATCGGTTAAACTTGATGTTACTAATATAGTCAAGTTGATTTTAATAACCAAAATATGTTGATAAAACTGACGTTAAGTGTCAGGGCTTGTCAGTTTTTCTCTCTTCTGCTGGTTTTAGTGGAATTTTTTCACCTCTTCTGGTGCTGCGACCGTCGCCACATCGGCTTGCAGCTGCTGCGCATAGCGGTCGAGAAGCTCCAAGACACGTTCTTGTTTCGGGCTGCGCACGATGAGTCCTGCATGGTAGGCTAAAGGCACCTGAAAGCATACCTCCGGGGCATCGAAGGCACTCAGATCGGGCTGGGCATATTTGGACAGCGTCAGCACGATGCCGGCATATCCTTTTTTGGCCTTCGGCAAGGCGTAGGGCTTGCCTTTTGCGATCGCATCTTCGATCACGGCCCACTCTTCCCATAAGTTTATCTCCGTAGCCGCTTCCACCATTTCGGCTAAGTGCGCACCACCTACCCGCGAAGAGGTCTCCAGAAAATAAACTTGGCCATCGGCCTTATTCAAGATAAATTCCGTGTGTGCTGCCCCATTTTTCAGGCCAAAAGCCTTCAATACTGCCTTGTTGGCCGCCTTCAGGGCTTTATCTTCCTCAGAGCCGTAGCGGATATTTGCACTGCGGAAGATGCCTCCCCCCTGGGAGATTTCCATTGGCGTAGCCAAATAGCGGGAGCAACACACAAACTTCACCTGCCCGGCTACTAGCAAGCTATCCACATGGTAGACATCTCCGGGGCGGAATGCTTCCACCAGATACCGGATGCGATTTTCGCCTAGGCGATGCACTTCTTCCCACAGTTCCTCGGCGGTATGTACCTTGATAATGCCATTCGCGGATGCTTCCGAGCGAGGCTTTAGTACCCAAGGGCCCTGCACTTCTTCGACATAGCGGTTTATTTCGGCATCCACAAAAAGTGGGCTGAAGGCTGGAACGCGTATGCCCGCACTGTGCGCACGCATGCGCATGGCCAGCTTATCCCGGAAATAGCGCCCTGTGGTTTGACCCATGCCTGGAATGCGGAGATTTTCCCGCAGGTAGGTTGCCTTTTCCACATCATAATCGTCCAGCGCCACGATGGCATGAATCGGGCTGCGACGCATTAGGTCGGCCACGCCCAAGAGCAGATGTTCCATGTTCCAATCCAGATCTTGTCCGGGCATGTAAAAGGTTTCGGCGATGTGTTCATGAGGCCAGTCTGCCTCCCGTAATTTTTCGGAGGTAATCAGGTAAACGGTATTGCCGAGGCTGCTCAGCCGCTTCAGAAAGGCACTTCCTTTATAAAAATTAGAAATGCAGAGAAAAACGTGTTTATTTTCCATGGTCTACGTGGTTTTGGAGTAAATTAAAAAGCAGGTGGACGCCGAAGCCCGTTGCATGCTTGCTTTTCGCAAAAGCCGAGTCACCGAAGGCGGTTCCTGCGATGTCCAGGTGTGCCCACTTTTCATGTCCATCCGTAAAGGCCTGCAAAAATTTGGCGGCTGTGATGGCACCTGCGAAGGGCTTGCCATGATAGTTTTTGATGTCAGCGATGTCACTCTCCATTTCCTTCCCATAAAGTTCCCAGAGAGGAAGGGGCCAGACGCGCTCTCCTATGGACATACCCGCTTCCATCAGGCTATTCTCTAAGGTCTTGTCTGTAGAAAAAAGTGCGGCACATGCATAGCCGAAGGTCCCGACGCTGCTGCCGGTTAAGGTGGCCAGATCGATTAGAAGCTCCGGTTGAAAATGCTTTTGCATGTAATGGAGGCCATCGGCCAAAATCAAGCGCCCCTCCGCATCCGTGTCAATCACTTCGATGGTTTTACCCGAATAGCTTCCAATGACGTCCGAGGGTAAAAAGGCATGCGCGCCGATGGCATTTTCTACGCAGGGGAGGATGGCCGTTAGTCGGATCGGCAGCGCAGCAGCGGCCGCCGCCTCTAAAGCTCCGATCACGGCCGCAGCACCGCCCATATCGCATTTCATGTGGTGCATGCCGGCTGTTTTAATGTTGTAGCCCCCTGTATCGAAGGTCACGCCCTTCCCCACCAGACCCACATGGATGCGGGCATCGGGATGCACATAATCGGCGATGACGAAGGCAGGAGGACGTGCACTCCCTTGGCCTACGGCCAAAAAAGCGTCCAGTCCGATCTCTCTGGCCTGTGCGGCATCGAAGACCTTTACCTCGAAGCTGTACTGCTCTCCCAGCCGCTGCACCGTGTCGGCCAAAAAAGTGGGGGTAACCAGATGGGCGGGTTGATCGACCAACTCCATGCAGCGCTTCTGCCCTTGCCAAATGGCGGTACTCTGCTGCAGAATTTTGGCTGCCTGCGGTAGCTCTGGGGCTAAGAGGTCCAGGGTAATCTGGCTAAAGTCCACCTCATCGGCTTTGGTTTTTTTATAAAAGCCGAGGCGGTAGGTGCCCATCCAAAGCCCCAGCACGGCGGCCTGCAGGCTTTCTTCGCTATGGGTGTCATCTATAAAAAGGGCCACTGGCTCCTTAAAAAAGGCGCTTTGTTTCGCGGTTACCTTCCGGAAATGGCCTTTCATCTCTTCGAAATTCGCTTTTTCGGCGGGGCCCAAGCCCACAAGTAAAAAAAGCCTATCGCCCTGATGGAAGTGCCGGAGAGCGCCCGTCTCACCCGTAAAGAGTTTTTTCGGAATCGCCCCGCCGCCGAATTGCTCCGGAAGCTGTAGCCCGTCGGCTCGCTCGAAAAAGGGGAGCAGGATATGTGTAGCGGCGCTGCTACTTGAAATCTGAATCTGCATGCTTATGGTTTTGCGGTTGGGAAAAAGAGCCACTCAATGGCTTTCGGAAACTCATCGGACCAGTAGGTCTCGCTGTGCTTGCCCATTTCGTTTATGCTCAACTTGATGCGGAGGTTTTCCGCTGTATCACTTTGTTTTAAGAGTTTTTTCTTGAATTTTTTAACATGCTTGACCATGGTTTCACTTTCATCGCCACCTGCATACAGGTAGATGCGGGTTTCGGGCACCTCGAAAAAGTCCATAAAGCGGAAGCGCATCTTCGGGAGCACCCATAAAGATGGAGAAAAAATCATCAATTTGCCATACACTTCGGGGTACATCAAGCCAGAAAAAATGCTCACCAGCCCCCCCATGGAGCTGCCGCCAATGCCGGTATGCTCGCGATCCGGTAGGGTGCGGAAGTGTTTGTCCACGAAGGGTTTCAGCGTATCGGTCATAAAGCGAATGTACTGCTTGCCCTGCCCTTCGCCAAGAAGCGTCTTGCCCACATTGTACTCGATGATGCGTTCTTTTTCGGCATGCTCAATGGCGATGACGATCAGCTTTCCGATACCGTAGTAGGACATCACGGCGAGCTTCTTATCGATTTGCCAGTTGCCATAGGCAGCATTCTCATTAAACAGGTTTTGGGCATCCTGCAAGTAGAGCACAGGGTAGTGGGTATCTGTTTTATGATAGTCATGCGGCAGCAGTGCCCAGACTTTCCGTTTTTTATTCAGCTGGGGGATCTCGAACTCCTCCGAGATAAGATGCACCTGTGGCAAATGCTCCGGCTGAAAGGGCAGCCAGTTGCGCCTCCAGCGCGGCACATGTTCCTGGAGAATACCCCTGGGTTCGCTACACGACCTGTTCGGCGTCTTGTTGCCATAGCGATCGATTTCTACCTCTGACCAGTCGCCCTTGGTAAACTTAAACAGGAGCGGACTAGGCAGGGGGAAGCCCGCTGGAAAAGAATAGACATAAGCGCCCTCTGCTTCCTGCTGCATGCGGAAGCGTAGGTCCTGCGTCGCCCAGTCGTTAAAATTTCCTGCGATAAATACGGGACGTTCATCGTCTTCATCGGTTGTCAGCCGAATTACAAATCCCGTCTCCTCCACCTTGCTCACCTGCATCGCTTGCTGTTCCATAGGAGTTTACCAACGTACCGGCGACAGGCGCGCCTCAGGAGTTTTAATTTTAATAAAGGCCTCACCTTCTTTTGCATGGCAGGCATTACAGGCAGAGGTAAAGCTTTGGAAGCCTTTCAGAAAGGCTTCTTTATCTTCTCCAGCGATCAAAGCTTCCATCTCTGGAATCGTAACTTCCATAAAATCTTCTGCCGAGGCAGCACGCAGCGGACGGCGCTTTAGCCCTAGTTCGATCGCCTCTTCCAGGTGCTCCAGTTGGTGCTCAGCATATTCCCAGTTTTCATCCATACCCGCCCAGTACAGCTCGCTGTAGCGGTAGGACACTTCCACCATGGTGGTAGAGAAGCCTTGCAGCTGATCGGCTACCTCCTCGAATTTTTCCTCTGTGGTTCCGGAAAGCCAGCCATCTAAGCCTAGAGCGCTGGTTTTTTCTTCGGAGGAGGGATTGCCACAACTGGCGACGAGTAGGAGGGCGGCAGCACCGATGCTTTGCGTAAATTGCTTCATAGTTTTTACTGTTTATGTGTTTTTCAGTTGTAAGGTATGCACCGCTATCAGGGCGGCTGTTTCGGTGCGCAGGCGATAGGGGCCGAGTGCACAGGGCAGAAATCCGGCAGCCTTAGCGGCGGTAATTTCGCGGGCGGAAAAGTCCCCTTCCGGGCCGATTAGCACAAGGTAGTGCGCTTTTTTTGGGGCTAGCCCAAAGAGCCCATCCCGTTCCTGTTCGGATACATAGGCGATAAAGCGTGCATGGTCTTGAAAGCGGATATCTCCGAGTAGCGCATCGAAGGAAAGGCCCATTTCAAGCGTGGGCAGGTAAAATTTATGGCTCTGTTTAGCGGCGGCCAAAATCTTTTTCTCCAGCCGTTCCGCTTTCAAAAAGCTTTTCTCACTGTGCTCGGTTTGCATGAGGATGACATGGTCCACCCCCACTTCGGTCGCTTTTTCGAGGAACCATTCGATGCGGTCTTGGTTCTTCGTAGGGGCTAGGGCCAGGGTGATATGAAAGTCCGGCCGTTCCACCTGCTCCACTGCCAGCACCTCGAGCTCCGCCTGCTTAAAATGCGCCGTAGCGATGCGCGCCTGCGCCTTTAGGCCTTTGCCATCCGTGGCATAGACCACATCGCCGACCTGCTTGCGTAACACTTTAACCAGATGCTTAGACTCTTCTGCCGAAAGTGGCACGCGCTGCCCGGCTGTGATCGAATCAAAATAAAAAAGCTGCATAATGCTTATCCATCGATTTAGCTAAAGATACTTATTTCTGGTGAAAACTGCCGAAAAAAAGGCGGAATTTCCGCCTGTGTTAGTTGTGTGAACCTGGTTTTTCGCTGCGCAACTTATGCGTTTTCGGGTCGTACATACCTTCGAGGTCATCGATTTTCGAGCGTGACCATAGCTTGGTGCCCACGAAGTAAGAAGCCCTACCGATCATGTGTGCTCCCACCGGTGCGGTGAGCAGCATAAAGACGATAATAGCGATGGTGCGTGCGGTGATGGCGATGTCGTCGAAGTAGACGGCTGCTGCGAGGAGAATAAGGCCGATGCCTAGCGTGGCAGCTTTCGTGGTGACGGAGATGCGCAGGTAGATGTCCGGCATTTTCACCACTCCTACGGCGGCCAGAAAGATGAAGATGGCCCCCAGGCTGGCCAGTATCATGATCAGTATATCAGTCATTACGTTCTCTTTTTTCTAAGTAATAGGCGAAAGCCACTGTCCCTAAAAAGGCGATGAGTGCCATGATCATAGCGATATCGAGGAAGGTGGGTTGATTCGTACGGATGCTGTAAATGGCGATGATGCCAATGCCCGTGGTGAGCATTAAATCCAGGGCCACAACCCGGTCCGGCAGTTTGGGGCCGAGCAGGAAGCGCACAAACATGATCAGGACGGAGATCGCCAGGATCGGGAGGATGATATAATAGAGGTAGTCAGATAGATTCATCGCGTAATTTCTAAGAGTCTGCGTTCGAAACCATTTTTAATCTCTGCGATAAAGGTCTCGCGGTCTTTTACGTACATGGCATGTACGTAAAGCACCTTTTTGTCTTCGGACACATCCAGGCTCAGCGTGCCCGGGGTGAGTGTTATCAAATTAGCCAGCAGGGTAATTTCCAAGTCGGTTTTCGCGTCCAGCGGAATCTGTATAATGCCCGGCTCCATGTAATGTTTGGGGGTGATGACATCATAGGCCACTTGGATATTTGCCTTTATCAGCTCCTTTAGAAAGAAAAAGAAGAAGGCGATAATTTTCGGCCCACGCAGAAAGTAGGCATTTTCCTGTCGGTCTGTGCTCACGATCCAGAGCAGGCCGAAGGCCAAAAGGAAGCCAAACAGGAAATTTTCCACACTGAAGGTTCCGGTGATGGCCACCCAAATGAAGGAGAGGAGCAGGTTACTCAAAAATCGGTTCTTAATCATGTGTGTGCATCATTTAGTTCCTAAAACGGCTTGGATATAGCCAGAAGGCTCCATTAAATCGCTGGCGATACGTTCGGAGAGGAGTACGATGTGCTCCGCCATCAAGCCGATGTACAGCGAAACGGCTGCCAATACGATGACCGGAACGACCATGGCCACGCGCTTGATTGGCTTTAGTTCATAGAAATACTTCACGGCGATCTTTTTAGGCAGGTCTACCGCTTCTTTCCAGAAGACCTCTGACCAGACCTTTGCGATAGCAAAAAGGGTCAAAAAGCTTCCTAGCACGATCATGCCAGCCAACACATAAGAACCACTCAGGTAGCCGCCCTGAATGAGCCCGACCTTCGCCCAGAAGCCCGAAAGCGGTGGGATACCCACTAAGGAGAATAGAGGGATGGCCATGAGCAGGCTTAGCTTGGGATACTTCTTGTACATGCCTCCCAGCTTTTGGATGTTCAGCGTTCCGGTCAGTTTAAAGATAATGCCTGCCAGAAGGAAGAGGTTGGTCTTCACGACGATGTCATGCACCAGGTAAAATAAGGTACCCGAGAGGGCGAGTTCCGTATACATGGCCAGCCCTGCGATCAAGAAGCCGATATGGCAAATGATCAGGTAGGAGAAAATCTTGCGCATGTTGCTTTGGAGCAGCGCTCCTAATCCACCCGAAAGGATAGTGAGCCCGGCCATCACACTGAGTAAATCCGAAAGGAAGTCATCCGGTATAAAGATAAGCGTGAAGATGCGTAGCATGGCATAGACACCGACTTTTGTGAGCAGCCCTCCGAAGATGGCGGAAATGGCCGGTGGAGGGGTGTGGTAGGAGGCTGGAAGCCAAAAGTAGAGCGGGAAGACAGCGGATTTTATGCCAAAACCCACTAAGAATAGAATGGCGGTAACGTGTACGAGATTACGATTTTCGATCGCGGCCACCTGCCCGGCCAGATCAGCCATGTTTAGGGAGCCCGCCAGGCCGTATAAGATGGCGATGGCGGTCAAGAAGATGGCCGAGGCCAAAAGGTTCATCGTCACATACTTGATAGAACCTTCGATCTGCGCCTTTTCTCCGCCGATGGTGATCAAGACAAAGGAGGCGATGATGATAATTTCAAACCAGACGTATAGATTAAATATATCCCCCGTGAGAAAGGCGCCATTTAATCCCATGAGCAAGAAGTGCAAAATGGGCAGAAAGCCAAATTTCAGGCGTGCATTTCGGATGCTGCCCGTGGAGAAAACAGCCACAGCCAGCCCAGAAAGGGTGGTCAGCAGGACCATGGTGGCGCTGAGCAAGTCGGCCACAAAGGTGATCCCAAAGGGTGCAGCCCAGCTGCCTGCCTGCATGGTTTGGATGCCTTGACCATAGACCCGATAAAACAGATGGATGGCGATGCCCATGCTGATGAGAGAGCCGATGATGCTAATTAACCGCTGCGTGTTGACCTTCGCCCAGAAGAACAAAAGGATCACTGCGGTGAGCAGCTGGAAAAGTACAGGTAAAACGATGTAAGGATTAGTCATAAATCTCGTCCGTGGAATTTAAGGCGTCTAAGTCGTCGGTTTTCACCACTTTATAGGCGCGCTTCACCAAAATTATAGCAAAAGACTGGAGGCCGAAGGAAATCACGATGGCGGTCAAAATGAGCGCTTGGGGCACAGGGTCGGCATAGATGTCCTGAAAGACTTTTTCGGCGCTGTCGATAATCGGAGGCTTCCCTTTTACGATTCTTCCAAGAAGGAAAATCAGCATATTGGCTCCGTTTCCGAGCAGGATCAGGCCGATGATCATTTTCACCATACTGCGGCGCAGCATCATGTAGATGCCGGAGGCGTAGAGTAGGCCTATTAAGATGACAAGGATCAGTTCCATAGTGACTTATAAGGTTTCAGATATCGTGAAGATGATGGTAAGGGTCACGCCGATAACGACTAGGTAAACCCCCAAATCGAAGAAGAGCGCACTTCCCACCATGCCGATTACCGGGACAGGATTATCGAACCAAAGTCCCGTCATAAAGGAGTCACCGATAAATAGAGGCGAGGCGCCGGCGGCAATGGCCAGCAGCAGCCCCACAGGCATTAAAAAGCCTGGGTGCATTTTGATCAAGTGCTTGGTTTCTTCCAGTCCATTCGCGAAGGAGTGAATTACAAAGGCGATGCTGGCGATCAGCCCTCCCACAAAGCCCCCACCCGGGAGGTAGTGCCCTCGAAGCAGGATAAAGACAGAAAACAGCACCAGAAGCGGTAACAAATAACCAGAGGCAGTTTTAAATATTAATGTTTTCATAAACGATTAAGCTTATTCTTTTTCGATGCTTTTCAGGCGTAATTTTAGTAGGGAAAAAACCCCGATGGCAGCGATGGCAAGTACGATGATTTCTACCATCGTATCGAAGCCTCTGAAATCTACCAAGATGACATTGACGACGTTTTTACCCTTTGCCAGTACATAGGCATTATCGGCATAATAGGTAGAAGTTTCCCGATTCACCGGTTCATTAAGCACTTCTAGTGTCGTGAGTGCAATCAGCGTCCCAAAAAACAAAGCCAGAATTCCATCGCGCACCCGCAAGGCCTTGCTGGAGATGGTATTGTATTTAGGAAGATTGTAGATCACCAGGACGAAGAGAATTACCGTTAGCGTATCGATGCTGAACTGCGTCATGGCCAGGTCGGGTGCCGAGTAAAAGAGGAAAATCATACAGATCGAAAAACCCATCACTCCCAGTGAAGCCACGGCCACCAGGCGCGAGGTTGAAAATACTGCGAAGATGATCGAGACGAACATGACCACGGTGATGATCACTTCGTAGAGCGTCATTTCGGTGAGGTTTTCGGTGCTCACCACTAACTTAGCCCCTTCGAAGAGCCTCCAGGCGAGCAGGATCGTGAGGAAAACCATGATCGTAAGCAGGTAATTTCGTAGATAGCCGTTTTGGAAAAAGGTCGTCCAGCCCTTGGCCAGGCGCAGAAATCCTTTGCCGAAGGCCAAGACTAACTGCATGGGGGAGACCCCTTCGAACCGGGTGGCTTTCTGTAGCAAGCTGGCGGAGGGTTTCAGGATAAAATACAGGCCGGTACCTGTGGCTAGAGTGGCTAAACTCCAAACGAGCACCGTGTTAAAGCCATGCCATAGCTTCAGGTGGGCGCCCTCCGTACCGGGCAGCATGCTCGCCAGCACCGGGGAAACCAAGCTGTCCTCCAGCAGTCCGGGTGCCAGGCCGAAGAGTAGCCCTAGAGAGGCCAGCAGCAGGGGAGGTACCCACATCAGGGGACTGGGCAGGTGCACCTTTTCATAGGCCTGGGGCAGGGGACCTGCAAAGGGTTTTAGCCCTACCAGAAGCCCGGCGAATAGCAGGCAGGCATTGGTCAGGAAAGCCAGTCCCGTGAGTAGGGTGCCGAAGGAACCCAGATGTAAGGTCGCTTCATAAATGAGATCCTTACCGATAAAACCAAAGAAGGGAGGTGCGCCGGCATTCGAGAGTGCAGCTAGCAGGCCCGCTACAGCGACCGGGAACAGGACCTTGCGCAAGCCCCCTAAAGCGGAAACATCACGGGTGCCGGTTTCGTGATCGACGATACCAGTGATCAGGAATAGCGTGGCCTTATACAAGGCGTGAACTAAGATAAAGACACCAGCGGCCAGCAGCGCTTCTTCGGTGCCGAGCCCGATGAGGAAGACCAAAACACCAAGGGCGGAGATAGTGGAATAGGCCAGGATGCCTTTCATGTCCATACGGAAAAGCGCGTGGATGGCGGCATAGACCATGGTGATGGACCCGATGATGACCAGCGGCGTGTTCCAGTAGACATGGTCGCCGAGCACAGGGGTGAAGCGGGCCAACAAGTACACGCCGGCTTTTACCATGGTAGCTGAATGCAGATAGGTACTCACAGGGGTAGGGGCCTTCATGGCGCCGGGCAACCAAAAATGGAAGGGGAATTGAGCCGATTTGGTGCAGGCGCCCACGAGTAAAAGCGCTACCATCCAGCCGTACCAGGCATGGTCTCTTAAGCGTTCACTGGAGCTAATGAGCTCTTGGATACTGTAAGTTTCTCCTACTGCACCGATCAGCAAGACCCCTGCCAGGAGAAAAAGGCCACCCAAGCCCGTGATGCTCAGTGCTAAGCGCGCGGATGCCCGTGATTTGGGATCTTCATTATTAAAGCCGATCAGGAAAAAGGAGCTGATACTGGTCAGTTCCCAAAAAATGAATAAGGTGAGGATATTATCGCTGAGGACGAGTCCCAGCATGGCCGCCATAAACATGCTGAGATACCCATAAAATCGTTCTAAATAAGGATGTCCTTTTAAATAGGCTGCCGTGTAGAGAAACACCAGCGTGCCGATTCCTGTTATGAGGAGTGTAAAAAGTAGGGAAAGCCCATCCAGGTGGAAATCAAAGTTTATTCCCAGCGAAGGGACCCAGGAATAGCTCACCGTGTAGCCACTATCCAGGCTTACCTGTCCGATGAAGCTAGCAAAATAGCCTAGCAGTCCTAGAGGTAAAAGAGGGAATAGGAGAGCGCCCTTCTCGCGCAGGAAGCGGCTGAAAAGAGGTATCAGAGCGGCAACTAAAAAGCCCGCTAAAACAGCAAAGATCATAAGTGTACGGCGTTCAATCTTCGAAACGAAAGGCCTAAAGTACGCAAATTTTTAGAATTGCGGCGGTTTTAAGCAGAAGATGTACGTTATAGAATCGTTAAAATTATCGGGATTACTGTCTTATCGACAAAATTTATTAGATAAAAGTTTATTGACTTTTCATAATATTTAGGGAAACGGCGTCAATTAGCAGAAAATGAAGTGGATATGTTTTCGTCTCGTTTTTTGATGGACGGGGGCGCTTTTCTTTCTGTGTTTTCCAAACAAATTTCGGTTTATTCCGTGTTAATTAAGGAATACTTAAAAATATTCGATCATTTTTGCCTAAATTGTAATCACTACACAACAAACCTATTATGTCTACAATTTATCAAACCGAAGTCGCGAAGCGATTTACGATTTACAACAGTCTCTTTCTGGACTTACCGTTTAGCGACATTTACCGAACGGGAACTTTACTGCCCGTGCTAGCCACGCGCTGCAAGGAAGGCCTCGAAGCCGGCCAGACGCCGAAGATGATCATCCAGCAGTTCTTCGAAGAGCTTATGAAGGAGCGCAGCCAGCAGGAGCGCGAGCAGCTTTTATTTCATATGGTACAATACGTCGAGCGGCAGGTTGTCCTTTTCGATTCCATCGAGGATGCTGCCTTCGATAAAGTAAATGACCTCAAAGGAAAAGGGACCCTGTCTGCCCTAATTACCCGGGTGGATAATGACAACAAGCGCCAGGCGCTGATCGATAAATTGAACAATTTTTCCGTGCGGCTTACGCTGACCGCTCATCCGACGCAGTTTTACCCCGGTAATGTGCTCGGCATTATGACGGATATGGAGCAGGCCATCCGGACCAATGACTTGGGTGCTATCAACACACTGCTCCAGCAGCTGGGGAAGACGGGTTTTATAAACAGAGAGAAGCCGACGCCTTTTGATGAGGCGGTTAGTTTAATGTGGTACTTAGAGAACGTTTTTTATCCTTCGATAACAGATATTTTGACGCGTATGCTGCGTGCGCTGGATATTCCGCTGCATGAGTGGAAGAATACTGGCCTATTACGCATTGGGTTTTGGCCAGGAGGCGATCGGGATGGTAATCCTTACGTCACGCATGACATTACGCAGAAGGTGGCCGAACGCTTACATCGCTGGGTGCTTCGTAATTACTACCGCGATATTCGTAAGGTACGCCGGCGACTGACCTTTAAGGGGGTGGAGCACTTGTTGCTCACGATCGAGCGAAAGATTTACAGCACGCTGTTCGATGCTACGCCGGTGTATGTCCATGCGGAGGAGTTGATAGAGGAGCTTTTGGCGGTACGCCAAATCGTTATGGAGCAGCATGAGGGCCTCTTCGTGGAGCATCTGGACGAATTTATTCTGAAAGTGCGGGTATTTGGCTTTCACTTTGCGACCATGGACGTGCGGCAGGACAGTCGTAAGCATGATGGGCTCTGGCAGGAGATTATCGGTCTGCAGCTGGGGGAAGAGACATTAGCTGCCTATCAGGCGGGAACGGAAGCGGAAAAGCTGGCCATCGTACGAGAGGTGGACAGCCTGCCGGCCATCGAGCAGCTGCAAGACCCTTTTCATCAGGAAATGCTAGCATGTTTCGATGCGATCGCCTATGTGCAGGACTTTAATGGCGAATCTGGCTTGCATCGTTATATCATCTCGAATTGCCAGTCTTTGTTGCATATCATGCAGGTGTTTTATTTAGCCAAGCTGACGCTTTGTAAAGGAGGCAAGCCGCTTACCTTAGATATCGTTCCCTTATTCGAGACCATCGATGACCTACGAAATGCTCCTGGTATCATGCAGACGATTTACTCGGACTCTGTTTACGCGGCTCATTTGCGCGAGCGCAATAAAAAACAAACCATCATGCTGGGCTTTTCGGATGGTACCAAAGATGGGGGGTACATTAAGGCCAACTGGGCTATTCTTCGAGCGAAGGAAGAGTTGACGGCCATCTCGCGGCAGGAGGAAATTGCCGTTGTTTTCTTCGACGGTAGGGGAGGACCTCCCGCGCGTGGTGGGGGTAATATGCATAACTTTTATGCTTCCCTCGGCAAGCGTGTTGAAAATCGAGAGATTCAAGTGACGATTCAGGGGCAGACGATTTCGGCGAACTACGGAAAGATAGCCTCTTGTACGTATAATTTGGAGCAGCTGCTCTGCGCTGGGGTGGAGGCAGACTTATACCCAAGTGATGAGAAATGCCTGAATGAGGAACAGCGCGCGCTTATCGATGAGCTTGCTGATGTAGGGTATGCACATTATAAAGAGTTTAAAAAGCATCCCATGTTTGTGCCTTACCTCGAGCATGTGACTCCTTTAAAATATTTTGGGAAGACGAATGTGGGTTCGCGTCCGCTGAAAAGAGGGCAGGGAGGTGGCCTGAAGTTCGAAGACCTACGCGCCATTCCTTTTGTGGGGAGCTGGTCGCAGATGAAGCAAAATATTCCCGGGTTTTATGGGGTAGGAAAGGCATTGGAAGCTTGTAGGGCTTCTGGCAAGTGGGAAGAGGTGAAAAAGCTATATCGGGATAGCTTGTTTTTCCGATCCCTGATGGGGAACTCCATGCAGTCACTGGCCAAATCCTATTATCCGGCTACGGCTTACCTCAAGGAACATCCGGAGTATGGCCCTTTTTGGGAGTTAATGAAGACCGAATACGAGCGCACGGTGGAGCAGCTGACGGCTTTAGCGGATATGGAAAGCTTGCTAGAGGATGCACCCGTATCGAAGCAGTCGATTCGCATTCGCGAGCGCATCGTGCTGCCACTGATAACGATCCAACAGTATGCCATCCAGAGTATGCTGGAATCTGGAGAGGAAGACCCTGTCCTGCAGAAGTTGATCTTACGCACCATGTTTGGAATTATAAATGCAGCACGAAATGCAGCTTAGACCTAGCTGAGCTTCTTGCTTTTTGGCCCCGCTTGAGATAGGCGGGGCTTTATTTTTGCGGCGGATGCCGCAGATGCAGGAGGCAAATGTGCCCAAGAACCTGTATCTTGGGCAACATGAAAGATACGGTTAATCGGATTAAAAGCTTTTGGCTGTCGGATATCAGCTTCGTCGTTTTATTGGTGTTACTGCTCCTGTTTTGTTTCATCGTGCCCATCTTCCTCGCCAGCAACCTCCTAGGGGAAATCGGCTTTAATGTATTACTGCTCGGGCTTTTCATGCTCAGTGTACTTTCTGCTTATAACGTTCAGATGCGTATCTTTGCCATTTTGCTTTTGGTGGCTCATGTTACGCTAAAGGTCATTCGTTTTTCCGATGGTCCGCTGTCTTTCGCGCTGGTAGAGCGCATCGTCGGTGTGGCCAATTTGCTCTTGTTTATCTTTTTAAATATTCGCCTGCTCTTTCGTGATCATGAAGCGAATGCCTACCGCATCATCGGGGCAGTGAATGTGTATCTTTTGTTAGGCATGTTCGGTGCTTTTACTTTGGAGATTTTTGCTTTAACCCATGGGCAAGTCTTGCAGGGGGAGGTGAATTTTCAAGAGAGCGATCTGGATTTCGGTATTTATATCTACTACAGTATTGTTTCGCTGAGTACGGTGGGCTATGGGGATATCGTCCCCTCACATATTAGCGCTAAGATGCTTTCCAGCTTCCTGTCTACGGTGGGGATTTTATATCCGGCAGTGGTAATCGCCCAGCTGGTTTCTTTAAATGTGAGTAGAAAAGTGGACAGTTAATGGAAGCTCAGGATTTCCCTTTGGCCCCTGGGCCAAAAGCACCTGCCGGCGACCCTTTTCTTTTCAATCTGCTGCCTATTTTTCAGAAACCGCTAAACCTAAATATTCACCTCAAATAAAATTCAGGAGCGGAATGCTGGGGCTTTTCCTAATTTAGTGCAGACTAAATGTAAAGCTATGTTCAAACGATTTACGCCCCTGCTGGCGGTTGCTCTGTTTTTAGCAGGTACCGTGCTGGCGCAAGAAAAACGTGAAATTAAAGTAGAGTCTGCCGTGGAAACGAGCGGAGAGGTGACCATTAATGGCAAACGGGTACCGTATAAGGCCACGGCGGGCACCATGCCGGTATGGAATGATGCGGGAGATCCGATCGCTTCTCTTTTTTACACCTACTATGAGCGCAGCGATGTGACCGATAAGTCGGAGCGTCCCATCGTCTTTTCTTTTAACGGGGGGCCAGGCTCTGGTTCCTTGTGGATGCACCTGGCGTACACAGGCCCTTATGTGCTAAATATCGATGACGAAGGCTATCCGCTTCAGCCCTACGGCGTTAAGAAAAACCCACATTCGATTTTAGATGTCGCCGATATCATTTTTGTGGATCCTGTGAATACGGGCTACAGCCGTATCGTGGACAAAGACACCCCGCGCAGCACCTTTTTCGGTGTAAATGCAGACATTCGGTACTTAGCAGACTGGGTAAAATCTTTCGTCACGCGCCAAAACCGCTGGCAGTCGCCCAAGTACCTGATCGGCGAAAGCTACGGGACTACCCGTGTTTCGGGCTTGGCCTATGCACTCCAAAATTCGCACTGGATGTACCTAAATGGGGTGATCTTGGTTTCGCCTACTGGCTTAGGCTTGGATAGAAGTGGTGCGGTGATGCAGGCCAACTACCTGCCCTATTATGCGGCTACGGCTTGGTATCATGAAGCCTTAAGTCCTGAATTGCAGGCAAAAGACTTGGAGGCGGATATCCTTCCTGAGGTGGAGGCGTACACCTTAGATGTGGTGCTTCCGGCTATCGCCAAAGGGGGCTCCCTGCCGGCAGCGGAACGCGAGAAAATAGCTGAGAAAATGGCTTATTATTCGGGGTTGAGCAAGGAAGCTATCTTGCAGCATGCCTTAGCTGTGCCTACGAGCTTCTACTGGAAGGAACTCCTGCGTGATAGGGGCTTGACCGTGGGCCGCTTGGATAGCCGTTATCGCGGTGTGGATCGTACAGATGCCGGACAGGCCTACGATTATGATCCCGCCTTAACGGCCTGGAATCATGCCTTCAGCCCGGCCATGAACTACTATGCGAAGAATATCTTAAAATACGACACGGATCTGACCTATTATCTTTTCGGTCCGGTGAACCCTTGGGACCGTAGTGGGGATAATACCGGCATGCAGCTGGCTCAAGCGATGCTCCAAAATCCTTATTTGCACGTCATGACCCAGAGCGGGTATTATGACGGTGGCACGGATTATTTTAATGCGAAATACAACCACTGGGCGATGGACCCGGCGGGCAAGTTGCAGGATCGTCTTTCCTTTAAAGGGTACCGTAGTGGTCACATGATGTACTTGCGTGCGGAAGACCTGAAAAATGCGAATGACGATGTGCGTGATTTCATCCGCAATACCATTCCAGCGAAGGATGCACCTGCGAAATACTGGTAGAAAGTAGCTTTTTAGGCAGCGCCAGTTTGAGGGCTTTCGGCTGCTATCACCCTCTCTGTCAGAAGAACTGGCGGGGAGGGTGTTTTTTTTTGCCTTTAGGCCAAAGCCCCCGGCTTCCCCTTCCTATAAGAGTGCCTGCTGTCCATGGCGAGGCAGCTTGGCAGTGCTTTTTTTCTCCCGAGGTCTGGGGAGCATTTAATAACCTTTAACGCCTGAAATTACGTATGCAAGGATAAAAGCGTAATTTTACAGCGTGAAACACCTTTTACTCCCGCTTCTTATCTCTTTAGTTCTAGCCTGTCTTTCGACTGCGCAGCTCCATGCCCAGACCATTTCGGGGAACATCGTGGACGCTATGGATCGCAGCTACATGGAGGGGGTGACGGTGGTTAATCTCACCCGAGGGGATTCTACCCAGACGAATGCCCGCGGATATTTCCGCCTGAAAGGGGAAAAGGGCGATGTGATCGCCTGGTCGATGCCCAACTGGATTCCGCGGGAGATGGTCATAGGAGATGAAAGGCACTTGCTTTTAGAAATAGCGCTGAATGCGAGAACCCTGCCGACATTCGATGTGTATGGAGATTACTTTAAGTTCAACATGGACTACGAGTTTCAGCCCATGATGCGGGGGCTGTCCGATCGCCCGGCAGGGCCAGGGAAAATTTACTCAGGCTTGGCCGATAACCCTGGTCTGATGCCGGGGCTGACGATAGATGGGCCGATCTCTTATTTTATGAAAAGTGAGCGCTACAAGCGGCAGTACCGGCGTAAGATGGAGTTTCGTGCACGCCAGCAGCCATACCTGGATTTAATTCAGTCTGACTCCGTGCGTAATCGGCTCATCTTAGAATTTAACCTGAGTGAAAAGGAATACGATAGCCTGGTGGTGGAATTCAACTGGGAAAACCGCAGCCATCAATTTACCGATATGCCGCGTGAGGCCGTTAGCCGCATGCTATATGATTTTTTCCGCGCCTATGCTTGGCGCAGGCAGTACGATCCGCCCCGCCGCGGCAGACCCTGATCCCTTCTCTAAAAGGGGAAGAAAATAGGAGGGCTTTTTTAGGCCCATTCCTTAAGCTTTCCGTTTAAAAGACCAGGTGACATCAAACTTGGCCACTTCCTGTCCTTCGGGGTTTAAACCTCTGCTTACGGTGGTGATGGTTCCGGATTCTCCTATTTGCAGGCTGTCCACCAGTTGGGCTACCTCCTCTCCTTGCGCACAGGTAAAACGAATGCGGGCATCTGCTTTTTTGTAGTATGCGGCGCGAAAATCTACCACCAGCATGCTGAACTTGCCTTTGCCCGCCAGGGCGAGCTGACAGAGAGCTCCCGTGCTTAATTCTGCAGCTCCAGCCAGTGCGGCAAAATAAATGCTCTTAAAGGGGTTTTGTGTCCTCCAGGTGAAGGGAATGCTGACTACGCACTGCTCCCCGTCGAGTTCTTCGATCTTAAGTTTCCAAAAAAGTGCAGAGGGGAGCTTACTGAGCATGGCCACTTTAAAAATGAGAGGGGAGGTCATTTTTTTTCGGTAGGACAGTGCTGCGGGGTTTAATTCTCGGTGTGCGGGGGTGATTTTTTCTGCCATGACGTTTCGATCGTAGTTTAACTCCTTATCTTTGTATATACTAAAGATACTGAAAAATAGCATTCGAGTTTCATCGTGGCACTTTTTTTGGGTGCTACTAGTAAAAATCAACCACCATGTACAAGAAAATTTTACTCTTTTTAATGCTCGGCGTCTTCGCTTATGCCTGTGCGAAGGTGCCTTTAACCGGACGTCGGCAGCTGGCAGCCATTCCGAATTCGGAGATTTTACCCATGTCTTTCGAGCAGTATAATCAAGTTAAGCAGGGAGAGCGTCTCGTCACTAACACCGAACAGGGCCAGATGGTCGTACGTGTCGGCAATCGCATGGCGAAAGCCGTGGAGCAATACTTGATCGAGCAGGGCTTCGAAAATGAGTTAAAAGGTTTCGAGTGGGAGTTCCACTTGATCGAAAGTGATCAGATAAATGCTTGGTGTATGCCTGGAGGCAAAGTGGCCTTTTATACAGGTATCTTGCCTATCTGCCGCGATGAGGCGGGGGTAGCTGTCGTGATGGGCCATGAGATCGCTCATGCAGTCGCTAGCCACGGTCGTGAGCGCATGTCTAATGCTTTGGCCATTAATGGACTGGTAGGTGGCATTTCCGTCGCGATGGGGGAGCGCCCGAATTTGACACAGAATTTATTCTTGCAGTCTGTTGGCTATGCGGGTGAGCTAGGCATGCTGCGATTTTCACGTCGCCATGAGCTAGAGGCGGATAAGCTTGGCTTGACCTTTATGGCGCTGGCGGGATATGATCCGCGTGAGGCTCCCGTATTTTGGGAACGTATGGATCAGGCAACAGCCAGTGGAGGACGTCCACCGGAGTTTTTGTCTACCCACCCTGGGCCAGACCGTCGTATCGATCAGCTCAACAAAGAGATGAGTAAGGCTATGGAATATTACACCAGAAGCCAGCAGTAAGAGGTCGCTGGTTTAACTTGGGACTACCCAAATAAAGGGAAAGTGAAAAAAGGCGTAACTTGGATGCTACGCCTTTTTTGTTCTGTCTGCTTCGAGCTTGTCTTGTACGTTTTCCTTTTTTTATGTTCGTGTAAACAGGAAAAGCTATTTCCCCCTCACAAATAGGTTTTGGCTATTTCTGCGCGTTTAGGTGTTTGCTGTCGATGGATTTAGCGCTGATTGAAGCTGCGTAGTTTCACCTGCGTAAATTTACGCTTGGTATCCAAAGGGAAGTCACCTTTCATCATCCAGTCGTAATACGAAGGCTCCTCTTTCAGCACTTGCGTGATGGGTTTTCCTTTATGCTTGCCAAAGTTAAAGCACTCTTCCCCCTGCTCATTAAAGATAAAGCGGCCTGCCAGGTCCACCATTTTTTCGTTTATCAGCTCGTGGACTTTACGCATATCATTCACGATAACCCCCCGTGTATTTCCGAGTAAGTCCGTGACTTCTTCTCCGGCATAGCGGGCGATTTGGGCTTTAAACACTTCGTAGGTAGCGAGCGTGTCAGCCTCGGCGGAGTGCGCATTTTTCAGGTCTTGACCGCAGTAAAACTTGTAGGCAGCCGTCAAATTACGTTTTTCCATCATGTGGAAAATTTTCTGGGCATCAAGTAAGTTACGCTTTTCGATGTCAAAATCGATCCCGGCGCGCAAAAACTCTTCTACCAAGAGGGGGATGTCGTATTTCAGAACATTAAAACCCGCCAAGTCAGCACCGTGGAAAAATTGGTTCAACTCCTGGGCGAGCTCTTTAAAGGTGGGTGCATCCTTTACGTCCGCATCGGAGATGCCGTGAATAAGCGTGACTTCCGCTGGAATCGGGATGGTCGGATTCACCTTATGCGTTAAAATCTCCTCCTTTCCATTTGGGTGCACCTTGACGATAGAAATTTCCACGATTCTATCCGTAGAAATGTTCGTGCCGGTAGCTTCTAAGTCAAAAAATGCGATAGGGGTTCTTAAGTTCAAGTTCATGCTTTTGCTTGTCGAATTTTATCTACTAGTGGCGATACTTCCATGTCATCAAAGTTCCCCGAGCTCATCAGGAGTAAGTTGCTGTTAGCGTAATCGCGATTCGCAAGGTACGTAAATAAGTCGTCTTTAGTGGTAAATAAGCGAATATCTTTCCGCTTAAAACCGTTTCGCAGTGTCTCTTCTGTCATCATTTGGAGACGTTTTAGGGCCACTGCTTTCGGGTTCATGTAGACGATCGCCTCATCTGCAGCCTCCATGGTATGGGCATAATTAGGTAAAAACGCCTCATTCATACTGCTGTAGGTATGTAGCTCCTGCACGGCGATAAGTGAACGGTCTGGAAATTGCTCTTTCACAGCCTCCACGGTAGCTTTTAGTTTCGAGGGGGCGTGCGCGAAGTCTCTGATGAGCAGGGAGCTGGGGCCTTCGGCCAAAACTTCTTGCCGCTTCGCGGCGCCCTTAAAGTCTGCGATGGCGGCATAAAAATCTGTAGCCGAGACCCCTAAGGTCGCTGCCAAAGCCTGTGCCCCGGCCAAATTTTGCATGTTATGTGCTCCGAAAATGGAAATGGCAGTTTCTCCTTCTGCGTGAAGCAAATGGGTTTTACCCTCTTTAATGCGGTGGGGATGGGTGGTGTAGGTCTGCATCTTTCCGCCCCGGGCGGCAAATTGCGCAGCCAGCGCCATCACCTCCTCATCTCCTTTAAACGCAAACAGGTGAGTGCTTGCGGGAAGGCTTTCCAGTAGCAGGGCGAACTGCCGACGGTAGTCCTCGAAAGTAGGAAAAACATTAAAATGATCCCAGGCGATACCACTTAGGAGCACATGATGGGGGTGGTAGTGTAAAAATTTCGGGCGCGGATCTAAGGGGGAGGTCAGGTATTCATCTCCCTCGATCACGATCAGGGGTGCCTCGCTGAGCTGCACCATGCGCTGAAAGCCCTCCAGCTGAGCGCCGACGAGATAGTCAAAGGCAATGCCTTGGCGGCGAAGCACATGGAGCAGCATGGCGGTGATGGTGGTCTTACCATGGCTGCCGCTAATGACGACACGTATCTTGTCCCGCGACTGCTCGTAGACGAACTCGGGGAAGCTGAAGATGGGGATGTTTAGGTCTTTGGCAGCCAGCAGCTCGGGATTATCTGCGCGGGCATGCATGCCGACGATGACCCCTTTCAGATGGGCATGGATTTTATCCGGGAACCAGCCTTTGGCCTCCGGCAAAAGCCCTGCTGCGGCTAGCCTGCTGCGAGAGGGTTCGTAGATTTCATCATCAGAGCCACTCACCTGATGGCCTTTAGCATGCATTTCCAGGGCTAAGTTGTGCATCACCGCGCCCCCTACGGCGATAAAATGATAATCTGTCGTCTTGTTCATGCGCTTCTATGGATTCTCCTGCAAGTAAATAAGAAATCAGCAGGACAGGAAATGAGCTACCAACAAATACTTTGCCGCAGGCATAGGAATGACCCGCGGTAAGAAGGGTTGCGCTCACGACCTGACTCGGTGGCGCAAAGAGTTCGGGGCATAGGGCGCTCAGCCTCAGTAATGTGCATAACTCGTGCAAAAATTGTTAATAAAGTCTCTTCGAAAGCGTTTACTTTTGTAGGATGATGAATGAGGAAACCCCAAAGCGCCCGATGTCAGTGAGAAGGAAAACGCCCTTTACCAGTACCCCGGTACCGACAGGCAAAATCCCTCCGCAGGCCGTGGAGCTGGAAGAGGCTGTGCTCGGCGCGCTGATGCTGGAAAAGGATGCGCTGACAGAGGTAGTGGATATTTTAAAGCCGGAGAGTTTTTATAAGGATGCGCATAAGGCGATTTATTCGGCGATACTCGACCTGTTTACCGAGAGCTCGCCGATCGACCTGCTTACCGTAACCAATCAGCTGCGCAAAAGCGGTCAGTTGGAAATCGCGGGCGGCGCGTTCAAGGTGGCAGAATTGACCTCGAAAGTATCATCGGCGGCCAACATTGAGTACCATGCACGGATCATCACCGAGCAGGCCATGAAGCGGGAGATGATCAGCATCGCCTCCGAAATTCAGCGCGATGCCTTCGAGGAGACAACGGATGTTTTCGAGCTTTTAGATAAAATGGAGCAGAGCCTCTTCGAGATTTCGGAGAAAAATATCCGCAAGAACTATTCGGATATGCGTTCGATCATGAAAGAGGCTATTTTAGAATTAGAGGCGAAAAAAGGTCAGAAAGATGGGCTTACCGGTGTGCCCAGTGGATTTACGGCCCTGGACAGGGTGACTTCCGGCTGGCAAAAGTCAGATTTGGTCATCATCGCGGCACGTCCGGCGATGGGAAAGACGGCCTTTGTGCTTTCTACCCTGCGTAATGCCGCCGTGGATCACAATCGACCTGTGGTCATTTTTTCTTTGGAAATGAGCTCTGTGCAGCTGGTGAATCGACTCATCTCTGCGGAGGCGGAGCTAGACTCTGAGAAGATAAAGAAGGGAACGCTGGCAGATTACGAGTGGGAGCAGCTGGTGCATAAGACGTCTAAGCTGGCCAAAGCGCCCCTTTTCGTGGATGATACGCCTGCACTCTCTGTGCTGGAGTTGCGGGCTAAATGCCGCAAGTTGAAGGCGCAGCATGACATTCAGATGATTGTTATCGACTACTTGCAGCTAATGTCGGGAGATAGTAAAAACAGTGGAGGGAACCGAGAGCAGGAGATAGCATCGATTTCTCGGGCCTTGAAAAAAATTGCTAAAGAGCTAAGCGTACCGGTCATCGCGCTGTCACAGCTCTCACGGGCAGTGGAAACACGAGGAGGGGATAAACGCCCTCAGCTTTCCGATTTACGGGAGTCGGGCGCCATCGAGCAGGATGCGGACATGGTGATGTTCCTCTATCGACCTGAATATTATGGAATTACGGAAGATGAAGGCATGTCTACTGCGGGAGTGGGTGAGGTAATCATCGCCAAGCACCGAAATGGTTCCCTGGATACCGTCAAGCTGCGTTTTATCGGCAAGTACACGAAATTCGCGGACTTAGACTTGAATGTGCCCTATCAGCCTAGTGAGGCTCTCTACGGAAATAAATTCCCTGCCGGCTCAGGTGGGGGTGGGAATTTCGAATCTGGCAGCATGATCCGCCTGCAGAGTAAGGCGAACGGGGAGGATTTACCCGGAGGTGATGAACCGGCTCCTTTTTAAAGGGTCGGTTTTTTTTGGCGCCTGCCGGCGCAAAATGCCCCGCCAAGCTGTAAAAATGGAAACAAATTGGCCACGGGCAGACTTTTTATGTTTATATTTCACACAAGTAATTTGGAAACAAGCATGAACATACATGGAATCGTTTTAGATCGGAATAAAGCCGATAAAATTGTGCTTCGTGAGGTGGAGCTACCTTTGCTGGGACCTACGGAGGTGCGTGTGGCACTGAAAGCGGCAGCACTAAATCACCGCGATGAATGGTGCCGGCAGGGCCTTTATCCAGGCTTGGCAGACGGAGTCATCCTAGGCTCCGATGGTGCAGGGGTTGTGGAAGCTGTAGGCGCCACGGTGGACCCACACTGGATAGGCAAAGAGGTGATTATCAATCCTGCGCTTGACTGGGGAGCGGATGAGGGGGCCCAACAGAAGACTTTTAGTATCCTCGGTATGCCGCGCCATGGCACCTTAGCCACACATGTGCAGGTGGATCAAAACCGACTGCATGAAAAGCCAGAGCACCTCTCCTGGGAAGCTGCTGCGGCACTTCCGCTGGCAGGCCTTACGGCTTATCGGGCGCTCATGGTACAGGGAGGCTGTGCCGCGGGAGAGCAGGTGCTCGTCACCGGGTTCGGAGGCGGCGTGGCGCAGTTCGCCGCTCAGTTTGCCCTGGCGGCAGGGGCCACCGTATCCACCAGCTCCAGCAGTGCCGAAAAGTTGGCCAAAGCCCGCGAATTGGGTATCCAGCATACCTTTACCTACACGGAGGAACAGTGGGTGAAGGAAGCCTTGGCGGAGACGGAGGGCTTCCACCTGATTATCGATTCCGCCATGGGTGATACGCTGGGCCAACTGATAAAGGTGGCGCGACCGGGTGGACGCCTTGTCTTTTATGGGGCCACACGTGGCAATCCTTCCGGATTTGATGCCCGAAAAGTGTTTTGGAGCCAGTTAAAGTTGATCGGCAGCACCATGGGATCCGATGCAGACTTCGCGGCGATGCTGGATTTCGTGCGCGAGCACCGTATCCAGCCGGTCGTCGATCAGGTCTTCGGAATGGAGCAGGTGGTGGAGGCCTTCGATCGCATGAAGGCCGGTGCCCAGCTGGGCAAAATCGTTATTCGTACTCAAAGATAAAGTTTTGAAAGGCCTGCTTGAGCTCTCGCAAGGCATGGACATCGCCCTGGCTTTCCGCTAAGGTGATGCCCTGCTCATAGGTGGTGCGGGCTTCGGCTAGGGCCTCAGCCTCTGCTAAGCTTGCTGCTGCGTGAAAATAGGTAGGCAGATAGTCTGGAAAGTCACGTAAAAGCAGCCGAAAGGTGTCTAAAGCCTCTTCCTCCCGCTGTAGACTGCGGTACTCGAGGGCTAAAGCATAATAATTAAAAGGATCGGCAGGCTCTGCTGCGATAAAAGCGTGTAGTTGTTCAAGTCGGTTCATGGCGTGCGCGATTAGCAAGCAGCGGCCTGCGGAGGCAAAACCACTGTGGCACAAAGGTACCTAAATTTCAGCCTTTCCCCTGAGAAAAAAGTATCAAATGGATAGGAATCGAAAGAAGGTACCGTGAGAGAGTGCTGAAAGGAAGCGAATCCTTATAAAATTTGTTTTCTAGCGTAGAATGCTCAAAAATAATTTGTGGCAACTTTGGGTAATTCCCCTGGCATTTGTTATTTTTGAAGTACTTGTTGGAAAACGAAACATACAAATTGAGTTTCCGTTTTATCTTTAGGGCGCAAAGCCTTTAGCAGGTGAAGTTTAACAATAAACCACTATTTCATGAAAATTTTAGTTTGTATAACGCACGTTCCGGATACGACATCCAAGATTCAGTTTACGGAGAACAACACGACATTCGATAAGACCGGCGTTCAGTTTATCATCGGTCCCTATGACGACTATGCGCTAGCACGTGCGGTGGAGTTAAAGGAGCAGACGGGCGGTACTGTTACGGTACTGCACGTAGGAGAGGCAGATGCGGATCCTACACTAAGAAAAGCCCTGGCGATCGGTGCAGATGATGCTATTCGCGTAAATGCATTCCCAAAAGATTCCCTTTTCGTAGCAGAGCAGATAGCGGCCATTGCGAAGCAAAACAGCTATGATCTTATCCTGATGGGCCGTGAATCGATCGACTTTAACGGCGGTATGGTGCATGGCATGGTCGGTGAATTGCTCGGTCTTCCGTCTATTTCTCCTGTGATGAAGTTAGAGATCGATGGAAATACGGCGAAAATGGCCCGTGAAATCGAGGGAGGTAAGGAGCAGTTAGAGGCAGAGCTACCCCTTGTTCTCGGTTGCCAAGAACCGATCGCGGAGTGGAAAATCCCAAATATGCGCGGCATTATGTCTGCACGTACCAAGCCGCTACAGGTAGTGGAGCCGAGTTCCGACACGGTCGCTTCATCGGTATTGAAGTATGAGTTGCCTCCGGCAAAGGGAGCTGTAAAACTCATCGACGCCGATCAGGTGGAAGAGCTGGTAAAGCTCTTAAAAAACGAAGCAAAAGTTCTTTAAACAACCCATAATAATCCAGAAATCATGGCAATTTTAGTATATATCGAGCATGCAGATGGTGCCATAAAGAAAACTTCTTTAGAGGCTGTGTCTTATGCCAAAGCATTAACAGAAAAAACAGGAGAAGGAGATGTAATCGCCATCGCCCTAGGTAGCATTAGCGCTGATGCGCTGGCGGAGGCAGGTACTGCAGGGGCGAGCAGCGTGAAGCATGTGGCAGATGAGAAATTAAATGCCGGTGTTATTCAGGCGCACGCGGATGCAGTGGCCCAGGTGGCGAAATCCCTGGATGCCAAAACGCTGGTTTTAGCCAAGTCTTCTTTAGGGGATGCTGTAGCGGCTCGTTTAGCGATCAAGTTGGATGCAGCACTCGTCTCTAATGTGACGGAGTTACCGGATCTTTCCGATGGCTACCGTGTGAAACGCAGTATTTATACGGGTAAGGCCTTTGCGATAACTGCTGTAGAAAAAGACAATAAAATACTTGCTGTAAAGAAAAATGCCATCGATCTCGCTACGGATGGCGCTCCTGCCACAGTCGAAACGGTGGACCTAAGCTTGGATGAAGCGCTTTTCGCTGCCAAGATTACGGCTACAGATAAAGCTGAAGGGGATATTTTATTACCTGAGGCAGACATCGTCGTGTCAGGTGGTCGCGGTTTGAAGGGTCCCGAAAACTGGCATCTAATCGAAGATCTGGCCAAGTCTCTCGGTGCAGCTACCGGTTGTTCCAAGCCAGTATCCGATATCGGCTGGAGACCGCATCACGAGCACGTAGGACAGACTGGTGTAAAAGTTGCTCCAACTTTATACGTGGCTGTTGGAATTTCGGGTGCTATTCAACATCTTGCAGGCGTAAATTCGTCGAAGTATATTGTAGTTATCAATAAAGACCCTGAGGCTCCTTTCTTTAAGGCGGCAGATTATGGGATTGTGGGTGACGCGTTCGATGTTTTACCGAAACTGAAACAGGCACTCGAAGCAGCAAAATAACAAATCGTGGATAACGCAGTAGCTTTAGAAATAGTAGGGGTATCAACAAACAACAGCCAATCGGGCTCATTCACATTGGTTTTAAAGGAAGTGGGTTCACATATCCGCTTACCAATAGTGATCGGTTTAAATGAGGCGCAGGCGATTGCGATCGAGCTGGATCATATCGTGCCGAACAGGCCGATGACGCATGATTTATTTCGCTCCTTTGCGGCAGCATTTCAGTATAAAGTGGATCATGTGCTGATTACAGATCTTTCGGAGGGGGTTTTTTACAGTAAAATCGTCTGCATGAAAGACGGCAAAACCTATGAAATTGATTCCCGTCCCTCGGATGCTGTGGCTATCGCAGTGCGTTTTAATGCGCAAATTTACTGTGTGAAAAAAGTGCTTTCAGAGGCGGGTGTAGAGGTCGTGGATGAGGGTGAACCAGATTCCACTGTGCGGCCGAAGCGTTCGCGTGCGAGCAGCGCTAAACCTAAATCTGGCTTTTCTGATTTCAGCTTGGATAAGTTGAATCAGATGCTACAGGATGCACTAGAGAAAGAAGACTACGAAAAAGCGGCGAAAATTCGTGATGAACTAAATAGAAGACAGGGTTAAAGCCTGTGGCACCTAAGGTGTCCCGATATTCCCACAGTATGTTTACGACATACTGTGGGATTTTTTATTTCCCCGCAGGGGAATGCGCGAATATTTTAGGAATTTCATGTGCTAAAATCCTTAAATAATGGCTTTTATTCGCGCTTATTCTGTAATTTTAACCCTTTAATTCACATCGGGTTTTTTCCTTGGCCAGGCAGTGCCGCCCGAACCAGATAGCAAGAAATACATGGACCTAGTACGAGGACTGATTGGCATCGTGGTGCTTTTAGGCGTCGCCTTGTTGTTTTCATCGAATAAACGCGCCGTCGATTGGCGTTTGGTAGGCATAGGAGTGGTGCTCCAAGTCATTTTCGGGGTGCTGATTACGCAAGTGGGTTTTGTGGCGCAGTTGTTTGCCGGGCTATCCGGAGGCTTTGTGAAGTTCTTAAGTTTCTCTGCTGAGGGGGCACAATTTATTTTTGGGGACTTGGCGACTAACAGCTATGGTTTTATTTTTGCTTTTCAGGTACTTCCTACGATTATCTTTTTTTCCACAGTTTCTGCAGGTCTATACTATTTGGGAGTGCTCCAAAAGGTGGTTTTCGGGATCGCTTGGGTCATGTCCCGTACCATGCGCTTGTCTGGTGCCGAGAGTCTTTCTGCGGCAGGAAATATTTTTCTTGGCCAAACAGAAGCCCCTTTGCTCGTGCGGCCTTTTATCCCCACGATGAATCGCTCGGAGCTTATGTGCTTGATGACGGGAGGCATGGCCACCATCGCAGGGGGTGTACTGGCAGGTTATGTGGCCTTTTTAGGTGGGGATTCGCTCGAGGAGCAAAGCCGATTTGCGGCCTATCTGCTCGGTGCGTCCATCATGAATGCACCTGCTGCGATCGTGATGGCGAAAATCATGATCCCCTTAGAAAAAGGTAGTCTTGTGAACGATCGGCTGGAGGTCAACCAAGAAAATATGGGGGTCAATCTCATCGATGCGATGTCAATCGGTGCTTCTGAAGGACTGAAGCTTGCTTTAAATGTAGGGGGAATGTTGCTCGCTTTTATTGCAGTGATCGCGGCCATCAACTATCTCCTCTCGGGTCTTATCGGGGAGTGGACCGGGTTAAACGCTTGGGTGATGAGCTCCACAAATGGTGCCTTCCAGGGCTTTTCTCTGGAGTATCTTCTGGGGCAGATATTTCGTGTTTTCGCGTGGGTGATCGGCGTGGAATGGCAGGATACGCTCCAGGTGGGGTCCTTGCTCGGACAGAAAACGGTCATTAATGAATTTGTGGCCTACCTAAGTTTGGCAGACATGAAAGCGGCAGATAGTTTAAACCCAAAGTCTGTGGTGATCGCCACCTATGCCCTCTGTGGTTTTTCGAATTTTAGCTCGATTGCCATCCAGGTGGGAGGTATCGGTTCCATCGCACCGAGCCAGCAGGGGAATCTCTCCAAACTGGGAATGCGTGCACTTCTGGCTGCCACGCTAGCCTGCATGATGACCGCTACTGTAGCCGGTGCACTGATCGCTTAAGGGGTTAGGAGCTTGAAGCAGCTTTGTGCTGGCTGCGTTTCGCCCTTTCTTTGGCCCAGGGGCCAAAAAATACACCTGGAGACGAACAGAAAACGTTTTTCTCCAGGTGTTTTTGTTTTGGTGGCCTCCACCGGCGCGCCAGGTGCTGTATTTTACGTCTTTTCGCTCTTTTTGGACGCCGCAATCACTTTGGGGGCCGCAGCCACTTGTCAAAGGCAGTCCTTTAAGTCCCAGAAAGTAGGTGCTTACGCCTGCTCCGTGATGACGATTTTTTCGATTTTATCTCCCTGACGGATGGCGTCGATAACTTCCAGGCCTTCGAATACTTTTCCGAAGCAAGTATGATTACGGTCGAGGTGGCTGGTATTATCTCTGCTGTGACAAATGAAAAACTGGCTTCCTCCTGTGTTTCTGCCTGCATGTGCCATAGAGAGCACCCCCTTATCGTGGTACTGATTGTCGCCTGTAAGCTCACAAGGAATCGTGTAACCAGGTCCGCCTCTTCCATCGCCATTCGGGCAGCCACCTTGAATCACAAAGTTCGGGATGACGCGGTGGAAGGTAAGGCCATCATAAAAGCCCGATTCGGATAAATTGATGAAGTTCTCTACGGCTTTCGGGGCGTCTTTTTCGAAAAAGCTCACTTTCATGAGGCCTTTAGCGGTATGTATTTCTGCGATTTTCATAGAATAAAATTTTATGCAAATTTAGCCTATTTTTCAACCTTGCGAAGTGTTTTTACGAAAACTGTTGGCAGGCAGCTTCTCTCTCTCTGCAGGTAGCTAGCCGAAGGGGGGCTTTTAAAGTGCCCACCGAAGGAGCTGCCGCTTGGCTAGCTAGAGTTTTCAAGGCACTAGCGTGACCTGGCGATGGGGTAGGGGCAGCCTAAAAAAAGCGCCTACTTCTGAGGGAAGTAGGCGCATGCTTGAAGGAGCTTTCTCCTATGCTATTTTATCAGTTAGTCCCGTTAAAGTGTCGGGAAAAGAGTCTTATACCTTCGGTGCACCCGCGAGGATGTCAGCGCTGGCGCCGGCCGCGTACTTTTCGAAGTTTTGGATAAAGGCTGCGCCGAGTTCACGTGCTTTTTTATCGTAGGCTTCTTTATCCTCCCAGGTCGCTCGTGGGCTGAGCACTTCGTCAGGAACATTCGGGCAGGTTTCAGGAATACCTACGCCGAACACAGAGTGCTGACGGTAGCCTACGTTATCTAAGGCTCCTTCTAAGGCTGCTGTGATCATAGCACGTGTATATTTAAGTTTCATACGTGATCCGATGCCATAAGGACCTCCAGTCCAACCCGTGTTAATTAACCATACTTTAACGTCGTGCTGTTCCATTTTCTCGCCGAAGAGCGTCGCGTAAGCTGTCGGGTGAAGGGGGAGGAAGGCTGCGCCAAAGCAAGCGGAGAAGGTGGTTTTCGGTTCTGTAATACCTACTTCTGTACCGGCTACTTTCGCGGTGTAGCCCGAGATAAAGTGATACATGGCTTGGCTTTTATTCAAGCGTGATATGGGAGGGATCACGCCGAAAGCATCTGCGGTGAGAAAGAAGATGTTTTTCGGGATACCCGCACGAGAGGGTTCTACTGCATTCGAGATATGGTGAATGGGATAGGCGGTACGTGTATTTTCCGTGACGGAATTATTGGTATAATCCACCGTGCGTGTGCCAGGCAGGAAGCGTGTATTTTCTACGATAGCGCCGAATTTAATGGCATCCCAGATTTCTGGCTCTTTTTCACGGCTAAGATCGATCACTTTGGCGTAACAGCCACCTTCAAAGTTGAATATACCTTTATCTGTCCAACCATGTTCATCGTCTCCGATAAGTCCTCTGTTCGGGTCAGCGGAAAGGGTCGTTTTCCCTGTTCCGGATAGACCGAAGAAAATAGCGGCATCACCCTCTTTTCCAACATTAGCTGAGCAGTGCATGGAGAGCGTATTACGCTCATGAGGAAGCACGTAGTTCAATACAGAGAAGATCCCTTTCTTCATTTCACCTGCATAAGCGGTACCGCCGATAAGGATCATGCGCTTGGAGAGGTTGAGGATCGCGAAGTTTTTCTGGCGGGTGCCATCCACCTCAGGGTCCGCTTGGAATCCAGGAGCACAGAGGATAGTGAAATCCGAAGGGAAGTCTACCAGTTCCTCAGCAGACGGCCGTAAGAACATGTTATAGCAAAACAGGTTCTGCCACGCCAAGGTATTCACTACGGTCAGGTTGAGGCGATAGTTTGGATCTGCGCCTGCATAGGCTTGGCGGATATAGAGCTGCTTGTCTTCGAGGTACGCAAGCATTTTTTGATGCAGCTGCTCGAACTTTTCTTCTTCAAAGGGGATGTTGATATCTCCCCACCATACACTGTCCGCAGTTTTGCTATCTTTAACAATAAAGCGATCTTTAGGAGACCGTCCGGTAAATTCACCGGTATCGGACATTAAAGCCCCGGTGTCTGTTAACACACCTTCGTTATTCGCTAATGCGTGCTCCACCAGCTCGGCCGGTGTGAGATTCAAAAAAACTTTACCTGCCGTCTTGATGCCGAGGGCAGATAAGCTCTTGTCTGAAGAGTTGAGCTCAAGGTTCTGCGCGATCATATTTTTTTGTTTGGATTAATAACACCATTCAAAGATAGGCAACAATGCTGATATCTACGGGCAAAAAAAGAAGAAATTTGCGTTTTCAATCGATTTCGTAACTGTATTTCGCTAAATTAACATAGTTAAAAAATTCTGTTTAGTTCTGTCTTTTTCATCAATTTATGTTTTTTGTAAGGTGATTTCTTCTTGAAGTCCTCCGTTCATTAAAAAAATGTTATCATTGTATTTTATTGGTTTTTATTAAAATACAGAGTAAGTGGAAAAAATTCCGGATCGTGTCTTAAAGGACGTAGGCGCCGATTTATACGATGGCCCTACTCGTTTTGGTCATCCTAAGGGCCTTATGACGCTCTTTTTTACAGAAATGTGGGAGCGTTTCAGCTATTATGGCATGCGTGCCTTATTGATTTTATTCATGACGACAGCCATCGTAGAGGGGGGATTGGGCTTCGATGATAAAACTTCGGGTGCCATCTATGGACTTTACACTATGGGTGTTTACCTCCTCGCTCTTCCCGGCGGTTGGGTGGCAGATAAACTGCTCGGGCTCAAGCAGTCGGTCTATTATGGAGGGATTATTATCACGATAGGGCACTTTACCATGGCCATTCCGGGACTTTATGAGTGGATTGCCCCTTTAGAAGGACCGAAAACGGCATTGGTCCCTTTAGATACGCTGTCCTTCTACCTAGGATTGGTACTCATCGTCATTGGTACAGGCTTACTGAAGCCGAATATCAGCTCCATCGTGGGGCAGCTTTATCCGACGAACAGCAGCAAGCGGGACGCCGGATTTTCTATCTTTTATATGGGCATAAACATCGGCGCACTTATCGCTCCGATCGCCTGTAGCACCGCTGCTGTATATGACTGGCACCTGGGATTTGGCTTAGCAGGCCTGGGTATGCTAATCGGGCTTTTCCAGTTTAAACTTACTGGACATCATCTTGATGGTGTAGGAGAGGCCGTTACCTTCACAGGTACCCAAGGTCAAGCCGAAAAGAAGCGCATGCAGCGCTGGTTGATAGGCATGGTGCTCGTTTTAGTTATAGCTACAGGAGTGAGTCTAGGTGGTCTTATCCCTATTAATGTGTATGTCTTAGCCGAGTTTTCTAAGTATACCATCCTGACCGTAGCCATTTTGTATCTAGGGTATGTCTTTTTCCTCGGTGGCCTCACGGTAGATGAAAAGAAGAAAGTAGGTGTAATTTTCATTTTGTTCGTTTTCTCCGTCTTCTTTTGGTCTGGATTCGAACAAGCGGGTTCTACTCTAAATCTCTTCGCAGAGCGCTTCACAGATCGAACTGTCTTCGGGTGGGAAATTCCTGCCGGTTATTTTCAGTCGGTGAATAGTATGTTCATCATTCTTTTTGCACCGATTTTCGGGGCGCTTTGGGTGCATTTAGGACGCATGCAACTGGAGCCTTCTTCTCCCTTGAAGTTCGCTTTCGGGCTTCTTTTGGCTGGTGCAGGTTTCTTTGTCATGTACTTTGCAGCTAAAATAGCCGCTGCTGGTGAATTAGCAGCGCCAACTTGGTTGATCATCACCTATATGCTGCATACTTTCGGGGAGCTTAGTCTTTCTCCTGTAGGTTTAAGTTTAGTGACCAAGCTGGCGCCCAAGTCCTACGGTGGACAAATGATGGGAATCTGGTTCCTATCCGTATCACTGGGTAATCTAGTGGCTGGGCAGATTGCAGGAGAGGCTTCTGGAGGTTCTGCTGAGGCACTCGCGAATATGCCCGCGCAATACATGCTGATCGTATATACGCTAGTAGGCGCCGGAGTGGTACTGTTGCTATTCGCTAAGCCGATTCGCAAGCTGATGGGCGATGTGCATTAGCACCATTTGGATCAAATAGGTTATAAAAAAATAAAAGCCTCCTGAAAAGGAGGCTTTTTTTATTTGCAAAAAGGCTTTTAACTTACGCCTTTTGTTTCTTGTCTTCTTCTTCATCTTCCGGTTTTAATACCGTTTTTCTAAAATCGACAGCAGAAATACCTGCGCCTAAGCCGAGGAGGATACACACGATTAGAATGAAAAGCTGTGCACCTGATTCGATCGGAGAGCTGAATATTTGAAGTAACATAGTCGTAAATGCTTTGTTTAGTAAATTTTACGCAAGATAATACAGAAGGGTTACGCCGCAAAATCAGGCATGAAAAAAAGCGAAGTTATTCACCTCGCTTTGTTCCTGGTTTCGCCGCTCGCTTTCTGCTTACCTTTCTTTGGCCTAGGCCAAAGAAAACTGATTCAGAATAACTCGTCGTCCTCTTCCTCCAACTCCTCGTCATCAAATTCCAAGAAGCCATCCTCACCTAAGTCGCTGTCGTCTTCGAGGTCATAGACATCTTCATCGAAGTCCATGTCCATTTCTAAATCCAACTCCTCATCTTCATCTTCGAACAAGTCGAAATCGTCTTCGAATTCATCCATAAAATGTGCATTAAGCGTTAAATACGGCGCGAATTAAGGGAAAATATAGCGTTACACCAATACCTTGTCAGTTTCTTTTTCTACTTTTTTCGAGCTTACCTCTGAGAAGTCAGGAAGCGCTTGCGCCTGTGTCCATGCTGACTCCAGTTGGCGTAGCCACGTTTCCATGTAAAGGAGAACATCTTCTTTTCGGTTTTTTTCCAATTTCATTCTACGCTCGAAAGGAATGTCTGCAAGGACCTTCGGATCCGAGAGGCGCTCCAGGTGCCCCAGCTCATCGAGAGTCAATCCTTCCTCCAGCATTTTTTGGATCATGAGATCCATCGGATAGCCTGAGGTAGGACAGTAGTCGATAAGTTGCTCATTCCAGTCTCCATGTTTTTGCATCGCGAAGGCATGGATTTCACCCTTAGAGAGAGAACAGAGTTCCTGTGCTAGATTTCCACAGTTACAGGCTCCCATATGGCCCCACTGATAAGCAGCCCCTTGCTTTAATTTTTGAATCGTCTTTCGGAATGCGTGTATTAAGGTTAAACTTGCTCTTGCCATGATACTTAATTTTTCATGATAACAAACTAGCCTATGGGAAAGTTTGCCGTTACTTTTTTTTAAATATACAGCTAAATGGTTGGAAGAAAGAATTCGCTGCCAAATGTTTTATACCTCAGAAACGAATAGATCGATTTTGTACATGAGTTTCAGTTTACGAATAGCTTGAGGTAAACGTAGGTTCGTAGGTTTTTAGCGCTGAACGAGGTGCTGCTGATAGGTCTTCACGACTTTATCGGTGCTTTTAATCAATCGTCTCTTTTTTTCTTTGTCAGACTGAACTTCTGTCACAGCCGTGACACGTAGCAGGTACTTTTCTTGCTTCGGGTCGATGAAGTCCACGATAAGCTGCATGAGCTCATAATTCCGCATGCGGGAGTTGTTAAAATTCTGTGGCATCATCATGGGGTTGAACATAAAGGGATCCCAAGCCCACATCCGCATGCCCCACATGGGCATCATGCCAGGGTTATTGATGATTTCCTTTTGTCGTGGATCCTCATTACTACCGAAGCGAATGATAAGATCTGGCTTATCTTTATCGTAACGCAGCCCCGCATTTTCTAGGTGCCGCTGTAGCTCGACGACGATGAGTTCATCATAAAACTCATTATTAAACGCCCGAAAGCCTGTTTCCTGATTGACGATGACAAAACTTTTATACGTTCCGTAGGGAGGAATTTCGGTTTTTTCTTTAAAAATGTCGATACTAGAACAAGAGGCAGACAGCAGGCATATTCCTAACCAAAGCAGATATGTGGTTCTAAACATAAATTGGATGTGTTACAAGCTACATACGAAAAAGGACAGGGGTGATGTTTTGACTCCAGTCACATTTTTAGGATCAATTTCCTTTTACCCCCTAAATATAATGACTTATATTGCCTACTTGTTTTATTTAAGCTATTTCCTATATGAAAAAGTCACTATTGTTTACCTGTATGCTTATGCTTTTGACGGGCTTACTTGCTGCCCAAGATGACAATGCTTCCACCGAAGAGGAAATTCCAGCCGGACAAGACACGACCTACTGGACCTCTAATCTCAGCCTTGGTTTTAACTTTAATCAAGCAGCCTTCAGTGGCAACTGGGCCGCAGGAGGGGTGAACACCATCGCGCTGGGAACCATCGTTCAGGCGAACGCCAACTACGCCAAAGGAAAGTTGACCTTCGATAACCAGTTTGAGTTTATCTATGGGGTAGTTCGAAATGAGGGAGAAGAAACCCGCAAGGCGAATGATCGAATTTTCTTGGATTCCAAGCTTGGGTTACGCTTTTCAGAAAAATGGTCTTACTTCGGGGCTTTTAACCTTATTACACAAGCAGCAGATGGGTTCGATTTTAGAGGAGATGAGCCCGTCTTAATTAGCCGATTTTTTGCGCCAGCCTTCATCACGGGAGCGATCGGTGCGGAATACAAACCGAATCAAGAGTTCGCACTAAGACTTTCGCCCTTCTCTCCGCGTTTAACGGTAGTACGGGATGCCACGCTCTTTCAAACTTTCCCTGCTAACTATGGCGTGGAGCCCGGCAGAAGGTTACGGACTGAATTTGCAGCTGCACAGATTTTCTTGACCTACAACAAGAAAATTTCGGATAACTTACGTATCCAGACCCGTTACCAAATGTTTGCCAACTATGAGACGCTTTCGCTTCAGAAAATCGATCATAGACTTGATCTGACTATTATCGCGAATATCACAAAATACGTGGATGTCACCTTTACCAGTATTAATGTTTATGATTTCGATGTAGATCCGGACATTCAGTTTTCGCAGGCCTTAGCTTTAGGTTTACTCTTTAAGGTTTCGAATAAATAAGGCGAACTGACGATTTTGGAGACAAAAATATTTTGAAATTCTTTTTTTATAATTATTTTTGTTATAATTGTGGTAGTTAAATAATAGTTGGTTTAGTTTTCAGATAAAGGCAGAGGAGTTTTCTCTGCTTTTTTTTGGGGCTAAACGACAAAAAAAGGGATGCGTATCGCCTCCCTTCTCTGTGCCACTGTTTCGATTCTTTTTTTACCCTTTGATACTCAGTACGGGGAAATCTACTTGGGCGATGAGGTTTTCGGTTATACTTGGGGAGAAGTATTGTCTCAAGTCTGATTTACCTGAAGTAATGACAGCGACCGCATCATATCGTCCTTTTTCGACGAAGTAGGCTATTCCTCTTTCCTCCTTAAAGGCGTCTATAATATGCAGGGTATGCGCATACTGGCCAAAGCGTGTCGTGAAATCCGCAGCTAAGGCCTCGATATCGCGCGTTTCCATAAAGTGATTTGGGGTATTTACGAAAAGCAAGTCCATTTTTACGTGTAAGGCCTCTAAAACTTTCTCAAGGCGACTAAAGGCAGGCCCAGAAGCCTCTCGTAGATCAGTGGCGATGCAGACACGTTCTAAGTTGCTCTCTGTGCTATCTTCCTTAACGACCAAGACAGGCACTTGAAGCCTTCTGAGCACACTGTAGGTGTTCGTGCCGAGCACATGCTCCTTGAAGCCGTAACTGCCATGCGAGCCCATTACGACGAGGTCTGCCTGTTCTGCTTCGATGAAGGTGTAAATTTTATCTTTTCCAGAATTGGTCTTTAGCTGTGTTTCTACCTGCACGCCTGCTTCGGCCACCGTCTTTCGCAGGCCTTCTAACTTTTCTGCCGCTAGGTTTAAGTCTGCCTCCACCTCTGCGTAATGGCTGCGCTGGCTAGCATCTAACTTTTCCCAGTGCATCGGAACATGCATAACATGTACTAAGAGTAGAGCAGCGTCTAACTTCTTGGCTAAAGGAGTGGCAAAGCTTAGTGCTTTCAAGGAAAAAGTAGAAAAGTCTACTGGAACTACTAATTTAATCATGAGCTATTGGGTTAGTTTGTGATAGGCTGAAACCGTTCTCCTACAAAGATAGGCTAAAGAGCAGCGTAAAAATCCTGATGGAGATCAGTTAAAAATACGATAAAAATCAGTGTCTTCCTATAGCTTCCACCTATATCTTCCGAGTAACTACCCAAGGATATTTGTAAACAAAAAGAAAGCGTGCAGTACATGTACTACACGCTTTAAGTGCGCCCGGAAGGATTCGAACCCTCAACCGTCGGAGCCGAAATCCGATATTCTATCCAGTTGAACTACAGGCGCAGCAAAAGGCAATTCTTTCCGAATTGCCCTGCAAAATTACGCCTTAATTTGAATTAGGCAATAGCTGTTTTTACTTTTTCTGCTGCTTCTTTCAGTGTAATCGCAGAGAAAACTTTCAGTCCAGACTCATCGATGATGCGAGCACCTTCTTCCGCATTCGTGCCCTGAAGACGAACGATGATCGGCACGCGAATGTCACCAATTGATTTATAGGCTTCTACCACACCGTTTGCGATTCTATCGCAGCGTACAATGCCTCCGAATACATTAATCAAGATCGCTTTCACATTTGGATCCTGTAGAATAATTCTGAACCCTGCTTCTACCGTAGTCGCATTCGCACCTCCCCCCACATCGAGGAAATTAGCCGGCTCACCACCCGAAAGCTTGATCATATCCATCGTCGCCATAGCTAAGCCAGCGCCGTTTACCATACAACCTACATTTCCATCGAGTTTCACGTAGTTCAAGCCAGACTTGCCGGCTTCTACTTCTAATGGATCCTCTTCTGCTAAATCACGTAGCTCGGCTAACTTCGGTTGTCTGTATAGTGCATTGTCATCCAAGTTTACCTTGGCATCTACGGCTAAAATCTTGTCGTCAGAAGTCTTTAACACAGGGTTAATTTCGAACTGAGAAGAATCTGTCGCTTCGTATGCACGGTACAGTGCGCTGATAAACTTCACCATCTCTTTAAAAGCATTTCCGCTCAGGCCAAGCTTGAAAGCTACCTTGCGTGCCTGGAAACCTTGTAAACCTACTTTAGGATCGATCCACTCCTTAATGATTTTCTCCGGAGTCTTTTCGGCTACCTCTTCGATGTCCATACCTCCTTCAGTAGAAGCCATGATAACATTACAGCCTTTCGCACGATCAAGCAAAATAGATAAATAGTATTCCTTCGGCTCGGAGTCACCCGGGTAGTAAACATCTTCAGCGATGAGGATTTTACTTACTTTTTTACCCTCAGGTCCTGTCTGATGCGTTACCAGTGTGCCTCCTAAGATGTTTTTCGCCTTTTCTGCTACATCTTCCAGCTTCTTAGCTAATACGACACCGTTAGATCCTGTCTCCTGAATCTGACCCTTACCACGGCCTCCAGCATGAATCTGCGCCTTCAATACGTACCAGGAAGTACCCGTAGCCGCATTCAACTGTTTCGCAGCCTCTAAGGCGGCCTCCGGAGTTTCAGCCACGATGCCCTCTTGAATGCGGACGCCGTAACCCTTTAATACTTCTTTTGCTTGATATTCGTGTATGTTCATCCTAGTAAAAATTTTTGCTCGAAGATAAGTCAGTCCCCTTGAAATTTCAAGGTTTAGTTTCGTCTTTTTACTAAATATGTCCGATTTTTGACCGTTCTTTCAGTGAATTAAACGTATTTTTAAAAAAAGTTTAGAGGCATGTTGCAGGCGATCGGTGTCGAAAAATTCTATGGTGACTTACATGTGCTTAAGGGTGTGGATGTTAGCATCCAAAAAGGCGAGGTGGTCTCCATCGTAGGAGCTTCGGGAGCAGGGAAATCTACCCTGCTGCATTTGTTAGGGACGCTCGATCAGCCTGATAAGGGCAGCGTACGTCTGCTGGATCAGGAATTACACGCTTTAAAAGGGGATGCGCTGGCCGCCTTCCGTAACCGACATATTGGCTTTATTTTTCAGTTTCATAATTTACTTCCTGAGTTTACTGCCGAGGAAAACATGCTGCTACCCGGCATGATCGCTGGAAAAAAGCCAGCTGAACTGGCTAAAAAAGCGCGTGAACTAGCCAGCATCCTCGGCGTAGAAAAGCGGTTAGACCATAAGCCCGCCGCCCTCAGCGGTGGGGAGCAGCAGCGCATCGCGGTAGCACGCGCACTGATAAACGATCCTGCCATCATCTTCGCAGATGAGCCGAGTGGTAATCTGGACTCGGTCTCTGCAGATGCCTTGCATCAACTTTTCTTCACCCTTCGTGATGCCTTTCGGCAAACTTTTGTCATCGTGACCCATAACCCCGAGCTAGCCCTGATGGCAGACCGCACCCTGACCATGCAGGACGGCAGGCTGCTCAGCGATGTCTCGAATATCCCTCACCAAGGCTCTGGCCTAAGCTAAGCCCCTATACCCATGCCCGCAAAAAGTGTCCAACACATGCTTCTGGCAGGTTTTCTGTTTGCCTGTATGAATGTGTCTGTGAAACTCATCCCCCATATTCCAGCCATTGAAATTATTCTTTTTCGCTCCGTACTTAGCTTCGGCATCACCTTTTTCTGGCTTAAAAAGCAAAGAGTCCCTGTTCTTGGCACCCGACGTCGGCTGCTGCTCTTACGTGGTTTGGCCGGCTCTGTAGGCCTAATTTTCTTTTTCTACAGCTTGCAGCGTATCCCTTTGGCGTCCGCCGTAACCATTAACTACATCGCTCCGATTCTCACCAGTGTGCTCGGGATCTGGGTGGTGAAGGAGCGGCTATCCCCTAAGCAGTTTTTCTTTTTTGGCCTCTCCTTTGCCGGGGTGCTCCTCATCCAAGGTTTCGACCCCAGGATCTCTCCGCTGGATTTGGCCATCGGCCTGATCGCCACCATCGGCATGGCAGTGGCGTATAATGTTATTCGCCTGATAAAAGGAAGTGAACACCCGCTGGTCATTATGTTTTACTTCCCCCTGGTGACCATCCCGATCGCAGGCCTGCTCAGCTATTTCTTTTGGGTGCCGCCCACCGGCTGGGACTGGGCAGTCCTTTTGGCCATCGGCCTGCTGACGCAGTTCGCACAGTATTTTATGACCCTAGCCTATCAGCACGGGAACTTATCCAAGATTTCGAGTTTAACCTATATCAGTATCGTGTACGCCCTGGGCTTTGGCTTCCTGGTTTTCGGGGAGACCTATAACCTCGTCACCTATGTGGGGATGGGGATGGTGCTCCTAGGCGTGCTCCTGACGGTAAAAAAATGAAGATAACCCAAGACCTCTACCAGGGCTCACTGTCCCTGCTCACCGACTATTACCAGCTTAGCATGGCCTATGCCTACTGGCAGGCAGGAAAGGCGGAGCGTGAAGCTGTTTTTACCCTGTACTTTCGTAAAAACCCTTTCCAAGGGGGCTTTACCGTGGCAGCGGGCCTGGATTATGTCCTCGATTTCTGCGCAAACTTTCGCTTTGACGCCGGGGACCTGGCCTATCTGGCGGCGCAGCGCAAAGCAGACGGTACGCCCACATTTGAAAGCGGATTTATCCAGTACCTGGAAGCGCTTTCCTTTTCCTGTACCATCGAAGCGGTGGAGGAGGGGACGGTGGTCTTTCCTTACATGCCGCTAGTGCGGGTGCGTGGGCCACTGGTGCAGTGTCAACTTCTCGAAACGCCCTTACTGAATATCCTTAATTTCCAAACGCTCATCGCAACAAAGGCGGCGCGTATCAAGCACGCCGCGAAAGGGGATAAAGTACTGGAATTCGGCCTGCGCAGGGCACAGGGCATCGATGGAGCGCTCGCCGCCAGTCGCGCAGCCTACATCGGCGGTTGTGATGCCACTAGTAACGTGATGGCAGGCAAGCTTTTCGGTATTCCTGTGAGCGGCACGCATGCCCACAGCTGGATCATGTCCTTCGATTCGGAACTGGAGGCTTTCCGCGCGTATGCGGCTTCTTTTCCCGATACCTGCACCTTTCTGGTGGATACCTACGATACGGAGCAAGGGGTGCGCAATGCGATCACCGTGGGACGGGAGCTACGGGAAAGGGGCTATGAAATGCAAGGGGTCCGCATCGATTCAGGAGATCTAGCTTACTATAGCCAGCTAGCCCGGCGCTTGCTGGATGAAGCAGGGTTTCCAAATGCCGTGGTAGTGGCCTCTAATGACCTGGACGAACAAATTATCACCTCGCTTAAACTACAAGAAGCAGCTATTCAGGTGTGGGGAGTGGGTACCAAACTAGTGACGGCTTACGATCAGCCGGCCTTAGGTGCTGTCTACAAGCTTTCGGCGATCCGAGACATGCACGGGAACTGGGTGCCGAAGGTGAAGCTGTCCCAGCAAAGCATGAAAATCAATATCCCCGGTTTACATGGCATTCTGCGCTTCTTTCAAGAGGGGAAAGCTGTGGCGGACATGCTTATCGAAGAAAAAAACCTTCCGCTCCAAAGCGATACCTATACCATCATCGACCCGCTGGATCCTACCCGACGAAAAAAGTTAAAGCGGGAGGGGCTAAAGGTGATACAACTACTGGTACCCGTATTTGAAGCGGGGAAACTGGTCTATCAGCGCCCAACTATCCACTCCATTCGTGCACGTACGCAGCAGCAACTAGCGGCCTTCGATCGCTCGCATAAGCGCTTGATCAATCCCCACCTGTATCCGCTCGGGCTGGAACGGGATCTGTATCAGCTGCGGAATGAGTTGGTGCTTCGCGCCAAAGGGGAGGAACTTTAGTTAAGGCTTTTCCAATTGTCTATGCGCTGCTAATCGCTTTTTTAAAGAAGATTTTGCATGCAGGAACTTTCTACTTTGCCGGTAGATGGCGAAAAGCTAAGGCGAAATGAAGCTTGCTTCCTGTTTTCTTGAGGCGATAAAAGCGGTAGCTCGTGTATAGCCCATGCCGAAGATCAACAAATGGCTAGGGCTAGTGTCTAGCAATTAAAATAAGCTTCAGAACTTAAATGAAGAAAAGTTATGAATAGCCGTTGTGAACAAAAGAAAAACAGTATAAAATATGGAAGCTAAAGGAAAACATGCCCTTCTGATCATTGATGCTCAGCTGGATTTTATGCCAGGTGGAGCGTTAGCCGTACAGGAGGGAGATCAAATTGTGCCGTTTATCAACGCGCTGCAGCAGGACTTTCAGACTGTCATCGCTACACAGGACTGGCACCCTGAAAATCATGGAAGTTTCGCAGCGAATCATTCGGGCCGACAGCCTGGAGAGGTAATCACACTGAAGGGCTTGCAGCAGGTGCTTTGGCCAGTGCACTGTGTGCAGGGGAGCGTTGGCGCAGATTTTCATCCTGAGCTTGACCGTAGCCGCTGGATGCGCATCTTTCAAAAGGGGCAAAACCCCGACGTGGACAGTTACAGTGGTTTTTTTGATAATAATCAAGTCGTAGATACGGGGCTTCACAGCTATTTACAATCCATAGGCGTCACCACACTTACATGTGTTGGCCTGGCAGCGGATTACTGTGTTAAATTTACAGTGCTGGATGCGCTCCGTCTCGGGTATCAGGTGCAACTGCCCATTGCGGGCACACGTGCGGTCAATTTACATGCTGGAGATTTCCAGCAGGCGCTAGCGGAAATGAAGCAGGCTGGCGCGGATGTGCAGGGCTGAGCGCGGCTGGGCCTATGACCGACGATAGATAGGGCTGAAGGTAAAAAGGTTAGGCCTGTTCATTTCGTTCATTTCTTTGAGGCGCGAAGCAGCACCTTTTGCCCCGGGGGGCAAAAAAAGACGCCTTTTCCACGGGTGAGAAGGCGCTTTACTAACCATTAACCTTATTTATTTAACCTTTCGAAATTTCGATGTTGATCGTTTTTCCTTTAATCGTGTTTTGCTTCATGACTTTGATCACATGAGCAGCGTCCTTAGAAGGCACATCCACGAACGAGAAATTATCAAAAATATCAATGCCTCCGATGCTGCGTCCAGGAACACCTGTTTCGCCAGCGATGGCACCTACGATATCATTTGGACGGATACGGTCTTTTTTACCTAAGCTGATAAAGAGACGCGCCATGTTAGCATCACGGGCGACACCTGAGCGTGCGGGCTTATCGCCGCGACGTGCAGCGGGGCCACTTTTTCCGAAGCGATCACGGCCACGGCCACCATCACGGTCACCGCCTCTTTCGAAGCGATCACGCTTGCCACGCTCTCTTCCACCACCTAAATCTAGCTCGAAATTTTGCTCTTTGGTATCTTTCATGACATCTCCGAACTGAAGCTTCATTAGACCCAGAGCCACTTGTTCGATTGTTAAGCCTTCAGCCAACAATTTGCCGATGGTCTCTTCGAATAATTGGTTGTCTTCTTCTTTAGAGATGGCTCGATAGACATCTTTCGCAACTTGCTCCTTTTTGAGCTCCAAGAGCTCTGCCACACTCGGTGGGTTTTGTTTCTCAATGCCTGTTTTGATAAAACGCTCCAGGTCGCGAAGACGGTAGCTGTCTTTTCTGCCTGTTACGAAGCTAATCGCTGCTCCAGACTTACCTGCACGACCCGTTCTACCGATTCTGTGCACATAGTTTTCTTCGTCCAGCGGTAGGTCATAATTGAAAACAGCCTCTACATCGTCTACATCGATACCACGCGCTGCCACGTCGGTAGCTACGAGAACGCTGCAGGTTCCCTTACGGAATTTAGCCATTACCTTACTGCGCTGTCCTTGGGAAAGGTCTCCGTGCAGGGCTTCCGCCATGATTCCTTTTGCAATTAAAGCTTCCGTTACTTCATCTGCCGCACGCTTGGTGTTACAGAAAACGACGCTCAACTTATAGTTGGACAGGTCCATTAAGCGAGCCATAAGTTCTACACGTAGGGAAGGCTTTACTTCGTAATAAACCTGAGAAATATTTTCTACTGTAAGTTCTTTGCGAAGCACCTTAACGATTTGAGGATCACGCTGGTACTTTCGTGTTAGTTCTAAGATAGGTTTTGGCATAGTAGCCGAGAAGAAAACCGTCTGACGCTCTTCCGGTGTTTCACTTAGAATCGCTTCGATGTCATCGCGGAAGCCCATATCGAGCATTTCATCCGCTTCATCGAGAACGACCATCCGCACTTCTTGTAACTTTAAGGTGCCTCGGCTCATGTGGTCCATGATACGACCCGGAGTTCCCACTACGATCTGCACACCACGCTTTAAGCTGCGGATCTGCCTGTCGATAGACTCACCTCCGTAAATACAGGTCGAGTGTATGCCACGCTTAAATTTAGCTAATTTAACGATTTCACCTTCAACCTGTACCGCTAATTCCCGAGTAGGACATAAAATTAATGCCTGCGGTGCGTTTACGTTAGGGTCTACTAAGTCGATAATCGGAATAGCGAAGGAGGCCGTTTTACCCGTTCCTGTTTGCGCCTGGCCGATAACATCTTCTCCGTTTAGTAAGAAAGGGATAGATTGTGCTTGAATAGCTGAGGGATGGACATAGCCCATCGCTTCTACTGCCTTTAGTATCTCTTCAGACACACCAAGGTCAGTGAATAAAATTGTATTTTCCATGAATTTTCCTTTCTTTTCTTGCCATGTACTCCTTAACCCTAGTGTTTGACGACAGAACCGAAAGGAAATCACAGCGTGAAAAGTCTTATGATTTAATTATGATGCAAAAGTAAGGAGAAAAAATGGCTTATCCAAATCTTCTGTAAAAATATATTTTATTTGAGGCTTTTTGTTCGGTTAAATTCAAAAGGAACTTTTGAAAACAGGGATTAATCCTTTGAATCTCTTGCGACGAAGTTTTTTTCGGGGTTGCATACCAGCGCTCATACTTCCTTCAAACAATTGCCCCCCGAAGAGGTGTTTAGACTTTATGTATCGTGTGTATCTTTTTTTCTGTATCTATATGTCAGTAGCTCGTGTTTCTGCTCAGCAGCCATTGCTTTTTGATTTCGGTGCTGAAAAATCTTTTGGCGAATGGTCCATTATCAACGACGGTGTGATGGGCGGACGTTCTCAGTCCAAGGTCCAGCTATCGGCGGATGCTTTGCTGTTCGAGGGTGACGTGTCGCTGCGCAATAACGGTGGCTTCGTATCTATTCGCAGTGCTACTGCCCTTTACGACCTGTCTGGCTTTTCCATGCTAGAGATCCGCTTTCAAGCGCAGACCGACCGTACTTTTGATCTGCTTTTAGAGCCAGAAACCGCTTGGTACTTACCTAAAGTGCGTACCCAGTTTTCCGCTGAGGGAGAAGTGGGGGAGTGGCGTACCGTTCGGGTGCCCCTGCGGGATTTTGAAATTACGCGTATGGGAAATGCAGTGCGCCAAGGCATCGATCCTGCAGTGCTTGGCTCGGTACGAAGAATCGGTATTATGCTATTCGACAAGCAGGAAGGCCCTTTTGCACTGGCCGTCGACTATATTAAGTTTTATTAAACGAAAAAAAGGTAGGAAAACACTAGGCTTCCTACCTGTATCGTATCCTATAAACAGCATCAGCTGTATTTAGGCTGCAAACTTTTGACCAAGGCAATGTATTTTTCGCTCGCCTCTTCCTGGGGCATGCCTTTTAACTTTTCCCAAGCATTATGTTTGGCTGCCGCCACAAAGTTGAACCCACTCGGCGCATCTTCTGAATTGTCCCCCACAGTTGCTTGTTTGTATAAGCTGTATAGCTGAAGGAGTTCCTCATTACTGGGCTTTTCTGTGAAGGTTTTGGTAGCAGCCATCGCCTGCTCTAACGTTTCGATGCTCATAGTAAACTTGTTTTATAAATACTAGTTTCCAAATATACATGATTTTCAGAAAGGAGATGCCATTACATATCGGGAAAATAGGGAAAAAGAAAAGCCTCACACGTAATGTATAAGGCTTTTCCATACGAATGAAAGGGTAACTGCGCTACTAGAATTAACGCTTGTTCATCGTTACATAGTCACGCTCAGTAGCTCCTACATAGACCTGTCTTGGTCGGCCGATAGGCTCGCCATTTTCTCTCATTTCTTTCCACTGGGCGATCCATCCGGGTAGACGACCGAGTGCAAACATCACGGTAAACATATCTGTAGGAATGCCTAAAGCTCTGTAGATGATACCCGAGTAGAAGTCTACGTTTGGATATAACTTACGATCGACAAAATACTGATCATTAAGTGCTGCATACTCGAGCTCTTTCGCGATATCTAAGATAGGATCGTTCGTGCCTAGTTTGCTCAACACATCATCGGCAGCTTTCTTGATGATTTTCGCTCTTGGATCGAAGTTCTTGTAGACGCGATGTCCGAAGCCCATGAGGCGGAAAGGATCATCTTTGTCTTTCGCTTTGTCTAAGAATTTCTTCGTGTCACCGCCGTCTGCTTTGATTTGATCGAGCATTTCAATCACGGATTGATTCGCTCCACCATGGAGAGGACCCCAAAGGGCATTAATGCCCGCAGAAATAGACGCGTAGATACTTGCCTGAGAGGAGCCTACCACACGAACAGTAGAAGTAGAGCAGTTTTGCTCGTGATCTGCATGTAGAATAAGGAGCTGGTCTAAGGCTTTGGCCACGACTGGATCCACTTCATAGCGCTCAGCAGGTAGCGCGAACATCATTTTTAAGAAGTTGGAACAGTAGTCCAAGCTATTATCTGGATAGTTAACCGGATGTCCTACCTCATTTTTATAGGCCCAAGCTGCAAATGTAGGCATTTTCGCCAGTAAGCGGATAATGCTTAAATTGACCGATTCTTTATCTCTGTTTGGATTTAAAGATTCCGGATAGAAAGCAGACAAAGAACAGATTAAAGAAGAAAGTACGCCCATCGGGTGTGCATTGGATGGAAATCCATCTAAAATCTTCTTGATGTCTTCATGAACAAGTGTGTGATGGGTGATGTCCTTAGAAAACTTAGCATACTCCTCCTGCGTGGGAAGCTCTCCGTAAATAAGGAGATAGGCCACCTCTAGGAAGGTAGACTTCTCTGCTAAATCTTCGATGCGGTAGCCTCTGTACCGTAAAATACCCTTCTCTCCGTCCAAAAATGTGATGGCACTTTTCGTAGATCCCGTATTCTTAAACCCTGGGTCTAAGGTGATTAAGCCAGAAGCGCCACGCAGTTTCGCAATGTCGATTGCTTTTTCGTTTTCTGTTCCCTCGGTTACCGGGAGTTCAAATTCTTTACCTCCGTAAGATAACTTAGCTATTTCGGACATAAGGTTTATTTTTAATGAATTGATTAATGATTCAAAAGATATAACTGTGTTTCGCGGCTTTAAGTTACGCAAAACGAATGGATTTTATGCTATGTTTCTTGTCGCTGTTTTTAGTGTAGGTACAAGGATTCATGCCGTTCTTTCGCATACATTGACCGCTTATCTTTATAAATTCTGTGAAAAATGATAAGGAGAAACTATTCCGTCCAGTAAAGGATACGGCGACCTGCTATTTCTTTCGTCATCGATTTCGAGATACGTATAGCTATTTAGCAAAAAAAAAGACCCTCCGAGGAGGGTCCTTTTTTACTTACAGAAATGATTGAATACTTCGACTAAATGGTCGCCGATCATCTTCGCATTTCGACCTTCGATATGATGTCTCTCGATAAAATGTACTAGCTCTCCATCCTTAAATAAGGCCATGGCTGGAGAAGAAGGAGGATACGGTAAGCAAGCCTCACGAAGGGTCTTGACCGCATCGACATCATTACCTGCAAAAACCGTGGCTAACACATCCGGTTTTACATCACTCTGCTCCACCGCGTAGCGAACGCCTGGACGTGCTGCACCCGCGGCACAGCCGCAAACGGAGTTAACCACGAAAAGTGTCGTTCCCTTATGTGCTGCTAGGTGACTGCTTACTGCCTCACCTGTCTTAAATTCCTGAAAGCCCGCGTCAGCCAGTTCGGCACGCATCGGGGCGATTAAATCCTCTGGATACATCGTATTGGTTTATTTTAAAGGTTCATAGAAAGCCTAGCTCTAGCTTGGCCGCCTCAGACATCATATCTTGACTATAAGGCGGGTCAAACGTAAGCTCTAACTCCACATTATTGATTCCGGGTACTTGTTGAATTTTATCTTTAATCTCCGAAGGAATAAATTCCGCAGACGGACAGTTAGGGCTCGTCAAGGTCATCAGTACATACACATTATTCACCGGATAGACCGTAATCTCATAAATCAATCCCAGCTCGTACACATCTACCGGAATCTCCGGATCATAGACCTGCTTGATGGCTTGTACCACCTTTTCCTTCAGCTTGTCTTTCGCTATTTCCGCTACGTCACTCATCTCTTTGGTCTTTTTTATGCATTTATTTGGGTTTGGTAGGCCAGCGCATAGCGCTTCATCTGTTTGATCATAGCTGCTAAGCCATTCGATCGCTGCGAGCCGATGATGCTACCCATCCCGATTTTATCTAAGAAATAAAGCTCCTCCGCTAAGATATCCTGCGGACGCTGACCCGAATACACACGGATTAAGAGACTGATCAAGCCCTTCGTAATGTCTGTATTACTGTCAGCCAGAAAGTGCACTCGATCGTCTTGTAAATGAGCCGTCAACCATACTTTCGACTGGCAGCCTTTAATGATATGCTCTTCGGTCTTCTCCGATTCCGGCATCAGAGGTAGCTGCCCGCCCAGTTCCATAATGTAGAAAATCGTGGACTCTTTATCGTCTCCCAGAATTTCGAATTCCCCGATTATTTCGTCCTGCACACTGCTTAATTTACTCATTTGTTTTTCAATTTTGCAATTCTCCGAACTGCGGCCGTGAAGCGCTCCACTTCTTCTTCGGTATTGTAAACGGCAAAAGAGGCCCGAACAGTTCCTTCCAGCCCGTAATGTGCCATCAGTGGCTGTGTGCAGTGATGTCCCGTCCGTACAGCGATTCCACCTGCGTCAAGCATTTGTCCCACATCGAAGGGGTGCATGTGCTGAATGTTAAAAGAAAAGACACTCACCTTTTGCGCAGCAGTGCCTAGCGGCAAAATCCCTTTTACGTCTGCTAACTCGGCCACAACCTGCTGGAGTAGGGCATCTTCATGGGCCTTAATGGCGGCTTTTCCGTGCTGCTCGATAAAGCTTAAGGCTTCGCTAAAAGCGATGACATCGGCAATATTCGGTGTGCCCGCCTCAAACTTAAAGGGGATATCATTAAAGGTCGTCTGTTCGAAACTCACCTCCCGAATCATCTCACCACCTCCCTGATAAGGAGGCATCTCTTCTAAAAGCGCCGCTTTTCCATATAGAAACCCTAATCCTGTAGGACCATATAACTTGTGTGCTGAAAAGACGAAGAAGTCACAGTCCAGTGCCTGCACGTCGACCTGGAGGTGGGAGGCACTCTGCGCGCCATCTACCAAAACATAGGCGCCCTGTTTCCGGGCCAGCGCGATGAGGTATTCAGCAGGATTTATAGTGCCCAGCGCATTACTAGCGTGTACAAAAGCGAGCAGCTTGGTCTTTGGTCCGATGAGGGCCGCCGCCGCTGCCTGATCTAAGGTGCCGTCCGCCAGCACAGGAATCACACGTAAAACAGCCCCCTTTCGCTGGCACAATAGCTGCCAGGGCACGATGTTCGCATGGTGTTCCATAGCCGTGATGACGATCTCATCTCCCGGCTCCACAAAGCGCTCCCCGAAGGAAGCGGCCACCAAGTTGATGCTCTCGGTGGTGCCCTTCGTGAAGATAATTTCGCGATCCTCAGCGGCTCCGATAAACTGCGCTACACGCTTTCGGGTCTGCTCGAAATGCCCTGTGGCCCGATCTGCTAGGGCATGTGCGCCGCGGTGGATATTCGCATTATCCCGCTTGTAATACTGGTCTAAAGCCTGTAAAACAGCGAGGGGTTTCTGTGTCGTGGCGGCATTATCCAAGTACACCAAAGGCTTTCCATGCACCTCCTGGTGTAAAACCGGAAACTCCGCTCGGATAGCTGTAAGATCTAGTTTTTGCATAGTTTAGCTTTTCGCCAGAAGTCTTTCCTCGAGTAACTCGATTAAATGGTCCCTAAAAGACGCCACTGGGATGCGCTCCAGCACCTCGCCCGCGAAGGCATAGAGGAGTAACGCACGCGCGGAAACCTTATCGATACCTCTGGCTTGTAAATAAAATAAAGCCTCCTCATCTAACTGCCCAATGGTACAGCCATGCGAACACTTGACATCGTCAGCCCAGATTTCGAGCTGCGGCTTCGTGTTCACCGTGGCCTCATCAGATAGCAGAATGTTGTTGTTCTGCTGGAAGGCATTGGTCTTTTGGGCGTCCTGCCGGACAAAAATCTTTCCGTTAAAGACTGCCCGAGCTTGGTCGGCTACGATGCCCTTATACAACTCATTCGAGTCGGCATGTGCCTTCATATGGTCCACATTCGTGTGGTTATCCACGTGGCTTTTGCCCGTCAGGGCGTATAGGCCAAACATATTACCCGTGCAGCCGCTCTCTTTTAGGTTTAAGAACAGGTTATTTCGCAGCATGCCCCCTTGGAGGGAAATGCAGGAATGGGTAAAGACGGCATCTCTGTGGATGTCGGCAGCAAAATTATTTACAGCGATAGTGTCCTCATTTTCGATCTGCAGGCGGTTATAGCTTCCCTGTGCGCCAGCCTCTGCGCGTACCTCCGTTACCATGTTGACAAACGTAGCCTGCTCATCTAAATGCACGCTTTGCTCCACAAAATGGGCTTCCGCATGCTTTTCCAGCTGGATTAAAATACGGCTCGGAATGGAGGCGCCCTTATTCAGCTGGTGAAAATGAAGCAGGAGAATCGGTTTCTCCACTTGGGTATTCGCTGCCACATGGATGCGGAGTGCTTTCACAAATTGCGCTGTGTTCAGGCAAATAAAGGGATCGGCTTCCAACTTGACAATGCTCCCAAAGAGTGGATCGTCTTCTTGTACCTCACTTACCTCGATGGAAGAAGCGATGCGGGAATGTTTCGGGTCGAAGGTGCCATTATTAAAGACTAGAATGTCTCCTTCATGCTGGGGATAGCGAAATCGGTCCACAAAAGCCGCTGTTAAGTTGAGCGCTTCTGCACGCTCTGGATGCTGCAAGCCTTGCAAACGCTTGGTAATCGCCGTAAATTTATATTCTTCGTCCTTGGCCTTCGGCAGTCCCTGCTCGAGTAACCGTGCTTGGGCTGCAGTTCGTAGTGCTACGAAGCCGGCCGGAAGTGTTTCCTCCGTGAGCAGGTTCAAGGTTTTTTCCTTTGCTAATGTCGTCATGGTGTGCTTACGTCTTTATCCTCTAAATGCTTATGCAGTAGCGGCATCTGCTTCCGCTTTTATCCAATCGTATCCCTTTTCTTCCAACTCTAACGCGAGTTCTTTGGTGCCTGATTTGACGATTTTACCATTGTAGAGAACGTGCACGAAATCCGGTACGATGTAGTCCAGAAGACGCTGGTAGTGGGTCACGACGATAGTGGCATTATTCGGGCTTTTTAATTGATTCACACCGTGTGATACGATGCGGAGGGCATCGATATCCAATCCGCTATCGGTCTCATCCAAAACGGCGAGGGTAGGCTCCAGCATGGCCATTTGGAAAATTTCATTACGCTTTTTCTCACCACCTGAGAAACCCTCATTTAAAGAACGGCTGAGTAACTTCTGATCGATTTCTACCAGCTTCATTTTCTCTTTCATTAACGTAAGGAATTTCACGGCATCTAATGGCTCCTGACCCCGGTACTCGCGCACTTGGTTGACTGCTGTTCGTAAAAAATTAGTGGTACTCACACCGGGAATCTCCACGGGATATTGGAAAGCTAAAAAGACCCCTTCCCGGGCACGATCCTCTGGGGATAGCTCTAACAAGTCTTTGCCCTGAAACAGGATTTCTCCGGCGGTTACTTCATACTCCTCTCTACCTGCTAAAACAGAGGCAAGCGTAGACTTACCCGAGCCATTTGGCCCCATGATGGCATGGACTTCGCCTGCTTTTACTTCTAAATTAATTCCTTTTAGGATCGGGCTTCCCTCGATTTCAGCGTGTAAATTTTTTATAGATAATAACATGATGGTTTCAGAATATAAATTGAATATATGAACTAAATGGATAAAAGTTTGAGCAGGAGGGAAACACACAGTGGTCTCCACTCTATACAATGCGCTTTACCCGACAGAGCCTTCCAGCGTAAGTGCCAAGAGTTTCTGAGCCTCCACGGCGAACTCCATAGGAAGCTGGTTGAGCACCTCTTTAGCGTAACCATTCACGATAAGGGCTACGGCATCTTCTGTAGCGATGCCGCGCTGGTTACAGTAGAAGAGTTGATCTTCACCGATTTTAGAAGTGGTGGCCTCATGCTCTACTTGAGCGCTTTTATTTTGGATATCGATGTAGGGGAAGGTATGTGCTCCGCAAAGGCTCCCCATGAGTAAGGAGTCACATTGAGAGAAATTACGTGCATTATCTGCACGCTTCATCACCTGCACCTGTCCACGATACGAATTTTGGGAATGACCCGCAGAAATACCTTTCGACACGATGCGGGATTTGGTGTTCTTCCCGATATGGATCATCTTCGTACCCGTATCTGCCTGCTGGTAGTTGTTGGTCACCGCTACCGAATAAAATTCACCGATGCTGTGATCGCCCTTTAAGATACAAGAAGGGTATTTCCAGGTCACCGCAGAGCCTGTCTCTACCTGCGTCCAAGAAATTTTACTGTAATCGCCTGCACAAATTCCACGCTTCGTTACGAAGTTGTAAATACCGCCTTTGCCTTCTTTGTCGCCCGGGAACCAGTTCTGTACGGTCGAATATTTTACCTCTGCTTTCGCACCCGCATAGATTTCTACTACGGCGGCGTGCAACTGATTTTCATCTCGCTGTGGAGCCGTGCAGCCTTCTAAATAAGAAACATAACTTTCGTCTTCGGCTACGATAAGGGTCCGCTCGAACTGCCCCGTATTGGCTGCATTGATTCGAAAATAAGTAGAAAGCTCCATCGGACAGCGTACCCCTTTCGGAATGTAACAGAAAGAGCCATCAGAAAACACAGCTGAATTCAGCGCAGCATAGTAGTTGTCCGTCATCGGAACCACACTGCCCAAATATTTTTTCACGAGCTCAGGGTGTTCTTGGACCGCTTCAGAGAAGGAACAGAAGATGATGCCTTTTTCTTTTAGGGTTTCCTTAAAAGTAGTTCCTACCGAGACAGAATCTAGTACTGCATCTACTGCGATTCCTTGCAGTCGTTTTTGTTCATTTAAAGAGATGCCTAAGCGTTTATAAATGTCTAATAATTCAGGATCCACCTCATCGAGCGATTTTGGCTTCGTTTTCTGTTTAGGTGCAGAATAATAGATGAGCGCGTTAAAATCTACCTTCGGATAGCGCACATTCGCCCACGCTGGCTCTTCCATGGCTAGCCAGGTTTTATATGCTTTTAGGCGCCACTCTAGTAACCAAGTAGGCTCCTCTTTTTTAGCTGAAATCCAGCGAATGATATCCTCGTTAAGACCAGCAGGAGCCTCGTCTGCTTCGTAATTTACAGACCAGCCATGCTCGTAATCTTTTCCCGTGAATTCTTCTAATATTTGGTTATCCTTGCTCATGAGGTGAGTTATTTAGACTAATTACAGTTTGTGATGCAAAAGTAGAACATTAATCCAAAAAATAATGTTCACAGTAGGTTTATTTTTTGATAAAAAGGGGGTTAAAAATAAGGTAAGTAATTGTAAAACAAGAGAATAAAAAAGAAAAAGCCGCCTACTGTGCGTAAGCGGCCTACAGAAGAAATGATAGGTTTTCTTCTTAAATTTCAGTAAAAAATTTATTTAGATTTAATCTAAATAGTTACTTTATCGGTTTGTCGAAAAACTGGATGGGGCGGTTAATGCTTTCTTCCAGCACGATAAGGGTTTCGGTGCGGTCGATGCCATCTACCTTTTGGATATTATCCAGCACCGTGCGTAGGTGATTGGTGTCCTTACAAATGATTTTCGCAAAGATGCTGTAATTACCTGTCGTGTAATAGGCATTAATGACTTCGGAAATTTCTTTCAGCTTTTCGATCACTGCATCATACAGGGAGCTTTTCTCGAGGTAAATGCCTAAGAAAGCGGAGATGTCGTAGCCGAGTTTCGAGAAGTCGATGTTTAGGGTGGCGCTTTTTACGATCCCCATATCTTCTAGCTTGCGCATTCTTACGTGAACAGTACCTGAGGAGACGAACACTTTCTTGGCTATCTCGGTGTACGGGGTCTTCGCATCATCATTTAGGAGGGAGATGATCTTCAGGTCTACATTGTCAATATCTAAATTTTTCTCCATTATTTTAAGGGGTTATTAGACGACCGTTAATGAATCGGACTGTAAATTATGAAATAGATAAAATAATGCAAAACTTTTTTTTCAATTTGTAAATCTAGATTTTTATCATTTATTTTGAATTTCAGATAGAGAGAGAATTTTAATTTTGCCTCGCATTTGTAATGTTTTACTATATTCTGATTCGGGCGTATTTCTCGGCATTCTGCAAGTATTTAATTATGCGAAACTTTTAATCTCTAAAGTTATATTTGGGTTTATATTCTGAAAAGAGTCTTGTCGCTGGCAAGACTTTTTTGTTTTTCGGCCCTTTTTCTGGCAGACTATTATATTAACGGTAAAGGAGGTGCCTCCGTGACCCTTTATTTTTGATGTAAAGTGATGTTTAGCTTATGAAACTATCTATTTCCCTGCTGGCAGCAGGCATGTTGGGCCTCGGAAGTTCCGCCTGGGCACAAGAGTGGACATTGGCGCCAGCCCAAGTCTTTCCTGAGCACACCGCTGAGGATGCTTTTTATACGGTAGACGGCAAGCGCCACGGCCGTTCGTATTTTAAAAAGTTTCGCTTTCCGGAGGTGGAGTACAGCCCTGGTGAGCGCCTCACCTTCGATCGTTATCATACCCCCGATGTGATGTACCACTGGTACCGGGAGTGGGAAAAGCAGTATCCCGACCTGGTTTCGGTCTATGAGGTGGCCAAATCCTATGAGGGGCGGCCCATCCTGCAGATGACGCTAACCAATAAAAAGACGGGCAAGCATACCGATAAGCCGGCGGCTTTTTTCGAAGGTGGGCGCCACGGAGGTGAGGTCACGGCCAGCGAAACGGTGTTATGGATGACCCAGTACCTGCTTGAAAATTACGGCAAAGACCCCGAGATCACGCACCTGATCGATACCAAAGCCATTTATTTACGTCCACAGAATAATCCAGATGGCACGAACCTCTACTTGTTTACCGAGCAGCGCAATCGCAGCACGGTTCGCCCTTTCGATACGGATGGTGACGGGCTCTTCGATGAGGATCCCGAGGAGGATTTAAACGGCGATGGTATCATCCATATGATGCGTAAGAAAGCGGTGACGGAGGCCGAAAAAAAGGAGGCCAATTACATTTTAGATCCCCGTGATCCTTCTGGGCGCCTGATGCAGCGCGTGCTGGCGGGGAAGGGTGACTGGCTCATGTACACCGAAGGCATCGATAATGATGGCGATGGCAAGTATAACGAAGACGGAATCGGCGGCTTAGACTTGCACCGTAACTATCCCGAAAACTGGCGCCCCATGCCGGGGGTGGAGCAAACGGGTAGGGGCTATACGCAGTGGGGAGCCGGAGATTACCCGCTAAGTGAGATCGAAACCCGCGCTACAGTGCTTTGGCTCCTGAGCCATCCGAATATCTCGGTCGTCAACTCTCTGGATACTCGGGTCCCCATGCACCTGCGTCCGCCGAGCACCTCGAAAAGTGAGGAGAGCATGTTCGAAAAGGATCGCCTGCTCTACGAGAAGTACGATGCGCTGGGCATGGAAATCACCGGCTATCCCTGGGCGGGGGATGTATATGAGACGTATGCTACGCGCTATAAGGTGAACCGTATAACAGGAGACCCCCTGAAGCCCAATCCGCTCTTCGGGCATGGGCCGGATTTCGGCTATTTTTACTACGGTGCCATCTGGTATGGAGATGAGCTGTGGAATAATGGCGCCATGAAGGACTATGATGGCGATGGGGTGCTGGACGATTACGATGCCCTCCGCTGGGACGATGAGGAAAATGGTGGAAATGGCTTTAAGGACTGGGAGAAGTTCCTGCATCCCCAGCTTGGTGAGGTGGAGATCGGGGGATTTCATCCCAAATTTTTCGCTCAGAATGGGCCTCCTTGGCAGCTGGAGGGTTGGCTAGAACGGCAGTCTCTGTTTAATTTGGCCCTGGCCAAAGACCTGCCGCTACTCCGCCTCGAGGACGTGAGCATCCATGAGGTGGACACCGACACCTATGAGGTCGAGGTGGCCTGGATAAACGAAGGCAAGTTGCCTACCGCTCTGGAGCAGGCAAAGCTGGTCAAAATTGTGCAAGAGGATCGGGTACAGCTGCGCTTCGACTCAGAGCTGACGAAGGGCTATGAAGCGGCTCAGGTGCAGGTACTTTCTCCAGAGGTGCTAGATAAAACCATTTATGCTGGCTACACCGATGCTGGTGAGCGTAAGTCGGTCCGTTTCCGCGTACGCCTGCAGGGGATTTCCGGGGCGGAGGCTACGGTTCGCCTCCTGTCTACTCGTGGCGGCCAAATGGAACAAAAAATTAAAATCGGCCGCTAGTTGGGATATTCCTTAAAGAAAGCGCTAAAAACGGGAGGGTACTTATGTAAGTATTCTCCCGTTTGCATAAAAGCATGAAAGCTTTCTGCCCGAGGCTGGCTTATTTGTATTAAAATAGAACTGAATATGAAAAAAAATTATTACGTATGGCTGTTTTGTGCCCTGATTCTCAGCGGATCCGAGGCATGGGCACAGCAGAAGCGTTCCCTGACGCATGATGACTATGATGGCTGGGAATCAGTCGGGGGCAGTACGCTCACCAAGGATGGCCGCTGGATGGGCTACCAGATTAGCCCGCAGGAGGGTGATGGTCGCCTAGAGATCGTCGCTTCGGGCGATCTGCAAAAGCGCTACACAATACCGCGGGTGAAAAACTGGTCTTTTTCCGCGGCAGGGAGCTTTGCCGTAGGCAAAATAGAGGCCGAAAAGGATAGCATTCGTATGCTGAAGCTGCGTAAGAAAAAGGAGATGCCAAAAGATAGCTTGTTTATCCTCAACCTAGCCACGGGTAATGCGGAGAAGCTTCCGCTGGTAAAATCCTTCAGCATGCCAGAAGAAAAGGCAGAGTGGCTGGCCATTTTGTTCGAAAAAGAGCCGGCGAAAACAGATCCTGCCGATAGTACGAAAAAGCTAAAGACTCCGAAGACGGACGGTACGCGCTTGGAATTGCGCGACCTGAAATCAGGTACGAAAAAGGAATTTGAGCGGGTACTTTCCTATGGTTTTACGAAGGAGGGGGATCAGTTTTATTATGTACAGGATAAGGCGGACACCCTTAAAAACACAGGCCTCTACCTGGTAGACCTGAAGTCTGGGGCGGAAAAGGCCATCGATACGGAGAAAACGGGCTATTTCGGTGTCAATTTCTCAGAGGAAGGTAGCTTTTTAACCTATTTGACGACTCTGGATTCGGCGAAGGCCAAAAAACCGTATTACAGCCTTTACTTGTACGAGGTGAAAAAGGGGCAGCTCAACAAGGTGGCCGATGAAAAGTCGCCAGGCCTAATGGCTTCAGGGCGCCTGGATAAGGCCTCCGCACCTTATTTCAGCAAGGATGAGAAACGCCTACACTTCGGTGTGCTGGAGGATTACAAGTCTTTCGCGTATGAGGACGATACCACGATTTTGGATGAAGACCGTGTCAAATTGGATATTTGGGGCTGGCAGGATGCGGAAATCCAGCCGATGCAACTACGCAATGCCAGGAGAGAAGCGAACAAAACCTTTTTAGCGGGCTACAACATCAAGGACAAACGCCTCTATCAAATCGGGGAAGGAGAGCTCAATACGGTGATGGCTTCCCGTAATGCGTCGCATCCCTTTGGCATCGCCACAGATGATAGCCCCTACCGCAGAAGCTACAGCTGGGACATTCAGATCGGACGTGATGTGTACTTGGTCAACTTGGAGACTGGAGCGAAGACGCTGATTGGGAAAAATATGTCTGGCGTACCACAACTTTCTCCTACGGGGAACTTTGCGGCATGGTATGACAGCCGTGATAGTGCTTGGTATGGGTATGAAGTTAAGACCGGTACCATTCGTGCCTTGACGAAGAACGTAGATGTCGCTTTTTATAATGAACTACATGATTCCCCCTCGCTGCCGGGTAGTTATGGCAGCGGTGGCTGGGCAGAGAAAGATGGCGGCTTTATCGTGTACGACAAGTACGATATGTGGCTGCTAGACCCAAGTGGTCGCCAGGCTCCGGTGAATATCACGAAAGGAGAAGGACGTCAGAAGATGCTTACTTTCCGACGTTTGTCGATCGAAAAAGAGGAAGAAGGCTTCTCCATGAAGACGCCGATGTATCTGTCTGCTTTTCATGAGACCAAGAAGGATAATGGTTTCTACCGTTTAGAGGCGGCCAAACAGGCAAGTCCTCAGGAAATTATCATGAGCCCACACCGTTATGTAGGTTTTGCGAAGGCAGAGGAGGCTGAAGTATATATCGTGCGACGTTCCACCTATCAGGAATACCCGAATATTTACCTCACCGATGCGAATTTAGGGCGTATGGACCGGGTGACAGATGCCAATCCATGGCAGTCGGGTATCAAGTGGGGTTCTGTAGAGCTGGTCGATTATGTGGCTAACGATGGTTCACCACTTCAGGGGCTGCTATTTAAGCCAGAGAACTTCGATGCGAATAAAAAGTATCCGATGATGGTGTATTTTTATGAGCGAAATAGTGATGGCTTGCATAGCTACCGCTCGCCGGCGCCAAGTGCATCTACGGTGAATATCCCGTATTTTGTCAGCAACGATTATCTCGTTTTCGTGCCGGATATCAAGTATGAGTTAGGGCTGCCAGGGCCTTCTGCCTTTAATTGTATCATTCCAGGTGTGCAGACGGTGGCAGCGAAAGGATTTGTGGACACGGACAACATGGCCATTCAGGGCCAAAGTTGGGGTGGTTACCAGGTAGCTTATTTGATCACGCAGACCAATATGTTTAAGGCTGCGGGCTCGGGTGCTCCTGTGGTGAACATGACTTCTGCATATGGTGGAATTCGCTGGGGAACGGGCATGAGCCGCATGTTCCAGTATGAGCAGACGCAGTCGCGTATCGGCGGAACGCTTTGGGAAAAGCCCCTCTATTACCTGGAAAATAGTCCACTGTTCTATATGGATCGGGTAAATACACCTGTATTAATCATGCATAATGATGAAGATGGCGCAGTGCCATGGTACCAAGGCATCGAGATGTTTATGGCACTGAAGCGTTTAGATAAGCCGGCATGGCTGTTGCAGTATAACGGGGAAGATCATAATTTGCGCTTGCGCAAAAACCGTAAAGACCTTTCTATCCGTTTGTCTCAGTTCTTCGATCATTACTTGAAGGGCGCTCCTGCACCGCTTTGGATGACTGAAGGGCTGCCAGCAGTGGAGAAGGGCCGTACGCTCAAGTATGAGCTAGCGGAAGAAGATAGTTTATAAGATAGGTTGGAGAAATCCACTAGTACGGTCGGGGTGCAAGCTCCGACCGTTTTTTTGGCTCTCCAGCACCCTATAAAATCGAAAAAACCACCTATCATTTCAGAACAGGTGGTTTTTTTTATGGAAGAGAAATTTTCTTCACAGGAATAACTAGAAGTCAGGGGTTTATCGAGACGTGGACTTACGATTAGCGACGCCGATATAACGAATCACTTTGAACTGCAGTTGCACGAGCATATCTACAGGCAGGGACTTGTTGCCAAAATCATTTCCATCAAGTAGGTCGGAGGTGCTGGTTAGAAGGCCCAGTTCGATGGCATAATCCCACTCGAAATCAAAGTTCGTATTTACACCGATCCGGAAAGGAATGTAAGCTGCCGCCGTACTGGCATTTCTTTCTACGATCTCATTTTCCACTTGAAGCTGCTCGGTGCGCCATACATTTAAGAAGCCTACGCCGAGGCCCATGTAGACGTTCAAGCTACTCCCCACTTGTCCGGCCTTATTTGGATGGAAGTTATAGGTAGGCATGATATCACCTCCTAAGCCGAAGCCTTTGAAGTCAAAAGGGAGTCCCAAAGCCTCCCATTGGCGCGTGCGCCAAATACCAAGGCGGTCATGCCCTCCGGAGTTAATATGCTGGCCAAAGGCATTCACCCGAAAGTCCATGCGTTCGGAAAGTTGTCTGTTGTAGGTAACCCCTCCGACGATGCTAGGGGTAAAGGTAAAGGTGGAGAAATCACCCGTATTATTCCCGTACATGTAGGAGCCTCCGATGCTGTAGGCCATGTGGTTACGTGTTTTCTGTGCCTGAAGCTGCTGGGTGCTTTGAACACCGATGAGAAGCAAGGCGAAAAGTATTATTTTCTTCATGCAGATGCTGATTACGCTTTAGGCAGTAAAAGTACGAAAAAAAGTAAAAGGGGATTGCCTAAATGTTTTTTTCCACTGAAAAAATAGAGATCCAGCGAGTGGGCATCAGGCCATGGCGGGCGCCGAATGGGAAAACTGGAATTTATGGGAACGCGTGGGAATGGCGCCAAGAACATTTCAAATTTTTCCTTTCGTCCAGTACAAAAATCGGAAGCTCCTTTACTTTGGAATATGATGAATCAGCAAATTTCTATGCTATCTAACGGTGGTTTACTGCATATAAGTAGTCCGCGGGCTCAAAATTACTTTTGAGCCTGCTTAATTAAAATTTATCATGAAGTTTAAAAGTAATAGCGTAAAAGCATGGATGAATATGGTTGTGTTTCTACTTGTGTTTTTATTCCAATCCAGTCTATCTAGTTCTTTGGGAAATCAGGTGGTTCTCATTACTATTCCCGTAGCGTTTTCAATAGTTTTTTATCTTCTGAATTTGACAGATTCGGATTTTAAATTTAGTTCAAAACTAATATTTTTCTCTGTTTCATTTGGTCTCATTTATTATTTGTTTAATAGAAGTCAGCCTTCATTCGATCTGCACTACTATTTAATTTCTTTACTCATAGCTTTTGTTTATGTGTATGTGCAAGAAAAGCTCGTAAGCAGTTAATTCGAAGCCATTCACTCGCTGCATCGCATGTTTAAAGTCCCAATACAAGGGGTTATACAAAATCACAGGAAAGAACAGTCTCCCATGGACAAGCGCTAAAGTAGAAGGCCAGCCGAGAAAAAGTAGTCCAAAACGCATAATTACCACTAAAATGAGTTGAAAAATAGCGGAAAGGCCTATATTTGAAATTAGCTTTTTGGCAAACAACTCATCTTACTGTAAACCTATGTTACTTGAACCTATTGACCTGATCGTCTTTATCGGCTACTGCTGCCTGATTATCGGTTTGGGCATTTATGTCTCCCGAGAAAAAAAAGGACATGAAAAAAATTCCCAAGACTATTTTTTAGCCTCTAAATCGCTACCATGGTGGGCGGTAGGCGCTTCCCTCATCGCTTCGAATATTTCGGCAGAACAATTTATCGGCATGTCGGGCAGTGGTTTTGCGATGGGGCTGGCTATCGCCAGCTACGAGTGGATGGCGGCGGCTACCTTGCTCGTAGTGGCTATTTTTTTCTTGCCCGTTTACATAAAAAAGGGCATCTACACGATGCCGGGCTTTCTATTAGATCGCTATGATGCACGCGTGCGCACCACTATGGCCATCTTTTGGCTTTTGCTGTATGTCTTCGTGAACCTTACTTCTGTACTCTACCTGGGGGCGCTGACGCTCAATACCATTTTAGATGTGCCCTTGCCCTATGGGATCTTGGGTTTAGCCCTTTTCGCGATGCTCTATTCGATTTACGGAGGATTGAAGGCGGTAGCTTGGACGGACGTGGTCCAAGTGTTTTTTCTTGTGGCGGGAGGTCTGGCTACGACCTATATTTCCCTTTCGCTCGTTGGCCAGGGAGATGCTTGGGAGGGGCTCAGCCTTTTACGTCAAGAGGTGCCGGGACACTTTTCCATGATTTTCTCCACAGGGGAAATGTTGATTTCAGACGGTAAAGGAGGCATGAAGGATGCTTATATGGACTTACCGGGAATTTCCGTCCTTGTAGGGGGCATGTGGGTGGCGAATCTTAGCTATTGGGGCTTTAACCAGTACATCACACAGCGGGCCTTGGCGGCCAAAAGTCTGGATGAAGCTCAAAAGGGAATGGTATTCGCTGGATTTCTTAAACTTTTGATGCCGCTTATCGTCGTTGTCCCGGGAATCGCTGCCTGGGTCATCGTAAAAAATGGTATCGATGCTCCCTTTATAGCCTCTATGCAGGACCCCATCACCGGGCTTACGAAAGCGGATCGCGCTTATCCAACATTGCTTCAGTTGCTTCCGACGGGCTTAAAAGGTCTTTCCTTTGCGGCGCTCACCGCCGCGATCGTCTCCAGCCTTGCATCTATGGCGAACAGTACCTCCACCATCTTTACCATGGACATTTACACGAAATACATCGATCAAAAGGCCTCCCAGACCAAGCAAGTGACGGTAGGTAGGATTACGGCCGTGGTAGCCTTTCTGGTGGCCGCACTTATCGCCCCGCAGCTCGGGCAGCTGGATCAGGCCTTTCAGTTTATTCAGGAATACACCGGCTTCATCTCCCCGGGGATTTTTGCGATCTTCTTTTTAGGCGTCTTCTGGAAGAAAACGACTGCGAATGCTGCACTGGTGGGTGCTGGCCTTAGCATCCCGCTTTCAGCTTTACTTCAGTACTACGTGCCTGGACTGCCTTTTCTGGACCGTATGGGTGTGGTCTTTCTGGTTATCGTTACGCTCATGGTGCTGATCAGCTTAGTCGAAGGGAAGGGCAAGGATCATCCCAAGTCCATCGATGTGTCGGGTGACTTGTTTAGCACCAGCTACGGCTTTAAGGTAGGCGCCTTCTTGATCACAGGCATCATCGCTGCCCTGTACTTGGTGTTTTGGTAAGCATGTGGTAGCCTAGCCACCGTTTTTTCTTACCTCCTGTCAGATTCGCTTGGATCGGACAGGAGGTTTTTTTTGGCCCCTAGGCCAAAGAACCCGTCTAGTGCCAGTGGTCTCATTTAAATTTATGAATGCTTTAAAAAAATGCCGCCTGCGTAAAAAAAATAGTAATAAGTAGCTTTTGCGGTTGCTTTTATGACTAATAATAATCAGATTTACATAAAAGAAACCAAAAGAAGTTTAAAACCAAACCACTATTCCCTTTTTCTTTGTTGCATCTTCTAGTAGAGGGGTAAAAGATCAGGAGAGGGGTAGGGGACAACCACAGCACAAAGATGAAAACATCAGTAAGCAGAAGAGATTGGATGCGTTCCAGTCTACTAGTCGCGGGCGCGATGACCTTCGGGATCAATCATTTTTCTACACAGCGCGCTACGGCCAAAACGCTGGTTCGGGAGATTGTACCGAATTTCAGCATGGAGGAGCCACGGATTTTGGCCAAGTTGAACTCGAATGAAAATGCCTTTGGGCCTGCCCCGGAAGTAATTAAGGCTATCGTAGAGTCGGCTTCTATGGGCAATCGCTACGGGCATGGCGATGCGGCCACACTAATTAAAATGCTGGCAGAAAAGGAGGGAGTGGCGCCTGAGAACATCCTTTTGGGGCCGGGTTCCACTGATTTACTGGAAAAAACGGCCATCGTACAGTTTATGGGAGGGGGCAATGTCGTCTCTGCGGATGTGTCCTACATGTCGCTCATGAACACGGCCCAGCGTATGGGTGGGGTTTGGAAGCCAGTGGCGCTGACTACGGACTATGCCCATGACCTGTCTGCCATGCAGGAGGCCATCGATTCGGAGACTAAGTTGGTCTACATCTGTAATCCCAATAATCCCACAGGTTCTATTACGGACGCGACGGCACTGAAGGATTTTTGCCGGCAGGCAGCCAAGAAGACGCCGGTGTTTGTGGACGAGGCTTACCTGGAGTTTATGGCGGACCCGGAGGAGCAGACCATGGCGGGTCTAGTGAAGGAGGGGCATGATGTGATGGTGGCGCGGACGTTTAGTAAAATCCATGGCATGGCAGGGCTACGTATCGGTTATCTGGTGGCGACTCCAGAGCGTATCGAACGAATCACTTCTATGGTTCGGGGCACGATGGGACTATGCTTGACTTCGCTGAAGGGAGCTATTGCGAGTGTGCAGCAGGAAAGCTTTTTAGCCAAGTGCCGGGACTGGAATATGGAATCGCGGGCGTTTACCACTGAGGCGGTTAAAGGGTTAGGTTATTCCTTTATACCTTCTTACACCTCTTTTTTGATCTTTCCGATCGCCATGGAAAGCCAACCGTTTATGCGGGGTATGTATGAGAAAGGAGTGGCGGTGAAAACGTACAACTTATATGACAAGACATGGTGCCGCGTAAGTATGGGGACTATGGAGGAGATGAAGTTGTTCGTAGAATCTTTTAAGCAAGTAACGGCCTGATAGTGATGAGCATGGCTTTACAGAAAACCCTTTCGCTGCTCTTGCTTATCGGCTTAGGCTTTTTGCTGAAGCAAAAGTTCCTGAAGGAGGAGCAGAAAAACGGGTTGAAGATCATCATTTTAGACATCGCACTTCCGGCGATGATTTTCGTGGCGCTCTTAAAGATCGAGGTGCAGGCGGACCTGCTGGTTTTGCCGGTGGCGGCTTTGCTTTTTAATGTGTTTATGCTGCTGTTTTCATGCTATGTGCTGCCCTTTTTTGGGGTGGCGCCGCGTACGGCAGAAATGCGGACACTTATGCTTTTGTTACCCTCTTTAGCGCCGGGTCTCTCTTGTTTTCCATTTTTAGCGGAATATCTGGGGGATGAGTACCTGGCCTGGGGGGCTTTAGCCGATATCGGCAATAAGCTCTTCGTGCTGGTCATTGCCTATCTGCTGGCGATGAAATGGTTCTATGGCACGCATCAGCTGCAGGCCCAGTCAAATGGCGAGAAGGTCAAGTCGCTGCTTTTCGCGATGTTAAAGGAGCCGATCAATTTAGTGATCGTGACGGCGCTAATTTTACTGGGTTTTGGACTGAATTTAGAGCGGCTGCCTGTGTACTTAGGCGATGCGGTGCTGATGATGAAGAATATGATGACGCCATTGGTGCTGCTCTTTATCGGGGTAGCAGTCGTGTTTAAGTGGGCTCAAATTCGGATGATAGCGTCTTTGTTGACTCTTAGGGCGGGGGTGACCTTTCTACTTAGTGGTTTGATTGTACTTTTTGTCCCCCTTCCCTCTGAGGCAGCGCTACTATTTGTGGTAGTATTTCCGCAGTCAGCCTGTAGTTTTTGGCCTTTTGCGCATATGTCGGCGGTTCGGGCTTTGGAGCGCGAGCAGCATCCGGACAGCAAGCGGCAGACCTTTGATTTGACGCTGGGAATTAATGTGTTGGCGGTATCGCTTCCTTTCTCCACTCTACTCATTATGGCGGTCTTTACTTCCGGCGGTTTGTTTGTGCAGCCTTGGGTCTTGCTCGGAACGGGGGTGGCGTTTATGCTGTTGGCTGCTATGCCGCTGCTGCTCAAGTGGCTTGGTCACGTGACCTGGCGATCGGAGGAGGTGCTGGCGGAGAAGGTAAAGTAAATAGTGGTTTTGATGTGATAGGAGGGGTCTAGGCCCTACTATAAGTGTGTATAAGTGAAAAAAGGCAAGCAGGTGCTTGTCTTTTTTTTTGGTCCTCATACGGGGAGGTGGATGGTAACAAGGGAAGGAGAGCGCTGGTGGGATAGGGGTCTGTTTACAGAGATTGAAGCATGCATTTTTCGCATTTTTTTAAAAAGAAAGGAAAAGAAAGCAAACGAACACGGGTTTGGGTAAAAAAGAAAGGAAACGAAAGGAAAAGAAAGCAAACGAACATAGAAACGAAAGGAAAAGAAAGCAAACGAACATTTTGGGGGGAGATGTGCTATTTTTGAAAATAAGTAGCGATGTCCGTTTTGGGCTTCGCCCAAAGGTGAACATCGCTGTAGAATCCTTTGGGTGGAGGCTTTCTAAAAAAATGAGGTAAGCGCTATTGGAAATTTAAGGGGTTGGTTGTAAATTTTTAATAGGTGATAAATAGTGCTGTGTTGGCCCCCTAATTAATCGATAATCCCCACGCGATGCGATTGACGCGAAGATGGCTGTTTCCTATGTTTTGATTCCGCACGGTTTAGAATAGATGTACCGCGACGGATCGTTCCTGCTCGGGCTAAAGATGGGGAATCGCCTGTAATCCGCCTATTGAAGCCATGTGGCTATCTGAGACTCCGCCACCAAATAACTTGTGCTGCTTGGGTTTTGATGGGTAAAAAAGAGGCCGGGCTAAAAAATATCAAGGACTTCGATGAAAAATCACGCCAGTAGGCGTATCGGATGTAGCCACGGCCACTCTATTGCGAACGGTAACCTCCTCTGCTACCTATACCTGAGGCGATACGATGGCATAAGCATCCAAAATCGCTAAGGTTTGACCCAAAAGATCTTGGTACTCCTCAAACTGGTCGCGGAAAAACAAATACTCGTACTGATGCAAGGGAGCATAGAGCTGCAAGTAGGGGATGTCCCCATCATACCTACAGCGGCGGTCAAAGTCTAAGGTCAAAATTTCTTTGACCCAGGCACGTAAAGCCTGTGGGGTAAAGCCAAAAACATAAATGCCATCGTGGATTTGGATGTTGCCACACACCTGACACTGGGTGATGGTATAGCAGTAGGATTCTGCTAAAATTTTTTGTGCACAATTTTCCTCCATCTTTTCTTTCGTTAATTCCTAGCGCCTAGCGTTCAGCCCTTCTTTGAAAAGCATCACAAATAAACCCAATCGAGCATGTTTTTCTCTTTAGGGCCGAACCTAGGACTTTAGAATGCATAGCTGGGAAATAAATCTTCTCCTACTTCGTGGAAAATAGGGGGTAAAGCCTCCGCTCCTCCGATCTATTTCCTGTCCAACCATGCGTGCATGAAAACAATCTGTTCTGGTTATTTAGATTAATTCTATACAGTACAAAGATGCAGCACGCGGATGAAATGCGCAACATTTATTTAGATTAATTCTAAATGAATTTTTCTATCATTTTCCGAAATTAAAAGCCTAACACCGTAGGAGAATTAAAAAAGATCCAGTCTCCGGCAGGTTCTTATCCTTTCTCCTAACCTATGCACCTGACTTCGACAGTCGTCAGTCCCATTTTTAATTAAATGGTTGATATTTAATTATTTACAATTTTAGTGTTGTTAAATCGGGTGTCCCAGAGGTATTTTTTTAGTACTTTTAGTCATGTTTGTTCGCAGAAAGCCCAATA